>CAWKOD010000032.1:0-32202 GCA_963850885.1 uncultured Alphaproteobacteria bacterium | reverse complement strand
AACGCCGAGAAGCCCGGGCCCTTTTCCATCACCTCGAGATAGGCGCGCGCCGACAGCACCGCGCCGTCGACCTTGAGGCGGTTGCGGACGATGCCGGCGTCGGCCATCAGCTTGGCTTTCTTGCGCGCATCGTAGCGGGCGATCTTTTCCGGCTTGAAGCCATCGAAGGCGCGGCGGAAGTTGTCGCGCTTGCGCAGGATGGTGATCCACGACAGCCCGGCCTGGAAGCCGTCGAGCACGAGCTTCTCGTAAAGCGCGCGGTCGTCGTACTCCGGCACGCCCCATTCGTCGTCGTGATAGTTGACGTAGACCGGGTCGTCCTGGCTCGGCCAGGGGCAGCGGTGCAGGCCGTCGGGGTGAAGAACGGCGCCGCTCATCACGCTTCTCCCCCGGCCAGGCGAACGTCGCCCAGTCCGGCTTGCGCGGCTTGATCGGCGACGCCGCCGGCGGTGAGCGGCGTGCCGGCCGCGCGCGCGTCGGCGACGCGATCGAGCCGCAGCATGGCGAGGCCGCGGTTGCCGGCGTGCGAGCCGGTGGTGCCGACCTGCTTGTCGCCGGCCATCACCGGCACGCCGGCGTCGGGGGCGAAGCTTTCGGCCGCGACCGGCACGATCCGGTTGCGCGCGGTGCCGCGATGCTCCATGCGCGACACCACCTCCTGGCCGACGTAGCAGCCCTTGTCGAAATCGACGCCGGCGAGTTGGTCCATGTCGGTCTCGTGCGGGAAGGCGTCGCCGTAGATGAAATCGAGCCCGCCGCGCGGCACGCCGAGCGCGATGCGGTGCGCCTCGTAGGCGGCGGCCTCCATCAGCTCGGCGCCGAGATCGGCGGCCGCCTCCTTCGCCAGATGCGGCGGCAGCATGACGCGCTGGCCGAGCGCCGGCAGCCGCGGATCGGCATAGACCAGGCCATATTCGGTCGTCGCCGCTGCCGTCCCAGACCGCCATCACGCCCAGCACCTCGGACAGATCCTCGCAGATCACCTTGGCGCGCAGCTTGTAGAAATTGAGCTTCTCGACGAGTCGCCGGCGCCAGCGCGCGCGGGCAATCGAGGAAGAAGCCGCCGCCGTCCTCGGCCGGCGCCTCGGCGACGATGCAGTCGACGATGATCTTGCCCTGCGGCGTCAGCAGCGCGCCGAACCGCGCCTGCGTCGGGCGTCACCTTGGTGACGTCCGTGGTCAGCAGCCCGTTGAGAAAGCCCGCGGGCGTCGGTGCCCGCGACCTTGACCACGCCGCGGTCGGGGAGAAGTGCCGCTTTCATGCGATTCCTTGTTGCCTCCGGCGAACGTAAGCCGCTGATGTTGGCCGCTCAAGGGCGACGGATTGGAATTGGTGGAACGGTGATGGCGGGCAGCTACGACCTGATCCTCAAGGGCGGCACGGTCGTCAACCAGGACGGCGAGGGCGTGCGCGACCTGGCCATTGCCGGCGGCCGGATCGCCGCGATCGGCGATGTCGGCTCGTCCGCCGCCGAGGTGATCGACTGCCGGGGCCTGCATGTCCTGCCGGGCGTGATCGACAGCCATGTGCATATGCGCGAGCCCGGCCTCACCCACAAGGAGGACCTGGAAACGCGGCTCGCGCGGCGCGGTGCTGGGCGGCGTCACCGCGGTGTTCGAGATGCCCAACACCGAGCCGACCACGACCGACGCCGCGGCGCTGGCCGACAAGGTCGCGCGCGGGCACCACCGCATGCATTGCGACTTCGCGTTCTATGTCGGCGCGACGCGCGAGAACACCCACGAGCTTGCCGACGCTCGAGCGGCTGCCGGGCGCCTGCGGCGTCAAGGTGTTCATGGGCTCCTCGACCGGCTCGCTGCTGATCGAGGACGACGAGGGCGTGCGCAATGTGCTCAAGGCGATCCGCCGCCGGGCGGCGTTTCATTCCGAGGACGAGTACCGGCTGCGCGAGCGCATGCATCTGCGCGTCGAGGGCGATCCGCGCTCGCATCCGGTGTGGCGCGACGCCACCGCGGCGCTGATGTGCACGCAGCGTCTGATCAGGCTCGCCCGCGAAACCGGCAAGCGCGTGCATGTGCTGCATGTCACGACCAAGCGAGGAGATCGGCTTCCTGGCCGAGCACAAGGATGTCGCGACCGGCGAGGCGACGCCGTCGCATCTCACGCTTGCCGCGCCCGACTGCTACGAGCGGCTCGGCACGCTCGCCCAGCTCAATCCGCCGGTGCGCGACGCCTCGCATCGCGACGGCATCTGGCAGGGCCTTGCCCAGGGCGTCATCGACACCATCGGCTCCGACCATTCCCCGCACACCCGCGAGGAGAAGGCGCATCCTTATCCGAAGACCCATTCCGGCATGACCGGCGTGCAGACGCTGGTTCCGATCATGCTCGACCACGTCAACGCCGGCCGGCTTTCGCTCGCGCGCTTCGTCGATCTGACCAGCGCGGGGCCGGCGCGCATCTACGGCATCGCCCGCAAGGGCCGGATCGCCGCGGGCTACGACGCCGATCTGACCGTGGTCGATCTGAAGCGCCGCGAGACCATCACCGACCGCTGGATCGCCTCGCGCGCCGGCTGGACGCCCTATGACGGCATGACCGTGACCGGCTGGCCGGTCGGCACCTTCGTCCGCGGCCGAAAGGTGATGTGGCAGGGCGAACTGGTCGACCGCCGTCGCAGGGCGAGGCGGTCCGGTTCCTGGAGACGATGGAACTCGCGGTTTAAGCGGAGTTTTCCCCAACCCTCGGTTGCTATTTGCCGGGTCTAATTACACCCTCAGCCCGTGGCGTTTTCCGGAGGGGATGCTGGAGTCTCGCAAGCGTTGAGTGATCATTTATCGGCCAGGGGGACGACCGGAGTGCATGCCTTGCATGACACGACGGATGGATGAGCGACGATTTCATCTCACTGAAAATGCTGATCGTGTCCGAGGCGGCGCCGGAGCGCGAACTCCTGCGCCGGGCTGCGGCCGCAGGCTTCGATTCCGGTCGAAGTTTCGGAGCTCGACGCCGCCCGGCGATCCCGTGGCGATGGGCGAATTGCTGGCGCGTCAGAATTTCGACGTGGTGTTCTTCGATTCCCGGATTGCCAAGCCCGCGCGGCAGGAATTGCTCAACGTCGATCCGCGCCGCGCCCAGCCGCCCGCTGGCGGTTCTGATCGGCGCCCGCCATGCTCAAGACCCGCGAGGTCCTGACCGACGGGCTCGAGGTCGACAGCGCGCTCGCCAAGCCGATCGATCTGCAGGAGACGCGCGATCTGATCGACCTGCTGCATCCGCGCGCGGCTGCCCAAGCGGGTGCTTGATCGTCGACGATTCGTCGACGGTGCGCTCGGTCATACGCAAGGTGCTGCAGGCCAGCCGGTTCAAGCTCGAGGCCGAAGAGGCGGCAGATGGATCGGCGGCGATCCAGCTTGCCAAGAAGCAGCGCTTCGACATCGTGTTCCTGGACTGCCAGATGCCCGGCATCGACGGCTTCGCCACGCTCGACGACCTCAAGACGCGCGCATCCGGACATGAAGGTGGTGATGATGACCGGAACGCGCGATCACCGCATCGAGGATCGCGCCCGCGCCGAGGGCGCCAAGGATTTCCTCTTCAAGCCGTTCTTCGCCAAGGACATCGACGCCGTGCTGAACCGGCTGTTCGGCCTGGCGCGACGCTGATTGATCCGGCGTTGAAGGCGTGCGCGCGCTATTGGCGGGCGATTTCGACGCGTGAATTCGCCGTTGCGGATGCGCTTGGACAGGCTGTCGGCGTATTTCGCCGCGGCCTCCTCGCCATAGGTGGTGACCAGCTCGGCGAAGGCGGCGAACAGGCAGGACATCGCCATGCAGTCGTCGTCGATGCCGTCGAGACGGGCTTCCGCCCAGGCTTCGTTGACATAGCTCAGCGCCGCCATCTTCTGCTCGCGCTCGGGCGCGCTGCTCTTGGGTCGCGTCGGTCGGTTTCACGGAATGCATGCTCGAAATAAGGCGGAAGCGCGCCCTCGCTGCCACATCGGTAAACACGCTAGCACGCGACTGTGCCGCTTCCAGGCTGAATTCGGGAAACGGTTAACCGGCGCGGTTAACAGCGGCGATGACCGTTCGGACCGATCATGTCTAGTTGGTGTAGCGCGCGGTGATCTCGCGCGAGATCTTGGCGCCTTCGTCGAGATAGCGGCGGACCGCCAGGTTCGCGGCCGGGGTGCAGGTGCGATAGGTGCGCTGGAAATTGCGATAGCCGTTGTTGAAATTCGCCACCAGGCGGTTGCGCCGGTCGCCGCTCTGGGCCTCGGCGTCGAGCAGCGCCGACATCTGGTCGCGCCACTTGTTGCCCTCGTTGGCGCCGCAGAGCGTGCGCAGATAATGCAGCGCGCCGAGGATTTCGGCGAGCCGCATCAGGTCGCTGTCGAACGGGGCAGGGCCGCCCTCGATGGCGCGGACCGGCGTGGCCGCGACGGTCAGGGCGACAAGGGCTATGGTCAAGGCGCGTTTGAGCATCGAATGGCAGGATATGCGCTGCGGGCGTTCCGCGCGCAAGACGGCGCCGCGCAACGCTGTCAGCCCGCGGCTGCCATGCGCTCGAAGGCGGCGGCGACGATCTCGGCCAGGCCCTCGGTGGTCTTGAGGCCGGCCAGTTCCTCGGGCTTGAGCCAGCGCGCCTCGGCCAGTTCCTCGTTCAACTGCGGCTCGCCCGAGATCCAGCGCGTGGCAAAGCACAGGATGACGAAATGGCGCGACACCCGCTGGTCGTCGTCGCGCACCACCACCTCGCGGTGGCCGGCCAGCGCCACCGGCTCGACGATCATCGCGGTCTCTTCGTCGATCTCGCGGACCAGCGCTTCGATCAACGTCTCGCCGGCCTCGACCACGCCGCCCGGCATGGTCCAGATGCCGAGCGCGGGGCCGCGCGCGCGGCGCGCGACCAGCACGCGGCCGTCACGGATGATGGCGGCGCTGACGGCGAGAAAGGGGCGGTCGGGATAGGCGCGGGCGTCGGGTGCGGTGTTCACCGGCCGAACATAGCATCGATCGCGGCTTGCGGCCCTGCCGGTCGGCGGTTTCGAGCGCGGTGCCGTTGATCAGAGCCGCGGTGCGGGCGATCAGCGGCCGCAGCCGCGTCCAGGGCGCGGCGCGCGACCGCCTCGACCTCGGCGGTGCCGACGTGCTGGAGCACGAGCTCGCGCGTCCGCCACACCATCGCATTGAGCACTTCGGAGGTCCGGTCGAGCGCCGTCCGCACGCGCCGGATCGGCGCTCTGGTAGGCGGCGATGATGGCGTCGCGGTTGCTGAAGCGGGAGGCGGCGAAATGCTCCGCGTAGGTCTTCGGCTGCCAGGCGCGCAGGTCGTCCAGGCATTCCGGCATGGTGCCGACCATCTCCAGCATCATGACGGCTTCGGTGAAATGGTTGAGATAATCGGTGGAAAGCCCGGTCGACGGATTGATATTGGGGCCGCCGCGACCAGATGTGGCGGGGGAGGAGGCCGATGCGGCGGAATCGATTCGCGCGATCGGCGGCCGGCGCGAGCATGGTCAATTGTCCAGTTTGGCAATGTGGTTCGGCAGTGTTGCCGCGACCCGGTTAATGCGCCCCTAAGAAGTTCCTCCTAGGGCGCGGTCGGCGCGAATTGAGGTTGCACGCGATGTGCGGACGCTACTGCATCACGAGCGCGCCAGAGGCGATCCGGGCGCTGTTTCGCTATCGCGAGCAGCCCAATTTTCCGGCGCGCTACAATGTCGCGCCGACCCAGCCGGTGCCGATCGTGCGGATGGCCGACGGCGAGCGCCAGTTCGCGCTGGTGCGCTGGGGCCTGATCCCGGCCTGGGTCAAGGACCCGAAGGACTTCACCCTGCTGATCAATGCGCGGGGCGAATCGGTCAACGACAAGCCGGCGTTCAAGAACGCCATGAAGCGCCGCCGCTGCCTGTTTCCGGCCGACGGCTTCTACGAGTGGAAGCCGCACGGCAACGCCAAGCGTCCCTATCTCGCGCGGCCCACGGCCGGCGGGCCGATCGCCTTTGCCGGTCTCTGGGAAACCTGGACCGGGCCGAACGGCGAGGAGATGGAGACCGCGGCGATCGTCACCACCGAGGCCAACGCGGAAATGGCCGCGGTGCATCACCGCGCGCCGGTGATCGTGCCGCCGGAGCAGTTCGATTTCTGGCTCGATTGCAGGAACGTCGATGAAAAAATGGCGGCCGCGCTGATCGCGCCGGCGCCCGATGGCTCGATGGAGGTCTACGAGATTTCGCCGGCGGTCAATCGCGTGGCCAACGATGCGCCGGCGCTGCACGAGCCTTACAGCGCCGACTTGGCCGAGCCGCCGGTGGAAAAGCCGAGGCCCGTTCGCAAAGAGCCGGGCCGCGCTCGACACCGGGCAGGGCTCGCTGTTCTGACGGTCCGATCCGCATCGGCCCTGGCTTTTAAGCGCAAGCCCTGATTTCGCCGTTTTGCGGCGTTCCATCCATGCGCGTGGGCGATCAATCGGCCAATCGACGGAGCGGCCCGATGAGAGATCGTGCTGATGGCATTGTTGCTGGTGTCGCTTGCCGTCCCGGCGCAGGCGCGGGGCAAGCAGGGCGCCGGCGCCGCGCAACCGCAGAACACCGCCGAGCAGCAGAAGAAATCGCGCGAGGAAGAAAAAGCCTACAAGGACGCGCTCAGCCGGATTCCGGTTCAGAAGCCGGCCGATCCATGGGCCAAGGTGCGCTAGTGCGCGCCGCTACAGCACCTTGCCCGGATTGAGGATGCCCTTCGGATCGAGCGTGCGCTTCAGCGTCTTCATCAGCTCGTAGGCGACCGGGTCCTTGATCTTCGGCAGGTAGTCGCGCTTGACGATGCCGACGCCGTGCTCGGCGGAAACCGAGCCGCCGTATTTCAGCACGATCTTGTAGATCGCGTCGTTCATGTCGTCCCAGCGCTTGAGGTACTCGGCTTTGTCGGCGCCGACCGGCTGGGTGATGTTGTAGTGGATGTTGCCGTCGCCGACGTGGCCGAACGGCATCGGCCGGCAGCCGGGGATGAGCTTGCGCGCCGCGGCGTTGCCTTCCTCGATGAACGCCGGGATGTTGGCGACCGGCACCGAGACGTCGTGCTTGATCGAGCCGCCCTCGCGGCCCTGCATCTCGCCGAACAGCTCGCGGATGCGCCAGAACGCCTTGGCCTGCTCGACGCTCTCGCAGATGGTGGCGTCGAGCACCAGGCCCTTCTCCAGTCCCGCGGCCAGAATCTGCTCCATCGACTCGCGCAGTCCCTCGCGCCGCTGCGACGACAGTTCGATCAGCACCGAATAGGGCGACGGCGCCGCCAGCGGATCGCGCGCGCCGCCGTGCTTGATGACGATGTCGATGCCCTCGCGCGCCATGATCTCGAAGCTGGTCACGCCGCCGGCGGTGAGCTCGGTGGCGAGGCCCAAGCAGATCGACCGCGGCCTGCACCGACGGGATCGCGGCCCAGGCGGTCTCGACCGATTTCGGCCGCGGCACGAGGCGCAGCACCGCCGCGGTGATGACGCCGAGCGTGCCTTCGGCGCCGATGAACAGGTTCTTGCAGGTCGTAGCCGGTGTTGTCCTTCTTGAGCTTGTTGAGGTTGTTCATGCACGCGGCCGTCCGCCAGCACCACCTCGAGGCCGAGCGCGTGCGAGCGCGCGATGCCGTGCGCGAGCGCCGCGGTGCCGCCGGCGTTGGTCGAGAGATTGCCGCCGATGGTGCAGCTTCCCTCCGACGGCAGGAGCTGCGGATAGAGCCGGTCGACGTTGGCCGCGGCCTCGCGGGCGCGCTGCAAGGTGACGCCGGCCTCGCAGGTGATGGTGTTGGAGACCGGATCGACCTCGCGGATCTTGTCCATGCGGTTGAGCGACAGCACGATCTCGCCGTTGTGCGGGATTTGCCCGCCGACCAGGCCGGTGTTGCCGCCCTGCGGGATGATCGCGGTCGAGGTCTCGTTGGCGATCTTGAGCAGCTCCGAGACCTCCTTGGTCGAGCCCGGCCGCAACACCACCGGCGTATGTCCGGTCCACAGCGCGCGGAACTCGACCAGATAGGGCGTCTGCTTGTCCTTGTCGGTGATGGCGTTCTTGTCGCCGACCACGGCGATCAGGCGGGCGAGCGTCGCGGGAGACACGGCGGTGAGGGGTTTGCTCATTTCATTCATGGCGCGGCGCCTCCCAGTTCACTTTGCACTCTTTACTTTGCGCTCTTACTTTCCCTTGGCGCCGCGGCGCGCGCAAGCCGGTCGTTGATGGCTTCGCCGAGGCCTTCGTTCGGCACCGGCATCACCGCGATGGTGGCGACGTCGGCCTGATCGAGCGTGCGGAGGTCGGAAAACAGATTGGTCGCGGCCTCGACCAGGTCGCCGTTCGGCGACAGATTGAGCACGATCGCGGCGTCCTGGGTGCCGGGCGGCAGTTTGATGCCGAAGGCGAGCAGCGCCTCGCCGGGATTGACGCGGTCCGACCGCAAGGCGGAGCTGCGCGCGCGGCGCGTAATGGGATTCGAGCATGCCGGGCGCGATCGGCGCCTCGGGATCGAAGGCGCCGACCGGCGGATCGTCGAGCGGGCCGCCGAGCACGGCTTCGATCTGCTCGCGCGGCAGCCCGCCCGGGCGCAGCAGCACCGGGCGATCGAGACAGCCGACGATGGTGGATTCGACGCCGACCGTGCGCCGGTCCGCCGTCGACGATGAAATCGATGCGGCCGCCGAGGTCGTCCATCACGTGGCGCGCCGTGGTCGGCGAGACGTGACCGGAGCGATTGGCGGACGGCGCCACCACCGGCCGGCCGAGCCGGCTCAGGATGGCGAGCGCCACCGGATGCTGCGGCACCCGCACGGCGATGCTGTCGAGGCCCGCGGTCGCCAGCTCGGCGACCGGACAGCCGGCGCGCTTCTTCAGCACCAGCGTCAGCGGCCCCGGCCAGAACGCGGCGGCGAGCTTTTCCGCCGCGGCGTCGAACACCGCGAGCCGTTTCGCCGCGGCGAGATCGAACACATGCGCGATCAGCGGATTGAACGACGGCCGGCCCTTGGCGGCGTAGAGCCGCGCCACCGCGGCGCCGTTGGTGGCGTCGGCGCCGAGCCCGTAGACGGTCTCGGTCGGGAACGCGACCAGGCCGCCGTCGGCGAGGCACACCGCCGCGTCGGCGATCGCGACGAACTCGGCGGCAACCAGGCGCGTGTGGATGGTGTCGTTCATTGCTTCCGTTTCTTCTTCTGCTTTTGCGCGCCGCGTGCGGCCGGTGGCGTGGGCTTGCTTTTTCGCCGCGTCGACCTTGATCCAGTCGAGATTGCGTTCGCCTTCGAGGTTCTGCAGCCGCTCGAACAGCCGCGCCATCGCCTTCGGATCGCAGTGCCTTGGTCAGCAGCAGGAACTTCTCGCGCATCTCGGCGCGGTCGAGCGGCTGCTCCGGCGTGCCCTTGAAGCTGTCGACATGGCGGGTGAGCGCGCGGCCGTCCTTCAGCGTCACCGTGACGGTCGAGGCGATGGTGTGGCCGTGCCTGGCCTCGTCCGCGACCGTGATCGTCACCCGCGCGGCGAGCGAGCGGATCGCCGGGTCGTTGAAGCTCTTCATGTTGAACGAGGCCGGATCGCGCGGCTCGCGGTGATGCGCGAGCGCCACGCAGAACGGCAGCGAATACTGCGCCATCATCAGGTCGGAGGGCGCCGGGATGTTGTTGACCGTCGCCATCTTCTGGTTGCCGGCGATATGGATCGAGGCGACGTCGGCCGCGTCATAGCCGTGCTCGCGGCGCAAATCCTCGCATCGCCTGCACCGAGGTGTGCGAGGTGATGTGGACCGGGAAGCGCTTCAGCATGATGCGGAGCGTCGCCCATTCCTCGCCGAGCCCGCGCGTCAGCGCCGCCACATCGTTCTCGCCGCAATAGACGTTGAGGAAGCCGAACGGCCCTTCCAGCACGCTGTGCGGCCCGGTGAAGCCGTCTTCGGCAAGGCTCGCCGCCAGCACGCCGCTTTCGGCGGCGCGGCCGAGATGCAGCCGCTTGACCATCGCGCCGGTGCCGGAGCGCGCGAACTCCAGCAGGCCGCAGGACAGCGAGCCGGCGATGCCGAGCGCGTTGGTCATCGTCGCCGCGTCGAACTTCAAGAGCCGCCCGACCGCGACCGCGCCGCCGAACGGCCCGGTGGTGCCCGGCGCGTGAAAGCCGCGGCCCTCGTTGTTGTGCTTGGTCGCGCGCCCGATGCGGATCATCACCTCGCTGCCGGCGACCACCGCGGCGATGCAGCTCGCGGCCGCCGATGCCGCGCTCCTGCGCCACCGCCAGCGCCGGCATGCACATGGTGGCGCCCGGATGCACGCCGGTGTTCGGCCAGGTCAGGTTGTCCATCTCGAAGGCGTGGGCCAGCGCGCCGTTGGCGAAGGCCGCCATCGGCGCCTGCAGCCGCGCGCCGCCGGGCGCGAACACGCGGCTCTTGCCGCCCGCGCCGCGCCGCTTCGCGTAATCGACGACGATCCGGCTCCACGGCAGATGGGCGCCGAAGGCGATGGCCGCGATGGTGTCGGCGATGGTGTCCTTGGCGCGCTGAATGACCGGCGCGGGCAAGTCCTCATAGCGCAGCGCGGCTGCGTATTTCGCCAGTTGCAGGGTTTCTTGCGCCATCCGAACTCACCATCCGCGGCCTCACAGGAGGTTCCGCCAGCCTCGACCAAGCCCTCGATCAAGGCTCTATAGCCAAAAACCGCCTGTGCTTGCGAGGGGATAAGGGCGCCGCTATAAGACCGGCCTTCTAGGCGGAGTGTAGCGCAGCCTGGTAGCGCACCTCGTTCGGGACGAGGGGGTCGCAGGTTCAAATCCTGCCACTCCGACCAGTCTTTCCCGACAGATCGCTGCATGCCACGCGCAATGTCCCGAGACGTGCGCGCGCTGGGCTGTCCCCTCGGGTGCGGACCGTGGAGTTGATTGTGCACCGCAGGATCGCGACAGAGACTCCGCCCATGAGACTAAGCCTTATGCTGTTCGGGCTTCTGCTGGCCCTGATCGGTGCACAGTCAGCCCGTGCCGTGGAGAAACCAAAGAGCTCCGAGACGATATGGTACGAGCGGATCGAAGCCGGCTGCAAAGCGGACGCCAAAAAGTATTATTCCGCGATACACTTCCAGAAGCGCCGCGCGTTCGTGAAACATTGCATCGACAGGGCCTACCGATGAGACATGTTCTGCGCGCCACATCCGCCGCCGGCCTGCTCGCCCTGATGGCGGCGACGGCACACGCCCAAGGCAACTTCGGCATGGCCGGCGTGTTGTGCAGCCAGTACAGCAAAGCGGCGCGCTCGAGCGACATCCTCTATCATCAGGCGTCGCAATGGCTGCTCGGCTACGTCAGCGGCATGAACGCGGCGATGAAGGTGGCGAAGGGGACGACGCCGCTTGCGAGTTTCACCAACGACCAGGTGCTGAAATCGACCGGCGCCTATTGCGACGCCAACCCGGCCAGCAATCTCGCCAACGCCGCCAACGAATGGTACGCCACGGTGCCGAAGCAGACCGACCCGACGGCTGTGGTGAAAGATCCGAGCGACAACAGCATGACGCTCAGCCTCGACCGCGCGCCGGCGCGCAAGCCGCTGCTCGACCGCCGCTAGCGGCCCGCGGGCTTGCTGCGAAATCCGATCTAGAAAATGCTGTGGTGCTCGTCGACGAAATCGACGCCGACGGTCGCGCCCTCGCGCCAGACGATGCGGGCGTCGTGCGACAGCTCGCCGATCAGAACCTTCACCTGGTCGGGCATCGGCATGTTGTCGGGCAACTCCAGCCGCACGCCGGTCACCGAAAAATCGAGCAGCGCGCAGATGATCGGCCCGCGGCCGTCGCACGGATCGAGACGCATGCTGTAGCGCCGTGCGATTTCGATGCGCGGGGCGTCGTGGCGGTCCTCAAACTCTGCTGGGTGCGGAATTGGCTGCATGCTCTGGTTGTAGCATTCGAATATTAAAATCTGCCTAGAGCTTATCGTTGACGGTTGGTTTACAGCTGTTCCGACTCGCGCGCGGACTGCACCAGCTTTTCAAGTGCGCCATTGGCGCGCTGCTGCAGCAGCGTGATGGTCGGATCGCTGTCCGCTGAATTGTCCGGCAGCAGCAGCGGCCACGGTTCCTCGGTCCGCATCACATCGAAGCCGACAGTCAGATGCACCATGAGTGCGACGAGAATGCCGAGCACCACGCCGTTCCAGCGGCGGGCATTCACGGTCATGTGCATGTTCAAGTTCATGGCAAGCTCGTGGCGGGTGGCTCAATTCCGACATGAGTACACCACGAACATGGGGATCGGCTTGCGGCGACCGGTGGAAATCCGGGTCGCCCGTTAAAGCAAAATTAGCCTCACCGGCCCGGCAGGGTGCGGCAGTGGCGTTGTTTTCAGACGGGGCCGATCCCTGCTAACGTTCTCGCTGTTTCAAGCCGGGACATCGCACCATGAGCCTCACCCGCCGCCGCGCGCTTGCGCTGGCCACAGCTTTCGCCGGCAGCTCGGCGCTGCCCGCCCGCGCGCAGCAGAACTGGCCGCAGCGGCCGCTCCGCATCCTGGTCGGCACCTCGCCGGGCGGCAGCCCCGACATCATCGGGCGGTTGCTCGCCGACAAGTTGGCCGACCGCCTCGGCCAGACCATCACGGTCGAGAACAACACCGGCGGCGGCGGCGGCATCGCCGCCAGCATGGTGTCGAATGCGCCGCCGGACGGCACCAGCATGACCCTGCTGACGGCGGGCTATGCCAGCGGCGCCGCGGTCGGAAAATTTCCGTTCGACGGCGACAACACCTTCGGCTTCCTCAGCATGGTCTGCGCTTATCCGTTTATTTACCAGGTGCCGAAGGATTCGCCGATCCAGTCGTTCGCCGACATGCTGGCGCGCGCCAAAGCCACCCAGGGCAAGCTCACCTACGTCATCACCTCGCTCGGCTCGATCTATCACCTGATCGGCTCCTGGGTCGGCAGCAAGGCCGGCGTCGACATGGTGCCGGTGCCCTATCGCGGCTCGGCCAATGCGGTGACCGACGTGATGAGCGGACGCGTCGACGTCATGCTCGACACCGCGACCTCGGGCTTTCCGCGCGTCGCCAACGGCCAGTTCCGCGCGCTGGCGGTGACGTCGCCGACCCGCTATCCGCTGTTGCCCGACGCGCCGACGGTCGCCGAGACATTGCCCGGCGTGCACTACATGTCCTGGCTCGGCATGGCGACCGCGCCGCGCACGCCGCGGCCGATCGTCGACCGCCTCAACGCCGAGCTTCATCGGGCGCTGGCGCTGCCGGACATCAATGCTAAGCTCAAGGAGGGCGGCAATATCGCCACGCCGACCACGCCCGAGCAGATGCGCCAGCAGATCACCGACGAGATCGCCAACTGGAAGCAGCTGATCGAAGCCCACAACATCAAGATGCAATAGTTCCACTCTTGAAGCCTTCGCCCAAAGTGCAACGCTCCAACCACTCTATTTTGGCTTGTGCCGAGCCGGGCCCCCCGCGTACCTTTCGGCCCTGAACAACAACACGACGGCAGCCATTGCCGCGCCGTCTGGGAGAGGAATGCAATGACCTTGCGTCGCATGCTTCTTGGTCTGTCTGCGCTGAGCCTGATCGTCCTGCCGCTGACGGCTGACCCGGCGTCGGCGCAAGCCAAATACCCGAGCAAGTCCGTCCACTGGCTGGTCGGCTACGTGCCGGGCGGCACCACGGACATCCTGGCGCGCTTGATGGGACAATACCTGTCGGAGAAGACCGGGCAGCAGTTCATCATCGAGAACAAGGCCGGCGCCGGAAACAACCTCGCGGTGGAAGCCGTGCTGGCGGCTCCGGCCGACGGCTACACCCTGCTGCTGGTCAATCCAGCCAACGGCATCAACGCGACGCTCTACAAGAAGCTGTCGTTCAACTTCGTCAAGGACATCGCGCCGGTCGGCGGCCTCATGCGGGTGCCGAACGTGATGGTGGTGAACAACAACGTTCCGGCGAAAACCGTCAAAGAGTTCATCGACCACGTCAAAGCCAACCCGGGCAAGGTTAACCTGGCGTCGTCCGGCAACGGCACCTCGGTGCATATGTCCGGCGAATTGTTCATGGAAATGACCGGCGCGAAGATGACCCACGTGCCATATCGCGGCTCGAACCCGGCGCTCACCGACATCATGGGCGGGCAGGTTCAGGTGCTGTTCGACAACATGCCGTCGTCGATCGAGCTGATCAAAGGCGGCAAAATCCGCGCGCTCGGCGTGACCACCGAGAAGCGCGCGAGCTATTTCCCGGACCTGCCGACGGTTGCCGAAACCGTGCCCGGCTACGAAGCCAGCGCTTGGTTCGGCATGGGCGTCAAGGCCGGCACGCCGCCCGAGATCATTGCTACCCTCAACAAGCTCATCGAAGAGGCGTTGGCCGACCCGAAGATGAAGCAGAGGATCGCCGACCTCGGCGGCGCCCCGATGGGCGGCACGCCGGAAGACTTCGGCAAGATCATCGCGTCCGAGACTGCGAAATGGAAGAAGGTGGTCGAGTTCTCCGGCGCCAGTGTGGAGTAGCGGATACTTCGGCTTGTTATCCATCCCCCGAAGGGGAGGGATAACTCGCGGCTTGGCCGAGCCTCGTCGGCTTACTCTGCCTTGATGCCCATCTCCGCGATCAGCTTGCCGTAGGTCGCGGCGAATTCGTCGATGTGCTTGGTCAGATCGGCGACGGTGTTGTCGCTGCTTTTCGGCACGGTGAGGCCGAGACCGACCAGGCGGTCGTTGACCTCCTTGGTGTCGAGCGTCGCGGCAAATTCCTTGTTCAGATAGGCCTGCACCGGCTCCGGCGTGCCCTTGGTGGCGAGCACGAAAATCCGGCCCTGGTTGGAGAAATCGACCAGCCCGGTCTCGCGCACCGTCGGCACGTTCGGCAGCTTGTCCAGCCGCTGCTCGCCGGTCACGGCGAGCGCGATCAGCTTGCCGCTCTCGATGTGCGGCGTTACCAAGGTCGGCGTGTCGAAGGTGAGCTGAACGTCGTTCTGTAAGAGCGCCTGCAGCATCGGGCCGTTGCCGCGGTAGGGGATGTGGACCATTTCGAGGCCGGCGATCTTGGCGAATTGCGCGCCGGCCAGATGCTGCGGCCCGCCGATGCCGGACGAGCCCCAGCTGATCTTGCCGGGATTGGCCTTGGCGTAGGTCAGGAACTCGGCAAAATTTTTGAAGCGCGACGCATTGGCGACGTTGGTGGTGAGCACTAGCATGTAGACGTAGATATTGGCGATCGGCGCGAAGTCGCTGCTCGGATGCCAAGGCAATTTCGCCAGCGCGGGCAGGGTGGCGTGCGAGCTTGTCGTCATCAGCAATGTGGTGCCGTCGGGATCGGCGCGCATCAATTCGTTCACGGCAAGGGCGCCGCCGGCGCCGGGCTTGCTCTCCACCAGGATCGGCTGGCCGATCCGCTCGCCGAGCTTCTGGCCGACGATGCGGGCCACCACGTCGACGCCGCCGCCTGGCGCGAACGGCACCAGCAGGCGGATCGGCCGGTTGATGAGCTTCGTCTGCGCCAGCGCGTCCGGCGCGGCGGCGCCGAACGTCACGGCGGCAAGAAACGCGCAAAGCAACGCGCACAGCAGCGGCTTGAAGCTTCGCATCGGTATCCCCAAAAGCTCGCGGCGCTTTCCCGGCGCGTGAACCCAGAGTCTACCGCTTCCGCACCGGATTGGAATGAGCCTAGTATGGCTCTCTCGCTCGCGCCGCAGTTGCAATCCCGAGGACGGAAATGACCCGCAAGAAGCCCGAAGACCTCCGCAGCCACCGCTGGCTCGGCGTTGCCGACATGCGCTCGTTCGGCCACCGCTCGCGGCTGCGCCAGATCGGCTACGACGCCGACGATTGGCAGGGCAAGCCGGTGATCGGCATCATCAACACCTGGAGCGAGATCAATCCCTGCCACGCGCACCTGCGCACGCGCGCCGAGAACGTCAAACGCGGCGTGCTGCAGGCCGGCGGTTTTCCGATCGAGCTTCCGGCGATCTCGCTGTCGGAGACCTTCGTCAAGCCGTCCACGATGATGTACCGCAACTTCCTCGCCATGGAGACCGAGGAGCTACTGCGCAGCCATCCGCTCGACGGCGCGGTACTGATGGGCGGCTGCGACAAGACCACCCCGGGCCTGGTCATGGGCGCGGTCAGCATGGGACTGCCGGCGATCTACATTCCGGCCGGCCCGATGCTGCGCGGCAACTGGAACGGCAATTACCTGGGCTCCGGCTCGGACGTCTGGAAATACTGGACGGAAAAGCGCGCCGGCAACATCACCGACGACGACTGGAACGAGATCGAGGGCGGCATCGCCCGCTCGTTCGGCACCTGCATGGTGATGGGCACCGCCGCCACCATGATGGCGATCACCGAGGCATTGGGGCTGGCGCTGCCCGGCGCGTCGTCGATCCCGGCCGCCGACTCCAACCACCCGCGCATGTGCGGCATGGCAGGCCGCCGCATTGTCGAGATGGTGTGGGAGGATTTGACGCCGGACAAGATCCTGACGTCGGCCGCCTTCGACAACGCCATCAAGGTGCATATGGCGATGGGCGGCTCGACCAACGCCATCATCCATGTGGTGGCGATGGCGCGCCGCGCCGGCATCCCGGTCGACATGGAAAAGTTCGATCAGCTGTCGCGGCAGATCCCGGTGCTGGCCAACGTGCGGCCGTCCGGAAAATATCTGATGGAGGATTTCTTCTACGCCGGGGGGCTGCGCGCCATGATGGAGAACCTCCGCGAGAAGCTCGATCTGTCCTGCATGACCGTCACCGGAAAAACCATCGGCGAGAACATCGAGGGCGCCAAGGTCCACATCCCCGACGTAATCCACTCGCTCAACGATCCGATCTACGCCGAGGGCGCGACCGCGGTGCTCAAGGGCAATCTTGCGCCGAACGGCTGCGTCATCAAGCCGGCGGCCGCCGATCCGCGCTTCCTCAAGCATCGCGGCAAAGCGATCGCCTTCGAGGATTACAACCACATGATGCGCGAGATCGAGCGCGACGACCTCGACGTCACGCCCGACCACATCCTGGTCCTGAAGAACGCCGGCCCGAAGGGCGGCCCCGGCATGCCGGAGTGGGGCATGCTGCCGATCCCCAAGCGCCTGCTGGGGCAGGGCGTGCGCGACATGATCCGCATCTCCGACGGCCGCATGAGCGGCACGAGCTATGGCGCGTGCATCCTGCATGTCGCGCCGGAGAGCTTCGTCGGCGGCCCGCTCAACTTCGTGCAGACCGGCGACGAGATCGAGATCGACGTCGACAAGCGCTCGATCCATCTGCACGTCAGCGACACTGAAATGGCCCGCCGCAAGGCCGCCTGGAAGCAGCCGCCGCCGAAATATCCGCGCGGCTATGGCGCGATGTTCTCCGAGCACATCGGCCAGGCCGACCAGGGCTGCGACTTCGATTTCCTGCAGGGCAAGGCGGCGATGCCCGAGCCGGAGATTCATTGACGTCTCCGACCATGCGCACCGATATCGCTGAAGACGCGCGCAGTCGCAGATGCGACGGCCACACCACCGGCACAGCGTCATCGCCGAGCATCGCCGGACGAAGGACGGCGTCGCTTCGCTCGCCTATGACGCGGCGATCCATGAGACAGTTCCACAACGTCAGCCTTACGTAAGGTTATGTTCGCTGCTTCGCCTCATGGATGCCCGGGTCAAGCCCGGGCATGACGCCCGTTGTGTAGTTATCAGAGCGGCTGAAGCGACAAGCTGCGGGCTACTCCTTGATATTCGCCGCCTTGATCACCTGCGCCCACTTCTCCTGCTCGGCCTTGATCACCCCCACGAATGCATCCGGCGTGCTGGCGATCGGCACCACGCCCTGGGCGGCGAGCTTCTTCTGCATCTCCGGCGCGTTGATGATGCGCACCACCTCGGCGTTGATCTTGGCGAGCACCGCCGGCGGCAGGCCCGGCGGCGCGATCAGGCCGAACAGCAGCGAGGCCTCGTAGTTGGCGACGCCGGCCTCGGCGACGGTCTGCACGTTCGGCAGCACGGCGGTGCGCTTCACGTCCGTCACCGCGAGCGCCTTGAGCTTGCCCTCCTGGATCAGCGGCAGCACCTGGAACACGCTCAGCACGCTGATCGGCACATGGCCGCCGATGGTGTCGTTCAGCGCCGGCGCGCCGCCGCGATACGGCACGTGCAGGAACTTGGCGCCGCTGAGATAGGACAACAGCTCCATCGAAAGCTGCTGGATCGAGCCCACCCCCGGCGTCGCGTAGCCGATGGTGTTGGGCTTTTCCTTGGCGAGCGCGATGGCGCCCTTGATGTCGTTTGCGGCAAAGCCCGGATGCGCGAAGATCGCCAGCGGCGACGACGCCAACAGGCTGATGGCGGTGGAATCCTTGAGCGCGTCGTAGCCGGCGTTCGCCATCACCAGCGGATTGGTGATGTGGCCGGACACGATCATCATCAGCGTCTGGCCGTCGGGCGGCAGCTTGGCGAGCTGCGCTGCCGCGAGCGCGCCGTTGGCGCCGGCCCGGTTCTCGACGATCACCGTGGTGTGCCAGGCCTTCTCCAGCTCCTGGCCGACGTCGCGCGCGATGATGTCGGTGGTGCCGCCGGGCGGGAAGCCGACCAGGATCTTGATGGTCCCGTTCGGGTAGGTCTGCGCCGGCGCCGACCCACTGGCGGCGGCTGTGAGCATCGCCGCGGCGAGCAGGACGAGCCATGTCATGCGCTTCATCATCGCCTCCCTGTCATCCGTGTTTTTGCAGCCTGGTCCAATCGTTAGTCGGTTGCCTGCCTTCCGCCAAGCGGGCAAAGTGCCCGCGGTTCAGAAATCACCGGGGAGGCCTGTATGTGTACGACGTGGCGCGCGGCGATCCTCGCCGCGCTGACGTTGGCGCTGCCCGGCGACGCTCTCGCTCAGGCGGTCTGCCCCGAAAATGTCATCCGCATCATCGTGCCGTTCCCGCCCGGCGGGCCGACCGACGTGGCGGCGCGCCTACTCGCCGAGAAGCTGAAGGACCGCGTCGGCCAGAACGTCATCGTCGAGAACCGGGCCGGCGCAGGCGGCGCCACCGGCACCGGTTATGTGGCGCAGCAGCCCGGCAACGGCTGCACCTTGCTGCTCGCCTACGACACCCACGCGGTCAATCCGGTGCTGCTGCAATTGCCGTTCGACACGCTGACCGCGTTCAAGCCGGTGGTGATGATCGGCACCATCCCGAACATCATCGGCGCACACCCGTCACAGCCCTACAACACCTTTGCCGAGATGGTGGCGGAGGCCAAGAAGGAGCCGGACCGGCTCGCCTATGCGACCGGCGGCACCGGCACCGTCGCGCATCTGTCAGTGAAGCAGATCGAGCAGCAGTACGGCATGCAGCTTCGCAACGTGCCCTATCGCGGCGGCGCGCCGGCCGCAGCCGATGTGGTCGCCGGCCACGTGCCGATGATGGTCGGCTCGGTTCAGGCGCTCGGCAAGTTCGTGCAGGCGACAAGGTGCGGGCGCTGGTGCAGCTTGGTGCGAAGCGCCATCCGATGCTGCCCGACACGCCGACCATGAGTGAGCTCGGCATGACCGGCTTCAGCAGCGCCTCGTGGATGGGAATTTTCGTGCCGTCGAGTACGCCGGATGCGATCGTGACGCGCTTCCACGACGATCTGAAGAATGTGCTGGGCGATTCCTGGGTGCGCGATCGGATGGCCTCGATGGGCGTCGAGCTGACGGTCGGATCGTCGGCAGACTTGGGGCAGTTCGTCAAATCCGAGCTCGCGCGCTGGGGCGACGTGGTGAAGCGCTACAACATCAAGGCGGAGTGAAGCATGAAGCTTGTTACGTTCGTAAAATCGGGCGAGGAGCGTTTGGGTCTGCTCGCGGGCGACATTGTGGTCGATCCGCTGCTGGCTTCCGGCGACAAGGCGATTTTTGCCAATGCCTTGAGCTTTATCAAATCCGGCTCAGCCGGAATGAATGCCGCCCGCGCGATCCTCGCTAACGCTCCGAAACAAGCGTCGTTGGCGCTGGAGGACGTGACCTTGGCGGCGCCGCATCGCCCGGCGACCATTCTGTGCAGCGGCAGCAACTACCAGGATCACAACGCCGAGAAGGCCAACACGCCGATCAGCGGCAAGGAGCCGGAGTTTTTCGTCAAGACCGCCGACTGCGTGGTCGGCCCCGACGAGCCGATCGCCTTCGACGAACGCTTCTCCAAGAAGATCGACTGCGAGGTCGAGCTTGCCATCGTGATCGGCAAGGCCGGCCGCTTCATCCCGACCGAGCGCGCGATGGAGCACGTGTTCGGCTACACCATCGTCAACGACGTCACCGCGCGCGATCGCCAGGTGCGCCGCACGCCGAAAGGCATGACCTGGTACGAGCTCGGTTCCGGCAAGGCGTTCGATTCCGGCGCGCCGCTCGGCCCCTGCATCGTCACCGCCGACGAGATCGCCGATCCGCAGAAGCTCAAGGTGATGTCACGCGTCAACGGCGAATTGCGCCAGTCGAGCAGCACGGCGAACATGATCTGGTCTTGCGCCGAGCTCATTCATTTCTTCTCGCGCAATTTCACGCTCAAGCCCGGCATGGTCATCATCACCGGAACGCCGGCCGGCACCGCGTGGTCGGCCGACAAGGAGCTGGGCGGCAAGGGCATCCACCAGCCGGGCCTCGTTGCCGCGACGCGTTACTGCTTGCCGGGCGACGTTATCGAATGCGAGGTCGAGGGCATCGGCATCTTGCGCAATCCGGTGGCGCAGGCGGGCGCGGCCGCGAACCGGGCCGCCGCCGAGTAACGGAGCAGATGACAAGGGGAGAACGTCGATGGATCGCCGCAAATTTCTGACAGGCGCGCTGGCCGCGCCGATGGTGGGTGCGTTTGCCTCATCCGTGCAGGCGCAAGCCTGGCAGCCGACGCGCAACATCACCATGATCGTGGCCTTTCCGCCCGGCGGGCAGGCTGATCTCGCGGCGCGGCCGGTGGCGCTGGCGCTGGAGAAGATCCTGGGGCGTTCGGTCGTGGTCGACAACCGCGCCGGCGCGGGCGGCATGCTCGGCAATGCGGCGGCGGCCCGCGCCGAGCCGGACGGCCATACGCTCTTGATGGCGCTGTCGTCGATGACGTTTCTGCCGGAGGCAGAGCGGCTCTACGACCGCAAGCCGTCCTACGAACTCGATCATCTCGTGCCGATCGCCCGCGTGCTGGCCGATCCGGGCGTGCTCTGCGTGCGCAGCGATTCGCCCTATAAGACGCTCGCCGACCTCGTCGCCGACGCCAAGAATCGCCCCAGCCAGATTTCGTTCAGCTCGTCAGGCAACTACGGCGCCGCCCATGTGCCGTTCGAGATGTTCCAGCAGGCAGCCGGCATCAAACTGCTACACGTGCCGTATCGCGGCGGCGGTCCGGCGCTGACCGCGTTCCTCGGCAAGCAGGTCGATATCACCGCGCAGGCGCCGGGTCCGATCACGCCGCATGTGCAGAGCGGCGCCGCCCGGCTGTTGGCGAATTGGGGCGCCAAGCGCTCGGCCGAGTATGCCGACGTGCCAACCATGATCGAGGTCGGCTACAAGGACGTCGAGTATTACATCTGGGCCGGTCTGTTCGCGCCGAAGGGCACGCCGGAGCCGGTCATCACGCGCCTGCGCGAGGCCATGCGTCAGGTGATGGCGGACCCGGCGGTGACCTCGGTGTTCGTGAAGGCCGCGAGCTCCGCCGGCCTACATGGATCAGCCGGAATTCGCCAAGTTCGTCGAGGCAGACGCCAAGCGACTGATCCCTGTCATCAAGAAAATCGGAAGGCTGGACGAGAAATGAAAGTTGGACTGTTTGACCACATCGAGAACGGCGAACGCCCCACCGCGCAATTGTTCGACGAGCGGCTTGCCTTCATCCAGGCTGCCGACGCGGCGGGCTTCTATTGTCTGCACCTGGCCGAGCATCACCAGACGCCGCTCAACATGGTGCCGGTGCCGGGGATGTTCATGGGCGCGGTCGCGCGGCTGACCAAGAAAATCAAAATCGGCCCGCTGGTCTATCTCCTGCCGCTCTATTCGCCGCTTCGCATGATCGACGAGATCTGCATGCTCGACCATCTGAGCCACGGCCGGGCCGAGATCGGCGTCGGCCGCGGCGTGTCGCCGTTCGAGCTGCGCTACAACAAGGTCGACCCCGAAAAGTCGCGCGAGATTTTCATCGACGCCTATCGGTGCATCGCCAAGGGTCTGACCACCGACCAGCTGACCTACAAGGGACCGCACTACGAATACGAGAACGTGCCGATTGCGCTCAGCCCGCTCCAGCTGCCGCATCCACCGTTCTGGTATGGCTCGTCTGGCGTCGAAGGCTCGACCTGGGCCGGCGAGGAGGGGCTACATTTCGTCACCCTCGGCGCCAACCAGTTCGCCAAGACCAACCTCGACACCTTTAAGGCGGCGTTCGCCAAGCGCGGCTGCAAGGCGGCCCAGCCCAAGCCCGAGTTTTCCGGCGGGGTCGCGCTGGGCGTTCAGCGCCACATCTTCGTCGACGAGACCGACGAGAAGGCCGAGGCCTGGGCGAAGCCCGCCATGGAGAACCACCTCGGCAACATCAACTGGATCAGGAACAAGCATGGCGTGACCATGACGGCTGAGCGGATGAAAAATGTGCGCGGCCAGAATTACGAAGAATGCGTTCAGGAGGGCACGGTGATCGCCGGCTCGCCGAAGACCGTGCTGGCCGCGATCGAGAAGCAGCACCAGGAGATCGGATTCAACTATCTCCTGACCTATCTGTTCCTCGGCACCATGTCGGCTGAGACCGCCTTGCGCTCGCTTAAGCTGTTCACCAGCGAGGTGATGCCCGCGGTCGAGCGGATGTAACCGGGAGCAACACCGTGAGTGCCAAGCGCGAGCGTATCCAGCCGGACAAGCTGCAATACCTCAGCCCAAAACGAGTCAGAATGCCAATAAAACCTTGATTTGTAGCGCCTCATGCTTCCCAGAAAACGCCATTGGGAAGCGCATGGGAAGCAGACGAAAGGATCAGTGGAAAAGTTTAGCCGCTCGTGAGTGAGCCGCCGCCGTCGCCTGTGCCTCTCGCCACAACGGTGCGGCTTGATCCTGCGGCAGGGCATCTACACAGCAGACAAAGCGACGCCACGCTGTGGCAGCATAGCCCCTCACCTCAGCGCAGTGCCTCGCTCTGCGCTGGCCGCCCGTATCGCACCCCGTTAGCGACCAGCCGATAGAGATGCGTTGTCCAAAAAATAGCGGCTCATCCCGCCGGTAACGCGCTACAGGGAGGCGTGGCGGGGGGCTTTGATATGAGCGAATTCCTATACGTACTCAACTCGTACGATGACACGGTTTCGGTTATCGACACCGCCACCAATATGGTGGTTGCGACAATTCCTGTCGGGGATGCGCCAGACACCGCAGCAGCCAGCCCCGATGGAGCGCTTGTCTACGTGGCCTGCGAGAGCGGGATCGTGTCCGTTATCAGCACAGCCAGCAACACGGTCGTACGAAATCGGCATATCGAATTAAAAACGAGGCTCCGGAAACGCCGGACCATGTGGATGAATTTGTTGATCCCGGTCCCGCTGAGACGATATTTGAGATTAATTCGGTCGCAGAACAGCCCGACAATAATTCCCCCGAAATTCCACCAGCGCCGCCAACGGAGCCGCAAGCGACAACCGAGTGGGATGATCCCTCAGTCGCACTCAAAAGGCGGATCGAGGACGTACGCCGGGCCGAGGAAATTCAGCACCAGCGCCAAGCTCATGCCGCCGCTGAGCGACGCCGCATCGACTGGCTGCAGAGCACCCCACTAGCCCAAACACACTACGAGGCCTTGGCCGCCTTGCATGATGAAGCCACGCAGGTCGGTTTGACCGATCTCTCGGATGAATATTTCCAACACATGGAAACCGGGCTTCAGGCCCTGGCTCAGCAGCCATCGAGAGAAACCATGAATGACGTCAGACAGCCAGCACTGGCACCGGCAGCGCCGGACACGACACCGACTCCGGATTTCTTCAAGCCAGCACCGCCGAAAATGCCAGCGCCTCGGTCGGTGATGGTGAGTGCGCCGGTTTCCAGATCGATTCCGAGTGCTGATCGTGATCGTCTCAGTAGCAATCCAGCGTCCGTCAAATTGACTCCTGCAATGCGGGAAGCCGCGGAGATCGCTGGCATTGATGAACTCACCTACGCGAAAGGCCTGCTCGTCATCGAGCAGGAGCAACGAGACGGGAGGCGGCAATCATGAACGCACGGAATCCATTTCCGGTCGGTGTTTCACACCCAGGCATGATCTCCGGCGCGACGCCGGGACGAGCGGATCGCGTTCCGATGAGTGTGCGGACCGGCTCGTTTATCATTCCAGCCGACATTCCGGCTGCCCTAGGCCAAGGAAATTCCGAGAGCGGTGCGCAGGTCTTGTCGCGGATGTTTCCAACAGCACCGCACGGTAGCGGTGCCGGTGAGCCCGAGGGCGTCCCGATCAGGGTATCGCATGGTGAGTTCATCTTGCCGCCTGAGATCGTCGCTGAGATCAGCCGCGGCAGCCTCAGTGCTGGCCATCGTGTGCTGGGAAAATTCGTGTTGAAAGTTCGCAAGGAACATATCGCGCAGTTGAAGGGCCCAAAGGGTCCGAAGCGATGACGATTGACGAAACATCGGCAGAAAATTGGTGCGTTTTCTCGCAAAGGGCGCACCGAGCTAGTCCTGCCGATGCGCGTCCCTCTGGTTTTCGCGGAGTTTTACACCGAGCGGTCCCTCGGCCCGGAAACGCCATCAAGGCGAGGCCTGTTATGGCTGTTCGGATCGATACGCCCGAAGGCCGCCGTCGCCTTGGCTTCACCAATGGCAGCCGATCCTGACCTCTGCCCGGTTTGCGGCTGGAACTACGCCCAACTGTCCGTTTTCTGACTGGTAGTCGGATAGTTCACCTCACGGGAGGGCTATTCATATGACCAAATCGCGTCTCAAACTGGTGCCCCGGTTACAGCAAAACGGACAGTCACGCCAACCCGGCGGCCCAGCAACCTTTCGTTAAACCATTGCTTGCCAAGCTGGGTGCGGGGAACAAGGACGAGCGATCATGGGGTGGATGGTCTTCCAACTGCTCACCACGCTGTCGATGCTTTTATTAGGCATCGTGCTGGGCCGCATTTGGGAGGCTCGAACGAAAATGCGCTCGAAGCACCGAATTATGCGTTGGGATGCTGAATCCGAATGGGTTTCGCCCCACGCTGATATGTGATCGGCATCAGCGGCGAAGGGAAGGAACCGGCGGCTGTCGGATTCCAGGTTCGGGGTTTTGTGGCGATAGAACACCCCACCCCTCTAGGAGCCCCGTGGATTCGTTTTGCTGGTGGGGCCGGTATTACCCCAAGCGGCTGAATTCGCAGCGGATGGAAACCCCACGGTTACGGGCTTCTCGATGGTGCCCGGTCCGTAGGAACCGGGTGCGAATTCGTTCTGGACGGGTTCGAGATCGAAGTCGGATCGGATTTTGGACTGGGTCCGGTCCGAACCCCCACCACCCGCGTACTGGGGCGGGGGCGTCATTTTTTTATCTCTGCCCCTCAACACCCTTCGCAAAAAATCTGCAAAAACGGAATTCAGCGAAGTGTTCTTAACTTGTTTCCTCTCGGAGGATTTAAGCCCCGGCGCGATCCGGGCGCGATCTATCGGGTCTGCCGCGATCTGCGTAGCCAAATTGGAAACGCCGCCACGGCTCAAGGCGATGGGCTAGTCCGGCTGCGGCAAAAGTAGCCAACTGTTAAGCTTACCAAACTGACAATGACGCCAGTTCGTAAGGTGATTCGGAGTCTAGTGATGCACAGCGCGTTCGACGTTTTTGATGGCCCGTTCGGTGCACTGTTCGTACTTGTCCTGTGCGCCGCGATGGTGTGGTTGTAGAAGGTCATCCCCGCCAGGCGGCGATGCCTAGCGCCAAAACAAAGAACCCGCGCGAGGGCGGAGGGTTGGGGGATTAGGGCTCCCGCGCGGCCTTGGATGGGGATCATTCCCAAGTACCCAGCACAACATTCCTAGCGTGAGTTGCCAGCGTGACGGCGGTACATGGATGACGTTCGCACCTGTCGTGAATTGCAGCGGAAGTTTTTCGATCCGCCGAATTTGTCCGGCCGCAAGTAGGAGTGATCTCAATTCAAGGGCTTTAACGCCCGGGCGGGGCCGTCTTCGCCTAGTTCGCTAGAGTACCCGGCCTCGCGTAAAACCCGCACGATATGTTCAGCAATGCGGAGACGTTCCTCGAATTGCTGATCTTGCGACGATTGAGATTCACGAACTGTTGGCGACTTGGGCGGTTGGACCGCCGCACTGTCCCGATTGCGTCCCATTACACCTCACCGCTGGCCATACTGGCCACCCCGGGCCTAAGGTTAACACTTGTTGTGTCGGGAACATGACACTTATGCGTGAAGGTCAAAACGGCCACACAGCGCCGCCCAGCAATTACTGGAACAGCCAACGATGGGTGGATGTTCCTATACCTAGCGGTTATAGACAGTTAGAAGAGCTGGGAGAAAAATTGTTGGCTTGAAATTAGCGCTCCATCAGTTTCCAACATGATCGCAATTGTCGAAGACGATGATGCCGTGCGCGAGGCGATGAAATTCCTCATGCGATCTTTCGGGTATCACGCTTCCACGTTTGGCTCCGCCGAGGAATTTCTCAACTCTGAGCAAGTCAACGACACATCGTGCCTCATCACCGATGTGCAAATGCCGGGATTGAGCGGCATTGAGTTGCAAGACTGGCTGATCCCCCGAGGCCATCGCATTCCCATCATTTTCATCACCGCCTATTCTGATGAAAACGTGCGGATACGAGCCATGAAGGCCGGAGCGCTTGCCTTCCTAATCAAGCCAATCGATTGCCACCACTTGATTGACCATGTTGAGAAGGCTTTGAAGGCTGCCTGACACCAAGACGCAAGGCGAAGGCGCGGACAGGCGATCCTGGCGGCGCTGCGGCGTTGCAAGCGGAGCCCTGGTGGGCAGTCTTGGAAGGGTCTAGGATCGGCGTCGGGAGGCCCCGACAATAATGATCCGCAGTCTCGTTATCGTCACCGCGCTGTGTTTGTGCGGCACGTCCGCCAGTGCTGAACTAACCATGCAGGAATGCACAGCCAAGTACAAAGCCGCGCTAGCCGCGCCGGGGGGGCTGGTGATAGCTGGGCTGGCTTCCAAGTAAAGCAATGCGGACACAAGCCACAGCCGCGCCAACCGAAATCAAAAAAAGTGGACGCTAAGTAGCGGCCTTTGGCTTGCGATGAGGGCCCCACCCTGACTTAGAAACGGCCCGTGGATTTGTTTTCAGGGTTGGCCCGTACCCGACTGCTTCCAGCCCTCAAATCGCGCCAGTGGAGTTGCCTGGGTCAGCGCGGACCCGCCACAATTCGGGAATTGGTCGCTACACCGAGCTTGCGCCAGGGCGGTTCAAGAACATCTGGCGTTAGGGGCGGGCCATTCCTTAACAGCCGTTGGCAGACCCTTGTCGCTAAAAAAGAGGACCGGGCCTTGCCGGTCCTAGTTGATGAAACGCCTGCTCCGACCCCAGGAGAAGGACTGCGGAGCAAACGGGCAATCTTAGCGCGTGGCTTTGTATAAGGCCATACATCCCAACCAGGGCTGAACCAGCGGTAGGGGGGATCGGGGTTGATAATCGCGGCCTCTGACACCTTGGCCTCCATGCGGCAGCCTGTCTGATTGACCACCGCCGACGCGGAAGGCAACGGCGGCTATCGGATCGAGTCCTGCGAAATTGGGTCCGGTCCGACCCCTCCACCAGGCATATGGGGCGGGGGTGGCATTTTTTATCTCTGCCCCGCGACACCCTTCGCAAAAAAACCTCTGCAAAACGAAATTAGGCGAAGTGTCTTAACTTGCTTCCTCTCGGAGGATTTCAGCCCCGGCGCGGTCCGGGCGCGATCTATCGCGCCTGTCGTGACTGCGGAAATATTTCGATCCGCCGAACCTCAGCGGCGAGAAGTACGGCTGCTCTCAATCTTCGGGCTTTAACGTCCCCGCGTGGTCGTCTTCGCCTAGTTCGCAAGAATACCCGGCCTTGCCGAGGTCTCGAACGAGCCGTTCAGCAAAGCGTTGCCGTTCCTCGAATTGCTGATCTTGTTGCGATGGATATTTGGGTTGGACACGCGACGTGTGCGGTAGCGCCGTTACGGCCTTCTTATTGCAACCCACGCTACGCCTCCCCTGAACACGCCATTGCCACATTCGAGCAAACGACTCGGGGTTTGTCTGTTCGGTACTCGACAAATGCGTGCCAGCGGAGCCGGAACTAGTTCCACTGAAACCGATTGGACGCGCCGAAGTCTTAATCGTGCTGGCTGGACTGGACTTGGCTAACGATTTGACTAGGAGGTCAAATCAGTCTGCACCGGCCTGCAAGAACCGCCCGTCTGTTACCGACAAAACTATACCTTGGTGTGCTTGTTAGCGTCATAGGAAGGCATAGCTACGCTTCATCACTGACACGTGAAACGGCGTCGGTGCCTGAGAGACGCGACCGCGCTCCCGCCGAACGGCAGGCTAGGAGCGCGTTATGTCTCAGGTTTTAGAGTTGTCAAAAGCAATTCCAATTATCTCCATCGTCGATGACGATAAGGGCGTGCGCGAGGCGATGAAACTCCTCGTGCGATCTCTGGGCTACCACGCTCCTACGTTTGCCTCGGCCAACTAATTTCTAAACTCCGAGGAAGTCGATGACACATCGTGTCTCATCACCGATGTGCAAATGCCAGGATTGAGCGGCATTGAGTTGCAAGACCGGCTGGTCGCCAGAGGTCATCGCATCCCCATTATTTTCATCACCGCCTATTCTGATGAAAACGTGCGGATTCGAGCCATGAAGGCCGGAGCGTTTGCTTTCCTGACCAAGCCAGTCAATCACAACCACTTGCTCGACTATCTTGAGATGGCTTTGAAGGCGAATCGCGCTGACATCGCGCGTTTTAATTTCATTTCACCGTGAACAACTTTCTCGGCTGCAACGTCATCCATGTACCGCCTTCACGCTGGCGAAATCTGATTTACATGGTAACGGGCTGGGCGAGTTCGAGGGGACCCGGATGAAATCCTCTATCGTTAAACGTGGTGGACACAAGACCAGCGTCAGCCTTGAAGAACCCTCTGGACTGACCTGAAACAGATCGCGCATATCCACCATGTGACGCTGTCGGCATTGATCACTCATATCGACGACACGTGCGAACAGAGCAATCTATCCTCGGCGATCCGCCTGTTTGTTCTTCACCACTTCCGCAGGCTCTTCCCGGCTGTGCCGACGCAGCGGTCGCCAGAACGGCAAGCGCCAGCGCAGGATGATCATTCGAGACGCGGCGGGTGAACACGGTGGGGGCTTCAGTGTGCGGCAAAAAATTCTAGGCCTTCCGAGCTTCCTCCGCAACCACGCGAGAAGCGCGCTTATGTGCGTTGTGTTTAAGTATCCAGATGCCTGCCCCGGTAGTAGCGGAACTGAACTCGAATTCGCCGAGGCCCGTTGTGTCGGCGAGCGGAAGATCAATGGAAAAGCTATTCGCAATCCCTCCAGGAAAAATGGCGTTAACGGATGTCCGAAAGATCCCCGAGGTGATAAAATCATCGTGGTCGGCGTGAACGTCATAGAAGTCTTGAATGTTGGGAGTTTCAAAAATCTGGCCAGAGTAAGTTGGGTTGATAAAGCTTACCGTGTGGTTGTTGATGGTCAGACTTGCGAACGTCGTGGGCGATGCCGTGGTGTTACTATTGATCGACCCTCCAAAGATGTCGAACTGATCTCGATGGAAGAAAGTCAAATTCAAGGAAGTGTCGAAAGTGAAGTGGGCAGTGAACGGCTGGTCTACAAGATTGGTACTGGTGCCGAACAATATACCCGGGCCATTGGCGGTTGACGGAGAGTCAAAACCGTGAGGCTACCGTGCCAGTGGCAGTCACATCGATGATGTCAGCCTTCGCCGGTTGACACGCGGCGAAAATTCCGATGCAGGCGACGGATAGAATTGTCTTCATCGTAATCGCTCCCGCACATTGGGCGGCAGCACCGCCCGTTGGCAGTTCCCGCTCTGACTTGGACGCTACGGCTAGAGCATCTTCCTTGTTCCATTGGGGACTTGGAACTTTCTGGTTTCAGACGAGGGAAGTCAACGGACGACAGGTATTATTTTCCGGACAACCGAAACCGGCCCACTAAATGACGCCGCCGCTGACACGCGCTGATCATGGATTCGCGCTGCTATCTCGATCGCCCCGCGCGAATTGACACAACGGTGGACACACAGCCCACGCTGTTGCCCGAAAGCGGCCTGAAGCGCCGCGATTGTCCGCTATGTGCCAGATTGTGTTGCAAAAGTCGAAAGTTGCAGAGCCGCGATTTTTTCGCGAAAACACGAAACGGGAGTAATCGCCGATTTGTATAACCTCAATCGCGTTACCGAAGTCGCATGTGAGTTTTACGCGAGGCGATGAGGTCCCTCAGATCTTTACACGAAAGCCGCGCCTGTAGCCCGCAGAATTTTTGATCCTCAGTGCAAAACGACTTTTGCAACACAATCTGCCAGAGAGCGACATCGCGCGTTTGTTAGAAATGAAAGAGGCCGCGAACTGCGGGTGCCTGTTTTGCCCCCAGACAGGCAGTGGGAAACGGTTAGTTCAGTGCGGTATTCACCTTGCCGAAGGTCGTTACCAGCTTGCCGCCAAGGCTAGTCACGGTGGCGATGATGGCCACTGAGATGCCAGCGGCAATCAGGCCGTATTCGATGGCGGTCGCACCATTTTCGTCTCTTAGAAACTTGCGAATAATGAGCATGGATGCCTCTCCTGTTTGTTTTATGCAAGGTGAGATGACACGCTCGTGGATAAGCCAAAGTAAAATCACACGCAGAAAGTTAGGGCGGATGGATTGGCGTCACTCCGTAAGGCCGCTCAACTTTTTCCGGCAAGAGGCCGCGCGGCCGCGCCTGCTGGTGATCGCGCTCGTCGTGCTGGCGACCGAGGCCTAGGCGCAGCCGCTGGCGGCCCGGGAGTGGGTCGTGTTCGCGCGACCCATGGAGGCGCAGATGAAAACCTGTCCAGACTGCAAATATAAGTGCCACAAGCGGGCAACTCGCGGCTTGTGGGCATGGCCGCAAATACCGCTACAACAATGTTTTCCGTCCGATTAAGATCTCTGCCCGCCGCCAAAGCGAGGAAGAGGTAAGCAAAACCGGACGATAACATGTTGACACCGACCAAAAGGCCGATCGCCCAAATCGCTGAACTAGGCAGCCGTTCAAAAATCAGAAGCCCCGCAACGACTGCGATGATACCTGAGATTAGCATCCAAACCCAGCCTGCTTGAGTTCGCATTCGAAACGCCATACTGAATTCGATAACACCCTGAACGACGAACATTCCCGCTAAAAAAGCAGTTAGGGCAATAATCCCGGTAAGAGGAAAAAACGCCAGCCAGCCGCCGGCAATGACGTAAATCGCTCCGATTAAGACGTTCAGAAAAAACTGGCTCCACTTTTGGGTTGAGAACGCGTGGACTATCTGAACAATTCCGCCAATCAGAAAGAGCCAACCTAGAAATGTCTTCGCCGCTATTGTTGTTACAAACGGAAACGCGATAGCTGCGAGGCCAAGAAAAACGAGCAAGAGACCAAGGAGCATGAACCAGGTACGGTTTTCCGCAACGACCGACTGCACGGCGCGTGATGTTGAAGCATGGTATGTCATCGTGAACCTCGCGTAGCTTCGGCGGTGGCCGCCGCGATCCGCTTGCCGAGATCGGTCAACTTGGCGGGACAATTTTTTGCGATCTGCGAGGCAGTCGCTACTTGGGCTTTTGGCATACGGCGCTCCACGGATCAGGGCAATCAACCAGCCTTATGCTGCGACTCCGGTCGGGAGGAATCGAGTTGGAATTGAACGGGACCGGCCACTGTGTCTCAGCGTGATCCTCTACCCAAGAAGCGGCGACACTCTGGATGCATCCACGCGTCGCCCTTGTCATTGATCACCCGCACAGTTGGCACATCGCTGGGGGGTCCGTCGTCTGCTCCGGTATGACATTGGGCGCAAATTGCATCTGGCGGCGGGGCCGGGGTACCCGATTGGAAATGCAAAAGACCGTCACCACAGTCACCACTGTCACCGTTGTGTTTTTTCAACGGGTTAGCGGTGACGATCCCGGGCATGGCATTGTCACCGACCGTCACCGCCATGCTGAGCCATGCCATTGTTTTTGCTGGGCTCCGATTTTGCGGGTGACGATGGTGGCAATGGTG
>CAWKOD010000031.1:0-53925 GCA_963850885.1 uncultured Alphaproteobacteria bacterium | reverse complement strand
ACTACGAGGTACGTGCCGAGGAATGCTGCTGCTACGCCATCACGGCACGCAGCATTTCCGAAAAGGAAGCCTGGCTCAAGATCGCAGAAGTCTGGCTGATTTTCGCACGACTTAATAACGAAGCCGCACTGCCGCGATTGGCTCAGCGCGATGAATCCGCGCCTGAAAACCGACTAAACACGGATGCGATATCGGGTAGCGAATCGTCGTCGATAGAGCGTCGCTTCCACACTCTAGGCGTGCTCGACGCTAATCGTCCATCGGAGGAAAAAAGCCGGAGTTCGCCGCTGTTGGCCAGGGCGTTTGCGTTGCACTCCGCAGCGCAGCGCCAGCCAAATCGTTTAAGGCATCGCGAAGAGCTTATTTCGAAAGTTTTCTCTTAATTTTGTTTGCGCACACGCCTGTCCCCTGATCGACTGCTCAAAAGAACTCAAAACCCAAGTCGCAGCGGTGATGCGTTGCAGTCAATATCCAGCGACATGAAAGTATTGTAGCCACGGGATCGTGAAACCGGTCGCGAAACCAATCGCGGCTTGGATCAAATACAACGTTCCTGCGATCTTGACGATGATCACACTGCACCTCGTTGAGGCAGTTCGACGGAAGAATTATAGTCGTCCGCTTGAGCGTGCAAAAAAGCGGAAATCGGCTCCGGTGCCCGATCGGCGGCGCAAATAGTTCGCCCTCGAAACTTGTGCCTGCTAGCAATCAAATATTTGGTTTTAGGCTAACTACGATTTCGCCGCTCTAAAAGCGTGGCACACAAAGTTGGCGCGGGACACAGTGGCGCGCTATTTGCGTTTTCCTTGTTGTGCGCATTGCGCAGGCGTACCCCAGCCCCGCCGCCATTCTCATCGATAAACTCAACGCCGGCAGTTTCTAATGCACGGCGAACGGCAAAGTCGTTCGGTGCGGTCATCGACGTCGTGGTTTCGGCAAGTTCCGCGCGTCGAATTGTGGCTACACCGACCGAAGATTCGCGAGCGAGGTCTTCGGCGCGCCACCGAAGCAATGCCCGTGCCGCCCTAATCTGTCGCTCGTTAAAGGCTTCACTTTCATATTGACATCACGAATATTGAATGATATGTAAAAGATCATTCAATATCTGAACAATCATTCTATGTTCGACTATCAAACGCGATATCCGGACTTGGAGGAAGCCATGAAATCGCAAGTGTGGACAAAGTCGCATGAAAGCCGGCGCAGTTTTGTTGGGGGTTCTGACACTCGGATCATCATGGGCAGCGACGAGGCCGCCCTGACCGTCTGTGGCGAGAGAAGCGGGGAGAGGCCGAGCCTGAAGACCTGTCCGGCAACCTGATCGTGCAACTGGGAAACGTCACCGAAGAGCTCAACCGCTACTGGTATGAGCGAAACACCGGCCGCCAGGTTCGCGATGTCCAGCGCCACGTTAGGCATGCGCTTCTTGGATGGATGGGCGCGACGCTGGATGGGATCGTGGACGGAACCGAAGCCGTCTTCGAATCCAAGTTCATGCTGCCTTGGTCGTTCTCGGAGGAGGGCGCCGCCGAGAAGTACATGCCTCAGCTCCAGCACAACATGTGGGTCACAAATTTGCGGAGCTCGGTGCTATCAATCATCACCGGCGGTGGAAAATGGGTTGAAATTGCCATCCCGATCGACCCGCTTTATCTGAGTGTTTTGGTCTCCGCAGAGAAGAAATTCTGGCGCTGTGTCCAATCCGGCGAGACCCCGCACCTGATCAATGCAGAGCCGCCGCGAGCGCGCATCGAGGCGGTCCGCATCGTCGACATGAGCAGTTCGAATTCCTGGAGCGAATTCGCCGGGCTGTTCCAGGAAACCCGGCAGGCCTTCCTCGACCATGAGAGGGCCAAGAGCGAGCTCAAGACCTTGATGCCTGAAGACGCCAAGGAAGCCGTCGGACATGGCATCCGCGGAAAGCGCTCCAAATCGGGCGCGGTGAGCTTTGAGTTGCTGGAGACGGAGGTGGCCCATGCATAGGTCAAGCGCGAGTATCGCCGCCATTGCCTCTGCCTTGGCTAAAGCGCAGAGCGTCCTGGTCAATCCCGAAAAAACCATGACTGCGACAATCCGCGACGACCGGCGGGGGCAGGGCACCGAACGAAGCTTTCGTTACGCACCGCTCTCGGCGGGCCTTGAGCTCGCGCGCAAGGCCCTCGGCCAACATGAAATTGCATTGGTGCAAACCACCGCGATCGACGAGGCCAGCCGAACAGTGCGCCTGAACAGCGTGCTCGCACATTCCTCCGGTGAATGGATCGCCTCGGATTGGCCGGTCTGTCCCATGAGCGACATGAACTCGCCGCAGCGTATGGGCGCGGCTCTGACCTATGCACGCCGTCACGCTCTCTTCGCGTTGGTCGGCATTACTGGAGAGGACGATCTCGACGCCCCGGACCTCAATGTTGCAAATTCCGGATCGGTAGCGGCAGGAGAATCGGCAGCATCTCGCTGAGACCACGCCCATGAGGCCTCCTTCTGGAAATGGCCGCGCTGGGGCCGGCTTTAAGCGGTCGCAATCTCCAGCGGTCAATCGGCCGGTCCTTGCGCCCGATGAGTCGGCCCGGCTTCGTGAAGGAATGCTGGCAGAAATTGAAACTATTGCTTCCGACTCGGCCGCGACCGCTTGGGCCAACACCATGCTACAGGCGAAAAACACTCTAACCGCCGATGACGCTCGCTCCGTCGAATTTGCGTTTGAAACAAAGATTGCCGGACTGACCACCGATGGTACCACCGAGCCGGCGTCGCTCCTGAGCTGCGCAGACGGAAAGTGAGGTGCTTGTTGCACAACATCGTACCGCAGAAAGTTCCCAGGAGACGAACGGAACACGCAGCGAGCGCAATCCGCCGATCATCAAAACAGTGCGCCACCGCAACAAGGAGCACCTCCAATTTGTGGCGCGCGCAGCCGTGCCTGATTTGCGCCAAACAGCCAGCAGATCCTCATCATTTGCGCTTTGCCCAGCCTCGTGCGCTTGGTCGGAAAGTTAGCGATCGATACACAGTGCCACTCTGTCGCGCGCACCATCGCGAGGTGCATCGCGCGGCAAAAGAGATCGTATGGTGGCAATCGGTTGGTGTTGCGCCACTCGGAGTGGCGGAGGCGCTCTGGCAAAAGAGCCAATCAGGTCATGCCCTCAACGCGCCACGAACCATGCCACACCAACGAATTGCCAACCGCAATTCCCACGCGCTTGAAAAGCCGGATGTCCGCTGAGGTGCATACATCCATGACATCCCTCAAACAAATCGCGGCCAATCGGCAAAACGCGCTGAGGAGCACTGGTCCGCGCACGGGCGAAGGCAAGCAGCGGTCGCGCGCCAATGCCCTGCAGCATGGACTAACTGCCGAAACCGTAGTCCTGGCAATCGAAAATGCCAGCGAATATCGGGAGTTGGAAGCCCACATTCTAGCCGAGTATCATCCACGCACGACAACCGAGCGCGCGTTGGTTTGCAGATTAGCTTCGTTGCTTTGGCGCTTGCGTCGATCAACCAGCATCGAAACGGGCCTTTTTCAGATCGAGGGCAAGATGAGGCGTGAGCAACGCGCCGACGCTCAGCGACGCAGAGCCCTCCCTCCCGAATGGCACGATCCGCTCGACACCAATCAAGCCCCGCTCGACCCTTCCTCCTCAGACGCTCAGGATGATCGTTTTCTCGGGCCACCAGATTCAGTCGAAGAGTTCGCTAATTGCTTTCTCCAGGTGACGCGACTGGGTTATGGCGCTCTTGATCTCCTCAACCGATATGAAACCGCGCTTTGGCGGCAAGCCGCGCAAATCATCTGGATGTTGCAGTCAGTAGCCCGGCGCTAGTTGGAAACACCGTGTGAAAAATCTGTTTCTCACGTTAAGTAGCTCTTTCCCCCAGGCGGCCGGCACGAGGGACTGGGTTCGTTTCGTAAGTTGACATTGAAATTCGGCAGCCACGAGTTCGCTTCTGTTGGTAAAGGCGCCGAATGGGTGGCAGTTACGAAACGAACCCATTCGTTGGCTCGAAACGGCACCGACCCGCAACATGGTTTTGCCCAGACGGAAATCGAACGTTCCCGAAAACCGGGTTAGTGGAGGCCATTCGGGTCGGCGGCTAGTTTACGGCCGCGCGGCGGCTTTGATTTCAGAATTCCTCGCGAAGAGTTTAACCTATGAGATATAAGCGCAATCAGCTTGAGGAGGCGATCGCCCGCGTACTTGACCTCAATTCGCAAGAGCCCCCATCGGAGCTGCGCACGCGCATCAAGAGGTTGCTTGATCTTGACCGTTCATTGGGCCGAAAGCTTCGTTCTCGAGATGCTGAAGAGGCTAACTTTGCATTTTTCAGCGAAGAGGCACCTGGTAGCGGCGCCAACATTTCGTTTTCGGAATACGAGGTCTTCGCGGTGTTGAGCGGACTCGTGGTCATGGAGCATGGCTGGCCTCAGAGCTTTGCGGTGTCACTCATGCGGCGTTTGCGGCCCGATCTGGAACGCGAGCACGCCCGGATACTCCGTCAAGATCCGGAAAAGTTGTTTGATTTGGAACAAATCCGCGCAAAAGCTCAACCTGGTGATATCTTTGTTGACAATTCCGATCCGGTATTTGTGACCGTGGTCTCGAAGGTGTATCGCGCTCCTCAGGAAAGCAGCAGTATCCCAGCATGCGCTGTGTGCCGCGGATTTAACGCAGCGATGAGATTTAGTCGCGAGGTGGGTGGTGCCAGTACCACGATGTTGGAAATTGCAACACGCGCCCACAAACTACGCCAACAGTTGGCGCAGACCGAACCACGGCGCCGAGGCCGCGGTGAAAGTTAACCCCTAGCATTGACAAGGCCATAAAAATGGGACCAACGCCCCAATCTAACCTCAATTGAAACCCAATAGTCAGACTTCAAATGTCTTGGTTACGGTGCCCTTCTCGTTCACTTACCAACCATTTGAGGAAACATGGCGGACATGCAGCGTAAAAGTCGCGGGCGTCCATTCAAATCCGGCAATGCCGGGCGGCCACCTGGAGCAAAAAACAAGGTCACCCAGATCGCCGAACAATTGGCGGGAGGTCAAGCCGAGCAGTTGATTTAAAAAGTTTTGGAACTAGGCCAAGGCGGCGACGTGGCTTGTCTGCGCATGCTGCTCGATCGGCTTTGGCCAGTGCGGAAGGGACAGCCTATTAGTCTCGACGTGCCCCGGATCCGTAACTCTAATGACCTTACCGCCGTCATGGGGTCAATCTGGAATGCCATTGGCGATGGACGCCTCACTCCAGAGGAAGCGGGTGCGTTGTCCCTGGTCGCTGAGCGTTCGATGCAAATCATCCAACTCCATGACGTTCTGAAAACGGATCGACGATCTCGAGAAAAAGGCAACTCCAAATAATGCGGGATAGCATTCTAAAACGTCTCGTCGCACTTGAGAAAACAGCGTGCTGCAAATTTAGCAGCGGCGGAGAAAAAGGCTTTCCTGGATGTGGCGGCGCAGGTTTTGCTTGCATACCACGTTGGCGGCCTCCGGCCGGATGAGTCCTCGCCCCTTGACGCATTTGCGAGGGCCCTTGGCTACTCGAACGTTGACGACTTAGCGGAAGTCTTAGCGAAAGTATTATTACACGGACCGCAGCCGGACCTAAACATACGCCACGAGCAGGCATGTCGCCAGCTCTGGGCTAAAGCTGCTCGCTGGTATGAACCCGGCTCCCGGCCTACATGGGTGGAATTTGTAAGCCGAGTGGAAGAGGAGCTCCCCAAAAAATGGCGGAGGTGGATTAGTGAGGTTGCTAAAGCATCGCAGCGTGATGAGGAACGGGACCGCGTAATTTCCGCGTATTTACGCAAATAAGCATGAGGTCACTCAGCATCTCAGTTGCGAACTGCCCATCAAGGCAGGTCTCAGACTGACAAAAATCTAGCGTTCGGGACAATACCCGATGCGCGCACCGACGCGGAGGCCACGAAGAACAGTCTCGTTCAGCCTGGACAAAATGGCTATCAGATGGCTATATTCGATTTATGAGCACCCATAGCATTGCCGAGGCCAAGAATCAGTTGTCGGAGTTGATCAATCGCGCCCTCAAAGGAGAGGGCGTGGTGATCACGCGGCATGGCCATCCTGTGGTCGAGCTAAAGCCCGTTTTAGAAACGGTTCGGGCCGTATCGGCAGTTGACCTGGACTGGCTCGCCAAACACCGAATTGCGAAGAGATCGGCAACAAAAAACGCTGGCGAACTCGTGAGCACAATGAGGGATGAGGATCAACGGTGAGCGTCTATTTGGACGCCAGCGTTCTCGTCGCGCTGTTTACGAACGATGCACTTACAGCGCGTGCTGACAACTTCTTACGCAAGAATCCGTCAGTCTTGATCGTCAGCGATTTTGCCGCAGCGGAATTTTCCTCCGTCATAGCGCGTCAGGTGCGAACCAAAGACATCACTAAGGAGGATGCTCGGCTGGTCTTTGCCAATTTTGATACTTGGACAGCGCGGACGACGCAACGTGCGCCGATGGGCACAGCGGACATCGTTGCAGCAGAGGTTCTCATCCGCCGCTTCGAGCTTGCACTGCGGACGCCTGATGCGCTCAATATAGCGATGGTCCAACGTATGGGCGCGATGCTTGCGACTTTCGACAGCAAAATGGCGGCTGCGGCGCGCACTATCGGAACTGAAGTTGCGAAGGCATAACAAACCGGCCCGGGCCCGCTTGGGCCCAATACGATTCGGACCGACGACGCGGGATTGCGGGATTGCGCAAGTCAGCGACCGGTTATCGCTTTCTACGACAGCTCGCCTGGCATTCCGCAAACCTGCCCGCTGGCATCATTGGGTCGTCAGGGTTAATAATTGGTTAAAACAGAATTCATGAGTGATTTGAGTGGGTTGAATGTGACCTCTTTTTGGCAGAGCTGAGTTTTATGCCAGCGTCTCACAGATGGTACCTCGCGGTTGTGGCAGAACGAACCCAAGTCGACGACTAAAGGGTTGATCCGCCGACGTTTTGGCAGAACGAACCCAAGACATTTGGCAGCATGATCGACCGCATCCTGACAGTTGGTGGAATTACGCTCCTGTCGCGCGTGACCGGCTTCCTGCGCGACATCATGCTTGCCGCGGTGCTGGGGGCGGGCCCGGTGGCGGATGCGTTTTTCGTGGCGCTGCGGCTGCCGAACCATTTCCGCGCGATCTTCGCCGAAGGCGCGTTCAACGCAGCCTTCATTCCGGCCTACGCGCGGGTCCGCGTCGCGAGCGGCAGCGATGCCGTGCGGGTGTTCGGCGACCGGATTTTCACGCTGCTGCTGGCGAGCCAGATCGTACTGCTCGGCGCGGCCTTGCTGTTCACGCCGGGGGTGATCGATCTGCTGGCGCCGGGGTTCAGCAAGGAGCCGGCCAAGTTCGCGCTGGCGATCGAGCTCACCCGGATCACGTTTCCCTATCTGCTGCTGGTCAGCCTCGTCACGCTCTACGGCGGCATCCTCAATGCGCTCGACCGTTTTGCCGCCGCGGCAGCAGCGCCAATCCTGCTCAATCTATCGATGATGATGACGCTTGGCGCTGGCCGCTTTTTTTCCGACCGCGGGACACGCCGCAGCCTGGGGCGTGCTGCTCGCCGGGTTTCTGGAATTTTTCCTGGTCGGCGGCGACGCCGCGCGGAACGGCGTGCTGCCGCGCTTCGCCTGGCCGCGGATCGACCAGGAGGTGATGTTGTTCCTCAAACGGTTTTGGCCCGCCACCATCGGTTCGGCCGGCACCCAGATCGCGCTGTTCGCCGACACCATCATCGCAAGCTTCCTCGCCACCGGCGCGCTGTCGGCGCTGTACTATGCCGACCGGCTGAACCAGCTTCCGATCGGCGTGATCGGAATTGCCGCCGGCACCGTGCTGCTGCCGGAGATGGCGCGGCGGATCACCGCCGGCGACGAGGCCGGCGCCAGTCATTCGCAGAATCGCGCGATCGAGTTGACGCTGCTGTTGTCGGTGCCCTGCCTGGTGGCGTTCCTGATCGTGCCGGACCTGATCATGCGCGGGCTGTTCGGCCGCGGCGCCTTCACCCCAGCCGATGCTCATGCCGCCGCCCTGACGCTTGATGGCCTATGCCATCGGATTGTTGCCGTTCGTGCTGATGCGAAGCGTGACGGCGGCATTTCTCTCGCGCGGCGACACGACGACGCCGGTCAAGGCGCTGTTCGTCGCGGTCGCGGTGAACGTCGCGCTGAAAATCCTGCTGATGGATCGTTACGCCCAGGTTGGCCTCGCATTCGCCACCTCGGTCGGCGCCTGGATCAATCTCCTGCTGCTGGCCTGGTTTTCCGCGCGCCGAAACTTCCTCCACATCGATCGCCGGCTCCAGCGATCGAGCGTCAAGTTCGCCATCGCCGGCGCGATCCTCGGCGCGGCGCTCCTGCTCGGCGAGCGGCCGGTCGAGGCCCTGTTTTCGGGCTGGCCGTCGTTGCGCAACGAGATGACGCTGCTCGCGCTTGCCGTGGTCGGGGCGATCATCTATGGCATCGCCATTCGGGCCCTGTTCCGCCGGGAATGGCGGGATTTGATGAGCGGTCGTCTGGGGCTCGGAACCGTCCGCTTAGGGTTTCTTTGGGGCTTTGTTTGCGCCCGGCTTCATGCGACCGTTCGCCCGTACAATCCGACGTTGGGAGACAAGCGTTGAACATTGCCGACCGTCCCGCCGCCGTTCGCGCGGTCACCGCCAAGACCGCCGATTTGACCGTGGTCGGCGGCGCCGGCCATGTCGGTATTCCGCTGGTGCTGTCGTTTGCCGCCAAGGGACTGACCGTCAACGTCAACGACCTCAACGAGCAGACGCTTGCCACCTTGAAGTCGGGCCGCGTGCCGTTCATCGAGAATGGCGCGCAGCCGCTGCTCACCAAGGCGCTGGCCGACAAGCGGCTGTTCTTCACCAGCCGGCCGGAGCGACATATCGACCAGCGGACCGGTGATCATCACCATCGGAACGCCGGTCGACGAGTTTCTCAATCCGGTGCGCAACGTGATCCAGGAGTGCATCGACGCGCTGCTGCCGCATCTGCGCGACGGCCAGCTTGTGGTGTTGCGGTCGACGCTCTACCCCGGCATCACCGAGTGGATCGACGCCCATATCAAGCGCCAGGGCCGCGATCTCAAGGTCGCGTTCTGTCCCGAGCGGATCGTGCAGGGGCAGGGCATCGAAGAGCTTGCCAGCATGCCGCAAATCATCAGCGGCACCTCGCCCGAGGCGGAGCAAGAGGCCGCGGCGCTGTTTCGGCCAGATCGCGCCGGAGGTGACGCTGCTCAAGCCGATCGAGGCCGAATTCGCCAAGCTGTTCACCAACGCCTACCGCTACATCGGCTTCGCGGTCACCAATCAGTTCTATCTGATCGCGAAGGCGGCCGGCCTCGATTACGACGTCATCCTGCAGGCGATGAAGCACAATTATCCGCGCGCCCGGTACATTCCGACGCCGGGCTTCGCCGCGGGACCTTGCCTCGTCAAGGACACGATGCAGCTCCTGGCCTTTGCCCGCAACGAGTTCGCGCTGGGCAATGCCGCCATCATGGTCAATGAAGGGCTGCCGTTGCACATCATCGGCGAGCTGCGCCGCAGTCACGATCTCAGCCAGATGACGATCGGGCTCCTGGGCATGGCGTTCAAAGCCGAAAGCGACGATCCGCGCGCCTCGCTCAGCTACAAGTTCAAGAAGGCGCTGGCCGGTATCGCGCGCGATGTGGTCACCACCGATCCGTTCGTGACCACCGACCCGGACTTGCTGCCGTTGGATGAGGTGATCGCAAAGAGCGATCTCTTGATCCTCTGCACGCCGCATCACGCCTATCGGACCGCGGATCTCCGCGGCAAGCCGGTCGTCGACGTGTGGGGAATGCTTGAGAACGCCGATGTCATTCGTTGAGCAGGCTTGAGCGATCGCATGGCCGAGGAATGGCCGAAAATCCGCTCGCGCCGCACGATCCCCGTCTCGCCGTGGATGCATGTGATCGCGCGCGAGGTGGAGTTCACGGCCGGCGCGAAGCCGGAGATTTATCACGCGGTGGGGCAACTCGATTATCTCACGATCGTGGCGCTCACGCCGGACGGCCGCATCCCGATCGTGCGGCAATACCGCCCCGCCATTGAGGCGTTTACCTGGGAATTGCCGGCCGGGCTGGTCGAGCACGGCGAGGAGCCGGCGGCGGCCAGCTCGCGCGAACTGCTGGAGGAAACCGGCTATCCGACCCGCGCCATTCATTCGCTCGGCGCGCCCGCTTCGGCCTGTACGGGCCGATTCAGCAATTACATCCATTCGTTTTTTGTCGAAACGGGCGAACGTGTCGCCGACTTTGCGCCCGAGCCGGGCATCACCGTTGCGCTGAAATCTCCGGCCGAACTCGCGGCCCTCATCAAGTCAGGCGCGTTTGTCCATCAGGCGCACCTCGGTGCGCTGCTGCTGGCCGAACTTGGCTCGTTCCTCACCTTGCCGAAATAGCCGGGCCGATGCCGGCGGCGCGGGCGAAGCCATCCAGCCGGCGCGACAGCCAGACCACGGCGGGTTGGCGTTCGCATGCCCTCGACGACGCGCGGAAGCCGCCGATTGAGCCAAGGCAGTCCTTCGTCCCGCATCCACACGCAGCAGATCAGCAGCGTGAGCAGCCAGGCGATGATCTGGTAACGGTCGGAATAGAGGAAGAACAGCGCCGGTGTGTAGAGCCCGAGCGTTGCGCCGGCGATGAGCCGCAGCCAGCCTTCGTAACGCCGCGACAGCAGGACACGGACGACAATCAGCAGCGCGGCGGCATGCACCGGGACCATCGCGATGGATTCCGATGGTCCGAGCAGCATGCGTCCGATCTGCCGCGCGCCGCGCGCGAGGTCGCCGCCGGCGAAGTCGAGCCGCAGCAATTCCCATAGCGCCGCGACATAAGCGCTGGGCGGCATCGGCATGGACCGCGGCGAGGTCGGTGTGGCGGCTGAACAGGACAAAGACGCCGCCGTAGTACCAGTTGTGCAGCGCCATGCCGAACACCGGCAGAAAGCCGAGACACAGTCCGGCGAGCCGCTGATGTTGCTGCTGCCACAGCGCCGCGAGGCCGGCGCCGCCGAGCAGGACCGCCGCGCCGATGGCGAGGTTCGGACGCACGAACACGGCCACGGCGAACAGCAATGCGGCGCCGAACGCCGGCGCGAACCGCGCGCTGGGCCCCCGGGACGAGATGCCGACAATTCCGATCACGCCGGCAAGGAACAGAATTGCCGCGGCCGAGTCGCCGAAGCCGTGCGCCGCGTGCTTGACGTAGATGAAGAATGTCGAGCCGAACAGCGCGCCGATCGGGATCGCGACGAAGATCAAAGCCATGGCGAGCGCGGTCCGCGCCGCGAAATATCGCCGGAACAAGGCGAACACCAGAAACGGCAGCAGCAGCAGCAGCGAGACGGTAGCCGAAGCTCGTCTCGCCGAAAATCAGGTGCTCGACCGCGCGCAGATAGCGCGAGCCCGGCGTGAAATAGAACACGGTCTCGCCGCCCATCAGGGCTCCCACGACGTCGCCGGCCAGAAGCTGCTGCACCATCATCCTGGCCCAGCCGTCGTACACCAGCCCATCGTTGCCGGCATCGAACGGACGAACGCCGCCGAGCAGGGTCGCATCGCTGGCCAGCGATCGCGACAAGCGATAGACCGGCCAATGTCAGAGGAAACACCAGGCGGCGCGGATTCCACCGCAACAGCAGAAACAAAAGCGCGATGACGACGAGCAGCGCGAGCGCGGGCCGGTAGAGCTGCAGGAGCCGGACGGCGGTCGTCGGCCGCAAGGTCATCGCCAGCCGCGCGTCCGGCGCAACGGCCACACCGAAAATGCGTTTGCCGACATCGCTGGGCGCCAGCGTCCGGCATGCGAATTCGGCCTGGGGCAGGGCTGTGAAGCTGCCGCCGACTCCCTCCCACAGGACGGTGCCCTGCCAGCACAATTGACTGCCGACGAACGCCGCAGGGAAGCTGAACATCACGAAATGCGGCATCGTGATGTGCCAGGGATGCAGCAGGGCCTGCAATCCGCGCCGGCGTTGGCCGCGTTTGACGTCGCTCGTTTCGCCATACCAGTTGTAAGCCACCTCGTTGACGAAGCCGAGCCGCTGCCATTCGGCGTCGGAAAAATCGATGCCGCTGACGCGGCGCGAATAGGCCGGCTTGTCGTAAATTCCGTCGAAGGAAAATGCGTAGACGCGCTTCGGACGTTCGCTGGCCTGCCAGCAGCCAATGGTCTTGGCGTCGCACCGGCCTGCGGCGGGATAGGCGCGGTCGAATTCGGCGGCCATCGCGCGATAGACGTCCGGCGGCAGACCGCCAACGAGCGCATTGTCGGCGCCGCCGGGCAGGAACACGTTGTGGCCTTCCTCGATCTGCGGGACATCGACGGCGGCTTTGCCGATCAGCGCGGCCACGACGATGACAATGGCAATCGCCCAAGACCGTCGCCGCGCCGTCACGCGCGCGACAGCGAGCACGATCACTGCAATCACCAGCAGCGCATAAGAGAAGAGATGATTGATCGGCAATCCGATCACCGCGATCATCAGCGCCAACACCACCAACTTGAGAGCAAGCTGGAAGCGTTGCGGCGCATCGCTTGAATCGGCGGCCATGTCCGGCGTCCTAGCACCCGCCATGCCGCCGGGCAACGATCACATCCCCGGCGGAATTCGGACCGCCACGCTGGGCCTTCCGGCGCGCGGCAGCTTGCGCAGCGCCGTGGCGAAATAGCCGAAGTAGCCGATCACCCACGGCACCAGTTGAAACGACGACTTGCCGCCGAACAGCCGATCGACCGAGATCGTCGGCACCTCGCCGAGCTTGAGGCCCAGGAGCTGCGCGTTGATCGCCATCTCGAAAGCGATCGACCAGCCGACCGAGCTGGTGCCTTGCGTCAGGCGGCTGAAATCGTCCCGCCGGAACAGCTTGATGCCGGTGGTGGCGTCGCTCAGCCCCATGCCGGAGATCGCGCCGAGCAATCCGTTCGCGGTCCGCGACAGGATCTGGCCGATGATCGAGCCGCCGAGCCGGCGGCCGCCGTGCGCATAGCGCGTCACGCTGACGAATTCCGCGCCGTCGTCCATCAGCGTCATCATGTCCTCGATGGCGAGCACCGGGCCGACTTCGTCGGCGGCGAAGATCAGGATGCGTTCGCCGCTTGCGGTCTGCACGCCGGAGGTGATCGCCCCCGCCACGCCGCGCCCGATCTTGTTGAGCAGCGGGCGCACCTGCGGATAGGTGGCGCGCACCTCTTCGACCACGGCGATGCTGGTGTCCGCCTCGGAATCGAAGATGACCACGATTTCGTGCGGCATCGTCAGCACCGAGCGCAGGATGCGCAGCATGACGCGCAGATTCATGGTCTCGTTGCGCACCGGCAACAGCACCGTCAGGACAATCGCTGTCATTCATGCACGGAAATTGAACCGATTTTCCGACCGTATCGAAAGACTTCATGGACGTCGGGCCCGTAAGCAAGTTGCCAGCCGGTGACGCTCTGATCGACACTCCGCTCGCCTATCGCCTCAACAGCGCGCGCCGCGGGGTCCGCGATCTTGAAGATTTCGTCGAACTTGGCGTTGGCGCCGTAGCCCTCGAACTTGCCGAGCAGTGTTCTCGAACACGCGCGTCTGCAGGTAGTACAGATCGAAGGTATGCGACCTTTCGATGACGAACTTGTCCTTGAGGAATATCCAGTCAGCAGCGGATAGTGCAGGAAATAGTTGTGCCAGATGCACCGGGATGTTATCGAGGCCGACCTGACGGCGGACGGCGTTGAGATTCTCCATGCCTTCATAGGTGTTCTCGATCATCGACTAGAGTCCACGTCGCCGGTGCTCGGTGAGCGTCGCGCGCACGTGCTCGATGACGGCTTTCTGCTCTTCCCAACTCAGGAAGTCGATGACCACACGCTGCGTCAGGACGATTCCGTCGAAGCGACCCTGACATATTCGCTCAGGTCGGAGACGGATCCACGCGACAAGCTCGACGTTCGTCAGCTTGGCTTGGTCGAGCAGGCGTTGGCCGTTGGCGCGCAGTTGGCCGGATTGCTTCCAGCGCGAGTCACGACTTGACCGCCGCCGCATAGCGCACCGTCGATTGGCCGCCGCCACAGCCGAGATCCGCGAATTCCATCGTGCCTGTGCAGGTAGCGCAGAACGGTCGACTCCTCGAGCGTCCGCAAATTCGAATCGAGAAGCGAGACCGTGTTGCCGCTTTCCCAATAGGCCTCGATTTCGATCTCGTCGTGTCACTTGTCCTCCGGCGCGCACCAAGAGCGATTGATTGTCGGTCAGAATGCCGGCGTCGTTCAACGCCTCAAGGCTGCGACGATCACCGAGCAGATGCGATCGAAGTCGGCTTCGGTGAGATCGAACCGCGAGGCGAGCCACAGCCCGCGGCGCGAGATGTCGGTGCTGTTGGGAAAGAGCCTGGCGTCGGCGGCATAAGGCTCCTGCCGGTGCAGCGGAAACCAGAAGGCGCGGTTGCCGATCTTGGCCTCGTCGAGCGCTGTGCTGACCGCGGCGCGATTGTCGATCAGCACGTCGGTCCATTGCCGGACCTCGCCGGGCTCCTCGAATGGCGGCAGCTTCAATCCCGGCTGATTGGCGAGACGCTCGGCATAGAAGTTGTCGCGTCGCTGCGCGGCCGCAAGGCGCTGCTCGATCTCGTCGAGCTGCGGCAGCGCCACGGCGGCCTGCAGATCGGTGAACTTGAAATTGAAGCCGATCACCGGATGCAGATCGTCGCCGCCGGTGCCGCCGTGCCGCCGGCCCTGGTCCTTGAGCTCGCGGAGACGGTCGTGCAGCGCATCGCTGTCGGTGGTGACGATGCCGCCCTGTCCGGCGGTGATCGTCTTGTTGGCCGAGAACGAGAAGCAGCTTGCGAGCCCGAACGAGCCGATCTTGCGTCCGGCGTGACGCGAACCCAGTCCCTCGGCGGCGTCGCAGATCAGCACCAGACCCTTGGCGCGGCAGATCGGCTCCAGCCGTCCATAGTCCGCGCCGCGGCCATTGACGTCGACGGTGACCAGCGCCCGCGTGCGCGGCCCGATCGCGGCCTCGACGCCGTCCGGATCGATGCCGAAGCGGACCGGCTCGACGTCCACCAGTTTGACGTCGGCGCCGGCGAGCCGCACCGCGTTGGCGGTGGCGGCAAACGTCAGGTCCGGCACCAGCACCTCATCGCCCGGACCGATGCCGGCCGCCATCAGCGCGAGCGTGATCGCGGCGGTGCCGCTGGTCACGGCGACGGCGTGGCGGGTGCCGACCAGCGCCGCGACCCGGCGCTCGAACTCGCGGGCGAGAGGGCCGTCGTTGACGTATTGGCGGTCCAACACGTCGCGCAGCCGCTCCAGCTCCCGCCCCGTCAAATGGGGCCCGAACCATGCGATCGGCGGTGGCATTTCGGTATTGGACATCGTGCTCGACAAGAGGCTATTGCAGGTCCCGGCATTCTTATACTGGCGAACATCTGGCGCTGCTATGGCTCGAATCCTGGTTACCGGCGGCAGCGGCTTCATCGGCTCGGCGCTGGTGAAGGCGTTGCTCAAGGACGGCAACGCCGTGCGCGTGCTGGACGACAACTCGCGCGGCGCGCCGCGGCGGTTGGCGGACGTCCAAAAAGATATCGAGTTCATCGCGGGCGACATCCGCGATGCCGCGACCGTCCATGCCGCGGTGCGCGGCGTCGACGAGGTCCACCATCTCGCCTTCGTCAACGGCACCGAGTTCTTCTACAGCGCGCCGGAGCTCGTGCTCGACGTCGGCGTCAAGGGCATGGTCAACGTGATCGATGCCTGCCGTGCCGCGAACGTGCGCCGCCTCGTGCTGGCGTCGAGCTCGGAGGTCTATCAGACGCCGCCGCAGGTGCCGACCGACGAGAGCGCGCCGCTGATCGTGCCCGACCCGACCAATCCGCGCTATTCCTATGGCGGCGGCAAGATCATCAGCGAGTTGATGGCGATCAACTACGGCCGGAAATTTTTCGACCGCGTGCTGATCTTTCGCCCGCACAATGTCTACGGCCCGGACATGGGCTTCGAGCACGTCATTCCGCAATTCGCGCTGCGGCTCAAGCGTGCCGTGGCACAGCACAAGACCGGCAAGTGCCGTTCGAAATGCACGGCGACGGCCGCCAGACCCGCAGCTTCTGCCACGTCGACGATCTGGTGCGCGGCGTGATGGTGATGCGCGACAAGGGCGAGCATCTCGGCATCTATCACGTCGGCACCACCGAGGAGGTCACCATCGGCGATGTGGCCCGGCGGATCGCGGCCCATGCCGGCCGCGAGATCGAGTTCGTCAGCCGCCCGACGCCCGCCGGCGGCACCGAGCGGCGCTGCCCCGACATCGGCAAGCTCGCCAAACTGGGCTATTCGCCCGCAGGTGACGCTGGCACAGGGCCTGCCGCCGACCGTGGACTGGTACTGGGCCAACGAAAGCCTTGCGCCAAAAGCCTGATCCATTGCATCACCGGGTCAGCGAAGGAGACATCCGCGTGTTCCCAGCAAAAGTCGCCCGCGCCGCCGGCAGCGGCGGAAGCGTTCCGGTCGAAGCCTGCCAGGTGTGCGGGCACGAGAAGCTCGAGACCGTGCTGTCGCTCGGCTACATGCCGCCGGTGAACCAGATGGTTGCCGGTCGGCGAGGTGCCGCGGCAACTGCCGTGGTTTCCGACCACGCTGCTCTATTGCGGCAACTGCGAGCTGGTGCAGCTCGGCCTCGCGGTCGACCCGGTCATCATCTTCCCGCCGGAATATCCCTACACCAGCGGCATGACCAAGCTGCTGCGCGACAACTTCGCCGAGCTCTATGCCGAGTCATCCAAGATGCTCGGCCTCGGCAAGGACGATCTCATCGTCGATATCGGCTCGAACGACGGCACGCTGATTGCCAATTTCCAGAAGGGCGGCCACCGCATTCTCGGCATCGAGCCGACCGACGTGTCGAAGATCGCCAACGACCGCGGCATCCCGACCCTGCAGCGCTATTTCGGCAAGGCCGTCGCGCGCGAGGTGAAGGCCAAGCACGGCGCCGCCAAGGTCATCACCGCGCCAACTGCTTCGCCCACATCGAGGATGTTCACGCCATCGTCGAAGGCATCATCGAGATGCTGGCGCCCGACGGCGTGTTCATCTCGGAATCGCACTATCTCATCAAGCTGCTCGAAACGCTGCAATACGACACGATCTATCACGAGCACCTGCGCTACTACTCGGTCGGCAGCCTCAAGCATCTGCTCGAGATGCACGGCCTCGAAGTGTTTCACGCCCGGCCGATCCCGAGCCACGGCGGCTCGATCCGGGTCTATGCGGCGCGCAAGGGCACGCGCCCGGTTCAGCCGAGCGTGAAACAGATGCTCGACGCCGAGCCGCGCGGCGACGCCATGCGGCAGCGGCTCAAAAAATTCCGCGACGAGGTGATGCTGTCGAAGCTGCGTCTGCACGCGCTCATTCGCGACGTGAAGGAGAAGGGCGGCCGCATCGTCGGCATCAGCGCTCCGTCGCGCGCCTCGACCCTGTTCAACTACGTCGGCCTCGACGAAGCCATCATCGACTATGTCTGCGAGATCGAAGGCTCGCTGAAAATCGGCAAGTGCATGCCCGGCACGCTCATTCCGGTGGTGGAGGAGAGCCGGATGTTCGTGGATCAGCCGGAGTGCGCCATCATCTTCTCCTGGCACATCGCCGACGAGCTCGCCCCCAAGCTGCGCGCCAAGGGCTACAAGGGCATGCTGGTGACGCCGCTGCCGGTTCCGCGCGCCTTGTAGGCGATACCCTGACTCGCGAGCGTGCCGACCCGTCAGCGACGGTTGCATTGCCTGCGATCCGACGGATCATAGCTAGTATCCGCGCGACGCTCATCCGAATTGATGTGATTGATTAATTTTGGTGACATTCGGCGCATTCTGGAGGCTCACAAGGGTGACCCTTTTGCCTTTATTGGGGTGTACCTCTATCTTGCCGCATTGCACCATCAGCAATTTGCTGGCAGCACAGGTCTCAATGATTCACGCTCCCTTATTCGCGGCTCGCCGCCGCCCTTATCCTGCTCGCGCCGGCCCTGGCCGGCTGCGGACAGAGCCAGCCGCCGGGCGGTGGGCCGCCGCCGCCCGACCGTGACGGTGGCGAAGCCGATCGAGCGTGGCATCACCGACCAGGACGAATACGTCGGTCGCTTCGTCGCGGTGGATTCGGTTGAGATCCGCGCCCGCGTTTCGGGCTATCTCGACCAGATCCATTTCCGCGACGGCCAGATGGTCAAGCAGGGCGATCTTCTGTTCACCATCGACAAGCGGCCGTTCCAGAACACGGTGGCGCAGACGCGCGGCACCTTGGCCCAGGCCAAGGCCAATCTCGCTTTCGCCGAGGCCGATCTTGAGCGCGCCAAGCAGCTCGTCCGCGACCGCACCATCACCGAGCAGACCTTCGACCAGCGCACCCAGGCGCAGCGCAGCGCGGCGGCTTCGGTTGCCGCCAACGAGGCCGCGGTCCGCCAGGCCGAGCTCGATCTCGAATTCACCGAGCTCCGCGCGCCGGTCGCCGGCCGTATCGGCGATCGCCGCGTGTCGCCCGGCAACCTCGTCACCGGCGGGGCTGCGGGCACCACGACGATGCTTGCCAACATCGTGTCGCTCGACCCGATCCGCTTCGAATTCACCATGGATGAGGCGTCGTATCTGCGCTACGAGCGATTCTCGAGCAGCGGCAAGGAAGTGACGGGGCGCGAAGGCGGCGTGGTCGTCGGGCTGAAGCTGCTCGACGAAAAGAATTTCGAGCACCGCGGCTACATGGATTTCGTCGACAACGCGATCGACAAGTCCTCGGGCACCATCCGCGGCCGCGCGTCGTTCTCCAATCCCAAATGGGGTGCTGACCCCCGGCATGTTCGGTCGCATCCGCGTGCCGGGCTCGCCGACCTACAATGCGATTGCTGCTGCCGGATGCCGCGATCGGCACGGAGCAGATTCGCAAGTTCGTCCTCGTGGTCGGTGACGACAACACCGCGGTGCAGAAATACGTCACGCTCGGACCGTTGAGCGATGACAACCTTCGCATCATCAAGGACGGGATCACGGCCGGCGACCGCGTCATCGTCAACGGCCTGATGCGCGTGCGGCCGGGCCAGAAGGTCACGCCGCAGGAGCAGGGCGTGGCGCCGGCCGGGCCGGCCGGTCCGCAGGCCAAGAACTAGCCGCAGAGGACGCGCCCGACATGCGGATTTCGCATTTCTTCATCGACCGGCCGATCTTTGCGGCCGTCGTCTCGATCGTGATCGTGATCCTCGGCGCGGTCGCCTTCACGCGCCTGCCGGTCGCGCAATATCCGGAAATCGCGCCGCCGGTCATCAACGTGTCGGGCCAATATCCCGGCGCGAGCGCCGAGGTGGTCGCCTCGACCGTGGTGGCGCCGATCGAAGAGCAGATCAACGGCGTCGAGAACATGCTCTACGTGTCGTCGAACTCCAACGGCGACGGGCGCTTCTCGATCGGCGTGACGTTCGATCTCGGCACCAATCTCGATATCGCCCAGGTGCAGGTGCAGAACCGCGTCGCGACCGCGCTGCCGCGCCTGCCGGCGGACGTCCGCAACATCGGCGTGACGGTGGCCAAGGCCTCGTCCGACCTGATGATGGTCGTGCACATGCTGTCGCCGGACAATTCGCGCGACGAACTGTTCATCTCCAATTACGCCGCTCTGGAGGTCAAGGATGCGCTCACGCGCGTTCAGGGCGTCGGCTCGATCATCGTGTTCGGCAGTCGCGACTATTCGATGCGGGTCTGGCTCGATCCCGACCGGCTGCAATCGCTCGGCATGACCGCGAACGACGTCATCGCGGCGCTGCAGGCCCAGAACATCCAGGTCGCCTCGGGCATCCTCAATCAGCCGCCGGTCGACAAGCCCGGCGCATTCCAGATCTCGGTGCAGACGCTCGGTCGGCTGGCCGATCCCGATCAGTTCGCCAATATCGTCATCAAGCAGACCGCAAATGCGGTGGTGCGGCTCAAGGACATCGGGCGCGCCGAGCTGTCCGGCCTGGACTATTCGTCGAATTCCTATCTGAATCTCGATCCGGCGGTCGCCATCGCGATATTCCAAACCCCCGGCTCAAACGCGCTCGCCACCGCACAAGATATCCGCAAGACCATGGAGAATGCGTCCAAGCGGTTTCCGCAGGGACTCAAGTACGACATCGTCTACGACCCGACCCAGTTCATCCAGCAGTCGGTCGATGCCGTCATGGAGACGATCCTCGAGGCGATCCTGCTGGTCATTCTGGTCGTGGTGTTGTTCCTGCAAACTTGGCGCGCCGCCATCATTCCGCTGGTCGCCATCCCGGTCTCGCTGATCGGCACCTTCTTCCTGATGGCGGCGTTCGGCTTTTCGCTGAACAATCTGTCGCTGTTCGGCCTCGTTCTCGCCGTCGGCATCGTCGTGGACGACGCCATCGTCGTGGTCGAGAACGTCGAGCGCAACATCGCCAATGGATTAAGTCCGCGCGATGCGGCGCGGCGAAGCATGGACGAGGTCGGCGGCGCGCTGGTTGCGATCGCGCTTGTGCTGTGCGCGGTGTTTGTGCCGTCCGCGTTCATCACCGGCATCTCCGGCCAGTTCTACAAGCAGTTCGCCCTGACCATCGCCGGCGCCACGGTTATTTCGCTCACCGTCTCGCTGACGCTGTCGCCCGCGCTCTGCGCGCTGCTGCTGCGGCCGCATCAACGAGCATGAGAAGATCGGCTGGTGGCAACGGCCGCTGCGTGGCTTCTTCGGCTATTTCAATGTGGGCTTCGACAAGCTCGCCCGGGGCTACGGCTGGCTCGCCTCGCGGGTGGTCCGCTATGTCGTGATCATGCTCGTGGTCTACGCCGGCATCATCGCGTTCGGTCTCAACGAGTTTCGCAAGACACCGATCGGCTTCATCCCGGCGCTCGACCGCGGCTATCTGATCGTGGTGGCCCAATTGCCGCCCGGCGCGGCGCTGTCGCGTACCGACGCGGTGCAGCGGCGCATCGTCGACACCGCGCTGAAGATTCCAGGCGTGATCGGCGCGATGAACATCGTCGGCTTCTCCGGCGCAACCTTCACCAACGCGCCGAATGCCGGCGCGGCCTTCCTGGTGCTGGATTCGTTCGAAAAGCGGGCCAAGGATCCCAACCAGTCTGCGCTGGGCATCCAGCGGGCGCTGTTCGGCAAGCTCGCGGCCGATCCAGGACGCGTTGGTGTTCGTGGTGGCGCCGCCGCCGGTGATGGGCATCGGCAACGCCGGCGGCTTCCGCATGATCATCGAGGATCGCGCCGGGCGCGGTCCGCAGGCATTGCTCGACGCGGCGTATGCCATGATGGGGAAGGCGGCTCAGACGCCGGGGCTCGTTCAGGTGTTCTCGCTGTTCGAGAATTCGACGCCGCAGCTCTATCTCGACATCGACCGCCAGAAGGCGCAGCTCCTCGGCATCAACGTTTCCGACGTGTTCTCGGCGCTGCAGATCTATCTCGGCTCGTCCTACGTCAACGACTTCAACCTGTTCGGCCGCACCTTCCGCGTCACCGCGCAGGCCAATGCCGAATCGCGCATGACCACCAAGGATGTGCTGGCCATCCGTGTTCGCAACTCCAGCGGCGACACCGTGCCGCTCGGCTCGTTCACGACGGTGCGCGACACCTCCGGGCCGTACCGCTGGCCGCGCTACAATCTCTATCCTTCCGCCGAGCTCGATGGCGCCGCGGCGCCCGGTTACAGCCAGGGGCAGGCGATGGCGATCATGGAAAAGCTCGCGGTCGAAACGCTGCCCGAAGGCTTCGGCTACGAATGGACCACGCTCGCCTACCAGCAACTGCGCGCCGGCAACACCGCGATCTTCGCCTTCGTGCTGGCGGTGGTGTTCGTGTTCCTGGTGCTCGCGGCGCAGTTCGAAAGTCTGACGCTGCCCATTGCCGTGATCCTGATCGTGCCGATGTGCCTGATCGCGTCCATTGTCGGCGTCGTGCTGCGCGGCCAGGACAACAACATCCTGACGCAGGTCGGCTTCATCGTGCTCATCGGCCTGGCCGCCAAGAACGCCATCCTGATCGTCGAGTTCGCCAAGCAGCTCGAGGACCAGGGCCGCGATCGGATCGCCGCCGCGGTCGAGGCGGCGCGGCTGCGGCTTCGCCCGATCCTGATGACGTCGCTCGCCTTCATCTTCGGCGTGTCGCCGATGGTGTGGGCGGTCGGCGCCGGCGCCGAGCTTCGGCAGACGCTCGGCACCACGGTGTTCTCGGGCATGATCGGGGTGACGATCTTCGGCCTGATCTTCACTCCGGTGTTCTATGTGGTCAGCCGCTGGTCCGCGGAGCGCCTGCGGCGGCATCGCCCGGACCCCGCCGTCCATCCGGCTGAGTAAGAGTTTTGCCAGAAACTTCAATATGTTATCGGATTCGGCGCGGCGTTCACGAAGTCGTGAACACGCGCCGTCAGCAGGCCGCTAGGTTGGAATAACAACGATCGTGTGGTGTTCCACACCACTCTGCCCCCATTGCCCCGGGGGCGATGCTCACGAGCAAGCCGGGGCGCTATCCAAGAAGAGGGGACTTCATGATGAAACGTATCGTGCTTGCCGTCGCGGTTGTCGCGCTCGGCGTGACTGCCGTGGTCGCCCAGAGCGACCCGATCGCCGCCCGCAAGGCGCTGATGAAAGAGAACGGCAGGCAGAGCGGCATCGCCCGCGAGATGATCGAAGGCAAGCAGCCGTTCGACCTGGCCAAGGCCAAGGCGGTGCTGGCCAACTTCGCGGCCGTGCACGACAAGGGAAAGAACCTGTGGCCCGACAATTCCAAGTCTGGCGGCGACACCGCATCGCTGCCGGCGATCTGGGAGAACAAGGCGGACTTCGAAGCCAAGCTCGCCAAGCTCAGCGCCGACGCCAAGGCGCAGGACGCCAGGCGTGAAGGACCTCGACAGCTTCAAGGCGGCGATGGCCGAGGTCGGCAAGGACTGCGGCGGCTGCCACAACACCTATCGCAAGAAGCCGACAACGTAATCCCGGACCATATCCGGCGGTTCTGACAGCGGGAATAAAGTTGCAGGGCGGCGAGTCCCATGGACGCGCCGCCCTGACGCTTTTCGGGGCGCGGCGCGTTACGTAGGATAGCTGCCAAAGGAGTCCGTGATGCTGCGCAGGCTGGTCGTTCTGGCGTTGATCGCCGCCGTGGTCGGCTTCGGCGTGTTCTGGGTCGTGACCATTCCGGCGACCGTGCCGGCGAGCGCGCTCGCCCCGCACACGCCCAATCTCGACAACGGCAAGACCATGTTCCTGATCGGCGGCTGCGCCTCCTGCCACGCCACGCCCGGCCAGGACGACAAGACCAAGCTCGGCGGCGGCTTCGGGCTGAAATCGCCGTTCGGCACCTTCTACACGCCGAACATCTCGCCCGATCCGAACGAGGGCATCGGCAAATGGACCGAGGCGGATTTCGTCACCGCGATGGTCAAGGGCACTTCGCCGGACGGCCGCCACTACTTTCCGGCGTTCCCGTACACCTCCTATCAGCGGATCGGCACCGGCGACCTGCGCGACCTGTTCGCGTATCTGAAGACGCTGCCGGCGGTGCAGGACAAGTCGAAGCCGCACGACGTGCCGTTTCCGTTCAACATCCGCCGCACGCTCGGCGGCTGGAAATTCCTGTTCCTCGACGGCAAGCCGTTCGAAGGCGATCCCACCAAGGACGCCGCCTGGAATCGCGGCGCCTATCTGGTCAACGGGCCGGGCCACTGCGCCGAATGTCATTCGCCGCGCAATATCCTCGGCGGCATCATCGCAAGCCAGCGCTTCGCCGGCGGACCGGCGCCGGATGGCGATGGCTTCGTGCCGAACATCACGCAGAAGGGCTTGAGCATGTCGCACGAGCAGGTCGTCAAGCTGCTGGAGACCGGCGAGACGCCGGACGGCGACACTGTCGGCGGCGAGATGGGTAAAGTCGTCGCCAACACCGGCAAAGCTCAGCGCTGAGGACCGCGCCGCGATCGCGACTTACATCAAATCGCTGCCGCCGGTCGAGGGGCCGAAGCCACCGGAACCGAAATAGCTTGGGTGATTGCGATGCCCCGCGAAAGCGGGGCATCGTGTTTTTGGGCGACACGATGAACGTGGTCAAAGCCTTTCTGCTCAAGGCGCTCTCGGCGCTCCTGTTCGCGCTTCTTGTCCGCCTGCGTGCGCTATCTCGGCGAACAGTCGGTGCCGCTCGGCCAGATGGTGTTCTTCCGCGCGGCCTTCGCCATCGTGCCGGTGCTGCTGATCGACGCCTGGCGGCGAGAACTCGCCGACGTCATCCGCACCGAGCGTCCGCTCGGCCATCTGCTCCGCGGTGCCATCAGCATGGCCGGCATGTTCCTCAACTTCGCGGCGCTGGCGCGGCTGCCGCTGGTCGACGCCACCGCGATCTCGTTCGCGGCGCCGCTGATCACCGTGGCGTTCGCCGCGTGGTTTCTCGGCGAGCGGGTCCGCATCTATCGCTGGTCCGCGGTCGCCGTGGGCTTTGCCGGCATCATCGTCATGCTGTGGCCCTATCTCAACCTCGCGCAATACGCGGCCGGCGGCTCGGCCACGGTCGCAGCCACCGTCGGCGTGGCGTGCGGGTTGACCGCGGCCTTCACCAACGCCGGCTCGGTGATCCAGACCCGGCGGCTCACCGACACCGAGACCACGTCGTCGATCGTGTTCTTCTTCTCGCTGTTCTGCGCAATCGCAGGGCTCGCCACCTTGCCGTTCGGCTGGATCTGGCCCAGCGGAATGCAGCTTGCGGTGCTGATCGCGGCGGGTCTGATCGGCGGGCTTGCCCATATCGTGCTGACGTCGAGCTATCGCTACGCGCCGGCTTCGCTGGTCGCGCCGCTCGATTACACCACGATGATCTGGGCCTTCGTGTTCGGCTACGCCCTATTCGGCGAGGTGCCGACCATTTACGTCTTCGTCGGCGGCGCCATTGTCGCCGCGTCCGGCATTTTCGTGATCTGGCGCGAGCGGCAGTTGGGGCTGCGCCGCGTCCGCGAGGCCGAAGGCCCCGCCAACATTTCTTAGGTCAAAACGCCTTGAAGGTGATGATCGTCCGCGTGTCCTGGATGCCCGGGATCACCTGAATCTTTTCGTTGACGAAATGACCGATGTCGACGCCGGCATCGACATAGACCTTCACCAGCAGATCGAATTCGCCCGCGGTCGAATAGATTTCGGAGGCGACCTCGGCGTCGGCGAGGCGGTTGGCCACCTCGTAGGACTTGCCGAGCTGGCATTTGATCTGGACGAAGAACGGGACCATGGGACCTCCGCGCCCAATCCAGCAAAATCGACTGCTTCTGGCAAGGCTACCTTATCGCCATTGGCTTCCCTATGATCCGGCATCGCGCCCGTCGCAGGAAACCCGCATGCCGAACCCAGTGTCGCGACGTTCGATAGCCATCGCCGCGGCCGTTGCGATCGCTGCCATCGGGCCGGCGGCGCCATCTTCCGCGCAGTCCTACCCGGACCGGCCCATTCGCTTTTTCGTTCCGTTCCCGGCCGGCGGCAGCACCGACGCGGTGGCGCGCGCGATGCAGCCGGCGCTGGAGAAAATTCTGGGCCAGCCGGTGGTGGTCGAGAACCGGGCCGGCGCCGGCGGCACCTTGGGCGTCGACGCGGTCGCGAAGGCGCCGCCCGACGGCTACACCATCGGGATTGCCGGCGCGGGTGCGCTCGGCGTGAACATCGGCGAGCGGACCAAGCGGATGTACGATCCCGCCAAGGACCTGGCCCCGATCAGCCGGGCCGCCGAATCCCCCTTCATCCTGGTGGCGACGCCGTCGCTCAACGCCAGCACGCTGGCCGATGTGGTCAAGCTCGCCAAGGCCGAGCCCAACCGCATGTCGATCGGCCACGGCGGCAACGGCACGGCAATGCAGCTCGCCGCGATGATGTTCGTCACCATGGCCGATGTGAAAATCAACCTGGTGCCTTATCGCGGCACCGCGCCGGCGGTGACCGACGCGATCGCCGGCCACGTCCAGCTCGCCATCGCCGATCCGCCGCCGTCGATGGGCGCCATCGCCGACGGCAAGCTCAAGGCGATTGCGGTCTCGTCGAAGCAGCGCTTCTCCGTGTTTCCCGACGTGCCGACGTTCCAGGAGCTCGGCCTGAAGGATTTCGAGCTGACCGGATGGTTCGGCATCGTGGCGCCCAAGGCGACGCCTCCTGACATCGTCGCCAAGCTGAGCGCGGCGGTGACCGCGGCGCTCAAGGACCCGGAGGTCGCGCGCCGCATCCGCACCGTCGGCATGGAGCCGACGCCGACGACGCCCGAGGGGCTGTCCGCCTATCTCGAAGGCGACATCGCCAAGGCGGCCAAGGTCGCGCCGGTGGACGACAAGCTGAATTGAGCGGCTGGATTCAGACGCGCTGTGATAAGAAAGGTGAAGGGTGGGGCGATGAAAGCAATGTTCACAATGCGTCGGGTTGTCCTGTTGTCGCTGGCGGTCTGTTGGACCGTATCGGTATCGCCGGGGCGGGCACAGGACGCAGAGAAAGCCTTCTACGCCGGCAAGACCGTGCGGATGATCGTGGGCTCGGGCGTGGGCGGCGGCTACGATGTCTTCTCGCGGCTGATCGCGCCCTATCTTGCCAAGACGCTGGGGGCGACGGTCATCGTCGATAACGTGCCCGGCGCCGGCGGCCTTGTTGCGCTGAACAAGCTTTACATCGCGCCGCCCGACGGCCTGCAGATTTCGCTCGTGCAAGGCACCATGGCTGCCGTCGCGCAACTGACGGCAGATCAGGCCGCACGCTTCGACCTTGCCAAGTTCACCTACCTGTCGACCGTGGGCGCGCCGCCCGGCCTCTGGTTGGTGGGGCCGGATTCTCCCATCCGCGAGGTCCAGCAGGCGATCGACGCCAAGATGAAATGGCGATGGGCCTCCGCGGGCGGAACGTCGGGGCTCGGCATCGGCGCCGCCTTCACCTGCGAGGCACTCAAGCTCGATTGTCATATCGTGCAGGGATACAAGAGCAGCGCCGACGCCGGCCTTGCGGTCACGCGTGGCGAGATGGACGCGGTCTATGTGCCGGAATCGTCCGCCAACCATTTCGTCAAGAGCAAGCAGAACTGGGCGCTGGCGACGATCTCGCGCACCAAGTCGCAGTTCTTTCGGGACCGGCCGACTATTTTCGAGGTGGCGAAGATCGATGCCGACCGAATCTGGGCGATGGACTACCTCGCCAATCTCGAAGGGCTCGGCCGCCTGCTGATGGCGCCGCCCGGAATTCCGCCGGCCCGGCTCGCCTATCTTGCAAGCGGCCGTGAAAGAGACGTTGCACAACCCGCAGCTCATCGCCGAAGGCGAGAAGATGGAGCGGATCATCGAATATCTCGATCCGGCCGCCACCCATAAAAACGTGGTCGCGGTGGTCGGCGACGTCACGCCGGAACAGAAGGCGCGCGTGGTGAAACTTCTGTCGGGTGAGAAATAGTCCGCCCGCGTCCGCAACGTCAGGCCAGCCGGATCGCCCGAAGGCGCCGCCGGCGGGCCTTTCAAGCCCTTGAACGGCATCGGGCCGCGCGCTACCAATTGGGCCAGCAATCTCATGGGGTGCCTGGCCGCGGTCGGGCTGAGAGGCGAAAGCCAACCCATAGAACCTGATCCGGGTCATGCCGGCGGAGGGAGAGATGCGAGCGCCGCAAAGCGAACGCAACACAACGACCGATTTGCCCGTCATCACGGCCGATATTCTGGAGCGCCTGCGCGAGCGCCGGCCGCGGGTGCATTGCATCACCAACGCGGTGGCGCAGGCCTTCACCGCCAACATGCTGCTGGCGGCCGGCGCGGTGCCGTCGATGACGATCGCGCTGAAGGAGGTCAAAGCCTTCGCCGCGCGGGCCGACGCATTGCTGATCAATCTCGGCACCTTCGATCCGGAGCGGCAGAAGGCGTCGCTGGCGGCCATCGGGGTTGCCAATAAGGCCGGCATTCCCTGGGTGCTCGATCCGGTGTTCATCGACCGCTCGCCGCCGCGCGCGGCGTTTGCGAAAACTCTCGTCGCGAAAAAGCCGCGGGCGCTGCGATTGAACCGCGCTGAGTTCGGCGCGCTGTCCGGCGGCAAGATCGACGACGCGGCGCTGGCGCGTTTTGCCAAGGCGCGGCGGACCGTGGTCGGCCTGACCGGCGAGCGCGATCTCGTTCGCGACGCCGGGCGCCTCGCCACCATCGCCAACGGCCATCCGCTGATGGCGCGCGTCACCGCGATGGGCTGCGCGGCGTCCGCGCTGGTCGGCGCCACGCTCGCGGTCGAGCCGGACGCCTGGAAGGCGACCGCGGCAGCGCTGATCATCATCGGCGTCGCCGGCGAACTGGCCGCCGCGCGCGCGCGCGGCCCCGGCAGCTTCGCCATGGAAATCCTCGATGCGATGTACGCGCTCGACCGCGACACGCTGATCGCAAGAGCAAAGGTGAGCTGATGCGTGTCGATCTCCGTTGCTACGCCATTGTTGATCCGGAGGTGGCCGGCGGCCATGACCTCGTCAGTCTCTGCCGGATGCTGGCGGCCGGTGGCGTGACCTTGGTGCAGCTCCGCGACAAGCTTAGCGACACGCGCGTCATGGTGGAGCGGGCTCGCGCCATCAAGGCGGCGCTCGGCCGCGTGCCGCTTGTCATCAACGACCGCGTTGACGTGGCGCTCGCCATCGGATGCGACGGTGTCCACATCGGCTGGGACGACATGGCGCCGGAGGATGCGCGCCGCCTGCTCGGTCCCGACGCGATCATCGGACTGACCATCAACAGCCCGTTCCGCGCGGACGCGACCGACCTCAGCCTGATCGACTACGCCGGCATCGGCGGCGTGTACGGCACGACCTCGAAGGTCACCAAGAATTCGCCGATCGGCATCGCCGGCATGGCGAAGGTCATCGAGGCGCTGCATCGGCGGAAGCCCGGATTTCCGACCTGCGGCATCGCCGGCATCAATGCCGGCAACGCCGCGCCGGTGATCGAGGCCGGCGCCGACGGCGTGTCGGTGATCTCGGCGCTGTCGCTTGCGCCGAATCCGAGCACCGCGGCTGACGACATCTTGCGCGTGGTCGATGCAGCGCTCGCCAAGCGGGTCCACAAATGACCGCGATCGCCGTCACCATCGCGGGTTCGGACTCCGGCGGCGGCGCGGGCATCCAGGCCGACCTCAAGACATTTTCGGCGCTTGGCGTCTACGGCGCCTCGGTCATCACCGCATTGACCGCGCAGAACACCAAGGGCGTCACCGGCATCCACGATGTGCCGCCGGATTTCATTGCGGCGCAGATCGACGCGGTGTTTTCCGATCTCAAAGTGAATGCGGTGAAGATCGGCATGCTCTCGCAAGCGCCCGCGATCGCGGCGGTCGCGGCCGGCCTCGACCGGCACAAGGCGACGAACGTGGTGCTCGATCCGGTGATGGTCGCGACCTCCGGCGACCGGCTGCTCAAGCCCGATGCGGTCGAGCAACTTCGCCGTCTGCTGATCCCCAAGGCGCTGGTGCTGACGCCCAACCTTGCCCGAAGCCGCGGCCCTGCTCGACACGTCGATTGCGGCGGATGAAGCCGCCATGCGCGATCAGGCCCAGCGCCTGCTCGCGTTCGGCGCCAGGTCGGTGTTGATCAAGGGCGGCCACGGCAGCGGCGCCGAAAGCGTCGATCTCCTGGTCGATGCGAACGGCATCGAGCGCCTCGTTGCGCCGCGCTTTGCCACCCGCAACACCCACGGCACCGGCTGCACGCTGTCTTCGGCGATCGCTGCGGGATTGGCGAAGGGTATGAGCCTCATCGAGGCCGCGCGCGTGGCCAAGAGCTACGTCACCACGGCGATCGCCGCCGCCGACCGCCTGTCGATCGGGTCGGACCCGGGTTCGAGCCACGGCCCGGTCCATCATTTCTATCGTTACTGGTGAGGACGACGCTGCAACGCCAATTCAGGAGCGAGCAATGACACAAGTGACGCGAAGAAGGCTTGTCCAGAGCGGGGCAACCGGTGTTCTCGGCGCGGTGGCCGCTCCGTCGCTGGCGCTCGCGCAGAACAAGCGCTGGCGCATGGTGACCTCGTGGCCGAAGCGGTTGCCCGGCCCCGGCATGTCCGCCGAACGCGTCGCCGAACGGATAAAATCAATGTCGGGCGGGCGCCTAGACATTGCGGTCCACGCCGCCGGCGAGGTCGTGCCGGCCTTCGAAGTGCTGGATGCCGTTGGCGGAAACGTGGCCGAGATGGGCCACACCGCCTCGTTCTATTGGCAGGGCAAGATGCCGGCCGCGGCCTTCTTCACCACCGTGCCGTTCGGGCTCACCCCTGGCGAGCATGTCGCCTGGGTCGATGCCGGCGGCGGCCAGGCGCTGTGGGACGAACTCTACGCGCCGTTCGGGGTGAAGCCCTTCATGGGCGGCAACACCGGCGTCTGCATGGGCGGCTGGTTCCGCAATGAAATCAAAGGTAAAGCCGATCTCAGCGGCACCAAAATCCGCTCGCTCGGATTAGGCGGCGAGGTCTATCGCCGGCTCGGCGCGACACCCCAGACCACGCCGCCGGCCGAAATCCTCACCAGCCTGCAGTCCGGCGTGATTGATGCCGTCGAGTTCGTCGGTCCGGGCACCGACATCGCGCTCGGGCTCTATCGCGTGGCGTCGTTCTATTACTACCCCGGCTTCAACAAGCCGAACGGCACCGGTGAATGCATCGTGTCGTTAAACGCCTGGAACGCGCTCGACTCCGAACTCAAGTCCATCGTCGCGCATGCCTGCGCCGTGGAGGCCAACTTCGCGCTAGCCGAGATGGAACGACTCAACACCGAGGCGCTGGCGGCGCTGACCGGCCAGCACCGCGTGCAGCTGCGGGCGTTCCCGCAAGACCTCATCACGGCCGCGCGCGGATCAGTACCGACGTCCTGGGCGACCTCGGCGGGCGAAGCCCCGTCGCCCGCAAGGTGCATGATTCTGTACGTCGCGTTCCGCGAACGCACCGGCGCGTGGTCGCGCATCTCGATCAAGTCGGTGCTCGAAGCCCGCGAAAGCTAGATAAACCGGGCAGTTTCGACGGGCGTTAACGTCGTTTACCACCCGTTATCATACTTCGATTGATTTCATTAACCAGCGCGCCTCGAACGTCAAGGCCACCGTCGCCTGCGCGCCGGGCGTGAACTGCAGCACCGAGAACACCTGGCTTGCCACGTTCCGCGGCCGGGTCGGCTATGCCTTCGACCGCTGGCTGCCTTACATCACCGGCGGCGGCGCCTACGGCAGGGTCGCGGCGAAGGTCGACGTGCCGCCCGTTGGCTTCGCGGCTTCGTCGTCGAGCAACCAGCTCGGTTGGACCGTCGGCGTCGGTCTTGAATACGCTTTCCTGAGCAACTGGAGCGCGAAGATCGAATATCTCTATGTCGATCTCGGCAGCTTCAATTCCGCGCCGGTCGCGCCTGTGAACAATGTCAGCTTCAAGGAAAACATCGTTCGCGCCGGCCTGAACTACAAGTTCTCCGGCCCGATCTTCTCTCGCTACTGAGCGCGTCGACCGAACCGAAGCGCATCAACGGAAGCCCCGGGCCACGGCCCGGGGCTTTTTGTTTTGCTTTGTCGGCGCATGATCTTATCCGAAAACCGGTTCCCACTTTTCGGGATCATGCGCTAGGCACGCGGCCTGACGACCTTCTGCTTCTGGGTGCCGAGGCCGTCGATGCCGAGCTCGACGACGTCGCCGACGTTGAGGAATTTCGGCTCGGGCTTCATGCCCAGCGCCACTCCCGACGGCGTGCCGGTGACGATGATGTCGCCCGGCTCCATGATGAAGTATTGCGAGCACCACCAGACGATTTCGGCGACGCCGAAGATCATCGTCTTGGTGTTGCCCTTCTGGCGGAACTCGCCGTTGACCTTGAGCCAGAGGTTGAGGTTCTGCGGGTCCTTGATCTCGTCCTTGGTGACGACCCAGGGGCCGATCGGACCGAACGTCTCGCAGCCCTTGCCCTTGGTCCACTGGCCGGCGCGCTCGATCTGGAACAGCCGCTCGGACACGTCGTTGGACAGGAAATAGCCGGCGACGGCGTTCATCGCCTTGTCCTTCGACAGATAGCTGGCGCGCGAGCCGATCACGATGCCGAGCTCGACCTCGTAGTCGAGCTTGGTCGAGCCCTTGGGCGTGATGGTGTTGTCGTTCGGCCCGCAGATGCAGGACAGCGCCTTGTTGAAGATGATCGGCTCCGGCGGCAGCTTCATGCCGGCTTCGGCGGCGTGGTCGGCGTAGTTCAGGCCGATGGCGATGAAGTTCGACGGCCGCGTCACGCAGGGGCCGATCCGCGGGTTGCCTTTCACCAGCGGCAGCTTGTCGATGTTGGCCTTCTTGATCTTGGCGAGGCCGGAAGGCGACAGCGCCTCGGCATTGATGTCCTTCACGATCTTGGACAGGTCGCGGATCTTGCCGTTCTTGTCGATGATCCCGGGTTTCTCTTTGCCGGCCGTGCCGAAGCGAACGAGCTTCATGGGTTCTCCCCCTTAGTGTGATTGTTGATGGTGGATGGGTGCCGCATCATGCTTGGCCCCGGACTTTCCGGCAAGCATCAGAACGCGCATCTCTAGAAAGCTCCTGGAAAGATGCCGCCGTCGAGCAGGATGTTCTGCCCGGTGATGAAGCCGGCGTGGGTCGAGCACAGGAACGCGCAGGTCGCGCCGAACTCGTCGGCCTGGCCGAGCCGCCGCGCCGGGATCGTCGCCATGCGGTGCTTCAGCGCCTCTTCGACGGTGATGCCTTGCTTCTTGGCGGTGATCTCGTGGTTGGAGCGCAGCCGATCGGTGTCGAACGGCCCCGGCAGCATGAAGTTGATCGTCACGTTGTGCTGGGCGACCGAGCGCGCGATGCCGGCGAGAAATGCGGTCAGGCCGGCGCGGGCGCCGGACGACAGGTCGAGCCCGACCAGCGGCATCTTCACCGAGCCGGAGGTGATGTTGACGATGCGGCCGAACTTTTTCTTGATCATCGGATCGATCGCCCGCTGCAGCAGCTCGACCGGCACGATCATGTTGCCGACCACGCCGGCGATCATCTTGTCGCGGTCGAGCTCGCGGAAATCGCGGAACGGCGGGCCGGCGTTGTTGGCAATGAGGATGTCCGGCTCGGGGCAGGCGGCAAACAGCGAATCCTGGCCTTCCTTGGTGGACACGTCGGCGACGACGGCGAGCACCTTGGCGCCGGTCGCTTTGCGAATGTCGGCCGCCGTCGCATCGAGCCGCTTGGCGTCGAGGCCGTTGACCACGACCTCGCAGCCGGCCTCGGCGAGCCGGGTGGCGCAGGCGCGGCCGAGGCCGCGGCTCGAGGCGCAGACGATGGCCTTGCGGCCGGCGATTCCGAGATCCATTCAAATTACTCCTGGTTGGTGGCGGCGATCATACCGGCCGGCGCGGAAAAGTGCTGCGCGGAACTCTCGGGTTCGTTCTGCCAAAACGCTCTCTGCCCGAAGACCTCGGGTTCGTTCTGCCAAAATGCTCTCCGCTGGAAGACCCTGGTGCTCATCGTTGTTTCCATAGAGCCATGCGCCATCGTTCCGGGGGAGGGTGCGCCCGGCCGCCTTGGGGGAATGTCCCCCCAGTCCGAGGGGGCGAAGCGCCGACAAGCGCTGGTGCGGAACGCCGCACCCGGTGGCCCGACCTTACGGCAAGGCCCGTCCCTCAGCGGAGGGAACGGCCGGCCCATGACGCGGGCCGGCGCGCCTTTCGGCGCTTCACCGCGGCGTTTTTCCTTAGTCCTCGGGACCGCCTTCTGGAAACGGAAGGAGCCGTTCGCTAGCTCTCCTTGATCCCGCAGGGTTTTCGCCCTGCTTTCATCCGCTCCACCAGCCCTTTACGGACGGCCCCACGTAGTTGGGGCGGGCGGTGACTCCCGAGGCCCCCGGGAGCCCGGCTGACGAGGCCGAACCCGCAGGCGCCGCATCCCTCCCCGTTCGCATGCGCCTCATGAGAACGCCCTCGGCGGGTGGGACGGCGTATGGAACACCACGTTGAAGGAACAAATAAAGAACAGGCAGGATAAATCCTGTGAAGTGTAGCGAGTTATGCGCGTAAGCCGGCATGGCGGAGATTGCTTCGTCGCGCTGCGCGCTCCTCGCAATGACAACACCCGCGTCATTGCGAGCGAAGCGAAGCAATCTCGCCGCAACGGAGAAGCAAGGGTGAGTTGAGCGCGAAACCCATTCTGCCCGCTAACGAGGGGGATTCTCTAACGAGAGGGGTTCTTGGGACGGACGGCACTGAACCGCTGGGCCGCTGCGGCGTACCAAGGCTCTTTCTCAAAGCTGATGTGAACCCGCTTTGGTTTTGCTTTGGACGCCGTCTTTTGTTTGGTTCGTGTGGGCATGGAACTTTCTCCCTGAGTCGCCCGCAGCATACGTTCGGTACCCGACATGAGGCAGTCGCTGAGCGGCATGCAGCCATGCGCCATGCCTTTGGAACCAAAGTGCGGGAACGAAAATTTGAACGCGCGGTCCAAGAGCTCGGCCGTAACCGGATCGAGATCGTTTCGTCGCGCTGCGCGCGCCGCCCCGGAAACGGCGCAGATCTAGAATGTTTTCGGCGGCACTCTTTGCGACTTCGGCTAGCGCGTGTGCGCTATCGTTCGCAGGTACTAACCGCCAAAAAACAAGCCCGGAAACGGGGCTTGTTTTTTGATTTACCCGACAACTACTCAATCAGGAATTCTGATCTACCACGAGCAGACTGGCTCTGCATCCGGTCGCGTACCGTCTGTAATTGATCGTACGCAAGCACCCCTATTACCAGCATCAAGTAAAACGCGACCGAGCCGACCAAAAATGCAAAAAGCGCTGCGCAGACGAGGCCCACTGGACTGCTCCCGGCATTATCTTTGAGCCAACCCGTTGGGATGCTCTACGTTCCCCAACGCAAAGAACAGCGGCGACGGACCGTCGCCGCCGTTCTTTAGTACAGCGATAACGAACCCTGCCGACTAGCCCTTGGTAACAATCGGAGCCGGGGCCTTGCCCTTACCAACAAAGCATCCGCCCAAGCTCAAGCCAGCCACGACCAAAACCAACGCAAGTGCAACTTTTTTCATAGACCGTCCCCTGTTTATGGACATAAAGGGAAGCACTTGCTCCTTCGGACAACTAGTGCCGGAAAGCCACAGTGGATGGATTCCTCGTATCGGAGGCTATGTCAGATGACACAATTGCGTTCCGGCAGGGTGTGCTGGCGTCCCGGTCCGCCCGGCTAGCATCGCAGCATGCGTCATGTTTTGCGCCATCTCTTGGTCCTGACCGTCGCGTTTGCGCTTGTCGCCAGCGCGGCCGCCTGGCGGCAATGCACCGGGCTGCAGCTGGCTGCAGCCGCCGCAGCCAACAGCGAGCATAGTTCCCGCGTCGCGGGTCATCATGTCCAGACCGCCGGCCACGGCGAACACGACCATCACGCGATGCACGCCCAGCACGGCATGGCCGATCCGGGCCCGCCGGTAGCCGATGACCACGGCTGCATGAAGTGCTGTTCCATGTGCACGGTGGCGAACGCCGTATTGCCTGCCGCCGATACCGCTGTGGTCTTCACCATCTCCGCCCACGTGTTCTGCCGCGACCACGAGGCGTGGTCCGGCAACACCGTCGCGGTCGACCCCGGAATACCCAAGCGCATCGTCTGACCCGGCCGCATCCATGCGGCTTGTGAGCGCTCGTCCGTCGCGCGGGCGGGACACGAACTCATTTGGGATTTAGAGGATCAAATGCGTGACTTGGTATGGTGTCACCGGCGTTGCCGTGGATTCGGCGCGTTCGCGTTGAAGTTGAGTTTTCTGCTGTCGCCGGCGCTGGCGCAGCAAGCCGCCGAACCGCACGACCATTCGCAGCATGGCGCGCCGCCGGCGGATCACTCCCAGCACAAGATGCCGCCGGAAGATCATTCGCAGCACAAGATGGCGCCACCGGATCATTCCGGCCATCGACCGGCCGCCGGCGCGCAGAAGAAGTCTGCGCCCAAGTCGGAGGCGCCCGCCCAGCACAGCGGGCATCCGGCATCCCACGGTGCCGTGCAACATGCTTCGCCTGCAAAGCAGGCCACGCATCGGTGAGCACGGCTGGCGGTGCCCATGACGAGCACGGTGGGATCAAGGGTTTTCTCGGCCCCTATTCGATGACGCGAGAGGGCTCAGGCACGAGCTGGGTTCCCGACACCACGCCGCACGAAGGCATTTACGGCAAGGTCGGCGACTGGTCGACGATGTGGCACGGCTATTTGAACCTGATCTATGACCATCAGGGCGGCGCCGCGCGGCGGCGACAAAACCTTCACCAACGGCATGGTGATGGGGATAGCGCAACGGCCGCTCGGCGACGGCACGCTCGGTTTCCGCGCGATGCTGTCGCCCGATCCGTTCATGGGCAAGAGCGGCTATCCGCTGCTGCTCGCCAGCGGGGAGACCGCTGACGGTCGGACGCACTTGATCGATCGGCAGCATCCGCACGACCTGTTCATGGAACTCGCCGGCACCTACAGCCGCAACCTCAACGCCACGTCGAGCGTGTTCGTCTACGCCGGCCTTCCCGGCGAGCCGGCGCTCGGCCCGCCGGCCTTCATGCATCGCACCAGCGGCGTTGATATTCCCGAAGCGCCGATCACCCACCACTGGCTCGACTCCACCCACATCACCTTCGGCGTGGTGACGGCGGGGCTCATCGTCGACAAGTGGAAAATGGAGGCTTCAGCGTTCCGCGGCCGCGAACCGGACCAGCATCGCTATGACATCGAAGCGCCGAAGCTCGACAGCTTGAGCGCGCGGTTGTCGTGGAATCCGATCCGCGAACTGTCGATGCAGGTGTCGTGGGGACGGCTCAACTCGCCCGAGCAGCTGGCGCCAACTGTCGACGAGGATCGCGTCACCGCTTCGGCGATCTACACGCAGCCGTTCGGCAACGACAACCTGTGGAGCACCACCGCGGCCTGGGGCCGAAAAATCCTGCACCCCGGCCAGACGCTCGACGGCTACATGCTGGAAAGCGCAGTGGTCTTCAAAAAGACCTACACACTGTTCATACGTGCCGAACGGGTGGCGGAGACCGAACTGCACGAGGATGTCGCGGCCCTGGACGGACAGATCCTCATGGTCAACAAACTGTCGGTCGGCGGCATCTACGACTTCTATCGCACCGACCACGTGAAGTTCGGCATCGGTGGATTGGTCAGCAAGTATGCGCTGCCCGACGCGCTTAAGCCGCTTTATGGCAGCGATCCAACCAGCGGAATGGTGTTCCTGCGCCTGAAGGTGATCTGATGAGAATTGCAATACGTGGGTTCTGCGCCTTGGCGATCGCGGCAGCGTGCTTGCCGTCGATGGCCCACGATCATGCCACCGGCGTCGTCAAGGAGCGCATGGATATGATGGAGGTCATGGCCAAGCGCTTGAAGGTGATCCGCGAGCGGATTGATAGCAAGCGCGATCTGGCCGCGATCAAGGCGGATGCGGAGGCTATTGCTTCGCATGCGCCGCACCTCGCTCATCTGTTTCCACCGGGAAGCATGCAAAAGCCCACCGATGCGCGAGGAAGGATCTGGCAGAATTGGAACGATTTCGAACGCAAGGCCACCGCGCTCGAAGTCGAGAGCAAGAAGCTCGTGAACACCAGCGCGAACGATCTGGCCGCGCTTAGCACGCAGGCTCGCGCAGTGACGGAAGCCTGCGGCGGCTGCCATGAGAAATATCGAACCAAGAGCAAGGGCGATATGTGATGAAACGCATGGCGATGACGGCGACGCGCTTGCCGCCGCTTGCGCCCCGGCCTAGTTTGCCGCGATGACAATCGCCGACACCCTAGCGCCGCCCACCTCAGCCGACGTCGATGCGGCCGCGAAAAAACTGGCCGGCGTCGCCATTCGCACGCCGCTCGTCAATTCACCGGTGCTCGATGCGTTGCTCGGCGCGCGGGTGTTTCTCAAGGCCGAGACGCTGCAGCGCACCGGCTCGTTCAAGTTCCGCGGCGCCTACAACAAGATTTCGTCGATCGCGCCGGACCGTAAGGCCAACGGGGTGGTGGCCTATTCGTCCGGCAATCACGCCCAGGGCGTGGCGCACGCCGCGGCGCTCTGCAACATGCCGGCGGTGATCGTGATGCCGTCGGATGCGCCGCAGGCCAAGCGCGAGCGCACCGCGGCGCTCGGTGCCGAAGTGGTGCTGTACAACCGCGACACCGAGGATCGCGCCGCGATCGCCCGCGGCATCGCGCAACAGCGCGGCGCCGTGCTGGTGCCGCCGTTCGACGATCCGTTCGTCATCGCCGGGCAGGGCACCGCCGGCCGCGAGATCTGCGAGGACCTGGACAGGCTCGGCTTGAAGCCCGACGTGGTGGTGGTCGGCGCCTCGGGTGGCGGGCTCATCGCCGGCATCGCGCTCGCCATCAAGGCGCGGGTGCCGGGCGCGAAGTTCTATTCGGCGGAGCCGGAGGGCTTCGATGACACCATGCGCTCGTTCATGAGCGGCAAGCGCGAGACCAATCCGCGCATGAGCGGCACCATCTGCGATGCGCTGATGACCAGCACGCCGGGCGTCATCACCTGGGAGATCAACAGGAAGCTCGTCGGCGAGGGCGTCGCCGCGAGCGACGCCGAGGTCGGCCGCGCGGTGGCGTTTGCGTTCCGCGAGCTGAAGCTGGTGGTGGAGCCCGGCGGCGCCATTGGGCTCGCGGCGCTGCTCGCCGGCAAGCTCGATATCGAGGGCAAGGTCGTGGTGGCGGTGCTGTCCGGCGGCAACGTCGACGCCGAACTGTTTCATCGGCTGATCGCGGCTTAGCACGTAGCAACCATGAGCCGGGGTCATTGCGAGCGAAGCGAAGCAATCGCGCTTCGCTCGCGGCCGCCCGTGTGCGGAGATTGCTTCGTCGCGCTGCGCGCTCCTCGCAATGACAACATCCGCCATTATTGCGAGCGAAGTGAATTGCACCTAGCTAAAGAGCGCGAGCTTTTCGTTTTCGCTCATGGCCTTGAGCGCATGCAGTGGATCACGGGGCGCGGGCGCCGACCCTTTCTGCGCCGGCGGATCGGGCTCGACAGGCGGCAGGGCTTCCGGATTTTCGGCCGCCGGTTTGGCTGGCGTTGCAACGGAATCCGGCTGCGGCAGCACGAGGGCCTTCGGCGCGGCTGGCGGCGGCGCAGGATCGAGCAGGAACGCCGCAGGGTCAGGCTCAGGCTCGGGACCGAACAGGAAATCGGCCGGATCGAAATCGGATTCCGTCGTCGTCGGGGCGGCCATGTCGGACTGCGCCGGGGCCGGCTCGGCTGTTGGCTCAATCGGCATGGCCGGTTCGACGTCCGCCGCCGCAACTTCGACCGCATGCGCTGCCGGTGCTGGCGCGACTGCCTGGGTCAGATCAGCGATGATCTCCGCCATCGTGGTTTCGGTGGGGGCGCGCTCAGGTTCGATGGCGTGAAGCGGTTCGTGCTGACTTTCGGCGGCGGTCTGCGCGAGTACGGTCTGCTCGATCGCCGCGGGCTCCGTTGCGGGCTGAGATACAGCAACGTGTTCCGGTTCGGGCGTTTCGGACAGAGCCATGGGCTCGCGGGCAAACTCCGGCAGGAATTCCAATTCCGGCTTTGGCGCGAAGATGACGGCCGTTCCCTCGTCTGGCGGCGGAAACGGACGAACCCCCATCTGCTCCAGGCTCGCCAGCAAAGCCGATTCGTGCAGGTCAGCGACGGCCAGGTCTGGAATTGGTGCGGCATCTGCCACATCAGCCGTATGAATTGCCTCCGAAGCCGGAGGCGCCATATCCAAGGGCTGCGCAACTCCTTCGGGCTGGGGTGCGGGCCGAGGGGCTTCGAGCGGAGCCCCGGGCTCCGGCACGGACGCCGCGGCGGAGGCGTTCAACTCTGCCAGCCTGGCGTTCAACATCGCGACGAACAGATTTTGCTCCGGCGTCGGATCGGCCGGTGGCGGAATATCCGCGGCCTCTGCCACTTCGTCGGTGTGCGTCGCCTCCACGGCCTGAGGAGCCTCGGCCTGCGGCGCGTCAATGAGGTGCGCCGCCTCGGCGGCGTGAACGATCTCTGCAACTGGCGTCGCCACCTCGGCGATTTCGATCGAGGACGTTTCCGGCTGTGGCGCCACGTCCAAAGGCTGCGCAGCGACTTCGGCCACCGGGGCTTCGGGCTCCAGCGTGGCCGCTGCGGCGGCGGCGTTCAACGCGTCCAGCCTGGCCCTCAACATCGCGACGAACGCACTATTGTCGGGCGCCGCGTCGGCCGGTGGGGGAATAGCCGCGGCCTCTGCCGCTTCGACGGTGTGCGTCGCCTCCACGGCCTGAGGAGCCTCGGCCTGAGGCGCTTCAATGAGGTGCGCCGCCTCGGCGGCGTGAACGGTCTCTGCGGCTGGCGTCGCCACCTCGGCGATTTCGATCGAGGACGTTTCCGGCTGTGGCGCCAAGTCCTGTGGCGCCAAGCCCAAAGGCTGCGCAACAACTTCGGCCGCCAGAGGTGTGGGGCTTTCAAGCGCGGCCCCGGGCTCCGGCGCGGCGGCCGAAATCGAATCCCGCAGCGCCTCCACCATCGCGGTCAGCATCGCCACCGTGGGAGCGCTGCTGGTGGTGTCGTCGACCAGCATCTCGGCGGCAGGCGGCATTTCGTCATCGGAGCCGAGCTGGGAGACAACGTCGGAGACGGTCGGCACCTGATCGTGCGCTTGCTCCACCGCGCCGGCATCGAACGCGGCGCCGACGTGCGGAGCCTCACTGGTGCCGTGAGCCAGCGGCGCGTCGTCGCGCGCAACCGGCGCGGCGGATGATCGCGGTTGCGGGTCCGCAGTTGCCGCCGCTGCGGCGACGGGACCAGGGCCGGCGATCTCGATCATCGCGTCGACGCGGTGCTCGAGTTCGTCCAGCAGCGTGGTCGCGGTCTCGGAGTCGGCCACGGTCTTGCCCCGGGCGATGGCCTGCGCCATGTCGCCGAGCATCACGCGCAGGCGGGTAAACGCCGCGCGCTCGTCGCGGACCACCGCTTCCATCCGGCCGAGCGCCGCCAGGATCAGCGCAGCGTCGGCGCTGACGTCGGGTTGCGCCGGCATCGGAGACGCAGACTCGCTTGACGACGGTGCGCCTGACATGATCTCGCTTCGTTGGGACTCGGTGGCCATGGCTAACCAATATGGCTGAACCAATGCGGCTGAACAGCTGCGCGACGGCTGCGCCAATCTGCACCATCGAACCAGCGAGGCAAACCGATCGATGGCCGGGGTACCCCAGTTCTCCACTGATCGATTCGCACTCAAGTTAGGGCTGTTCTACGCCGCCTATTTCTTTTTTGGTGGTGTCCAATTGCCGTTTTTTCCGTTGTGGCTGGAGGCGAGGGGCCTCGATGCCCGCGACATCGGGCTCATCATCGCGGTTCCGGCGCTGGTGCGAATCATTGTCACACCGATCGTCACCCATCAGGCCGACCGGTACCAGGCCTTAAAGGCGACCTTGGTGATCGGCTCGTTGGTCGGCCTGCTCGGCATGACCGTGGTCGGACTGGTGGCGAGCCCGATCGCCATCCTGTTGGCGTTTGCGGTGGCGATGGCGGCGCTGTCGCCGATGCTGTCGCTGTCCGACGCTTATGCCCTGTCGGGGCTCGGGGCGCGGGAGCGCAACTACGGCCCGGTGCGCCTGTGGGGCTCGGTCGCCTTCATCGCCGGCAATGTCGGCGCCGGGTTCCTGCTGGAGCGTATGGCGCCCGGCCACCTGATCTGGCTGATCGTATCGGCGCTTTCGGTCGTCGTGGTCGCGGCGCTGGCGTTGACGCCGCTCGACAAGAGCCCGCGGCCGGTGGCGGAAGCGCCCGCGGCGTCGCCGAAGACATTGCTTCGCAATCCGGCCTTTCCGGCGGTGGTGCTCGCCTCGAGCATGGTGCAGGGCAGCCACGCCTTCTACTACGGCTTCTCCGCCGTGCAGTGGCGCGCCGAAGGCCTCGACGGCCGGGTGATCGGGCTGTTGTGGGGCCTCGGCGTGCTGGCGGAGATCGTGCTGTTCGCGCTCTCGGCGCGGCTGCCGAAGTGGCTGCCGCCGACGGCGCTGTTGGCGATCGGCGGCTTCGGCGCCGTCATCCGCTGGACCGCCATGGCGTTCGATACGCCGGTGGCGCTATTGCCGGCGCTGCAGCTCCTGCACGCGGCCTCGTTCGGGGCGGCGCATCTCGGCATGATGGGATTTCTGGCGCGCGCCGTGCCGCGGGAACTCGCCGCGACCGCGCAAGGCTTCGCCGCCACCTGGTCGGGGATCGTCAACGCCTCGGCGACCTTCGCCTCAGGCTTCGTCTATGCGGCGACAGGCAGCTTCGCTTACCTGCTGATGGCGGCGATGGCGCTGATCGGCCTGATCAGTGCGCTCTACGCCGGGCGGCGGCTCTAGGGCTAGCACTCATAAATCCGGTGGATTGGGCTCTACTTCACCAGCCCGATCCGCTGCAGAAGCTCCCTCTTGTCGATCACGTCCGCGTCCAGCCGTTTGGCGAAAGCCGCGGCGCCGGCATAGTAGTGCGAGCCTTGATGCAGGCGCTTGGCAAGGTCGGTGTACGCAGGTTGCTGTACCGCAAATCGGCAACCGGCTTCGAGTCTGGCCATGGTGTCGGCCGACACGCTGGCCGGCGCGAACAGCCCCCCGAAACTTGTCGGGGCAACGTCATAGCCCTGCTCTTTGACCGTGGGCGCGTCGGGTAGTGAATTGTTGCGCGCGTCCGAAAATATACCGACCACCCGCACCGAAGGTCCCGCCGCCGCGGCCGAGGCGAGGGTTACACTCGCGAAATCGACGTGTCCGCCGATCAATTGGCCCATCAACTCGCCGTCGCCGCGGAACGGCACGTGGTTCAGCTTGATCTTGGCTGCGTCGGCAAGCGCTGCCGCGGCAAGGTGCGTGATGGTGCCAACGGCGGTCGCCGCATAGGTGAGGCCATCGGTCTTGCCCCGGGCGGCATCAACGATATCGCGCACGGTCATGAAGGGTGAATCCGGTTTCACGATCACCGCCATCTGATTCTCGAACGTCTGGCAGATCGGCGCGAAGGATTTGTTGGTATAGCCAACGTTGGCTTGCATGAGCGGCAATACCGAATAGGCGAGCGCCGGAACGAACAATAGCGTGTGACCGTCTGGAGCCGAGCGGGCGACATAGGCGACGCCGAGTGCGCCGCCCGCACCGGTCCGGTTCGAAACCACGAAGGTCTGCTTGAAATGCGTTGCAAAGCCCTCGCCGAGCGCCCGCAGAAGCAAGTCGATGCCGCCGCCGGCCGGATAGGGAATGACGAGATCGACGGTGCGCTCGGGGTATTCCGCAGCGCGCGTATGCCCTGCTGCAAGGCAAGTCGCAATCAATGCGGCAAAGGCTGCGCCGTATTTGGTGGCCATGACATCCTCCCGGACGGTCTTGCGGTATTCGTTGCCACTGATCTCCGGGCCTATTCCATGTTGCGCTGGCGAGCGTGGTCGGGACCTTGTGGCGGCCCCCAGACCAGAGCGGCAGACTGGCGATCCCACACCTTGGGCCGTTGTGGCCGATCCCGGTGCCAGGGGCGTGGATCGAAATAGCCAAGCTCCTCGTCCAGCATCTGATCCATCTCGGTATAGAACTCGATCATTTGATCGTCCGGATCGCGGTGATAGATGAAGATGTTGTGGCTGATGCCGTGCCGGCCCGGTCCCCAAATGATCGGTACTTGTTTCTTGCCGAGGTGATCGCAGGCGGTCTGCACATGGGACCAGTCCTTCAGCTCGAATGCCATATGATGCATTCGCGTGCTCTTGCCGGTCGCAAAGTTGATGGTGTGATGATCTGAGCCGCAGCGCATGAAGCAGAAAAAATCCTCCTGCCAATCCGAGACGCGAAAGCCGAGCACCTCCCGGTAGAATTTCACGAACGGATGAATGTCCGGCATCATGAATGCGATATGCCCGAGCTTCATCGGGCCGACGGCCACCGGCTGGCTCACTGACGCCGCCGCGTTGGCTTCATTAAAGATCTCGACGATTGTGCCCTTGGGATCCGCGAACGTCAGAAGTCTGTCGATGCCGGGAAGACAGACCGTATCGATACTGGCTCGGATACCATCGTCGCCCAGCGCTGTGGCGAGCGATGACAGGTCGTCGTGCGGAGCCACCTGGAACGCGATCTTGGTGAGTTTCGGAGTGGCGCCACCATTGAGGATCACACTGAGGTCGCCCAACCGGCTGGCGAATAACACCCGGTCCTTTTCCTTCGCCAGCATGACAAGGCCGACCACCCCCGTGTAGTAGTCGATCTGTCGTTGCAGATCGGGCGTTTCGAATGTGGCGTGGCTGATCCGCCTGATTTTGATCATCGGATTACCTTATGTCATCGATTGGATCGCAAGGATGACCGAAGCAAATGCCCCGGGCAACGGGCTGCAGGCCCAAGGTCATTTCAAAAAAATCAGAATCCAGACGGCTGAGATTTTGACATTTCGGGCGCGCAAGCGCTGCAATCTCTGCTCTGCCCGCTCCACCGGAAACCACCGTAGCAGGTCATCGACCTGTAGGCCCGCCAGCCCGGCTTTGGGATAAGTCCGCGCTCTAGCGGATCCAGTCGTCCGAGCGGCACTCGGGGTACATCGAGGTCAGCTCGGAGCCGCGCAGGAACATCATCTTGGCTGACAGCCCGCCGCGGGAGTTGATCCAGCGCTTGACGTTCTGCGGGTAGAGATCCCACAGCGCCTGCGTGCCGACCGCGCTCGGCACCGGCTTGCCGTTGGCGCCCGGCATCCAGGCGGCATGGAAGCCAAGCATCGCGCGCCGCGTCACGCAGATCCGGTTCCGCGGCACGATGCCGAGCACCAAGGTGCAGGCCGACAGGCAGGCGCCGTCGATCACCACCCGCTCGCCGGAATTGCGCACCTCCGAATATTGGTCGACGTAGGCGCCGATCCGACCGCCGACGTCATCGCTGATCCGCATCGTGGCGGAAGCGCTGGTGGCCATTGTTGTTGCGATGAATGCGGCACTCAGCAAAGTCGCGCGAACTCGCATGACTTCGATTTCCCCCGCCCCAAAAAGACGCCGCACCCCTTTTAAGCAATTAACCATGCGGAACGGAAGCCCTAAAATTGACCTTTGATCGGCATTTCCAAAGCGTTCTCCGAGAACACAGACGGAACTCGTAACCTTTTGGCACAATTTGAGAACTTAGTCCTCCGGGGAAGACTTTCCGGGCGCGGCGCGGACCGGATTCCGGACGCAAAGCCACGCCGCGAGGGCGTGTACTCGCAAAACTCGACATCTCAAGGGCGGCCTAGCAGGCGCCCCCGCCGGCCCGCTGCGGGCGAAGAAGTGCCGCTGTGTACTGCCGCGGCCATCCGCGCGCCGAAATAGCCGACGCTGGATCTGCGGCTGAGGCAGTTTTGATCAGACGGCCCCGCTCCCACCCTCACGCTGTTCATGAACCGCTCCACCGCTTCCGGCACCACGGCCTTGCGCTCGGCGAGGCGGAACAGACAGTGGGCCGCAAGATCAAAGGAGCCGTAGCAAGTGTAGGCGATGATGGCGAGATGCTTGAGCTGCTCGTCGTCCATCGCCTCAGCCTTGGTGAAATCGCGGACGTAGACGATGTCCGCAAAGAGGACCTGGTTCAGGGCGCTGTTCGGGGCGGAGGGGTCGTAGGCGGGCAGGATGGTCCGCCTGTTGACGTGATCGATGTGGTGCGGAATGAGGCCGAGGCTGCGGAGCTCGAGATCGATCTCGCCGAACAGAGGCTGACCCTTGTAGAGAGACAGGAAACAAACTTCGGTGTGGACGGCGACCGCGCGCTGCAGGCGCTCACGACCGCCATTGAACACCGAGATCTCGGCGCCCTGTACGTCGATCTTCAGCATGTCCAGTGCGGCGATCTCCGACAGGTCGTCGAGCCGACGAGTTGTGACCGGCAGTTTCTCCTTCACGGCGGCCCATTCCGCGAAGCCGTTGAACCATTTGAGGACCGCCAGATTTGGCTCGAAAAGGCTGGTCATGCCCGGGACGACAGCATTGTGCAGGGTGCCGGGACTGCCGTCGCCAATCACGCAAGGGAGATAGGTCTCCAAATCGCTCTTGCGGGCATTGAGGGACGCCAGCCCATCAGGCTGGGGCTCGAACCCGGTGACCGTGCAAAGCCGCCGGCTGAGCATCGTTTTGTAGGGGGCGTCGCCGTCGATCGGATTGGCCCCGACGTCCACCACGGCGGTCAACCGCTGCGGACGTAACAGCGAGCGCAACGTGTCGACTGGCAGCGAAGCTGATGCGCTCATGGCCGGAAATGTCCTGCCATGGCGACACCGATTCGAATAGGCTCCGGGCGACTACTGCGCCGTGGCGCCGGATTCCCGAACCATTTCGGTCCACACCGGCGTCTCCTTGGCGACGAAGGCCGAGAACTCCTCGGGCGAGCCCGGCCGCAGCAGCACGTTGAGCTTGGCCAAGCTCTCCTTGGCTTCGGGCGAGCGCAGGATGTCGTTGAGGGTGGCGTTGAGTTTGCCGACGATTGGCGCCGGCGTGTTGGGCGGCGCCATGATGCCGGCCCACGGGTTGCCGGGGAAATCGGCGAAGCCCGCTTCGCGCATGGTCGGCACCTCGGGCAGGTCAGGCCAGCGCGTCGGCGTGGTGACCGCGAGCGCGCGCAGCTTGTCGTCCTTGACCAGCGGCTGCAGCAGGGTGAGCGCGTCGAACTGCATGTGCAGGCGGCCGGTCATCAGGTCGGCCAGCGACGGCGCGCCGCCCTTGTAGGGCACGTAGGTCATGCCGAGGCCGGCGACCTTGCTGAACATTGAACCCATGAGCTGCGGCGGCGTGCCGAGCGAGCCGCCGAAGTTCATCTCGCCGGGATGGGCTTTGGCATAGGCGACGAACTCCGCCATGGTTTTGGCCGGCAGGCTCATCGGGATCACCACCACGTGCGGGAATTCCGCGACCAGACCGACCATGGTAAAGGCCTTGGGATCGTAGCCCGGATCCTTGTAGAGCGCGGGCGCGATCGCGATGACCGACAGCGTGCCCCACATGAGCGTGCTGCCGTCGGGGTCCGACGTGGCGACCGCCTTGCCGCCCAAGGTCGAGCCGGCGCCGGGGCGGTTCTCGACCACCACCGGCTGGCCAAGCCGCGCCTGCATCTGCCGGCCGACGAAGCGCGCGATGGTGTCCATCGGACCGCCGGCCGCGACCGTGACGATGATCTTGATCGGCTTGTCCGGATAGCTCTGCGCGGCGAGGGGACCGGGCGCGGCGAACGCCAGCGCCGATGAGATAATCGACAACAGCAACGTGCGTTTGCGGAGCATGGTGAAGCCTCCCGCCTTGAGCCAGGGCGTGGACTTTACACGCCCGGCCAAATGTAGCTTGAACCAGGTGCGATGACATCAGAGCTACGCAACCCTAATGGCTTCTAACCCCCTCCGCACCGACACCCTGAACCGCTACCATCCTGGAAGGTGAAGTCATGCCACGGTCGATCCACTTTGGCGTCTTTCTGCACGGAACTGGCAATCACACCGCCGGCTGGCGCTATCCCGGCGCCGACCAGACCTTTCTCGACATCAAGGTGCTCCAGCGTGTGGCCGCCATCGCCGAACGGGGACTGTTCGACCTCCTGTTTCTGGGCGACGGCTTGAACGCCAATCTGCGCAACCATCCATCCTATGCTTGCCGCCTGGAGCCACTGACTCTGCTTTCGGCGCTGGCGATGACGACAACGCATGTTGGTCTCGCCGCGACCATGTCGACGACTTACAGCGATCCCTACACGGTTGCGCGCATTTTCGCGTCGCTTGATCACATCAGCGGCGGCCGGGCGGCCTGGAACGCGGTCACGACCTCGGCGTCCGCTGCCGGCGACAACTTCGGCCGCGCGCATCCAAACCACGAGCTGCGCTACGAGATCGCCGAAGAATTCATCAATGTGGCGCGCGGCCTGTGGGATTGCTGGAGCGACAAGGCCATCATTGCCGATCTCAAGACCGGCAAATTCTTTGACGAAAGTCAGGTCAAGCCGCTCAACCACGAAGGTCCACACTTTTCTGTAAAGGGCCCCCTCAACACCGGCCGCTGTCCGCAGGGTCAACCGCTGGTGCTCCAGGCCGGCGGCTCCGAGCGAGGTCAGAACCTCGCGGCCCGCACGGCCGATGTTGTGTTCTCGGTGGTGCAAGACTTCGAGGAGGCGAAAGTCGCCTATTCCGGCCTCAAGGAGCGCGTTCGCCGCTTCGGCCGCGATCCCGATAGCGTGACGATCCTGCCGGGCGTCATGCCGATCATCGGCAAAACCGACGCTCACGCGCGCGATGTGCTCAACACGCTGCAAAGCTACGTCGATTCAACAGAGGGGCTGGCGATGCTTTCGGCGCGGTTGGGCGCCGACATTTCGAAATACCCTCTCGACGGGCCGATTCCGGATGTTCCGCTCGCCGACACATCACAAGGCTTCGCCCGGGCACTGCTGGGCAAGGGCAAGCGCGAGAACCTGTCGCTGCGCGACCTCTACAACCTCACCGCCGCGGCGCGCGGACACTGGGTCCTTTGCGGTTCCGCGCAGACAGTCGCCGATACGTTCGAAAAGTGGTTCCTGGAAGGCGCAGCGGACGGTTTCTGTGTGATGCCGGCCTATTTCCCGGGCGCGTTCGACGAATTTGTCGACCTCGTCGTTCCGGAGCTGCAGCGGCGAGGCCTCTACCGCAAAGCCTATACAGGCACGACGCTGCGCGATCACCTCGGGCTGTCTCGTCCCGCGATTGGAGAATACCTGGGCATGGTGCAACAATCGAAAGCGGCCGTGTCCTGAGCGGGACGGTTCTGGGAGGAACTCATGACTGTCATATCCCGCGTTGTCCTGCGCCTCGCTACGGCGGCGGCCGTCGCTTGCGCCATCTCGGAATTGGCGTTGGCGCTCGATTACCCGACAAAGCCTGTTCGTCTGATCGTCGGCGTCGCCCCCGGCGGGGCGAACGACACCGTCGCCCGCTTGGTGGCACAAACGCTTTCCGAGCGGCTTGGCCAACCGGTTGTTGTCGAGAATCGCCCGGGAGCCGGCGGTAACATTGGCCTTGAAGCCGCCGCCAACGCGCCGCCGGACGGCTATACGCTTCTCTTTGCCACGTCGGCGAACGCGCTCAGCGTCGCGTTCTACGACAAGGCGAGCGTCAATTTCGCTCGCGACATAACTCCGGTCACCAGCCTCGTGCGCGGGCCGCTCATCATGGAGGTCAACCCGTCGTTCCCGGCCAAGACGATCCCCGAATTCATCGCCTTTGCCAAGGCCAACCCTGGCAGCATCAACATGGCGTCCGCAGGCATCGGCAACACCACCCATGTCGCCGGCGAGCTGTTCATGATGTTGACCGGCACCAAGTTCACCCACGTGCCCTATCGCGGCGGGGCGCCCGCTGTAACGGATCTCATCAGCGGGCAGGTGCAAGTCTACTTCGATGGGGTATCGGGATCGCTCGATCATGTCAGGTCGGGACGACTTCGCGCATTGGGCGTGACCACCGCGGAGCGCGCAGACGTGCTGCCGAACGTCCCGAGCATCGCCGAGTTCGTCCCGGGCTACGAGGCGGGCGGCTGGTATGGGATCGGTGTCCCCAAGAATGTACCCGCCGAGGTCGTCGACAAGCTCAACAGAGAGATCAATGCCAGCCTCGCCGATGCGAAATTGAAGACGCGACTCGCCGATCTCGGCTACGCGACGTCCGGAAGCTCGCCCGCCGAGTTCGGAAGCATGATCGCGCGGGAAATCGAAAAATGGGCCAAGGTGCTTAAGTTTGCAGGCATAAAGCCGGAGTGATCCGGGCGATATTTTGATGACAAGAGTAGCTACCGAGTTGCTGAACGACACGACGATTTCTGAGACATTTCCCTCCTGGTTCACTCGGCGAGGCACCCATGATCAAGCATCTGCCCGGTCCGTTCCCGACGCGCAGCCGTGCCGTCATTCACGAAGGCCGCGTGCACGCGGTGTCGTTCGTCACCGACAAGAAGCCCGACATGTATTTGCAGACCAAGAGCGCGCTCGCTCACATCGATGCCACGCTGCGGGAAGCCGGCACCGACAAAAGCCGCATCCTCACGGCCATTGTGTACATCGCCGACATGAAGCGAAAGCCCGAGATGAATCGCGCCTGGGACGAATGGGCCGACCGCAACAGTCCGCCGATGCGCGCGTGCCTCGCCGTGACGCTCGAAGGCGAAACCCTGGTGGAGATCGTTGTCAACGCCGTCGTGTAGGGCGTGTACTCATGACCGCGCAGGAAGTTCTGCTCATGGGGGCAAAGCAGACGTGGTGCGGAAATGACCGGATGTCTCCTAATGACCCATCTGCGACATAGGCTGGATTGAAGTGCCGCAGCGCAACAATCTCCGGCCGTACCGAGATGTGCTATCCTTTCTGTAGCAAACAAGGGAGGCATCAGGCAGTGAAACGTCGCGAGTTCGCCGCCGCCGGCGGCTTGATCTCCTATCGACCTGATCAGATCAATCAGTAGCGGAGCGGCGCCGGCTACGTTGATCGCATCCTTAAAGGCGAGAAACCGGCCGACCTGCCGGTGCAAGCGCCTACCAAGTTGGAGAAGTTGATTAATCTCAAGACCGCTAAGGTGCTCGGCCTCGCCGTGCCGCCGACGCTCCTCGCCACGGCTGATGAGGTGATCGAGTGAAGCGCGAAGCGGGCTTCAGCATCTATCGAAGGGGTCATTTGAGCCGCTACGATGCGGCTCCTAAGCTTGGGTAGGACCATGGCACGGTGCATGAAAAGTCTCCTTTCGATCACGCTCGCATTTCTCGTCACGAGTGTGTGCAGCGCTTCGGCGCAGACCTATCCGTCGCGGCCCGTCACGTTCGTCGTCGCGTTGCCGGCGGGCGGCGCCGTCGATGCGCTGATGCGCGTGCTTGCCGACCACATGAAGGGCGCGCTGGACCAGCCGATCATCATCGAGAACATCGGTGGCGCGGGCGGAACGATCGCGATCGCGCGAATCGTGCGCTCGGCGCCGGACGGCTACACCATCGGCATGGGCACGCTCGGGCAATACGTGATCTCGGGCGCGGTCTATACGTTGCCATTCGACATGCTCGCCGATTTGACGCCGGTCGCGCTGCTTCCAAATGTCCCCTATTGGATGACGGCGCGAAAAACATTGCCGGCAAACAGCCTCAAGGAATTGGTCGATTGGCTGAAAGCCAATCCGGACAAGGGGACGGCCTCATCGACCGGCACAGCCAGCATCGCGCGATTCTGCGGCATGGCGTTTCAGAGCGCCACTGGGACTACGCTCCAGTACGTTCCTTATCGCGGCGGCGCACCTGCGCTTAACGATCTGGTGGCGGGGCAGATCGATCTGAATTGCGATCTTGCCGCCAATTCGCTGGCGCAATACCGCGCCGGCAACATCAAGGCATTCGCGGTCATGACCAAGACCCGTTGGTCGGCGGCACCGCAGGTGCCGTCCGTGGACGAGGCCGGTTTCCCCGGTCTCTATTTCAGCACCTGGCACGGCTTCTGGGCTCCCAAAAACACTCCGGCCGATGTCATCGCTAAGATCAACGCCGCTGCCAACGCCGCGATGGCCGATCCGGTGGTTCGCCAGCGCATCGCCGATCTCGGCATGGACTTGCCGCCGGCCGACACTCGGACCCCGGCAGCGTTCGCAGCGTTCCACAAGGCCGAGTTCGAGAAATGGTGGCCGATCGTGAAGGCAGCCGGCGTCAAGGCGGAGTGAGTTGATGCACGCGCCTAATTCGATTTGATTCCCAACAGCCGTGCCGCGGTGTCACCGAGCATCGCGGTGCGGTCGGCGTCGCTCAGGCCCGGCGTGTTGAGGATGTGATCGACCGACGTGCTGGTCCAGGGGAACGGATAGTCGGTGCCCATCATGATCCGATCGACGCCGACCTCGGCGATCAGGGTTTTCAGCGCCTGCGGCGTGAACACGATGGAGTCGTAGTAGAGCTGCTTCAGATATTCGGTCGGCTTCTTCTTCAGCGGCACGCTGGCGCAGCGGTCCGGAAAGGTGACGCAGATGGCGTCCGAGCGCGGCGCGTAGAACGGCAGATAGCCGCCGCCGTGCGCTGCGCAGATTTTCAGGCCGGGAAAGCGGTCGAGCGTGCCTTCGTAGATCAGGTGAGACAGCGCGAGCGTGGTTTCGAGCGGATTGCCGATGGTGTTTTCGAGGCCGCCGTTGCCTTTGAGCCGTGATGCCAGCTCTTTCGTTCCGGTCGGGTGGATAAAGATGAGACAGCCGAGCTCTTCGGCCTTGGCCCAGATCGGATGAAACTTCGGATCGGCGAGTTCCAGGCCTTCGACGCTGCCGCCGACCGACATGCCGCGCAGCCCAAGCTTCTTGATGCCGTCGTCAAGCTGCCGCACCGCCAGTTCCGGGTCCTGCATCGCGACCGTGGCGAAGGCGACGAAGCGGTCGGGATGCGCCGCCACCAGCGCGGCAAGCTTTTCGTTCTGCAGCTTGATGACGGCTTCCGCCTTGTCGCGATCGGCGCCGTACCAGAACGGGTTGATACTGATCGCCTCCATGTCGATGCCTTGTTCGTCCATGGCTTTGAAGCGATCGGCGCCGAGGACAAGATGGGGCGGCCGGAACTTCAGCCCCATCATGTCCATGACTTCGGGGAACACGCAGTGCGCATGGACATCGACGGTCTTGACGCGGCGGCCGCTGACGACGACCTCGCGGCGTTTCACTGCGGGCTGGGCGTGGGCGCCCGGCGGATGCAGTAGGCCGCAGTCGCAGAACACCGCGCCGGCAAATGCGCTTGCGACTCCGCCAATGAAATCTCTGCGAGTGGTCATTTGGTCCTCTCCCATTGTCACGCAAAGCTGCCACAACGTGCCTTATTCGATCACCCCCTCCGTGCGCGGGGCGCCGCTCAGCTACTTTGCAAGCCCGATTGCCTTGAGCGCTTTCGCCCATTTGGGCGGTTTCCTCACGCAGCATTTTGCTGAAATCGCTTGGCGAGTTCGCGACGGCGATCGATCCGATATCGATCATCCGCTTTTGATGAGCCGAATCCTTCGCCATTTCCGCCATTACCTCGGCAAGGCGGTCGATGATCGGCTTGGGCGTGCCGGTCGGCGCGAACAATGCATTCCAGGACTCAACTGGATAGTCGACCAGGCCGAGTTCCATCAGCGTCGGAATAACGGGCGTCTGCGGGCTGCGCTTGGCGGTGGTGATGGCAAGCGCCCGCACGGTACCCGCAGATATTTGCGCCATCGCGTCCGACATGTTGGAGAACGCGAGTTGCACCTCGCCGGAAACCACCGCGCTCGTGGCGAGCGCCCCGCCGCGGTAGGGCACCGACGTAAACTTGGAATCGGTTTTGACGCGGAAGATCTCCGCCGCGAACTGCATCAGGCCCCCGGAGCCCACGGTGCCGTAGCTGAGTCCTCCGGGCGTGCTCTTGCTGAGCGCCGCAAGCTCGGCGCCGTTCTTCGCGTTGACATTTGGATTGACGATCAGGATCAACGGATTGGTGTTGACCAGGCTGATCGGAGCAAGGTCCTTCAGCGGATCGTAAGGCAGCTTCTCGATCGCGGGCGCGACCGTGATCGGCCCGATGCCGCAGAGGCAAAGCGTATATCCATCGGGAGCTGCCTTGGCGACCACGTCGGTGCCGTTGATGCCGCCGGCGCCCGCGCGGTTCTCAACCACCACATTTACTTTCAGGACCTGCGCATGTAGGCGGCTGTGACTCTGCCAACCCGTCGGTATTGCCACCCGGCGCGAACGGCACGATGAGTTTAATCACCCGGTTGGGATAGGCATCTTGCGCCATCGCGGCTTGTGAATTTCCGAAAGCGCCGAGCACAGCCAAGGCGAGGATGGTTCGTTTCATTTTGTGCGTTCCCGATGCCCTGTGATCTTAAGCCGAGGGCATGAAGCTTTGGTTTGTTGAGTTCACATCCTAACTCATTCTACTTTGCTCACT
>CAWKOD010000030.1:0-65409 GCA_963850885.1 uncultured Alphaproteobacteria bacterium | reverse complement strand
TTGAGCATTGTCGCCACGGCGGAGGAGCGCGACAGAATTGAGGACGATCCGTTTCGCGGGCGCTTGCTGTTTTCGATCAAGGAGGCGATCTACAAGGCCGTCTATCCACTCGACCGCACGTTCTTGGACCATCACGACGTCGAGGTGAGCCTTGCGGATGGCACTGCCGTGGTCCGACACGGGCGGGTGGTCCGCTTCCGCCATTGTGTTGCGTCGCACGTTATCGCCCTGGCCTTCATTCCGGCGCCGGGTCCTGTGGCTTGAGGCAACAGGGCGGTGCCTGCTCACGGCTTGCCGTCAAAAGCCAAGCTTCATATAGAAATTTACCATATTTTGCTTGCCGTTAGGACCTGCTGCAGAAAAGAGGAAGAACAGCGCCAGGGCATGTTATTTTATTGCGGAAAATGGAGATTATCTTTTTATATTCAGAAGGGTAGCAGGAGTGGGCATAACCGAAGGACCGCTTTGGCTGGGGCCCCGGCTGAGGTATTTAGCCGGGTCGGTGGGAGAGCAAGTAATGTAATAAGGTGCTGGAGCACCCTCCTGACCCGGCGGTTCATGGGGACGCCGGGGCGATCCCTTAGGCGAGAGACGGCTGGCTCGATGGGCATGTCCGTCGGCAGGCCATGCAAGTCGCGGCCCGGTGCAGAAACCTGAGCGGGGTTGCTGCGTCGGCCTTTGGTTGGTGTGAGCAGGATCGTTCAGTCAGTGTCTGATCTGAGTTCCGATTCCGGTGAGTTGGAGTCCGACAAGGGGCGCGCGCCAGGCGGCGAAGCGCTCGCGTTGTCGAGCGCGCAGCTTGGCATCTGGTTTGCCCAGAAGCTCGATCCCGACGAGCGCCGCTTACAACATCGGCGAATATATCGAGATCGAGGGGCCGGTCGTTCTGCCGTTGTTCGAGCGGGCGCTGCGGCAGGTCGTTTCCGAAGCCGATTCGCTGCGTCTGCAATTTTCCGAGCAAGCCGGCGAGCCGCGCGCAGTTCATCGGCGAGCAGACCGCCTGGTCGCTGCCGATCATCGACGTCAGCGGCGAGTCCGACGCGCGCGCCACGGCCGAAACATGGATGAAGGCCGACCTGGCGCGGCCGATCGATCCGATGGTTGGGCCGCTGTTCGGCTTCGCGCTGTTCAAGGCATCGGCCACGCGGTTCTTCTGGTACGCGCGCTACCACCACATTGTGCTGGACGGTTTCGGCATGTGGCTGGTCGCGCGCCGCGTCGCCGAGGTTTACACCGCTCTCTGTGCCGGTGAGCCATCGCAAGGCGATGCGTTTGGTTCGCTGAGCGACCTGCTGAATGAGGACGCGGCGTATCGCGCGTCCGGTCAACTCGATGAGGACCGGCAATATTGGCGCGAGGCTCTGGCCGCGCGGCCGGAGCCCGGCAGCCTTACGCTCAGCAGCCGCCCGTCGAGCAGGCCCGGAAACTTCCTGCGAGCAACGGCTTACCTGCCGAGTTCATGCGAGATAGCGCTGCGCACATTGGCTGCTCGCGGCCGAACGACGCTCGCTCGCGTCATGACGGCGGCGACGGCGGTGTTCCTGCATCGCCTGTCCGGCGCCGACGACGCGGTGATCGGCGTGCCGGTGGCGGCGCGAAGCGCGGCTTCGCGGCGCATCCCCGGCATGGCCTCCAACGTGCTGCCGCTGCGGCTCGCGCTGCAGCCCGGCATGACGGTGGCCGATGTGCTCGATCAGACATCGCAGCGAATTCGTTCGGGTTTACAGCACCAGCGCTATCAACTGGCGGACCTGCGCCATGACGTCGGCGGCGAGGTCGATGGCCGGACGTTGTTCGGCGTGAGCATCAACGTGATGCCGTTCGACTACGGATTTCAGCTTTGCCGGCCATCGCGCTACTGCGCAGCAATCTGTCTTTCGGGCCGGTCGAAGACCTGAACATCTCCGTTTACGACCGCGCCGATGGCGCACCGCTTCGGATCGACTTCGATGTCAACCCGGCGCTCCACACCGCGGCCGATCTCGAATCCTATCGGCAGACGATTTCTGCAGGCTGCTGGAAGCAATCGCCGATGCCGACCGCCCGATCGGCAACCTTTCCATTCTGGATCCGGCCGAGCGCGACACCATCCTGCGGGTCTGGAACGACACGGCGCAGCGCGTTCTCAGCCGTCGACGTTTCCCGACGCTGTTTGCCGCGCAGGCCGCGCGCACGCCGGATGCCGTGGCGGTGATGTTCGAGGACCGCACGCTGAGCTACGCGGCGCTCGACGCCCACGCCAACCGGCTGGCGCATCATCTGCAAAGCCTGGGCGTGGGTCCCGAGACCGTGGTGGGGCTGTGTGTCGAGCGCTCGCCCGAGATGGTGATCGGCCTGCTCGGCATCCTCAAGGCGGGCGGCGCCTATCTGCCGCTCGATGCCGGTTATCCGCGCGAACGTTTGGAGTTCATGCTGGCCGACGCCGGCGTGTGCGGTGCTGGTGACGCAGTCGGCGCTGGTGGATCGGCTGCCGGTTTCCGGCGATCGACGCCGCATCGTTCGGCTCGATGCCGACGCATCGGCGATTGCGCGGCAGCCCGCAACCGCGCCGCCGCTCGACCTCGATCCGCGTCACCCGGCCTATGTCATCTACACCTCGGGCTCCACCGGCGCGCCAAAGGCCGTTGTCGTCGAGCACGCGAGCCTGACCAACAAGATGCTTGCGCTCGGGCGAGACTTCGAGGTGAACGAGCGTTTCCGCGCGGCGCTTTTGATTTCGTCGGCGTTCGATCCCTCGATCGAACAGGCGCTTGCTGCCTTTGCATGGGCTGGCGGGGCGACGGTTGTTATCAGCGACGCCGTTCGGGAATCTCCCGTTCAATTCTGGCAGCAGGTGAAGCGCGACGGCGTGACGTTCATCAGTTGTGTGCCGTCCTTTTTTGAATCGGTGCTTCGCGACGCGCCGGAAACCGCATCGCTCGATCATCTGGCGCTTGGGCGGTGAAGCCTTCACCGGCGAGTTCCGGAACGAGATTTCGCGGCATCTCAAGGTCGCGCGGATCACCAATCTCTACGGTCCGACCGAAGCCACGATCGATGCGGTCTCGCATCGCGTTGTCGGTGATGAAGTTGGCTCGGTCATTCCGATCGGCCATCCGATGGCGAATTATCGGATCTATGTTCTGGACGGCGGTCTTGAGCCGGTGCCGGCGGGTGTTGTCGGTGAGCTGTACATCGCGGGCGTTGGGTCTGGCGCGGGGCTATCTGAACCGGGCGTCGCTGACGGCGGAGCGGTTTGTCGCCGATCCGAACGGCTCATCGCACGGCTCTGGCGGCAGCCCGGATGTACCGGACCGGGGACCTGGCGCGGTGGCGGGCGGACGGCGTGCTGGAGTTCCTGGGCCGCGCCGACGCGCAGGTCAAGCTGCGCGGGTTCCGGATCGAGCCGGGCGAGATCGAGGCTGCGCTGACCGCGCAGGCGGGCGTGTCGCAGGCCGCCGTGATCGCGCGGCCGGATGGCGTCGGGCGGCCAGCGGCTGATCGGCTATGTGGTGGCGGCGCGCGGGCGCGGTGCTGGACACCGCGGCGCTGCGGGCGGCGCTGTCGCGGCAGCTGCCGGACTACATGGTGCCGTCGGCGCTGGTGGTGCTGGAGCGGCTGCCGCTGACGCCGAACGGCAAGCTCGACCGCCGGGCGCTGCCGGAGCCGGAGCTTGGCTCGTCGCATTCGCATCGTGCGCCGCGGACGCCGCAGGAGGCGATCCTGTGCTCGCTGTTTGCCGAGGTGCTCGGCGTCGAGCGGGTCGGCGTCGACGACAACTTCTTCGAGCGCGGCGGGCACTCGCTGCTGGCGACGCGGCTGATCAGCCGGATCCGGGCGACGCTGAACGTCGAGGTGGCGATCCGCAGCCTGTTCGAGGCGCCGAGCGTCGAGGCGCTGGCGGCGCGGCTGTCGTCGGAGGCACTGGCGGTCGCGGGCGCCGCTGATGGCGGTGCAGCCGCGGCCTGCCGAGATCGCGCTGTCCTATGCGCAGCGGCGGCTGTGGTTCCTGGAGCGTCTGGAGGGGATCAGCGGCACCTATGTGATCCCGCTGGCGGTGCGGCTGAAGGGCACGCTCGACCGCGCGGCGCTGGAGGAAGCGCTCGGCGATCTGGTCGAGCGGCACGAGAGCTTGAGGACCCTGTTCCCGGACCGGCTCGGGGTGCCGCGGCAGGAGATCCTGCCGCCGCAGTCGGCGCGGCCGCGGCTTGAGATCGGCTCGGTCGACGAGGCTGGCCTTGCGGCGGCGCTGACGGCCGCGGCCGGGCGGGGCTTCGATCTGTCCCGCGAGATCCCGCTGCGGGCGCATCTGTTCGAGATCGCGAATGATGAACATCGTGCCGGTGACGAACACGATGGTGATGCCGAGCACGTTCTGCTGATCGTGCTGCATCACATCGCGGGCGACGGCTGGTCGCTCGGTCCGCTGTCGCGGGACCTGGCGGCGCTGTACCGGGCGCGGCGCGCAGGGCGTCGCGGCGGGATTGTCGCCGCTGCCGGTGCAATACGCCGACTACACGCTGTGGCAGCAGGCGGCGCTGGGCGATGAGAACGACGGCACAAGCGCGCTGGCGCGGCAGCTGTCGTTCTGGATCGAGGCGCTTAAGGACCTGCCGGATCAGATCGAGCTGCCGGCCGACCGGCCGCGGCCCGCGGTGTCGAGCCACCGCGGCGGCCATGTGGCGCTCAGCATCGGGGCCGATCTGCACCGCGGCCTGGCTGGCCTGGCGCGGGAGACGGGCGCCAGCCTGTTCATGGTGCTGCAGGCGGGCCTGGCCGGACTGCTGAGCCGGCTTGGCGCCGGCACCGACATCGCGATCGGCAGCCCGATCGCGGGCCGCACCGATGCGGCGCTGGACGATCTGATCGGGTTCTTCGTCAACACGCTGGTGCTGCGCACCGACACCTCGGGGCAGCCGAGCTTCCGCGAGCTGATCGGCCGGGTGCGGGGCCGCAACCTTGCGGCCTATGGCCACCAGGAGCTGCCGTTCGAGCGGCTGGTCGAGGTGCTCAACCCGGCGCGGTCGCTGTCGCGGCATCCGCTGTTCCAGGTGATGCTGGCGTTCGAGGCGGGCGAGGCGGGCTCCGGCACGCTGGAGCTGCCGGGGCTTGCGGTCATGCCGCAGCCGATCGCGACCGCGAGCGCGAAGTTCGATCTGTCGGTCGGGCTCGTCGAGCGGCGGCTGCCTGACGGCACGCCGGGCGGCATCGACGGCGTGCTGGAATACGCAAGCGACCTGTTCGACGAGGCGACGGTCGAGACATTGGGCCGCCGTCTCATCCGGCTGCTGGAGGCCGCGGTTGCGGACGCCGGCCAGCCGCTCGGCAGCCTGCCGATCCTGGAGAGCGGCCGAGCGCGACACCATCCTGCGGACCTGGAACGACACGACGCAGCCGGTTGCCGTCCGCGACCTTGCCGGCGCTGTTTGCCGCGCAGGCTGTGCGCACGCCGGATGCGGTTGCGGTGGTGTTCGAGGACCGCACGCTCAGCTACGCCGCGCTCGACGCCCACGCCAACCGGCTGGCGCATCGGCTGCGGGACTTGGGCGTGGGCCCGGATGTGCTGGTCGGGGTCTGCGCCGAGCGCTCGCTCGAACTGGTGGTGGGATTGCTGGCGGTGCTCAAGGCCGGCGGCGCCTATGTGCCGCTCGATCCGGAGTATCCGGCCGGGCGGCTGACCGACATGGTGTCGGATGCGGACCTGCGGGTGGTGCTGCTGCAGGGCGCGGCAGTCGGGGCGCTGCCGCTGCAGGACGGCGTGACCCGCATCCTGCTCGAGCTGGATGAGCGGTGGCGCTCGCGTCATCTTCATCGGCTGTTACTTCAGTGAGCGCGCCGTCGCTCGACGATCTGCATGCCGATCATCTGGCCTACATGATCTACACCTCGGGCTCGACCGGTAAGCCCAAGGGCGCGGCGAACACGCACGCGGGACTGCACAACCGTCTGGCCTGGATGCAGGACGCCTATGGGCTGACGGGCGACGACGTGGTGCTGCAGAAGACGCCGTTCAGCTTCGACGTCTCGGTGTGGGAGTTCTTCTGGCCGCTGATCGTCGGCGCCCGGCTGGTGATGGCGGCGCCCGGTGCGCACCGCGATCCGGCGCGGCTGGTCGAGACGATCCGCCGCGCAGGCGTGACGACGCTGCACTTCGTGCCGTCGATGCTGCAGGCTTTTATCCGCGCTGCTCGACCGGCTGCCGGTACGCTGCCGACGATGCGGCGCACCGTCAGGTCGTGCGGCTCGATGCCGACGGCATCGGCGATCGCGCGCCAGCCCGCACACCGCGCCGCCGCTCGACCTCGATCCGCGCCATCCGGCCTACGTCATCTACACCTCGGGCTCGACCGGCACGCCGAAGGGCGTCGTCGTGAGCCACGGCTCCTTGAGCAACTTCCTCGGCTCGATGGCCGAGCAGGTGCGGCTTGCACCGCATGACCGGCTGCTCGCCGTCACCACCATCGGCTTCGACATCTGCGGCGCTGGAGCTTTACCTGCCGCTGCTTCGGCGGCGCCTCGATCGTCATCGTGCGCGCGGGAGACCGTGCAGGACGCGCAGGCGCTGGCGCGGACGCATCGGTGCGACCGGCGCCACCGTCATGCAGGCGACGCCGACGCTGTGGCAGACGCTGCTGGCCGAGGGCGGCGAACATCTGTCGGATCTCAAAGGCCTTGCCATGCTGACCGGCGGCGAGGCGCTGCCGGCGGAGCTGCGGGACCGGGTCGGCCAATATCTGCCGCAGGTTCAGCTGGAGAACCTGTACGGCCCGACCGAGGCCTCGATCGATCGTGACGCGCTGGGCCTGCGCCGACGACTCGGTCGGCCGAGGTGCCGATCGGCCGTCCGATCTGGAACACGCAGGCCTATGTGCTGGACGGCGGTCTTGAGCCGGTGCCGGCGGGTGTTGTCGGCGAGCTGTACATCGCGGGTGTTGGGTCTGGCGCGGGGCTATCTGAACCGGGCGTCGCTGACGGCGGAGCGGTTTGTCGCCGACCCGAACGGCTCATCGCACGGCTCGGCGGCGCCGGATGTACCGGACCGGGGACCTGGCGCGGTGGCGGGCGGACGGCGTGCTGGAGTTCCTGGGCCGCGCCGACGCGCAGGTGAAGCTGCGCGGGTTCCGGATCGAGCCGGGCGAGATCGAGGCGGTGCTGACCGCGCAGGCCGGGCGTGTCGCAGGCCGCCGTGATCGCGCGGCCGGATGGAGTCGGGCGGCCAGCGGCTGATCGGCTATGTGGTGGCGGCGGCGGGCGCGGTGCTGGACACCGCGGCGCTGCGGGCCGCGCTGTCGCGGCAGCTGCCGGACTACATGGTGCCGTCGGCGCTGGTGGTGCTGGAGCGGCTGCCGCTGACGCCGAACGGCAAGCTCGACCGCCGGGCGCTGCCGGAGCCGGAGCTTGGCTCGTCGCATTCGCATCGTGCGCCGCGGACGCCGCAGGAGGCGATCCTGTGCTCGCTGTTTGCCGAGGTGCTCGGGCGTCGAGCGGGTCGGCGTCGACGACAACTTCTTCGAGCGCGGCGGGCACTCGCTGCTGGCGACGCGGCTGATCAGCCGGATCCGGGCGACGCTGAACGTCGAGGTGGCGATCCGCAGCCTGTTCGAGGCGCCGAGCGTCGAGGCGCTGGCGGGGCGGCTGTCGTCGGAGGCGGTGGCGTCGCGGCCGCCGCTGATGGCGGTGCAGCCGCGGCCTGCCGAGATCGCGCTGTCCTATGCGCAGCGGCGGCTGTGGTTCCTGGAGCGTCTGGAGGGGATCAGCGGCACCTATGTGATCCCGCTGGCGGTGCGGCTGAAGGGCACGCTCGACCGCGCGGCGCTGGAGGAAGCGCTCGGCGATCTGGTCGAGCGGCACGAGAGCTTGCGGACCCTGTTCCCGGACCGGCTCGGGGTGCCGCGGCAGGAGATCCTGCCGCCGCAGTCGGCGCGGCCGCGGCTTGAGATCGGCTCGGTCGACGAGGCCGGCCTTGCGGCGGCGCTGACGGCTGCGGCCGGGCGGGGCTTCGATCTGTCCCGCGAGATCCCGCTGCGGGCGCATCTGTTCGAGATTGCGGATGACATCGTGCCGGTGACGACACGATGGTGGCCGAGCACGTTCTGCTGATCGTGCTGCACCACATCGCGGGCGACGGCTGGTCGCTCGGTCCGCTGGCGCGGGACCTGGCGGCGCTGTACCGGGCGCGGCGCGAGGGCGTCGCGGCGGGACTGTCGCCGCTGCCGGTGCAGTACGCCGACTACACGCTGTGGCAGCAGGCGGCGCTGGGCGATGAGAACGACGGCACCAGCGCGCTGGCGCGGCAGCTGTCGTTCTGGACCGAGGCGCTTGCAGGACCTGCCGGATCAGATCGAGCTGCCGGCCGACCGGCCGCGGCCCGCGGTGTCGAGCCACCGCGGCGGCCATGTGGCGCTCAGCATCGGGGCCGATCTGCACCGTGGCCTGGCTGGCCTGGCGCGGGAGACCGGCGCGAGCCTGTTCATGGTGCTGCAGGCGGGTCTGGCCGGACTGCTGAGCCGGCTTGGCGCCGGCACCGACATCGCGATCGGCAGCCCGATCGCGGGCCGCACCGATGCGGCGCTGGACGATCTGATCGGGTTCTTCGTCAACACGCTGGTGCTGCGCACCGACACCTCGGGGCAGCCGAGCTTCCGCGAGCTGATCGGCCGGGTGCGGGGCCGCAACCTTGCGGCCTATGGCCACCAGGAGCTGCCGTTCGAGCGGCTGGTCGAGGTGCTCAACCCGGCGCGGTCGCTGTCGCGGCATCCGCTGTTCCAGGTGATGCTGGCGTTCGAGGCGGGCGAGGCGGGCGCCGGCACGCTGGAGCTGCCGGGGCTTGCGGTCATGCCGCAGCCGATCGCGACCGCGAGCGCGAAGTTCGATCTGTCGGTCGGGCTCGTCGAGCGGCGGCTGCCTGACGGCACGCCGGGCGGCATCGACGGCGTGCTGGAATACGCAAGCGACCTGTTCGACGAAGCGACGGTCGAGATCATTGGGCCGCCGTCTCATCCGGCTGCTGGAGGCCGCGGTTGCGGACGCCGGCCAGCCGCTCGGCAGCCTGCCGATCCTGGAAGCGGCCGAGCGCGACACCATCCTGCGGACCTGGAACGACACGACGCAGCCGGTTCCGGCCGCGACCTTGCCGGCGCTGTTTGCCGCGCAGGCTGTGCGCACGCCGGACGCGGTTGCGGTGGTGTTCGAGGACCGCACGCTCACCTACGCCGCGCTCGACGCCCACGCCAACCGGCTGGCGCATCATCTGCAAAGTCTCGGCGTCGGCCCCGAGACCATGGTGGGGCTGTGCGTCGAGCGCTCGCCCGAGATGGTGATCGGGCTGCTCGGCATCCTCAAGGCCGGCGGCGCCTACCTGCCGCTCGATCCGAACTACCCGCGCGAGCGCTTGGCCTTCATGCTGGCCGACGCCGGCTGCCCGGTGCTGGTGACGCAATCGGCGCTGCTCGACCGGTTGCCCACGCCGCTGCCCAGCTCTGCCGGCGGCGCCACCATCGTGCGGCTCGATGCCGACTGGCCCGCGATCGCGCGCCGGCCCGACACCGCGCCGCCGCTCGACCTCGATCCGCGCCACCCTGCCTACGTCATCTACACCTCGGGCTCCACCGGCACGCCAAAGGGCGTCGTCGTCGAGCACGCGAGCCTCGCCAATAAAATGCTGGCGCTTGGAACGAATCTTCGAGGTGGGACAGCGACTTCCGATCGGCGCTGTTCATTTCCTCTTCGTTCGACGCGTCGATCGAACAGACGCTGCTGCCTTTCACCGGAGGCGGCGCGGCGGTCGTGATCAGCGACGACGTGCGGGAGTCGCCGTCGGAATTCTGGCAGCCAGCTCTCGCGAGATCGTGTCACCTTCATGAGCTGCGTGCCGTCCTATCTGGAAAGCATTCTGCAGCAGGCGCCTGAAACGGCATCGTTGCAGCATCTCGCACTGGGCGGCGAGGCGCTGACGTTGCAATTCAAGAACAAGGTCTCGCGCCATCTCAACGTTGCGCAGATCACCAATCTTTATGGTCCGACCGAAGCCACCATCGATGCCATTTCGCTTGCGGTCGCCGACGATGACGCCGGCGCCAACATCCCGATCGGCCGTCCGATGGCCAATTATCGGGCCTATGTGCTGGACGACGGGCTTGAGCCTGTGCCGGCAGGAGTGGCGGGCGAGCTTTACATCGCGGGTCTGGGATTGGCGCGCGGCTATCTGCACGGCGCGGGCCTGACGGCGGAGCGGTTTGTCGCCGACCCGAACGGCTCTGGCCGGCGAGCCGGATGTACCGGACCGGCGACCTGGCACGGTGGCGCAAGGACGGCGTGCTGGAGTTCCTCGGGCGGGCGGACGACCAGCTCAAGCTCCGCGGGCTCCGGATCGAGCCGGGCGAGATCGAGGCGGCGCTGCTGCGGCAGGGCAGCGTGGCGCAGGCGGCGGTGATCGCCCGCGAGGATGTGCCGGGACACAAGCGGCTGGTGGCTTATGTGGTGCCGGTCGGCCAGAGCATTGCGCCGGCGGCGCTGCGCGAGCACCTCGCGAGCCAGCCTGCCCGACTACATGGTGCCTTCGGCGATCATGGCTCTCGACGAGTTGCCGCTGACGCCGAACGGCAAGCTCGACCGCCGCGCGCTGCCGGCGCCCGAGGCGGCGCCAACGCATGCGCGCCGCGCGCCGCGCACGCCGCAGGAGGAGATCCTCTGCGGACTGTTTGCCGAGGTGCTCGGCGTCGAGCGGGTCGGCATCGACGACAACTTCTTCGAACTGGGCGGCCATTCGCTGCTGGCGATCCGGTTGATCAGCCGGATCCGCGCCAGCATGGATGCCGATATCAGCATCCGCAGCCTGTTCGAGGCGCCGACCGTCGAGGCGCTGACCAAGCGTCTGATCCGCGGCCGGCCCGCCTTGTCGGACTTCGAGGTTCTGCTGCCGATCAGGCCGGTCGGAAGCAAACTGCCGCTGTTCTGCATTCACGATGCCGGCGGCTTCAGCTGGCCGTATTCCAAGCTGATCCGGCATATTCCTGCGGAGCATCCGATCTACGGTCTGCAGGCGCGCAATCTCACGCAGCGGGCGAGGCGTGCGCACTCGATCGATGAGATGGCCGAGGATTATCTCGAGCATCATCCGGAAGATTCAGCCGAACGGTCCGTACAATCTGCTCGGCTGGTCGTTTGGCGGCCTTGTGGCGCATGCCATTGCCACACAGCTTCAAGCCATGGGCGAAGAGGTTGCGCTGCTGGCGCTGCTCGACAGCTATCCGGTTCAGCACGAAAGCGCGCAGGTGTTCGATGACGAAAGCGAAAATCTGTCGAGGCAAGTCGCCATCAACCCGATCATGAATCTGCTGGATGTCCTGCGCCGCGAGGGGCTGTCGACCCTGAAGGAGCATCACTACGAAGCCATCATGGACACCTTCAAGAACAACACCCGGCTGATGAGGACATTCGCGCCGCAGCGTTTCCGTGGCGCCATGTCGCTGTTCGTGGCAATGGTCAGCGAGGCCAAGCCGCCGGTCGAGGTCTGGAGGTCTTATGTGGCCGGCGAGATCAAGGTTCATCCGATCGATTGCGCCCATGACAACATGATGGATCCCGTCCCGGCAGAGAAGATCGGCGCTGTTCTTGCGAGCGAACTCGGCAAGCAGCCGTCGACGACCCAGAGTCAAAGGAGAAAGCGATGACCAATCCGTTCGAAGACGAAAAGGGCGTCTATCACGTCCTGATCAATGAAGAAGGGCAGCATTCGCTTTGGCCGGCCTTCAAAGAGGTGCCGCTCGGCTGGACCATTGCGCTCAAGTCCGACACCCGCGCCGCCTGTCTTGAGTTCATCAATCAGAATTGGAAGGACATGCGGCCGAAGAGCCTGATCGAGCGGATGGCAAAGCAGGCCGAAGGCAAAAAGCCGAATTGACCGCTCGATCGGCGGTCCGCGTTTTGGTGAGACGAAGGCCCGCTGCTCAGCGCTTGATGATCGAGCGAAAATCGACGGTCGCGCCGTTCTCGAAATGCTCGATGAACAACTGGCCGATGCTGCGGGCATAAGCACCTGAGGTCACCGACGAAACGGCGAGACCCAGAACATTCAAGCCCGGCACGAACAAAGTGATCGTGGACGTTGCGATCGTCGCAAAGCCCGTCGGCAGGGCGCCGCCCATCAGGGCAATGACGACGGAGCGGGTGCGGTTGCGCTCGAAGGGCACGCCGTAGAGTTCGCTCAGCGATTTGACCATCCGCACCAGCAGAGCCGTGATCGCCGCCGCGTTGGCGAGCGGCACCGGAATGGCGCCGCCGATCGCGGAATAGTTGGCGTAGCGCTCAACGATTGCGACCGCCTGCCTTCGCCGCAGCGCCGCCGCGGGGTCGGTTGATGCAGCCGTAGGCTGCGCCGCGATATTCGCGGTTGGGGCGGCCTCGGACTTCGGCACCATTTCAATGACATTGTCCGGTGATTCGGACCGCGGCGCGGCGCCGGCCTCGCGCATCTGGTCCGCCGTTCGCAGAACGGCCTTGGGAAACTTTTTCTTGTTCATGCGCTTGCTGCCCGTTTGACGTGAGTCGTGCTCTCGCAGATATGCTGCGACCTCGTCGGCGATTGCCGCGATCTCGCGAGCCGCCGGGCTCTTTTTGTCCAAAAGGCTCGGCGTGGCGCCCCAAAGCGCTGCCTCGGCATAGACGACGCGGTTTGTCATCTCGCTGTCCAGCACCGGGAAGCCGGCTTCCGCGAGTTCGGAGCGGATGTGCTTTGCGATGACGGAGTCGCGTGTCGTCTGGGTGAGGACGCAGCGGAACACCGGCCGCCGTCCGCTGACGCCATTGATGAGCACGTTCAGCGTATCCAGCATGCGATCGACGTCGAATGGCGAGGGCTTGACCGGAACGAGAACGAAATCGGTCACGCCGAGGCACGCCAGCGTTGCCTGCGAGCGAAAGCCTGGCGTGTCGATGATGACGGTGTCGTATTCGCCGACCAGGCGCTGCGCCGTCTTGAAGGCGTCGTCGGTGGCGTCCTCGATGACGGGCACGCCGCCGAGCGCCTTTTCGCGCGCGGCCAAGCGCACGATTGTGCTTTGCGGATCGGCGTCGATGATGGCCGCGCGGCGGCCTTTGAGTTGCCAGTGGACCGCAAGGCAGCTTGCCAGCGTGCTCTTGCCGCTGCCGCCCTTCATGGTGGCGACCGTGATGATCGAGTGCGCCATGTAGCTGTCTCCTGTTGAAGTTGCTACGCGACGAATCAATCGAATCGCATGTTATCGGCTTACGGGATCAATGCCCACATTTCAAAACCGGCGCCGCCGATGCGCGTGCGGCCTGCGTCCGATTGCGAGATGCACGGAAAGCTATGATTTTGTTGTAGAATTTCAGACGGCAAGGTCCGCCGAGCTTGCTATTTTCGTCATCCGCGGCTGTACTCCGTCTGCCCAATACAATCGATGCGAATTTCCGCGTGACGACGCAGGGCTGCATCGTAGCCAGGAGCGAGCGATTGTTCTCGGAGCGGCTCTCCAGCTCTATGCGCCGGAACCTGCGGATGGCCTCCGGCCTCATTCTTTTCACCTACATCGGCGCGCATCTTCTCAACCACGCGCTCGGCCTCATCTCGCTTGGTGCGGCCGAGGCGGGCATGGAGATACGCGGTCGAGGTTTGGTACAGCCTGCCGGGCACCATTCTGCTCTATGGCGCGTTCGCCACTCATTTCATGATGGCGCTGTTTGCGGTCTACGAGCGGCGCACATTTCGGCTGCCGCCGCTCGAGCTGCTCCGCATCGTGCTCGGCTTCACGATGCCGATCCTGCTGATCGGCCACGCCGCCTCGACGCGTCTTGCCTATGAACTGTTCGGGCTGTCGTCGGACTACACGCGGGTGGTCGGCCTGCTGTTTGCGACGGGCAACGCAAGGCTGGCAACTGGGCCTGATGGCGCCGGGATGGCTGCACGGCTGTCTCGGGCTGCATTTCGCTTTCAACCGGCGCTGGTGGTATCGGCAATTTCGGTTCGTGCTGTTTTCCATCGCCTTGCTGTTGCCGGTGCTGGCGGCGCTTGGGTTCATCGCCATGGGCAAGGAGCTTGTCGCCAACGCGGACGCGGCGGCGGCCGTGCGGGAATACTTGAGTCCGGACAACGCCGCGCAGCGGCTGGCGATCGCGCAATGGAAGGACAATCTGCTCAATTGGTATTTTTCCATCATCGGCGCGGCCTTCATCGCGCGCGAAATCCGCAATCTGATCGAGCGCCGCCGCAAGCGCCTCGTCTCGCTGTCCTATCCGGGCCGGATCGTGCGGGTGCCCCGGGGCTGGTCGGTGCTGGAGGCGAGCCGCAGCTTCCATCTGCCGCACGCCGCGATGTGCGGCGGCCGGGCGCGATGCTCGACCTGCCGGGTGCGGGTGACGGCGGGCGAGGAGTTCTGTCCGCCGCCGGCCAACGACGAGCAGGGCACGCTGGAGCGCATCGGCGCGCCGCCGGACGTGCGGCTGGCGTGCCAGTTGCGCCCGCAGGGCGATATTTCGGTCGTGCCCTTGGTGCGAACGGCGCGGCCGGTCTATCGGGCGGCGGCGCCGCAACGCAGCCGCGAGCGCGAGATCGTCGTGCTGTTCTGCGACTTCCGCAACCGCGCCGATCTGGCGACCGATCATCTGCCGCAGGACCTGCTGTATGTGCTGACGCTCTATGTCGAGGGCATCGGCAACGCGATCCGCGCCTCCGGCGGCACGCTCAGCTATGTGGAGTTCGACAGCATCTGCGCGCTGTTCGGCCACGAAGGCGGCGCCAACGCCGCGCAGGGGGCGCTGCGGGCGGCCGGCGCGATCGAGGGCGTGATCGCCGACCTCAACAACCGGCTCGGGCGCCAACACGACAACCGGATGAAGATCGCCGTCAGCATCCACGGCGGCCATGCCGCGATCGGCGAAATCGGCGCGTCGGAGCCGCCGACGCTGATGGCGATCGGCGAGGCGATCGATGTGGCGAATGACTTGCGCAAGGCCGCGGCCGAGCGCGGCAAGGCGTTTGCCATTTCGGAGGCGGTGTACGCCGAGGCCGCACTCAGCCCCGTCGCCGAGGACAAGATCACGGTCGGGTCGGAGCCGGCGACAACCGTGTTTCTCTCGGATGCCGCGCCGATTGCGTCGCCGACATGGACCTTGCACGGCGAGATCGGCCGCCGCGCCATGCTGCGGCGGCTGTGGGCGGGCGGTTAGCCGCCGAGCTTCGCCGCCTTGTCGGCATCGATCCACCAGGTCTCCGGGATGCCGCGGGCGTAGTGCGGCTTGGCGCGCGGGCTGGCCGAACATGTCCCAGTAGGAGATCCAGTGCGACGGCTTGTACCAGCCGGCCACCCAGTAGTGCTCGCCGCGCAGCACGCGGTCGAGCGCCCGGCAGGCGGTGTAGAGGCTCTGGCGGTCGTTGGCCGCGATGGCCTTGTCGATCAACGCATCCACCACCGGATTGGCGATGCCGCGAGAAGTTGGGAGAGCCTTTGCCTTCGGCCGACTTGCTGGAGAAGTAAGCGCGCAGCGCGTCGCCCGGCGTGAGCGGCAGCGATATCCGGTTCATCGAGATGTCGAAGTCGAACTCCTGCATGCGGGAGCGGTATTGCACCGGATCCACCACGCGCATCGTGGCATCGATGCCGAGCGCGGCCAGGTTCTTGATGTAGAGCGCATGGTGCGGCTCCGACACCCGCTCGAACGCCAGGAACTCCAAGGCCAGCGGCTCGCCCTTGGCGTTGACGCGCTTGCCGTCCTTGACGGTCCAGCCGGCGGTGTTGAGCAGCTCCGCCGAGCGCCGCAACTGCCGGCGGTCCTGGCCGGAGCCGTCGCTGACCGGCGAATTCCAGGCTTCGCCGAAAACCTCGGCCGGCAGCTTGTCCTTGTATGGCTCGAGCAGCGCGAGCTCTTCGCGCGACGGCTTGCCCTTCGCCATCATGTCGGAGTTCTGGAAGCAGGACTGCGTCCGCGCATAGGCGTCGAACATCAGGTTCTTGTTCGCCCACTCGAAATCGAACGCGTAGGAAAGGGCTTGCCGGACGCGAACGTCCTGGAACTTCGGGCGCCGCGTGTTGATCATCCAGGCCTGCATGCCGGAGGGCCGCTCGTCCGGGATGCTCTCGCGCTTGACGCGGCCATCCTTGATCGCGGGGAAGTCGTAGCGCGTCGCCCAGACGCGCGAGGTGAACTCCTCGCGGAACGTGTAGCTCTTGGACGTGAAGCCTTCGAACGCGGTATCGCGGTCGCGGTAGTAGTCATAGCGCAGCACGTCGAAATTGAACTGACCGCGGGTGATCGGCAGGTTGGCGCCCCACCAGTCCTTGACCCGTTCGAATTCCACGTAACGGCCCTGCTCGAACTTGCCGACCTTGTAGGGGCCGGAGCCGAGCGGCGGCTCCATCGAGGTTTCGTCGAAGGGGTGCGCCGTGTAATAGGCCTTGGACAGGATCGGCAGGTTGGCGACGGTGAGCGGCGCGCTGCGCGCCCGGTTCGGCGCAAATCGCACCACAACGATGCGGTCGCCTTCGGTTTCGGCGGCCTCCATGTCGCGGAGCAGGTTGCCGATGGCGGGATGGCCCTTGGTCTTCAGGGTCGTCAGCGAGAAGGCGACGTCTTCGGCCTTGATCGGGCTGCCGTCGTGGAAGGTGATGCCGTCGCGCAGGCGAAACTTGTAGGTGCGGCCGTCGGCGGACACCGTGACCTGGTCCGCGGCATAGGCATAGACCGCGTCGGGCTCGTCGGCGGCGCGCCACATCATGGCGGCGAACGCCTGCTCCATGTCGATCGCCGGATCGCCCTTGAGGATGAATCCGTTGAACGAATTGAACGTCGCGGTGCCGCCGCCGGCGAGCTGGCTGAAGGTGCCGCCCTTCGGGGCGTTGGCATTGACGTATTTCAGGTGCTTGAAATCGGCCGGGTAGGCGAGATCGCCGAACGCGGACAGGCCGTGGTGCGTGGCCTCATCGGCGGCCAGCGCCATCGGCGTGAACGCGGAGGTGCTTGCCGCGACCGCGCCGGCGCTCAGGATCAGGATGTCACGTCGAGAAAGGTTGTTTGAGTTTGGGTTGAAGCCGCCGTTGACGGTTCTTTTAATCGACATTTATTCTCCGAACTCTCTCCCCACCTGTCTGCCCTCGGCAGACAATGTTCTTCAGATTGCGGTGTCGACCGGCCATCAGTTTCTTGTCGCCCCGATTGGCCTTTTTGGTCTCCATCCATGATCGCGCCGGAATGGTAGCTTAGCGTAACCACCCGCGCCAGCCTGACGCCAGGCGGACGATAGGACATTTCCCCCATTTGATGCCGCTTGGTGTGACAGCGGCATATTGCAGCAGTTTGACGGCGGGGTAGGGCGGCGCCTTACTTCAGCCGCGCGAACAAGCGGCGCGGATTGCCCTCGGCGATGGCGTCGGTGTCGGCTTTGGACAGGCCGGCCGCCTTGAGCAAGGCGAGCGGCTCCATGTCGGCTGGCGGAAACGAATAGTCGGTGCCGAGCAGCACGTTGCCGACGCCGGCGATGTCGATCAGGAAGCGCAGCGCCTTGGGCGCATGCACGATGCTGTCGTAGGTCATCTGCGTGGCGTAGGCCGACGGCGTTTTCGCCGCGACGTTCTTTTGCGCGGCCTTGTCCATGCGCTTGTGCATGACGTCGAAGCGGCCGGCGAGATAGGGGAAGGTGCCGCCGCCGTGCGACCAGAGGAGCTTCAGGTTCGGAAAGCGGTCCATCACGCCGGACATCAGCAGGGAGCCGATGCCGAGCGTGGTGTCGTAGGTGTAGAGCGCGATCTGGGCGAGGGCGAATTTCACGGTGCGCGGCGCGGGCGCGGCATTGACCGGATGGATGAGGATGGGAAGGCCGAGCGCTTCGGCCTTGCGCCAGAACGGATCGAGCGAAAGCTCGCCGAGGTTCACGTCCTCGATGTTGGAGGAGATGATGGCGCCGATTGCGCCAATGCCGGCGGAGCGCTCGAGTTCCTGCGCCGCGGCTTCGGCGTCGATGAGCGGCACCGACGAGATCCAGGAGAATTTTTTCGAGTTGTCCGCGGTCCATTCCGCCAGGGTGTCGTTGAGCATGCGATGCCAGGCGATGCAGGCGTCGCGCGGCAGGCCATAGCCGAAAATGTCCGGCCAGGTGCCGACGATCTGATGGTCGATGTTTTGTTCGTCCATCCATTTGTGCCGCTCGGCCACCGGCTCGATCAGGCGCGGGAAGAACGGCCGCACCTTGAAGCCGTAGTCGAAGGCCAGCGCCTCCTTGCCGCCGTCAGCGGGCGCCAGGCGAACGCCGATGGCGCTGCCTTTGCTTTTGATTGCGGCGATGAGCTGCGGCGGCACGTAATGGGCATGAACGTCGATCGGCACCCGTCACTCCTATGATGGCGCGGCCACCTTACTTGCGGTCGCGCAGCCGATCCATCAGCGACTTCTCCTGGCCGCCGTCGACCTCGATCATGGTGCCGTTGACCATGTGCATCAGCGGTGAGGCCAGCATGACGACAAGGTTCGCCACCTCCTCGACCTCGGCGATGCGGCCCATCGGGATCGAGGACGGCGCGAGCTGGTCGGCCTCCTCGTAGGAGAGCTTCATGTCGCGCGACATCGCCTTGACGAGGCCGGCCCAGCGCTCGGTGCGCACCGGGCCGGGGTTGACCGCGCAGAAGCTGATGTTGTTCTTGCCGTACTGGCCGGCGAGCGACATCGTCAGGTTCTGGCCCGCGGCATTGGCGGCGCCCGGGCAGATTTCCCAGTAGGACGGCTTCACGCCGTCGTTGCCGATCAGGTTCACGACGCGGCCGCCGCCCTGCTTGACCATGAGCGGCAGGACGTAGCGCAGGCAGCGCACGTAGCCCATGAACTTGAGCTGCAGGCCCTTCTCCCAATCGTCCTCGGTCAGGTGCTCGATGACGCCGCCGGCCGCGGAGCCGGCGTTGTTGACCATGATGTCGACGCGGCCGAGCGCCTTGTGCGCCTGCTCGATGAAGTTCTTGGCGTCGGCGTCCTTTCGCAGATCGGCGGGAATGGCGACGATCTTGCGATTGGTCGCGCGCGCGATCTCGGAGGCGGTGGCTTCGAGGACGTCCTTGCGCCGCGCGCAGATCGCGACATCGACGCCTTCCTTTGCCAGAGCGAGCGTGATGCCCTTGCCGATGCCCTCGCTGCCGCCGGTGACGAGCGCAGTCTTGCCGTTGAGTTGAAGGTCCATGGATCTCTCCTAATATCCGAGGATGGCTTTGGCGGCGTCGCCGACGGCTTCGACATTCTCGCCCGCATCCAGGAACGCGACGATGCGGCACGGGCAGCCTTCGAGGCCTTCGTAGCGCCAGGGGAAGGCGCCGATGATGGCGCGCTTGCCGAGCATCAGTTCGATGTCGCCGCCGAGATTCTCGGCGTGCAGCAAGCCTTCCTGGAACGCCCAGTTGTGGAACGGAAACACGTCGGACACGACCCGGCGCCCGGATCGCTTGTGGGTGTATTCGAAGGTGCCGAAGAACTCACCCGGCGTCTTGCCGTGCTGCTTGGTGAATTTTTCCGTGAGGTCCGGCCGCATGGTGCGGATCGAGGTGTTCATGGCGTGGTCGCAGGAGCCGGTGTCCATGCCCCACCATTTGATCTTCTTCTTCAGCATCCAGTGCAGGGTGTCGAGGCTCGGGCCCGGGTGGTAGCAGAAGTATTTGACGAGGTCCTGCTGCGGCCGGCCCTCGTAGTGTTTGTGCCAGCCGGTGTGCAGGATGAGGATGTCGCCTTCGCGGATGTCGGCGCCGGCGCTCTCGATGATCTCCGGCGTGATCACCGCCCAGTCCTTCATGTGTTTGGAGATGTCGACGACGACGCCGCGGTTGCAGAGATAGTCGAGCGGCAGATGCGCCATGTCGCCGCTGCGGTTGTCGGTGGCGTGCATGGCGCCGTCGAAATGCGTGCCGACATGCATCGCGGTGTCGATGCGCTGCGCGACGATGCCGACGGTCTGCAAGTTCTGCGCGTAGTACATCTTGTTGCCGGCGTAACCGACCCAGCCGGGCGTGTGCACGTTCATGACGTGAGACATGTCGATGATCTTCATGGAGTCCTTCCCCGGCGTTGTGGCGCGGCTTGTATGTTCTCAGGGTGCGGACTACCGTTCAAGCGATTGAACGCGCTTTGAAGGCGGCATCTCGATGAACGTTCGGACGCTGATCGGGGAGTCCGTCCACCGGGCCGAGGATTTCCGGTTTCTCAAGGGCGCGGGAAGCTTCGTCGACGATCTCAAGCGCGAGGGCATGCTGCACGCGGTGGTGCTGCGGAGCCCGGTGGCCCATGGCCGCATCCGGGGGATCGACGCGCGGGCCGCGCGTGCGTTGCCGGGCGTGCACGCAGTGGTGACGGCTGCGGAGATCGGGGACGTGCCGGTGATCCCGCTGCGGCTCGCCAACCTGCCGGAGTTCAAGGACTATCTGCAGCCGGTGATCGCCAAGGACAAGGTGCGCTACGTCGGCGAGCCGATTGCGGTGGTGGTGGCCGAGACCCAGGCGCTGGCCGAGGATGCGCTCGAAAAGATCGAGGTCGATATCGAGCGGTTGCCGGCGCTGCCGGACCGGCATGTGGCGGCGCATGACAAATCCGCGTTGTTCGACGGGCTCAGCAACCGCGCGGTGCGCTACACGGCGTCGTTCGGCGACGCCGAGGCGGCGTTCGCCAAGGCGGAATACACGCGAAAGGAAACATTCCGCTGCCACCGGCTGACCGGATTGCCGCTGGAGACCCGCGGGCAGATTTCCGAATGGGATGCGGCGAAAAAGCGGCTCACCGTGTTCGGCGCGACCAAGGTTCTGTTCTTCAACCGCCGCACGCTCGCCCCGATGCTCGGCGTCACCGAGAGCGACATCGACATGATCGAGGTCGACGTCGGCGGCGGCTTCGGCGTCAAGGGCGAGTTCTATCCGGAGGATTTTCTCATTCCGTTCGCGGCGCGGCTGGTCGGCCGGCCGGTGAAATGGATCGAGGACCGCCGCGAGCATCTCACCGCGACCAACCATTCGCGCGAGGTCGATTGCGAACTGGAAATCGCGTGCAAGCGCGACGGCACCATTCTCGCCATGCGCGGCCACGTCAGCGCCGACATGGGCGCCTACATCCGCACCAATGGCGGAGTTGTCCCGGCCAAGGCCGCGCAGTTCCTGCCGGGGCCGTACCGCATCCGCGATATCGCGCTCACGGTGGAAGCCTTCGTCACCAGCAAGACGCCGGTCGGCACCTTGCGCGCGCCGGGACGGTTCGAGGCGAATTTCTTCCGCGAGCGGTTGCTCGATATCGTGGCCGGCGACCTCGGCCTCGATCCGATGGATTTCCGCCGAAAAAATCTCATCAAGGAGGCAGAGCTGCCGTTTCACACCGGCAAGCTGGTGCCTTACGAGCCGGAGACCGAGTTCGACACCGGCGACTATCACGTCACCTTTGAGCGCGCGCTCAGCGAAATCGGCTGGGACCAGAACAAGGCGATGAACGGCCGCTTGATCGATGGCCGCTATCACGGGCTCGCCGCGGTGCCGTTCGTCGAGAGCGGCGGCTCGGGCAAGGAGAATTCGCGGCTCGTCATCGAGAAGGATGGCTCGGTCAGCGTCTTTGTCGGCTCATCGGTGCTGGGGCAGGGGCTGGAGACGACGCTCGCTCAGGTCGCCGCCGACACGCTGAAGCTGCCGTTCGAACGCATCAAAATTCTGCACGGATCGACGACTTATGTGCGCGAAGGCTTCGGCACCTTTGCGTCCCGCTCGATGGTGGTCGGCGGCTGCGCGGTGATGGACGGCTGCAACAATCTGCTGGCGGCCATTCGTTCGGCGGCGCGGGAGCGGCTTGGATTTCCGAACGAGGAAATCGAGATTGCCAATGGCGAGGTGACGGCCGGCGGCAAGCGGGCAAGCTTTTCCGATTTCGCCGGCCTCGAAGTGGAAGGCACCTTCGCCACCACGATCCGCACCTACAGCTACGGCGCGCATGCCTGCCATGTCGCGGTCGATCCGCGCACCGGCCATGTCGATATTCTCGACTATGTCGCGATCGAGGACGTCGGCGTCGCGATCAATCCGCATATCGTCCATGGCCAGGCGATCGGCGCGCTGGTGCAGGGCCTGGGCGGCGTGTTCCTCGACCAGATTCTCTACGACGCCGACGCGCAGATGCTCAACGCCTCGCTCGCCGATTATCTCGTGCCGCTGGCCACCGACTTCTCCAACGTGCGCGCCATCACCATGGAACTGCGCCGCTCCAAGACCAATCCGCTCGGCGCCAAGGGCGCGGGCGAAGGCGGCATGGTGGCGGTGGCGGCCTGCACGGCCAATGCGGTGGCGGCTGCGCTGAAGCCGCTCGGCCTCGAGGTCCGCGATCTGCCGCTGTCACCCGCGCGGCTTTGGGGGCTTGTGAATGGCGGTGGCGGTGTGGGACTAACAAAGTAGGCACGCCTGAAGTGGCGCCGGACATTCAAGGAGCGTGACGTGGCCAACAAGGATTTGCGGGATTGGATTGCAGGCATCGAAGCGGCCGGCGAGCTCAAGATCATCAAGGGCGCCGAGCCGAAGGAAGAGATCGGCGGCTTCGTCGACATCTATATGCGCAAGATGGGCAATCCCGCGGTGATGTTCGACGAGGTTCCGGGCTATCCGAAAGGCCACCGCGTCATCGCCAACATCCTCACCTCGGTGCCGCGCATCAACGTGGCGCTCGGCCTGCCGCCGGAAACCTCCGAGATCGAGCTGACCCAGTGGTGGCGGAATTATTTCAAGAACGCGCCGTCGCAGCCGACCAAGGCGGTCAACGGCGGGCCGCTGCTCGACAACGTGTTGTCGGGCAAGGATGTCAACATCGAGAAAATCCCGACGCCGGTGTGGCACGAGCACGACGGCGGCCCGTTCATCGGCACCGCCTGCCTCGTGGTGATGAAGGACCCGGACACCGGCTGGGTGAACTACGGCACCTATCGGGTGCAGTCGCACAAGCCCGAATCTGGCCAGCGTGATGATGTCACCCGGCAAGCACGGCTTGATCATCATGCGGAAGTATCACGAACGCGGTCAGCCGTGTCCGGTGGCGGTGATCGCCGGCATGCATCCATCGATGGTCATGCTGGGCGGTATCGAGATTCCCTACGGCAAGAACGAACTCGAGGCGGCCGGCGGCATCTTTGGCGAGTCCGTCGAGGTCATCAACATGCCGAAGACCGGACTGCCGGTGCCGGCGAACTGCGGAGATCGCCTTCGAAGGGCTTCATTCAGTCCTGACGACAAGATCAAGGAAGGACCGCTCGGCGAATGGACCGGCTATTACGCCAGCGGCAGCGATCTGGAACCCGCCATCCGCATCGAGACGTTGATGTACCGCAACGATCCGATCCTGATGGGCGCGATCCCGGCGGTGCCGCCGAACGACAACACCTATTATTTCGGCGCCTACCGCTGCGGCGCGGTGTGGAACCAGCTCGAAGCCGCCGGCATCCCCGGCGTGAAGGGCGTGTGGGCGCACGAGGCCGGCGGCAGCCGCTTCCTGCTGGTGATCTCGATCAAGACGCTTTATGGCGGGCACTCCAAGCAGGCCGCGATGGTGGCGGCGCATTGTCACGCCGGCGCCTACTGCAACCGCTGGACCATCGTGGTCGATGACGACATCGATCCGACCAACTTCAACGACGTGATCTGGGCGATGTGCACGCGCTGCGATCCGCGCGATCAGGTCGACATCATCCACGGCGGCTGGAGCTCGGCGCTCGACCCGATGTGCTACGACACCGAGGATGACCGGCGGAATTCGCGCGTGATCATCGACGCCTGCGTCCCGTTCCGCCGCAAGAAGACGTTCCCGAAGATCGCGCGCTCAAGCAAGGCGCTCGACGACCGCATGCGCGCGAAATGGGCGAAGGATCTGCCGAAGGGATTTTGAGCGCTCCGAGCGAACGCAGCAGCCGTTACGATTCTGGACGCTCTGCTTGCTCTGCAGGTGTCCTATCCGTGCCAGGATCGAACTCCTGCCCCGCGGCGACGATGGCTTTGACGATGTTGGCGTAGCCGGTGCAGCGGCAAATCTGTCCGCTCAATTCGTGGCGGACGGTCTCGGCGTTCGGGTGCACGTGCCGCTGCAGGATGTCGCGCGCCGTCATCAGCATGCCCGGCGTGCAGAAGCCGCATTGCAGCGCGTGGCTCTCGTGGAAATGCCGGCGCAGCAGCGTCATCATGGGGTCGCCGCGCAGCCCTTCGAGCGTGAACACCGTCCGGCCGTCGGACATGACGGCCAGGGTGAGGCATGAGCGCGTGGCAATCCCGTCCACCACCACGGTGCAGGCGCCGCAGGCGCCATGCTCGCAGCCCAAATGCGTCGCGGTAAGCCCGCAGCGGTCGCGGAGGAAGTCGGCCAGCGTCTGGCGCGGCTCGACCTCGTCGTTGACCTTCACGCCATTCAATTCGACGGTGATCGCAGTCATTGGGCTCGCATGTCCTTCACGGCGCGCAGGATGTTCGCCGTGTGCATTCGTTTTTGATAGGCGTCGAGGTCGGTGAAATGCGCTTCGAGGTCGGCGGCGATCGCGGCGCGCAACTGCTCCTCCGAGCTTCCGAGAACCGCGAGTTGTGTCGCCGTCGCGGTCATCGGACGGGGGCGGGGGCCGGCGGCGCCGAGCACCACCGAGATGGGGCCGTCCTTGCCTTGCGAGGTGGCAATCGCGATCGAATGGGCGAATGCGCCGCTCTTGCGCGCGACCTTGGCGAAGCCCCAGCGGAACGGCGCTTTCGGCGCGGGGATATCGAAGCCCATGATGATGTCGCCGGTGGTGAGCGTCGTCGCGTAGGAATCATGGATGAAATCGGCGACGCGCTCCATGCGCATGCCGCCCCGGCCGCCGACCCGGACGCTGGCGTCGAGCGCGATCAGGCAGCACGGCCAGTCCGCGGCGGGGTCGGCGAGCGCCACGCTGCCGCCGATGGTGCCGTGGTTGCGCACCGCCCGGTAGGAGATCTGGCCGGCGACGCGGCGCATCAGGCCGCTGAAAATATCCGGGACCTTGCCGTCTTCGATGGCCGCGTGCGTGGTCAGCGCGCCGAGCCACAGGCTGTCCGGGGTTTCCGCCACGATCTTGAGATCGTCGAGCCGGCTGATGTCGACCAGAAGATCGATCAGGGCGACCCGAAGCCCCAGCATCGGCATCAGCGATTGGCCGCCGGCGATGGCGGCGGTGGTGGCGCCGCGCCGGCCGAGCGCCACGCTCGCCTCAGCGACCGATTTCGGCCGGACATATTCGAACGGCGCCGATTTCATGGCGCGGGACCGGCTGTTGCAGAATTTTTGGCGCGGCGGGCGCGGTCGACCGCCTCCGAGACACGGCGCGGCGTCAGCGGCGTCTCGTTGAAGCTTGCGCCGATGCTGCGGAACGCGTCGGACACCGCGTTGGCGATGGCGGCCGGCGGCGCGATGGCGCCGCCTTCGCCGAGACCTTTGACGCCGTATTCGGTGGCCTGGGCCGGATGAACGAGATGCGCCACGCGCACCGTCGGAATCTCCGGCGCGCAAGGCACCATGTATTCGCCGAACGATGTGGCGAGCGGCTGGCCGATCTCGTCGTAGGGGATTTCCTCGTAGAGCGCGGTGCCGATGCCTTGCGCGATGCCGCCCTGCACCTGGCCGTCGACGATCATCGGGTTGATCATGGTGCCGCAGTCTTCCGAGACCGCGTAGTCGAGGATTTCGACGACGCCGGTGTCGGGCTCGACGGCGACGACGACGGCGTGGGTGCCGTAGGCGAACACGCCGCCGGTTTCCGAGGGCTCATAGGTGCCGGTCATGTCGAGCAGCGGCTCCATGCCGGCCGGCAGGTGCTCCTGGCGGACGTTGGCGGCATAGGCGATCTCGGTAAAGCCGACGCTGCCGGCGGGGCCATGCACCGCGCCGGATTTGATCTGGGTTTCGCTGACGTCGGTCTGCAGCAGATGCGCGCCGATTTTCTGGATCTTTTCGATCAGCATCCGGCAGGCGCGCGCCACTGCGCCGCCGCCGAACACGATGGAGCGCGAGCCAAAGCTGCCGAAGCCAAACGGCGAGGTCGCGGTGTCACCGTAGCGGATGGAAATCAGCGCCGGGCTGATGCTGAGCTCATGGGCGGCGATCTGCGCGAACGTGGTCTCGTGGCCCTGACCAAAATTTTGCGTGCCGACATGGATGATGACCGAGCCATCCGGCAGCATGCGGGCGTTGGCGGACTCGTAGCCCGGCACCACGCGCGACTTGCGCTTGACCCACTCGACCGTGCCGTGGCCGCTCTGCTCGGTGTAGAACGCAAAGCCCACGCCGATGGCGCGGCCGTCGGGTTCGCGCAGCGCCTGGCGGGCGCGGATGGCGGGGAGGTTGACCATGTCGCGCGCGATGTCGAGCGAAGCGACATAGTCGCCGGTGTCGAGCCGCATGCCGGCGGCGGTGCGATAGGGCAGCTCGGCGGCGGTGACGATGTTCTGCCGCCGCAGATCGAACGGCTCGCGGCCAAGCTCGCGCGCGACCTCGTCGACCAGCCGCTCGATGGCAAAGCAGGCGCCCGGCCGCGCCACGCCGCGGTAGGGGCCCATCGGCGCCTTGTTGGTGGCGACGGTGAATGTTTTCAACGCGAGATGCTGGATGCGGTAGGGGCCGGTCAGGTTGCGCGAGGCCATGCTCGCTTCCATGAACGAGCCGGTCGGCCACAGCGAATAGGCGCCGGCGTCGATATAGATGTCGCCCTCGATGCCGAGCAGCGTGCCGTCCTTGGCGACGGAAATGGTCAGATCGTAGAAATGGTCGCGGGCGTGAACCGAGGCGAGCAGATGCTCGCGGCGGTCCTCGATCCAGCGCACCGGATGGCCGACCTTCATGGCGATGGCGGCGACGGCGATGTCTTCCGGCATGATGCGGTTCTTGCCGCCGAAGCCGCCGCCGATGTCGGGGGCGATGACGCGGACCTTGTTCTCCGGCAGGCCGAGCGCCTGGGCGAGGCCGATCCGCACCACATGGCCGCCCTGGGTCGAGAGATGAACCGTGAGCTCGTCGTTGCGGTGGTCCCAGTAGGCCAGCACGCCGCGGCATTCGAGCGAGACCGTCGCTTGCCGGTTCATGCGGAACTGGCGGCGCAAGCGGATCGGCGCGGCGGCGAGCGTGATGGGATCGCCTTCGTTCACGGCGCTGGCGATGAAGGCGTTGTCCGGCCAGTTGTCGAACACGCGCGGGCTGCCCGGCCGCATCGCCGCGACGGCATCGACCACGGCGGGAAGCGGGTCGAGCTCGAGCTCGACCAGGTCGGCGAGATCCTCGGCCTGGGCGCGGGTCGGCTGCATGCAGGCGACGATCGGCTGGCCGACATAGCGCACCCTTTCGTCGGCCAGCGCCGGGTAGGGGCTGTGGCGGTGGGCGGCGAGTTCGGGCCCAGCTTCGAGGATGTTGAGCGGGCCGATGTCGGCCAGGGTGAAGACGTGGCCGGCGGTGCCCGGCGGCCGGATCACGCGGCGCACCTTCGCATGCGCCATGTCGCTGCGGACGAAGGCCACGTCCTGCACGCCGGGCATCCGGAGGTCGGCAATGAACATGCCGTGGCCGAGGAGATGCCGGGCGTCCTCCTTGCGCAACACGCTCGCTCCGATCCAACTGTCGGAGGACGACGAAACGGCCATGTTCGATTGCTCTTCCCGCTAGCGACTTTCGCGGCCAATTTGCCCTGCGGAACGCGGTGGCACAAGCGCCGGGCCGATCGGCCAAAACAGGGCGAATTGGGCCGTCTCGGGGCGTTAAAAGGTCATCATGCCGCCGGCATTGCCGGTTCGGGTTCCCCGCAATGTCGCATGCCGCTCGTTGTTTGTGATACCAAGCGCCCATGACATTGGACGCCGCACAGCATCGATCCGGCAAGGGCGCGGGGGACGAGAATTTCCCGGTGGCCTCCTGGCTGGTTGCGCCGCCGCACCGGCGGCCGATCATGGCGTTCTACGAATTCGTGCGGATCGCCGACGACATCGCCGACCATCCGACCCTGAGCGAAACCGACAAGCTCGCCCACCTCGATCGCCTGGAGGCCAGCCTGCTCGGCCGCGACGATCACAACGCGGCCGGCATCGTGCTTCGCGCGGCGCTGGCCGAGCGCAACCTGTCGCCGCAGCACGCGCAGGACCTGCTCAAGGCGTTCCGCCAGGACGTCACCAAGCACCGCTACGCCGACTGGGACGAGCTGATCGACTATTGCCGCTATTCGGCGATGCCGGTCGGGCGCTTCGTGCTCGATGTGCACGGCGAGAGCCGGTCGACCTGGCCCGCGTCGGACAATGTCTGCGCGGTGCTGCAGATCATCAATCATCTGCAGGACTGCGTGAAGGATTACCGGGCGCTCGACCGGGTCTATATCCCGCTCGATGCGCTCGAGGCGGCAGGCTCCAGTGTCGAGGCGCTGGAGGCCCCGCGCGCGACGCCCGCAATTGCTCGCCTGCCTGCACGGGCTTGCCGACCGCACCGGCGTCATGCTGGAACAGGGCAGCATGCTGCCGGCACAGATCAACGACCGGCGGCTGTCGCTGGAGATTTCCGCTATCGTCACCCTGGCGCGGCATTTCGTGCAGTTGCTGCGGACCAGGGACCCGCTGAGCGAAAATGTTCGTCTCGGCAAGTTCGGGGTCGCGGCGTTCGGAGCGCTTGGCGCCGCGAAAGGATTATTTGGACGCCTGGGCCGCGCGCCCGGCGCCGTCACCAGATCGCCGGCCGATGAACGACGCCACACCCACTGACACGCAAGGCTCCGGCGGCGCGCCAAGCCGCGCCTCGGGCAGTTCGTTCTACACCGCGATGCGGATCCTGCCGCGCGCGCAACGCGAGGCGATGTTCGAAATCTATTCGTTCTGCCGGCTGGTCGATGACGTCGCCGATTCCACGGCGCCGCACGCCGAGCGCAGCCTCGGGATTGCGGAATGGCGCTCGCGGATCGAGGCGCTCTATGCCGGCCGTCCGGCGCCGGAGCTGCGGGCGCTGGCGCAGGCGGTGCGCGATTTCTCGCTCCGCAAGGAGGATTTCCTGGCCGTGATCGACGGCATGGAGATGGATGCCGCCGCAGGACATCCGCGCGCCGGATTGGGCGACGCTCGACCTTTACTGCGATCGCGTCGCGAGCGCGGTCGGGCGGCTGTCGGTCCGCGTGTTCGGCATGGGCGAGCAGGACGGCATTGCGCTCGCGCATCATCTCGGCCGCGCGCTGCAACTCACCAACATTCTGCGCGACATCGATGAAGATGCCGAGATCGGGCGGCTCTATCTGCCGCAGGAGGAACTGCGCAAGGCCGGCATCGTCACCATCGATCCCAAGGCCGTGCTGACCAGCGCAGGCCTCGGTCAGGTTTGCGACGCGGTGGCGGCGCGCGCGCTGTGCCACTTCCAAGAAGCCGACGCCATCATGGCGCGCAATCCGCGCCGCACCGTGAAAGCGCCGCGGATCATGGAAGAGGTCTATCGCGTCATGCTGCAAGGCATGATGGCGCGCGGCTGGGCGCCGCCGCGAACGCGCGTTTCCGTGAGCGGGCTGCGGCTGTCCTGGATCGCAGTGCAATACGCAATCATCTGATGCCTCGCACAGTCCACATTATCGGCGCGGGCCTCGCGGGCCTCGCAGCGGCGGTGAAGCTGGCGCCGTCGCGGGCGCAGCCGTCGTCGTGCACGAAGCCACCGCCTATCCGGGCGGCCGCTGCCGATCCTATTTCGACCGCACCATCGGCATGACGATCGACAACGGCAATCATCTGGTGCTGTCGGGCAATCGTTCGGTGGTGGGTTTCGCGGAAGCGATCGGCAGTGCCGCACGTCTGGTGGGGCCGCAACATGCGGAGTTTGCGTTCGTCGATCTCGCCTCCAACGAGCGCTGGACACTGCGGATGAATGACGGCCTGCCGTGGTGGGTCTTCGACAAGAAACGCCGGGTTCCAGGCACCACGTCTCGGCGAATATCTGCGGCTGATCAAACTGCTGCGGGTTGCTGCCGATGCTCCGGTTGGCGACGTCATCGACTGTTCAGGCCCGCTCTATCACCGGCTGGTGCATCCGTTGCTGCTGGCGGCGCTGAACATCGAGCCGCGCGAAGGCTCGGCGGCGCTGGCGTCGGCGGTGGTGCGCGAGACGCTGGCGCGGGCGGCCAGGCGTGCCGGCCGCTGATCGCACGCGACGGGCTTGGGCCGGCCCTCATCGAGCCGGCGTTGAAGTATCTCCGCGAGCGCAATGCCGAGGTGCGGCTGGACCACGAATTGCGCGCGCTGCGCTTTGCCGAAGGCCGGATCGCCGCGCTCGATTTCGGCGCTGAAACTATAACGCTCGGCGCCGACGACGCGGTCATTCTGGCGGTGCCCCACCATGCCGCGGCCGCGCTCGTCCCCGATCTCCAGGTCCCGCAAGGTCATCGCGCCATCGCCAACGCCCATTTCCGCATCGAGGTGCCGCCGAGCCTGCCGCCGATGCTCGGCATCATCAACGGCACCACCGAATGGATCTTTGCGTTCGCCGGCCGGCTGTCGGTCACGATCAGCAATGCCGACCGCCTGATGGACGTGCCGCGGGCGATGCTGGCTCAGACGATCTGGCAGGAGGTGTCTCGGGCGACGGGAATTGCAGCCGAACTGCCGCCGTGGCAGATCGTCCGCGAGCGGCGGGCGACCTTCGCGGCCACTCCGGAAGAAAACGCCAAGCGTCCCGGTGCGCGGACGCCTTGGGACAATCTCGTTCTCGCCGGAGATTGGACCGCGACCGGATTGCCGGCGACATTGGAGAGCGCCGTGCGGTCCGGCAATCGCGCGGCGGAGGTCGTCATGATCGGGAACAAGGCATGACGACGACGGATCGGCAAAATCTCGACCAGCAGCATTTCGGCGGCGACGCAGGCGCTGCTCGATTGCCAGCGCCCGGACGGCGAGTGGTGCTTCGAGCTCGAGGCCGACGCCACCATCCCGAGCGAATACATCCTGTTCCGCCATTTTCTCGGCGAGCCGGTCGACACCGAAATGGAAGGCAAGATCGCAGTCTATCTGCGGCGGACGCAAAGTGCGCTGCACGGCGGCTGGCCGCTGTTCCAGGACGGCGACTTCGACCTGAGCGCGAGCGTGAAGGCCTATTTCGCGCTCAAGATGATCGGCGAGTCCGTCGATGCTCCGCACATGGCGCGGGCGCGGCACGAAATAAGGGCGCGCGGCGGGGCGGCGGGCGTCAATGTCTTCACCAAGCTGATGCTGGCGCTGTACGGCTTCATTCCGTGGCGCGCGGTGCCGGTGATGCCGACCGAGATCATGCTGTTCCCGAAATGGTTTCCATTTCATCTCGACAAGATCTCCTATTGGAGCCGCACCGTCATCGTCCCGCTGCTGGTGCTGATGCACTTCAAGCCGCTGGCGAAAAATCCGAAAAATGTCCGGATCGACGAGCTGTTCCTCGATCCGCCGGCGACGCTCGGACCGGCGCCGAAGGCGCCGCAGCAGAATGCGGCGCTGTTCTGGTTCTTCCGCGGCGCCGACAGACTGCTGCGCCTGGGCGAGCCGATATTTTCCATATGGACGCGGCAGCGCGCGATCGACGCCGCGGTGGCGTGGGTCCTTGAGCGTCTCAACGGCGAGGATGGGCTCGGCGGAATCTATCCGGCCATGGCGAACAGCGTGCTCATGTTCGACGCGCTGGGTTAGCCGGAGGATCATCCGCCGCGGCTGGCGGCTCGCCGGCGCCGATCGAGAAGCTTCTGGTCGTGCATGCGGACGAGGCCTATTTGCAGCCTTGCGTCTCGCCGATCTGGGACACCGGGCTCGCCTCCCATGCGCTGCTGGAGACCGGCGACGCCGAGGCGCTGAAGCGGGTCGCCAAGGGGCTGCAATGGCTCGAGCCGAAGCAGGTGCTCGACGTCAGAGGCGATTGGATCGCGCGGCGGCCGCATGTGCGCCCCGGCGGCTGGGCGTTTCAATACGCCAACCCGCATTATCCCGACGTCGACGACACCGCGGTGGTGGCTTTGGCCATGGATCGCGCCCGGAGCATGGATGCCAGGATCGATCATCGCCCCGCGATCGAACGTGCGCAGGAATGGATCCTGGGCTTGCAGAGCAAGAACGGCGCCTGGGGCGCGTTCGACGCCGACAACGAATATCATTATCTCAACCACATTCCGTTCGCCGACCACGGCGCCTTGCTCGATCCGCCGACCGAGGACGTGACCGCGCGCTGCGTGTCGATGCTGGCGCAACTCGGCGAGACGCTGGAGAACTCGCCCGCGGTTTCGGCCGCGGTGGACTATCTCAAGCGCACGCAGCACCCAGAGGGCAGCTGGCACGGCCGCTGGGGCATGAACTACATCTACGGCACCTGGTCGGTGCTGTGCGCGCTTCACGCCGCGGGCGTTGACGACGACGCGCCGGAAATGCGCAAGGCCGCAAAGTGGCTGATCTCGATCCAGAACGCCGACGGCGGTTGGGGCGAGGACGGCACGAGCTACAAGCTCGACTACCACGGCTATGAGCCGGCGCCGAGCACGGCGTCACAGACCGCCTGGGCGCTGCTCGGACTGATGGCGGCCGGCGACGTCAACGAGCCCGCGGTCAAGCGCGGCATCGGATATCTGCAGCGCCGTCAGGGCGGCGACGGCTTCTGGGAGGAGGCGCGTTACACCGCGACCGGATTCCCGCGCGTGTTCTATCTGCGCTACCACGGCTATCCGAAGTTCTTCCCGCTGTGGGCGCTGGCGCGCTATCGCAACCTGACGGCCGGCAACGACCGCACCGTCAAGTTCGGGATGTGATGGATAGTCTCTAGCGCACCATCGAATTGAGCTTGGTCTTCTGCTCGTCGCTGAGCTGGCTGGTGAAGTCGTTGAGCGCCATGTTGAGGTTGGAGGCCGCGAAGATCACGGCGGTCAGGCGGTCGGCAGCGGCGTCGAGACGCTCGGCGGGCGTCGCCGGCATTGGTTTCAAGCACGACGCCATCAGGAACTGACCCATCTCGAAGGATTTCTTCTGCAACGCTTCGAGGCTGGAACGCTGAGCTTTGGTGGGCCGCACACTCTGCTCGATCTGTCGCATCGGCGCATCGGCTGTCGGCAGGTCGCACATCCGCGCCATCTCGCTGCGGCTCGGCGGTGCGCCCGCCGGCCTGCGGCTTGCGCCGGCGCGGCAAACTTCTGCTTCTGCTCGTCATTGAGCGAGTCATAGAACTTCGCCAGCGGCGCGCGGATGAGTTGCGCCGCATCGTGCACCGCCCAAAGCGTATTCTGCATCACGCGCAGCCGTTCGACCGGCGCCAGATTGGCGTCGTCGCGGCAGGTCGATTTGATGGAGGAGACCGCATCGCTCAACGCGGTCTTGAGCTGATCGAGCGTGCCGCGTTGCGCGTCGTTGAGTTCGATCGCGCTGGTGATCTGGGCGATCGGCCAGTCGTTCGCGGTCAGGTCGACGCTGCCGCAGCGTGACGGCCACGCGGCGCGCTGTTCGGGTCGCCGGCCCGCGCCTGCTGGGTCCGCGCGGCAATGGCTGCGCTCGGCGCGAATGCGGTGCTGAGCACGTCGCCGATGCCGTGGACGCGCAGGCGTTCGCCGTATTCCTTCGGCCACAGCGTGAAGCCGATGACGTCCTCATAGGCGGTCGGCCACGCCAGCGGTCCGACGGTGCCGAGGCGGGCCTGCGACGGGGCGGGCATGCGGGCGGGCTCGCCGGCACGTGAGCGTAGCTCATCGTCCGGGGCCGCCAGCGCCGCGTTGCGCTGCGGCGGTTGGGAGTTGGGGCGACGGCGGCAGCCTGCGGCGTCTTGGGCGTAGGTATCCTGGCTTGGCGCCGGCCCGGCGGTGGCGGGCGCCGCAGCTTGCGCGTTGGCGGCGTCGGGTGCGGCAGCAGGGGCGCTTCCGGTGGTAGCCGCCGCGGTGGCGGCGGTCGCAGCACCCGCAGCGCCGGCTGCGGCAGGCGCTGCCGCGACGGCGGCCGGCCGGGCTCGGGACGCCACCGCGCGGCGGTGATGAGCCGCCCGGCGGCTGGACTGTGCGCCCAGCGCCCATGACCGCGCCCAGCGGGGCGGTCATGCCCCTCAGCATTTTCAAGATCAGCGGCCGGGCATCCGCGGTCTGCGGCATGGCGGTGGAGGCCAGCAGGAGGCCCACCATCAACATCGTCCCGCGGCGCATCAGGATACCCTCCGAAACTATTGGTCACCCATGACGGCAATGGCTCGGACGATACAACGGCGCCAGGGAACACCCGGTTCCCTCGGTTCTCAATCCGTGTACAAGCATTGGCCAGCGTCATTTGGTCTCAAAGCGGCCCCCGCCCGAAGGAAAACCCTGTGTCCTCAAGCGATTCCAATAAGCCGGCGGCCGATCCAGCCTCAGCGCCCCCCAAGCTGCATAATCTGGCCTATGGGCTCGAGCGGCTCGGTCTGATCCCGCTGCGCGCGCCGGTTGTATCGGCGATCATCCTGGCCGTGCTGTGCGTGATCGCGGCGCTGGGCATCGAGCGGCTCAAGGTCGACGACTCGCTGAGCCAGTTGTTTCGGTCCGACACCAAGGAATTCCGGCAATACGAAGAGGTGACCAAGCGCTTTCCCTCCAGCGAGTTCGACGTCCTGGTGGTGGTCGAGGGCAAGAATTTGATGGCGCGGGAGTTGATCGAGAAGCTGCGCGATCTCGTCACCGACCTGCAATTGGTCGACAGCGTGCGCGGCCTGATCTCGCTGTTCTCCGCCCGGCAGCCGCCGGAAGAGGGCAAGCTGCCCGCCCCGGTGTTCCCGGAGACGCTGCCGACCGGCGCCGAATACGACGCGCTGGCCAAGCGCGTGCTGACCAACGAGATCATCCGCGGCAAGCTTTTGTCGGAGGACGGCACCCTGGCGCTGGTCGTGCTGTCGCTCGATCCCAAGATCGTCAGCGGCAAGGGGCTCAAGACCACCGTCGGCGAGATACGCAAGACCATGCAGGAGGATCTGGGCGGCACCGGCCTCACGGTGCAACTCGCCGGCGTGCCGACCATGCAACTCGAGATCCGCAACGCCGTCGAGCGCGATACGCTGCTTTACAACACCATTGGCTTCGCCGCAGGCTGTCTGATCGCGATCGTATTCTTCCGCCGCATTTCGTTCATGATCATCGCGGCCGCGCCGCCGCTGATCGCGATCCTGTTGTCGCTCGGCGCGCTCGGCTGGCTCAATTTCAGCCTCAACATGTTCCTCAACGTGATGACGCCGCTCATCATGGTGATCAGCTTCTCCGACAGCATGCAGCTCACGTTCGCGGCGCGCGATCGGCTGATCGCAGGGAAGGACAAGTACACGGCGTTCCGCGAGGCTGTGCTGGTGGTCGGGCCGGCCTGCGTGCTGACGCACGGCACCGCCGGGATTTCGTTCATTGCGTTGCAATTCTCAAGCTCCGAGGCGATCCGCACCTTCGGTGAAGCGGGCTTGATGGCGACGATGGTCGCACTGCTGGCCGTGCTGTCGCTGGTGCCGCTGCTCGGCGTGTTGTTGATCCGCAAGGAAACGAGCTTTGCCGTCGGCGGCAGGGGCGCGGACATCGGCGTGGAAAGCCTGCGCAGCTTTTGCCGCTGGGTGGCGCTGCGCATGGTCAGCCATCCGGGTCTCTACAGCCTGATCGGCCTCCTCGTGGTCGTCGGTTTGTCGGTCATCTACATCAACCTCCAGCCGCGTTATCGGCTGGCCGACCAGGTGCCGGACAAGCGGCAGGCGGTCGAGGCCTCGGGCCGCCTCGATGCCAAGCTCACCGGCGCCAATCCGATCGACGTGCTGATCGAGTTCCCGAAAGGCGCAAGCCTCTACGATGATCAGACGCTCGCGACGATTCACGAGGTCCATGCGATCGTCGAGACGCAGGCCGGCGTCGGCAATGTCTGGTCGGTCGATTCGCTGCGGCGCTGGCTCGCCGAGAAAGCCGGTAAGGCGGACCTTGCTACGCTCAAGCAGTATGTCGACATCCTGCCGGAGCATCTGGTGCGCCGGTTCGTCTCGGCCGACCGGGACGCCGTGGTGGTGTCCGGCCGCATCCCCGACGTCGATGCGAGCCAATTGCTGCCGGTGGTGAAGCAAGCTCGACAAGGCGCTCGACGATGTGCGCAAGGCCCATCCGGGCTACGAGATCGCGGTCACCGGTCTGTCGGCGATTGCGGCGCGCAACTCCGCCGACATGATCGGCAAGCTCAACCGGGCGCTGACCGTGGAGATCGTCTTCGTCGCGGCCTTCATCGGCTTGGCGTTCCGCTCGTTCGCCGTGATGCTGGTGAGCATCCTGCCGGGCATCTTTCCGGTGGTGATGGCGGGTGCGGTGCTGTGGGCGATGGGGGAGGGCCTGCAATTCGCCAGCGTCGTGGCGCTGACGGTGTCGTTCGGGCTGGGACTCAGCGCCACCATCCACTTCCTCAACCGGCTGCGGCTGGAGGGCAGGCCGGGGGCCGACCCGGCCATTGCGGTGGAGCAGGCGACCATTCTGGTCGGGCCGGCGCTGATTCTGACGTCGGTGGTGCTGGCGTGCGGGCTTGCTGTGATGGTGTTTTCGGACCTGCCGTCGCTGCGGCTGTTCGGCTGGCTTTCAGCCTTCGCCATGCTGGCGGCGCTGACCGCGGACCTGTTGATCCTGCGGCCGACGGCGATGTTCGTGAATCAGTTGGCGCTGCGCTTCAGCAAAAAATCACGGCCGGCCGGATAGCTCCGCCCGGCCGTTGGGCGAATTATCTGCCGCGGGCCATTGTCACAGATACTTCACTGACTTCGCTGCCGGGCGACCGGATCGAAACGCTCAGCGCGTTGCCGCTGGTTTTGATCGACAAGGCTGCGGTAACACCGACTGATGTCGCGGTGGCCGTGATGTTGCTGCCGCTGATCTTGCCGGACAGTGAGCCGACCACACCGCGCGACGTTTCGTTCCAGGAGCCGGAAATGTTGGCGCCTTCGGCGGCGATGTCGCTGCCGAGATCGAACTTGTAGCTGTCGCTCGCGCAACGCATGCTGAGAGCGAGAGCATTTCCTTTGGCGCTGTTGGTGCTGCGGCAGCGGATGCGCTCGCTCGTTCCGTCCTTCACGGTGATCTTGCCGTTGCCCGACCAGGTGCCGGCAAAATGGGCGAGCGGACCGTCGGCGGCTTGCGCGCTTTGCGGAGCAAAGCCGAGGAGGCTGGCGGTGATTGCGAGTGCAGCGAAATTTCGTGCGTTCATAGTGGCCCCAACACGTGATACCTCAGCCTGGTTCCATTCCGGGCCTGGTCCACGCTCCTGATGATTTGGTTTAATGGCCTGACAGCGGCCTCGATAACATATTCGACTGGCAGAAAATCTACGCGGCTGTGGCTTGTTTGCTGCGCGCTTTGTTCTCCTGAATCTCGGTGAGCTTCTGATCGACGTGTCGTGAAAAGACGAATTGCGCCGGTCGCTGATTTTCGAGGGAAATATCCGGCGCCATCTCGCCTTCGGTTTTCATCCCGCGCATCGTCGCGGCCAAGGCCTTGATGGGATGCTTGAAGGTGTCCTGTACGGCGGTGGCCTCGAAGCCCGAATGCACCATGCAGTCGGCGCACTTCTCGTAGTTGCCGACGCCGTAGGCGTCCCAGTCGGTGCCTTCCATCAGCTCATCGAAAGTCTTGGCATAGCCTTCGCCGAGCAGGTAGCAGGGCTTCTGCCAGCCGAACACCGTGCGCGTCGGATTGCCCCAGGGCGTGCAATGGTAGGTCTGGTTGCCGGCCAGGAAGTCGAGGAACAGCGGGGACTGGCTGAACGACCATTTCTTGCCGCCGTTGCCGCGCTTGAAGATATCGCGGAACAGTTGCTTGGTCTTGCCCCGGTTGAGGAAGTGCTGCTGATCCGGCGCGCGCTCGTAGGCGTAGCCCGGCGAGACGGTGATGCCGTCGACGCCCATCGCCATGACGGTGTCGAAGAAATTCGCCATCCGCTCCGGGTCGGCGTCGTTGAACAGCGTGCAGTTGATGTTGCAGCGGAAGCCCTTGGCCTTGGCCGACTTGATGGCGGCGACGGCGCGGTCGTAGGTGCCGGCCTGGCACACCGACTTGTCATGATCCTGCTTGTCGCCGTCGAGATGGACCGACCAGACGAAATAAGGCGAAGGCTCGTAGTCCTTCATCCGCTTTTCCATCAGCAGCGCGTTGGTGCACAGATAGACGAACTTCCGCCGCGCGATGATGCCCTTCACGATCGTCGGCAATTCCTTGTGCAGCAGAGGCTCGCCGCCGGCGATCGAGACGACCGGCGCGCCGCACTCATCGACCGCCTGCAGCGCGTCGGCGACGGAAATGCGCTGATTGAGGATCTCATCGGGATAATCGATCTTGCCGCAGCCCGCGCAGGCCAGATTGCAGCGGAACAGCGGCTCGAGCATCAGCACCAGCGGATAGCGCTTACGCCCAGCCAGCTGCTGGCGGATGAGATAACCGCCGACGTGAAGCTTCTGAAGAAAAGGAATGCCCAATGTTACCGCCTGTTATCGATGTTCGAGATGGCCAAGCCAAGCCATGTTGGAATTTGTTGTTTGATCCAGAATACTTGGCTCAGAAGTCAATTGGCGCAGAACGTGCGAACTTGCGACCATATCTAGCATTTTGCCGGGGTCGCGCAATGCCGGAAGCCCTATCCCGGATGTGACCTTTTTGTGCCGGTTCTGCGCCCAGGGGGTGGTTCTGCGGGCAACCGAACCTAAGTTATCGACACTGGAGGATGTTTGTGTGACATAGGCGCCCATAAGGGGCGTTCGAAACCGGTGTCTCGGCTTCGGTAGACCCCATCGTGGCCTGAATTGGCCTGTTGTCCCAATCACTTCTGTCCCTTTCGGGCGGCCATGCTGCGGCCGGCGCGCCAGTAAAGCCTTTGGCGAGCGCGGCCTGCAACCATGGAAGTCTTGAGGCGTTCAAGTCTGGAATGCGCGGCAGTCGCAGCAGCTCTAAGTCGAATGTCGCTTCGATCCACCACAGGTTGTTGACGGTTTTCTCGTCTCGCCATGTCGACCATCTCGCGATATTGCAAGGAATCGGTTGTGAACTTTGGAATCGCCCATCCTCAGGCTCTCGTGCCGGTCCTTATCTTGGCCCCGATCTTGCTCATCAGACGTGACCGCCGCTCGATGCGGACGCGCCCCGCCGCGAGACATTAGTCGCTCATGCTAGTTTCCGTCGTCAGACATATCGTTGGGCTGTGCAGCCGTCATGCTTGGGCGGTGGTTGCCGTCGCGGCGATCATCACCGCTGGCTCGGGATATTATGCGGCGACGCACTTCGCCATCACCACCGACATCAACAAGCTGATCTCGCCCGATATCGGATTGGCGCCTGCGCGAAAAGGCCTACGAAAGGGATTTCCCGGGCTCTGTTCGGCTCCATCCTGGTGGTGGTCGATGCGCCGACGCCGGAGCTCGCGACCGAGGCGAGCGCCAACCTGGCGAAGCAGCTTTCCGACCCGGCCCGACCTGTTTCATGTGGTGCGCCAGCTCGATGGCGATCCGTTCTTTGCGAAAAACGGCTTGCTGTTTCAACCGGAAAGCGATCTTGCGCGCATGACGCAAGGGCTGGGCCGGGGCGCGCCGGTCATCGGCGCGCTGGCCGGCGATCCCTCGCTCCGCGGACTGACGCGGGCGCTGTCGTTCGGCCTGCTCGGCGTGCAGAACAGGCCAAGCCAAGCTCGATGACCTGCAACGCGCGCTGACCATGTCGGCGGACACCGTGGATCAGGTTCTGGCCGGGCAGCCCGCAAGCTTTTCGTGGCGCGTGCTGCTGACCGGGCAGGCGCCCAAGTCGAGCGAGCTTCGCCACTTCATCGAAGTCCAGCCGGTGCTCGACTTTTCCGTCGCTGCAGCCCGGCCAGGCGGCGACCGATGCGATCCGCAAGGCTGTGTCCGACCTCAAGCTCGGAACCGACTATCAGGCGCGCGTCCGCCTGACCGGACCGGTGGCGATGGCGGACGAGGAGTTCGGCACGCTGCAGGAAGGCGCGGTGGTCAACGTGATCGGCACGATCGTCATCGTGCTGATCATCCTTTGGCTCGCGCTGCATTCGCCGAGGATCATTCTGGCGGTCTTCCTCAATCTCGCGGTCGGCTTTGCCGTAACCGCCGCGCTCGGATTGATGATGGTCGGAGCGCTGAACCTGATTTCGGTTGCCTTCGCGGTGCTGTTTGTCGGCCTCGGCGTCGATTTCGGCATTCAATTCGCGGTTCGATACCGGTCCGAGCGATTCAAGAGCGGCGACCTTTATTCGGCGCTGCGCAGCACCGCCGAGAAGGTCGGCGCGCCTTTGACGCTGGCCGCCGCCGCCATCGCGGCGGGCTTCCTGTCGTTTTTCCCGACCGACTACAAAGGCGTCTCCGAGCTCGGCCAGATCGCCGGCCTCGGCATGCTGATCGCCTATATCACCACCATCACCGTGCTGCCGGCGCTGCTCACCATCCTGCACCCGCCGGGCGAAGAGGAAGCGATCGGTTACGGCGTGCTCGCGCCGGTCGACCGGTTCCTGGAGCGTCACCGCATTCCGGTGATCGCCGGCACCATCCTGGTGGCGCTCGGCGGATTGCCGCTGCTCTATTATCTCACCTTCGATTTCAATCCGATCAATCTGCGAAGCCCGACCGTCGAGTCGGTCGCGACGTTCCTCGACCTGCGGACCGATCCGACGCTCGGCGCCAATGCGATCAACGTGCTGGTGCCGAAGTCCGGCAACGTCGACGAGGTCGCCGATCGGCTTCGCAAGATCCCTGAGGTCGACAAGGTCACCACGATCGCCGAGCTTCGTCCCGGATGGGCAGGAGCGCAAGCTCGCGCTGATCCGCGGTCTTGCGCGGCAGTTGCAGACGCCGCTGAGCACGGAGGACACCGCCGCGTCCGCCGACCGACGCGCAGACGGTCGTCGCGCTGCAGGGCTCCGCCGACGCGCTGACCAAGCTGGCCAGCAAGGCGAGCGGCCCCGGCGCCGACGCGGCCAATCGTCTGGCCGCGAGCCTGACCAAGCTCGCTGCCGCCGATCAAGGACAAGCGCGACGCGGCCGACGCGGCCTTCGTCGTGCCGCTGCGCACCGCGCTGACGGGCTTGCGGAATTACCTGCAGGCCGGACCGGTGACGCAGCAGAGCCTGCCCAGCCGGTTGAAGGACCAGTGGATCGCCGCCGACGGCCGCGTGCGGGTCCAGGCGTTGCCGAAGGGCGATCCCAACGACAACGAAACGCTGCGCCGCTTTGCGCGCGCCATCCAGGCGCAGTTTCCGGAAGCGGTCGGCACGCCGATCTCGATCCTGGAGTCCGGCAAGACGATCGTGCGGGCGTTCATCCACGCCGGCCTGTTTGCGCTCGATCTCCATCGCGATCCTGCTGTGGATCGTGCTGCGGCGCTTCGGCGACGTGCTGCTGACGCTGGTGCCGCTGCTGCTCGCCGGCCTCGTGACGCTCGAGGTCTGCGTGCTGATCGGGATGCCGCTGAATTTCGCCAACATCATCGCGCTGCCGCTGCTGCTCGGCGTCGGCGTCGCCTTCAAGATCTATTACATCATGGCGTGGCGGGCCGGGCAGACCAACCTGTTGCAGTCGAGCCTGACCCGGGCCGTGATCTGGAGCGCGCTGACCACGGCGACCGCGTTCGGCAGCCTTTGGCTTTCGAGCCATCCCGGCACCTCCAGCATGGGCAAGCTCCTGGCGCTGTCGCTGGTGACCACCATGTGCGCGGCGGTGCTGTTTCAGCCGGCGCTCATGGGCAAGCCCCGCACGGCGGAAGAAAACGCCGGCAAGCCCGGCAAGGCGGAAGAAAACGCTGGCGAACCGCCGCCCGCGCCGAGCAAAACGCCGTCTTAAAGCTGCGCCACGCGCTGACCCTGGCATCCGGAATTTTTCTGCTAGGATCGAGTCCTCCTTGACGGGCGGTGGGGCGCGATGGATCGGTCTGTATTCGACTTGAAGATGATGCGGCGCTGCGTCGAGCTGTCGGCGGCGGCCGTGCAGCAGCGCGAACTGCCGTTCGCCTGCGTGATCTGCCGGGACGGCGAGATCGTGGCCGAGGCGATCAACCGCGTCGTGCAGGATGGCGACGTCACCCGGCACGCCGAGATCCTGGCGATATCGGAGGCCCAGCGGGTTCTCGGCCGCAGCGACCTGTCGGACTGCACGATCTATTCGAACGTCGAGCCGTGCCCGATGTGCTCGTTTCCGATCCGCGAGACGCGGATCGGCCGGGTCGTCTACGCCATCAGTTCGCCGATGATGGGCGGCTTGTCGAAATGGAATGTGCTGGGCGACAACGAAATCTCCAATGTCATGCCGGAGGTGTTCGGCGACGCGCCGGAGGTGGCGGCTGGCTTGCAATATCGCGAGGCCGCCGCGGTGTGGCGAAAGTGGAATCCGGTGTTCTGGCTCGGCATCAGCTTCCGCGGCTGTCTCGCCGATCCGGCGAAAGACGATGCCCATCTGACGCTGCAAGTCCGGCAGCGCAACCGCCGTCCGCTGCGGCGGCTGTTGGCGTTTGTGTCTCAGGCCATGGCGCGCAAGCGCACGGCGGCGGCGCAATCGGATTTGCCATCGTGATTATTTGACGCGCGTCGGCTCCGGCTTGCGCGACCTGGGCGTCCTGGTGCGATTGCACGCCCGACACGCCGATCGCGCCGACCACCTTGCCGCCGGAAACGATCGGCACGCCGCCCTCGGCGACGCTGGCTCCGAACGTCAGCACGCGAAGCCCGACGCCGCCGCCGGCCACCGCGTCCTCGAACACCTTGGTCGGACGGCGGAACTCGGCCGCGGTGCGGGCCTTTTGCTCGGCGATGCGGACCGAGGAAAGCTGCGCATTGTCGAGCCGATGCAGCATGACGAGATTGGCGCCGGAATCGACGATGGCGATGGCGACGCCCCAGTTGTTCTTGGTGGCCTCGGCTTCGGCCGCGGCCATGGCTTTCTTCGCAGCGTCGATGGCGATCGGCGCGCCGTAGGGCGTGCTGGGCGGTGCGGCTTGGGCCATGTTGACTTCTCCTTACGCGGCGGCGGCTTTGAACCGCGGCGCGAGCACGGTGGCCTTCAGCGTCGCTGCCATCGCGGTCATCTCGTCGCGGCTGAGCGGCGAATAGGGCGGATAGGGCTCGCCGGCCGGAATGCCGATCAGGTTCATCGCGGCCTTCATCGCGGGCGCGAGACCGCGGTGCATCCACTTCGAGGGAAACAGCGCGAATTGAAGCTGGATTTCCGCCGCGCGCTCGTAATCCTTCGCGACGAACGCGTCGATGACGGCGCGCGCGATCTCCGAGCCCGGCGGCGGCATGGTCGCGCCGGAGCCGCCGAGCTGCAAGGTCGCGAGCAGCATCTGCATGGTGGTGAAGTAGCGGGCGTGGCCGGCGCGGTCGATCTCCACGATCAGCCGCGACACGCGGGCGAGATCGCGCGAGCTTTCCTTGATGAGCTGCACCTGCGGAAGCTTGGCGAGCGCGATGGTGTCGGGGATCGAAACGTCGGCGCCGGGGCCGGGATTGAGATAGAGCGTGATCGGCAGCTTGGTCTCGCGGCCGATCGCCTCGAAATAGGCGATCAGGTCGCCTTGTGTCGGCGGGCCGGCGAAGGGGCGCAGCGGCGCCAAGAGTTGCACCGCGGCGGCGCCCCAGCGCTCGGCGTCGTGGGCAAGCTCGATCGCGGTCTTGAACGAGGCGTGCGAGATGCCGACCATCACCGGCACGCGCTTGTCGGTGAGCTCGATGGTGCGGCGGATCAGGTCCTTGCGCTCGGCGAGGCTGAGATAGGTGTATTCCTGGGTCTCGACGCCGGCGGCGACCACCATGGTGGCGCGGCAATCCTTGACCACGTAGTCGATCTGGCGGGCGAGGCCGGCTTCGTCGACCTTCAGGTCGGATGTGAAGGGGGTCAGCGGCGCAACGATCAATCCAGGTGTCTGCCCAGGTGTCTGCATGGCGTACTCCGCACGTTCAGCCAACAACTGATATCGCGGCGGCAGAGCCAATGCTACCGGGGGTCGGCTTGATCTTTGCGCGCCGCCCGGCGACGCTCTCGCCATGCTGCTGACCGGCCAGGAATATCTCGAAAGCATCCGCGACGGCCGCCGGGTCTATGTCGGCAGCGAGCGGGTCGACGACGTGACCACGCATCCGGCGTTTCGCAACGCCGCGCGTTCGTTCGCGATGATCTATGACCGCAAGCGCGCGCCGGAGAACCGCGCGGTGATGACGTTCGAGGAGGATGGCGAGACCTTCTCGAGCTATTTCCTGCTGCCGCGCAACGCGCGAGGACTTGCAGAAGCGCTTCGAGACGCACCGGCGCATCGCGTCGTGGACGCATGGGCTGCTGGGCCGCTCGCCCGACAATTTCCCGAGCTATGTCAGCGGACTTGTCATGGACCCGGCGATGTTCGACCGCATCCGGCCGGGCTTCGGCGACAACATCCAGAAATACTACCGGCACATGCGGTCAAACGACATCTTCGCCTCGCACACCGTCACCAATCCGCAGGGCTGGCGGCTGTCCGATCCGAAGAGCACCGAGCAGCGCACGCCGCCGACCTTGCGCGTGGTGGCGGAGGATGACGCGCGGCGTCACCATCAACGGCCTGAAGATGCTCGGCACCGCGACGGTGTTCTGCCACGAGACCTGGTGCGGCAATCTTCAGCCGGTGGCGCCGGGGCAGGAGAAGGAATCGATCACCTGCGTGGTGCCGCTCAACGCGCCGGGCGTCAGCATCTGGTCGCGCAAGCCCTACGAGAAATACGCGGTGAGCGAGTTCGACAATCCGCTGGCCTCGCGCTTCGACGAGAACGATGCCGCGGTGCTGTTCGAGAACGTCAAGGTGCCGTGGGAGCGGGTGTTCTGTCACGACAACGTCGAGATGACGCGCGCGATCTACATGCGCACGCCCGGCCACGCCATGGCCAACCATCAGGCCAACGTGCGCTTCCTGGAAAAGCTCAAGCTGATCATCGGCATCGCCGGCAAGATCGCCGACATGAACGGCGCGCGGAACATTCCGGCGGTGCAGTTCACGCTCGGCCGGCTCGCCGCGATGGAGGCGACGCTGGAAGGCCTGATCATGGGCCAGATCAACGCCGGCGAGGCGCATCCGAACGGCTATCACACCGTCAACCGCCGCTACGTCTACGCGGCGCTGCACTGGTGCTCCAATCATTACGCGGAGATTTGCGACACGGTGCGCGAACTGATGGGGGCGGGCGTGTTCCAGATGCCGGCGGATGCGTCGGTGCTCAAGGACGAGCAGCTGCGCGAAACCTTCGAGACCTACTGGTCGGTGCCGGGGCAATCGGCGACCGACCGCATGAAGCTTCTCAATCTTGCGTGGGACCTGCTCGGCTCGGACTTCGCCGGACGCCACACGCAGTACGAGAAATTCTACGCCGGGCCGGGCTTCGTGATGAACAGCTACAGCTACGGGACGGCGCCTTGGGACGAGTGGGCCGGCTCGGTGGACGAGCTGCTGGCGAGCATCGACACGCCGGTCGCGATGCCGAAAAAATAATCAAGCCATCCGCGACGTTATGACGCCAAAGTGCCGCGACCCTGGGGTCTGGTCAGGGTGCAGGCCCTATGTCATGCTTTTGCGATCGGGGACGCGCTTTGCTCGCGGTGGGAGGTTCGAAAATGCGCAAGTCACAAAACAACACACGAAACATGCTGCTCGCGACATTGGCTGTCGCGCTGGCGGCCCTGCTGGCGCCGGCTCCGGCCGCCCATGCGCAGGACAAGACCTTCACGATGAAGCTGTCGACGGCGACCATCAACGACACGCAACACGAATGGCTTAAGCGCTTTGGCGCGCTGGTCGAGAAGGATTCCGGCGGCCGCATCAAGGCGGAGATTTATCCGGCGAGCCAGCTCGGCTCGATCCCGCGCCAGATCGAAGGCGTGCAGTTCGGCTCGATCCAGGGCTGGATGGGCCCGCCGGAATTCCTGGTCGGCGTCGATGAGCGCTTCGAGGCGATGAGCGCGCCCGGCCTGTTCTCCAGTGTCGATCAGGTCATGAAGGTGGCCCAGGACCCGCCGATCCAGAAAATGATGTACGGGCTTGGCGAACCGAAGGGCTTGACCGGCGTCGGCTTCGCGCCGATCGGTCCGTCGTCGATCCTGTCGAAGAAGCCGGTCAACAAACTGGCCGACCTGTCCGGCATGAAGATCCGCGTGCTGGCTTCGCCGTTCCAGCTTGAGCTGATCCGCCGCATGGGCGGCAATCCGATCGCGATGACGCTCGCCGACGTGCTGCCGGGCCTCCAGCAGGGCACCATCGACGGCACGCTGACGACCATGACCATCTACACGACGATGAAGTATTACGACGTCGGCAAGTTCGTGGTTGAGACCGAACAGCCCTACGTCAATTCGATCGGGGTGATGAGCAAGAAGTGGATGGACACGTTGCCGCCCGATCTGCAGAAGGTCGTGCGCGACAGCGGCGCCAAGGTCACCGCGGAGATCACGCCGTGGGTGAAGGACTTCTTCGCGGCGCAGGAAAAAATCTATGTCGCCAACGGCGGCAAGATCTCACAAGCTGCCGGACGACGAGTTCAAGGCGATGATCGCCAAGGTCTCGACCATCGGCGACGATCTGTCGAAGACGAAGCCGGCGCTGAACGAGGCGGTCAAGGCGCTGTTCGCGTCGGCGGCCAAGCACAAGTAGCGGCGCTGTCTGCCGGGCGCCGCCGAGCCGGGCCGGAGGCCGACGAAGGAGACTGTCAACCGCGGGCTGCCGAATGACCGATCAACTTCTGCGCGGCGTTCGCGCGCTGGTGTCCGTGCTCCGCGTCCTGGCGGGCGTGCTGCTGGTCGCCAGCGTCGCGCTTGAATTTCGCCAATGTCGATCGGCCGCTATTTCTTCAACACCTCGATCTTCTGGGCGGAAGAGATCATGCTCTTCCTCATGGTCGGCTGCGTGTTCCTCGGCAATGGCGTGGTGGCGTGGTCGGGCCGGCAGCTCCGCATGGACGTCATCGTGGCGATGATGCCCGCGCCGGTGCAGAAGGTGCTGGCGCTGGTGGCCGAACTGACCTTCATCGTGGTTGCGGTGGCCATCGTGGTGTTCGCCTGGCCGGTGATCCGCGACCTCTGGACTGTTCGACCAGCGCAGCCAGTCCGCCGAGCTGCCGATGGTCATTCCGCAGGTCATGGTCCCGATCGGGCTCTCCATCATGGCGTTCCTGGTGGTCGTCCGGCTGCTCACCGGCGGCGACCGGATCCCTTCCGATCATTCCGGGCATTGATGGCGCGTTTGGCATGAGCCGCGGAACAGGACAGCCATGCTAGCGGTCGCCGTCTATTTCGTTCTGCCCTCGATCCTTCTCATTCTCGGGCTGCCGATCTTTCTTGTGCTGCTGGTGACGTGCCTGGTGGCGGTGCTGTTCGTCGCCGACGTGCCGACCGAGGCGATCCAGACCTATCTGTTCGGCGGGCTCGACAACCTGCCGCTGCTCGCCGTGCCGTTCTTCGTGCTGGCGGGCGAAATCATGGCGCAGGGCGGCATCGCGCGCCGGGTGGTGGTCTGGGTGATCTCGGTGGTCGGCGGCGTGCGCGGCTCGCTGGCGGTGACGACGGTTGCGGCCTCCGAGGTGTTCGGCGCCATGGCGCACACGGCGGTCGGGACCGTGGTGGCGGTCGGCCGCATGATCTATCCGTCGCTCCGCGAAGGCGGCTACAGCGAGCGCTTCTCGGTCGGCCTGATCGCCTCGTCGGGCGCCATCGCCGTGGTCATTCCGCCGTCGATCGCGATGATTCTCTATTCGGTGTCGGCGCAGCAGTCGGCCATTGCGCTGTTCACCGCGGGCATTCTGCCGAGCCTGCTGATCGGCTTGGTCGATGCGCTCTATGTGATGATCTACGCCCGCGTGAAGCGGGTGCCGCTGACCGCACGCGCCCGCTGGGAGACGATCTGGTCGTCGACCAAGGAGGCGAGCTGGTCGATCAGCACCATCGTGGTGATTTTCGGCGGCATCTACGGCGGCGTGTTCACGCCGACCGAGGCCGCCGGCGTCGCGGTGATCTATTCGCTGTTCGTGACCATGGTGGTGCACCGCGAGGTGGGCTTTCGCGACCTCTGGCGCATCATCCAGAGCGCGGTGTTCCTGATCTCGCAAATCCTGATGATCGTGACGGTGGCGGGGCTCTATTCGTGGCTGCTGACCACCAGCGGCATGCCGCAGGCCATCATCGCCCACGTCGAGGCGCTGCACATGCCGGCCTGGGCGCTGCTGCTGTCGATCAACGTCATTCTGTTGATCATGGGCAGCTTCCTCGAGCCGCCGGCGGCGATCCTCATTCTCACGCCGCTGCTGTTGCCGCTGGTGCAGGCGGTGGGGGTCGATCCGGTGCACTTCGGCATCATCATGGCGGTCAATCTGAGCATCGGCATGTACACGCCGCCGTTCGGATTGAACCTGTTCGCGTCGCAGGCGGTGTTCCAGACGCCGCTCGGCAACATCTATCGCGGCGTGCTGCCGTTCCTGGCGATCAACTTCGCGACGCTGCTGGTCATCACCTACGTGCCGGCGATCTCGATGGTGCTGCTCGGCAAATAGGACGGAATGGACATGCGCCGCAGCATTTATATCGACGAATTCGCGCACAAGAGCCCGATCCCGAACGCCTCGCGGATCGGCAATATCATCGTCTCGGGACTGATCCGCGGCGTCGACCCGGAGACCCAGGCGTTTCCGCCGACGGTGGAGAAGCAATGCGAATTCATGTTCGCGAACCTGCGCCGCACGGTCGAGGCCGGCGGCGCCAAGGTCGAGGACATCATCAAGGTGACGTTCTGGGTGAAGGAATTGCAGCGCAAGCCCATCAATGACGAATGGGTCAAGATGTTTCCCGATCCGGCGTCGCGCCCGGCGCGCCAGATCATGGAAGTGCCGATGGAGGCGGGCGTGCTGGTGCAGTGCGACTTCATGGCCGTGATCGAGGAGGGCCGCGGGCGATGAAGTTCGGCGTCACGCTGTCCAACCGCGGCGTGCTGGTCGGGCTTTGCACGACCCGCGATCTGCTCAAGCTTGCCGACGCGGTCGAGGCCTCGCCGCTGATGGATTCGGTGTGGTGCGGCGACGCGCTGTTCGTCAACCGGCGGCTCGATGCGCTGACGCTGCTTGCCGCCGTCGCCGGCCGCACCGAACGGGTGCTGCTCGGGCCGGCCTGCATGGGCTCGTTCGGGCTCCGCGATCCGATGGTGTTCGCCTACGAGTGGGCCTCGCTCGACGTCATCTCCAACGGCCGCACGCGGCTCGTTGCCTGCGCGGGCGGCGGCGCGGGGCCGCTGTGGGAGGCCGAGACCGCGGCGATGGGGATCAACCCGGACGATCGGCGCAAGCACATGGTCGAGAACATGCACGTGCTGCGCCATCTGTGGACCAAGGACAACGCGCCGTTCGAAGGCCAATTCGTCAAGTTCGCCAACATCACGCTGGAGCCGAAGCCGATCCAGAATCCCTGTCCGATCTGGCTTGCCACCAACGCCGAGCGGCTGTCCACGGGCCAGGCGGATTCCGGCGGCTCGGAGTTCGCGCTCACCCGCGTCGGCAAGATCGCCGACGGCTGGATGACGCATTCGGTCAGTCCCGAAGGCTTCCGCCGGTCATGGGATTTCATCCTGAAGGTCGGCGGCGATCAGGGCCGCGACATGTCGGGCTTCGATCACGTGCTGTACCACCACATCAACGTCAACGACGACAGGGATGCGGCGCTGGCCGATTCCAAGACCTTCCTCGATCTCTACTACACCGCGAACTATTCCAAGGAGCGCCTGGAGGCGTGGCTGACCTACGGCACGCCGCGCGACTGCATCGAGCATCTGAAGCGCTACAAGGCGGCAGGTTGCAACCGCGTCACCTTCCGGATTTCCACCATGGGTGACCCGATGGCGCAGCTCAAACGCGTCACCGAAGAGGTCCTGCCGTTTGTCTAGCAAGCATGCACGCGCAAATTGCCGGACACGTCGCGCATTTCGTCTGCTAGTCTCCGATCGCCCGATGCCGGAACGGCCAATGAAGTTCACGCTCAATCACGCGCTCTATGCCGCTGCGCTGCTGGCCTTGGCGGCATCGCCCGCCGCCGCGGCTGACATCAGCGTATTCAGTACGGGCGCGCCGTCGGCGGTGCTGAAGGTTCTGGCCGTGACGTTTGCGCGCGATACCGGAAACCACGTCGAATTCACGGTCGGGACGCCCGGCGACCTGCAGAACAAGCTTGCGGCGGGGGCAACGCCCGATCTGGTTGTGGCGCCGGCGCCGGTGATCGAAAAGCTGGAGAAGGCGGGGACGCTGAAAGCCGGCAGCCGGGTCGATCTGGCGCGGGTCGGTGTCGGGATTGTGGTGCGCGCCGGCGCGCCGCAGCCGGACATCTCCACGGTCGACGCCGTGCGCACGATGCTGCTCGCCGCGAAGTCGATCGTTCACACCAACCCGGACGGCAGCGGCTTCGCCGGCAAGGCGGTGGCGCGGATGATCGAGCAAATGGGCATTGCCGACGCGGTCAAGCCCAAGCTCACGATCATGCAGGCGATCGACGGCGGCGTCGATCTGGTGGCCCAGGGCAAGGCCGAGGTCGGCCTGTTCAACATCAGCGAGATTCTGCCGGTGCAAGGCGTCACCCTGGTCGGGCCGCTGCCGGCGAGCGTGCAGAACTATATTGTGTTCGCGGCGGCGCTGCATGCCGGCAGCCGTTCGCCCGGGCTCGGCGCAGAGCCTTCGTCAAGCTCGCAACCGATCCCGCCTCGCGCGCGCAATGGAAGGCCGGTGGGCTGGAATCGATGAGTGGAAGCTAGGGAAGCGTCGAACGTGGCAGCGTCTCAGCCAACCAAGAATGCCGGTCCGCTCGCGGGCGTGCGCGTGCTCGATCTCACCTCGGTGGTGCTCGGGCCTTACGCCACGCAGATGCTGGGCGACCTCGGCGCCGACGTCATCAAGATCGAGCCGCCGGAGGGCGACACCACGCGTTACACCGGTCCGCGCGTCAGCCGCGACATGGCCTCGCTGTTCATGGGGGTCAATCGCAACAAGCGCAGCATCGTGCTCGATCTGAAGACCGCGCCGGCGCGCGAGGCGCTGCTGCGGCTGGTCGACCGGGCCGATGTGTTCGTCCACAACATCCGGCCGCAGAAGCTTGAGCCGCTGGGGCTTGGCTCGGACACGCTGTGCCGGCGCAACCCCAGGCTGATCTATGCCGGCATCCACGGCTGGCGCGAGGACGGCCCCTACAGCGGGCGGCCGGCCTATGACGACATCATCCAGGGCCTCTGCGGTGTCGCGAGCCTGATGGACCGGCTGACCGGCGAGCCGCGCTACGCGCCGACCATCCTGTGCGACAAGACCAGCGGGCTGGTGGCGGCGCAGTCCATTCTGGCGGCGCTGTATTCTCGCGAGAAGACCGGCCGCGGGCAGTTCATCGAAATCCCGATGTTCGAGACCATGGTGGCCTTCATCATGGTCGAGCATCTGCACGGCCTGGGCTTCGATCCGCCCCGGGGCGAGGCGGGCTATGCGCGGGTGCTGGCGCCATGGCGGCGGCCGTATCGCACGGCGGACGGCTACCTCTGCATGCTGGCCTACACCGACGCGCAGTGGCGGCGGTTCTGGGCTGAGGTCGGCCAGCCGGAGATGATGGCGGATCCGCGATTTGCCGACATGGCGGCGCGGAGCCGCAACATCGACGAGGTCTATCGGCTGGCCGGCGAGCAGCTCACCAGCCGCAAGACGGCGGATTGGATCAAGACGTTCGACACGCTGGAGATCCCGGCCGGACCGGTGAAGACGCTCGATGAGGTGATCGACGATCCGCATCTCGACGCCATCGGCTTCTTCAAGCACATGACAGCATCCGACCGAAGGCGATCTGGTGATGCCGGAGCCGCCGGTGCGGTTTGCCGAAACGCCGGCGGCGATCGACCGGCTGCCGCCGCGATTGGGCGAGCACGGCCGCGAAATCTTGCAGGAGATCGGCATGGGGCCGGACGAGATCGACACGCTGGCGGCGGGCGGCGGCGTCGTGCTGCCGGGTGCGAAAGAGAAGGTGGCGTGATGGCGGCGGAGATGCAGACGCTGGGCCTGGGCTTCACGTGGGAGCAGCTTTCGGCCGGACAGAAATTCCGCACGCTCAACCGCACCGTGACCGAGACCGACCTGATGATGTTCGTCGGCGTCACCGGCATGGTCGAGGTGATTTTCACCGACCACACGTTCGGCGCCGAGAAGGGCACGATCCAGGGCCGCTTCGTGCCGGCGGCGCTGACCTACAGCCTGATCGAGGGCCTGCTGTGCCAGAGCATGATCCAGGGCACCGGCCTGGCGATGCTGGAGCTGAACAAGAAGGTGCTGAAGCCCGTGCGGGTCGGCGACACCATCCACGCCGAGGTCGAGGTGACGTCGGTGCGGCCGACCTCGAAGGGCAATCGCGGCATCGTCGCCTCGAAGATCGACATCAAGAACCAGAACGGCGAGGTGGTCATCACCTACGAGGCCACGCGGATGCTGGCGGGCAAATCGAAGTAGGTGGAAGCAACGATGCGGGGATTGAAAGACAAGACCGTTCTGCTCACCGGCGGCGCCAACGGCATCGGCGCGGCGATTTCGCGGCGGCTGGCGGAAGAGGGCTGCGTGGTCGGCATTCTCGACCTGGATGCGGCGGGTGGCGAAAAGGTCGCGGGCGAGATCAAGGCCAAGGGCGGCAAGGTCAGCTTCCATGCCACCGACATCTCCGACTACGACGCGGTGAAGCGCGCGGTCGAGACGTTCGAGGCGGCGTCGGGGCCGGTGTCGTTCCTGGTCAACAATGCCGGGTGGGACCGCGCCGCGAATTTCCTCGATACCAATCCGGAGTTCTGGCGGAAAATCGTCGCCATCAATCTCTACGGCCCGTTGAACGTCAGCCACATCGTGATGAAGGGCATGGCGGCGCGTGGCTTCGGCCGGGTGGTGAACATCGCTTCCGACGCCGGCCGGGTCGGCTCGTCGGGCGAGGCGGTCTATTCGGCCTGCAAGGGCGGCATGATTGCGTTTGCCAAGACGATGGCGCGCGAGCTTGTGAGCAAGGGCGTCATCGTCAACACGCTCTGCCCGGGCCCGACCGACACCGCGATCCTGCAAAGCTTCCTGGAAGGCCCCGACGGCGCCAAGATCGCGGAGGGGCTGAAGCGCGCGATCCCGATGCGGCGGCTCGGCAGCCCCGAGGATTACCCCGGCCTCGTCGCGTTCTTTCTGTCCGACGACGCCGCCTACATCACCGGCCAGACCATCAGCGTCTCGGGCGGCCTCACCATGCACGGATGATCGCAATGGCGGATTACAAAGACATTCTGTTCGACGTGCGCGACGGCGTCGCCAAGATCACGATCAATCGCCCGGAGAAGTACAACGCCTTCACGGCCGAGACCTGCGAGGAGCTGATCGACGCGTTCCGCCGCGCCGGCTACGACAAGTCGGTGGCGGTGATCGTGCTGGGCAGCGCCGGCGACAAGGCGTTCTGCACCGGCGCCGACCAGAGCGCGCACGAGGGCGCCTACGAGGGCCGCGGCACCATCGGCCTGCCGATCGACGAGTTGCAGTCGCTCATTCGCGATGTGCCGAAGCCGGTGATCGCCCGCGTGCAGGGCTTCGCCATCGGCGGCGGCAACGTGCTGGCGACCTTGTGCGATCTGACGATTGCGTCGGAGAAGGCGGTGTTCGGCCAGGTCGGGCCCAAGGTGGGCTCGGTCGATCCGGGATTCGGCACCGCCTATCTAGCGCGGCTGGTCGGCGAGAAGCGCGCCAGGGAGATTTGGTATTTGTGCCGCCGCTACACGGCCAAAGAAGCCTTGGACATGGGCATGGTCAACGCCGTGGTGCCGGCCGACAAGCTCGACGAAGAGGTCGACAAGTGGTGCGCCGAAATCCGGGAGAAGAGCCCGACCGCGCTCGCCATCGCCAAGCGTTCGTTCAACGCCGACAGCGAGAACCTGCGCGCCATCGGCGCGCTCGGCTTCGAGGCGCTGGCGCTGTTCTACGGCACCGAGGAATCCAAGGAGGGCGGGCGGGCGTTTCGCGAGAAACGGCCGCCGCGCTTCCGCGACAAGAAGAAATAGGAATGACATGAACATCCAGCTCAGCATCGGCATCACCTCCAATCCGCGCACCTGGCCGATCATCGACGGCGCGGTGAAGGTCGAGGGCGTCGATCTAACGCCGACCGTGCTGCATCCGTCCGAGCTGTTCTGGCGGCAGCTGCGCTTTGCCGAATTCGACGTCGCCGAGATGTCGATGTCGTCGCTGATGATGGCGAAGTCGAAGGGCGATGAGCGCTTCGTCGGCATTCCGGTGTTCACCACGCGGATGTTCTTCCACACCCGCATCCTGGTGCGGAAGGACGCCAAGATCGACAAGCCGGCCGACCTCAAGGGCAAACGCGTCGGCGTGCCGGAATACCAGCAGACCGCGGCGCTGTGGATTCGCGGCGCGATGCAGCACGAGTTCGGCGTCGAGCCGAAGGACATGGAATTCTGGATGGAGCGGCCGCCGTCGAAGAGCCACGGCGGCGCCACCGGCTTCAAGGCGCCGCCCGGCGTGACGGTGAACCAGGTGCCGCCGGACAAGAGCCTCGGCTCGATGATGGTGTCGGGCGAGCTCGATGCGGTGATGTTCTATCTGGTCGATCCGAACCTGATCGACCGCAGCACCATCGATCTGCACAACCATCCCGACATCAAGCCGCTGTTTGCCGATTCCGCCGCCGAGGGCGTGCGCTATTACCGCAAGACCGGGCTTTATCCGATCAACCACGGCATGGTGATCAAGCGCGAACTGGCCGAGAAATATCCCTGGGCGCTGACCAATATCCTCAAGGCCTTCAAGCAGGCTGCGGCGCTCAGCGACCGCCGGCGCGTCGAGCACGCCGAATATTATTTCGAGACCGGAATCCTTCCGGCGGCGGCGCAGCAGGCGTTCGCCGCGCCGCTCATCACCCATGGCGTCGCGGCGAACCGCAAGGTGCTCGAGACCATCGCGCAATATTCGCTGGAGCAGGGGCTGACGCCGAAGCTGACGCAGCAAGGCGTTCAAGGCGGCGAGCGCGCTGGCCGACCGCCAGCGCGTCGAGCAGGCGGAGCATCATTTCGAGACGGGCGTTCTGCCGGCGGCGGCGCAAAAGGCCTTCGCCGCGCCGCTGATCACCCACGGCGTCGCCGCGAACCGTCAGGTGATCGAGACCATCGCGCAGTATTCGCTGGAGCAGGGGCGACGCCGAAGCTGACCAGCTTGAGGATTTGTTCGGCCGAGCATGCTCGTCAGTAGTCTTCGAGCCGTGCAACGAGCGCTGGCTGCGGCCCTCCGTCTTATTTCGCGGCCAGCGACTGCAACATTTCCGCGATGGTCAAGATTTTCGCCACCGGCCGCAAGCCCTCGATGGCGGCGCGATGAACGTCATCGGAGAAGGCAGCGCAGCCATCCTCGATCACGGTGCAGCCGAATTCGCGGACATGCGCGTCGCGCACGGTGGAGGCCACGCCGCCATTGGTCACGATGCCGGTGAAATAGAGCTGCTCCACGCCGCATTTGCGCAGCACCCATTCCAGGCGCGAGGCGTGGAACGCCGAATAGGCGATCTTCTCGACGGCGACATCGGCCGGCGCGAGCGCGTCGACGAGCTGCTGGCCCCAGGCGCCCGGCGCGAAGTCGCCCTTCGTCAGGAACGGCCGCAAGGACTTCAGATGCGGCGAGATGATGGGCTCGCCGCCGCGGCCGGGCACCAGCGTGAACAGGGTCGCGACGATCAGCACGCCGCGTTCGCGGGCGGCGCGCACCAGCGGCGCGAGCCTGTCCGGCAGCGCGGCGATGGCGGGGCTGCTCTGTCCGGCGCGGCCGTAGGCGCCGTCGCGATGCAGGAAATCGTTCTGCAGATCGCCGAGAATGAGCGCGCTCGTGCCGGGTTCATCAGGCGGGCTCCACGATCAGATTGCCGAGCGGGTCGATCCGGCCGGCGAGCCCCGGCTCGATCACGGTCGTCGCATCGGGCTGCTCCAGGATCGCCGGCCCGGCGATCTTTGCGTTCACCGGCAGATCGAGGCGCGCCCAAACGCCGGTGTCGCGCCAGCCGCCGTCGAACCACACCGGGCGCGATCCCGACCGGGCCTTGTCGAGCGACGCCGACGGATCGGGCGCGAACACCGAGAAGTCGAATGCCGGCCGGCGGCCGATCGCCGCGACGCGCAGCGACACGATGCGCATCGCAAGGCCGGGCAGGAGGCGGCTGAACGACGCCGAGATAGGCCGCCTCGAAGGCGGCGCGGACCATGTTCTCGGAGACGCCGAGGCTGTCGCCTTGCGCCACCGGCAGCGGCACGGCAACGGTGTGGGTCTGCCCGAGGTAGTGCATGTCGAGCTCGTACAGCACGTCGATCCGCTCGACCGCGATGCCCGAGGCGGCGATGACGGCGCTGGCCTCCCGCCCCGCCGCCCGCATCCGCCGTTCCAGCGCCGCGGCGTCGAGCCCTTCGAGCATCAGATTGACGGTCTGCACCATGTCGTGCCGCAGGTCGGCGAGCACGCAGCCGAGCGCCGAGGTGATGCCGGGAAAGCGCGGCACCAGCGCGCTTTTCAGGCCCATCTCGCGGATCAGCGCGCTGACATGCAGCGCGCCGCCGCCGCCGAACGGCATCGCGACGAAGCGGGCCGGATCGTGGCCGCGCTCGATGGAGACGAGACGGATCGCGCCCGCCATGCGCGCGTCGGCGACCCGCACGATCGCCGCCGCCGCCGCCGTGGCGTCGAGGCCGAGCGGCGCGCCGACATGCGCCGCGATGGCGCCTTGCGCCGCCTCGACGTCGAGCGCCTTCAGCTCGCCGCCGAGCGGGCGCGCGGCGTTGATGCGGCCGAGCACGACCTGGGCATCGGTCAGCGTCGGCCGGGTGTTGCCCTGGCCGTAGCAGACCGGCCCCGGCACCGAGCCGGCGCTTTCCGGCCCGACCTGCAGCAGGCCGCCGCGATCGACCGAGGCGATCGAGCCGCCGCCCGCGCCGATGGTCGTGATCTCGATCATCGGCGTGCGGATGACCAGGCCGAAATCGATGGTGGTCTGCGCCGCGACCGAGACCTTGCCGCCGGCGATCAGCGAGACGTCGAACGAGGTGCCGCCGAGATCGCAGGTGATGAGATTGTCGAAGCCCGAGGCCTTGGCGATGGCCGCGCCGGCGACGACGCCGGCGGCCGGGCCGGACAATGCGGTGCGCACCGGCAGCTTCCGCGCGGTCGCCGTCGACATGATGCCGCCGTTCGACTGGACGATGTGGAGCTGGCCGGGAAACTTCTGCGTGGCGAGCGCGGATTCGAGCTTGCCGATGTAGGAGGCGACCACCGGCTGCAGATAGGCATTGATCGCCGCGGTCGAGGAGCGTTCGAACTCGCGGATTTCGGACAGCACCTCGTGCGAGGCGGTGACAAACGCGTTGGGCCAGACCTCGCGCAAAGCGTCGAGCGCGCGGCGTTCGTTTTCGGCATTGGCGTAGGCGTTGATGAACGTGATCGCGATGCTCGCGCGCCCTTGTCCAGGAGATGCTTCGCGGCGGCGCGGACCTCCGCCGGATCGACCGGCGTCCGGATGCTGCCGTCGGCGAGCGTGCGCTCGTTCACCTCGACGCGCATGTCGCGGTCGGCAATCGGCGTGAAATCGCCCCACAGGCCCCAGGTGCGGCGGCGGTCGCGCCGGCGCATTTCCAGCACGTCGCGGAAGCCGCGCGTGGTGATGACGCCGATCTTCGGCCCGCGCCGCTCCAGCAGCGTGTTGGTGCCGACGGTGGTGCCGTGGATGATCGAGTCGATCGCCGGCAGCGCCGCCGAGCGCATCGAGGCCGTTGAGAAAGCCCTGCGCCTCGTCGCCGCGGCGCGACGGCACCTTCGCGGTGCGGAAGCGGCCGGCCGCCGAATCGAGCAGGAACAGGTCGGTGAAGGTGCCGCCGACATCGACGCCGACGATGACGCCGCGCTTGCTCATGGTCCCGCGCGCGCCTTCGCGGTGGCGTCGGCGTCGAGCGAGCCGTCGCCGCGCAGCACGACCTTGTAGTCGCGGCGCGGCCGCCCGCGAGATGTAGCCGCGCCGCACGTCGGCCACGACGCGCTCGGGCTCGCGCGTCGCCGGATCGCCGAAGCCGCCGCCGCCCGGCGTTTCCAGCCGCACCTTCTGGCCGCGGCGAATCCTGATGTCGGTGACCTTCGAGACGAGCGGCGGCGTCGTCTCGCCCTGGTCGGTCTCATAGACAAAGCGATTGAGCGCCGCCGGTCCGCCGCCATTGACGCCGAACGGCGGATACTTGCCGCGCTCGCCGATCAGGAACACGTCGGCGCCGCCGTCGGCCAGCGCCTCGATCTCGTAGATCGCGCCGAGGCCGCCGCGGTGCCGGCCCGGCCCGCCGGAATCCGGCCGCAGCGCCCATTGCGTGAACATCACCGGATAGAGCGACTCCAGAATCTCCACCGGCGGGATGGTCGCGGTCGAGATCGGGTTGTTGCTGTGGTTGAGCCCGTCGCTCTCCGGGTTGCCGCCGAGGCCGCCGCCGAAGAAGCAGAACATGATCCAGCGCCGGCCGCTGCTCGCGCCAGCCGGCGAGCGACAGCGCGTTGATGGTCGCGAACGGGCTGCCCTGGGCGCGCTCGGGCGCGGCCTTGGCGAAGGCGCCGAAGATGACGTCGATGACGCGGAGGATGGTCTCGGTGTAGCCGGCGACCGGCCGGGGCGCCGAGACCGCGAGCAGCGTCGTGTCGGGAATGTCGAATTCGATCGGCGCGAGGCAGCCGGCGTTGGCCGGCACGTCGGTGAAGATATGCTTGAGCGCGACATAGCAGCAGGCGATCGCGGTCGAGCGCGCGATGTTGAGCGGGCCGTCGCAGGGCGGGGCGGAGCGGGAGAAATCGAGCCGCATCGTGTCGCCGGCAATCGTCAGGTCGAGCGCGATGCGGAGCGGCTGATCGGTGACGCCGTCGTTGTCGAGAAAATCGTCGCAGGTATAGGTGCCGTCCGGCAGCGCGGCGATGTTGGCGCGCATCAGCGCCTCGGCGCGCGACGACAGCGCCGCGAGCGCGGCCGTGATGGTGTCGTCGCCGTATTCGTCGAGCAGCGCATGCAGGCGGCGCTCGCCGAGGTCGAGCGCGTTGATCTGGCCGTTGAGATCGCCCCAGTTCGATTGCGGCACGCGGGAGTTCGCGGCCAGGATGTCGATGATGTCCTGCTGGATGACGCCGGCGCGAAACAGCTTCACCGGCGGGATGCGGACGCCCTCCTGGAAGCTCTCGGTCGCCTTCGGATTGTAGTTGCCGGGGACGTTGCCGCCGATGTCGAGCCAGTGCCCGACCGAGGCGATCCAGGCGAACACCCTGCCGCCGCGCATCAGCGGACGCACCAGACGGAAATCGTTGAGGTGGGTGCCGCCGTCGTAGGGATCGTTGAAGAGATAGGTGTCGCCGGCGTCGAGATCGCCGTCGCGCGCGACCTTGTCGATCACCGCCTTGACCGCGAAGGCCATGGCGCCGACGAAGATCGGCAGGCCCGACGTGCCCTGCACCAGGGTGGCGCCGGTCTCGGCGTGATAGAGGCCGTGGCAGGCGTCGTGCGCCTCGGCGATGATCGGATTGAACGCCGAGCGGTAGAGCGTCGCGTCCATCTCGTCGGCGATCTGGACGAGGCGGCCGTTGAGCACCGCAAGCGTGACCGGATCGAGCGTGGTCACCGCGTCCCACTTCTTCGGCGCGCCGGTCTCGTAGCGCTGGCCGAGCGCGATCATCTCGGGCGTGCCGACCAGCTCGTTGATGCCGTTGAAGTCGAGCATGCGGTTGCTGAACGGCTCGTTGAAGCCGTGCTTGGCGAGCGAGGCGTAGAATTCGCTCGCCATGTGGCCGAGCGCGCGCACGATCGCGCCGGGGAAGATCACGAGGGCGAAGCCGATCGCCTCGAGCTCGGCCGCCGGCAGCGTCGGCGTCTTGCCGCCCTCGACCATGTTCGCCATCAGCGGCACGCTTGGCGCCGAGCGCCGCTGACCATGCGGGCGAGATCGTCGCGCGTCCGCGGCGCCTCGACGAACAGCATGTCGGCGCCGGCCTCGCGATACATCGCCGCGCGCTCGATGGCGCGGTCGAAGCCCTCGACCGCGACCGCATCGGTTCGCGCGATGATCAGCGTCTCGCGCGAATGCCGCGCATCGACCGCGGCGCGGATCTTGCCGCACATCTCGTCCGCCGGGATCAGCGCCTTGCCGTCGAGGTGGCCGCAGCGCTTGGGAAAGTCCTGGTCCTCGAGCTGGATCGCGTTGGCGCCGGCGCGCTCGAACTCGCGGACCGTGCGCACCACGTTGAGCGCATTGCCGTAGCCGGTGTCGGCGTCGACGATCAGGTGCGAGCCGACGCGGTCGCGAATGAGCGCCAGCGTATCGACCACCTCGGTCATGGTGACGAGGCCGATGTCGGGCCGGCCGAGCCTGGTGTAGGCGATGGCCGCGCCGGAGACATAGAGCGTCGCGAAGCCCGGCCTGGCTCGGCGATCAGCGCGGTGAACGGATCGTAGACCCCCGGCGCCACCACGATGGGCTTGCGGCTCGAGGCGAGAGCGCAGGGTTTCCGTGTCGGCCATGGTCACATTCCGAGATAGGCGCGTTTGAGATTGGGGTCGTTGCGGATGTCGGCAGCGCTTCCCTGTAGCACGAACAGGCCATTGTCGAGGATATAGGCGCGCTGCGCCACCTCAAGGCTCTGCACCACGTTCTGCTCGACCAGGAGGACGGCGATGCCTTCGGCGTTGATGGCCTTGATCAGGGCGAACAGCTCCTCGACCAGGAGCGGCGAGAGGCCGAGCGACGGCTCGTCGAGAATGAGCAGCCTCGGCTCGGCCATCAGGCCGCGGCCGATGGCGAGCATCTGCTGTTCGCCGCCGGACAGCGTGCCGGCGCGCTGGCCCTGCCGTTCGGCGAGCCGCGGAAAGATCGAGAACACCCGGCTCCGGTTCTGTTGCGCGGCGCGCGCGGGCGCGGCGATAGGCGCCGAGATCGAGATTTTCGCGCGACCGTCAGATTGGGGAAGATGCGGCGGCCTTCCGGCACGTGGATCAGGCCCCGCGCGACGATCGTCGGCCGGCCGCTCGCGCTCGATGGCCGCGCCGTCGAAGCGGATGGTGCCGTGCGAGGCGCGCATGACGCCGGAGATGGTGCGGTTGAGGGTCGATTTGCCGGCGCCGTTCGAGCCCAGCACCGCGACGATTTCGCCCGGGCCCACCGTCGAGTCGACGCCGCGCAGGATTTCGGTCGCGCCGTAGCCGGCGCGCAAGCCCGCTGATCGCCGAGGAGCGGCGTCAGGCATGCGCGCCTCCCGCGCCGTCATCCGCGCTGGCCGCGCCCTTGCCGAGATAGGCCTCGACGACGCGCGGATCGCCGGCGATCGCCTGCGGCGAGCCTTCGGCGATGATGCGGCCCTTCGGACAGCACGAACACGTGCTCGGCGAGGCTCATCACCGCCTGCATGACGTGCTCGATCATGACGATGGTGATGCCGCGGTCGCGGATGGCGCGGATCACCGGCACCATGTCGCGAATCTCGGACGGGTTGAGGCCGGCCAGCACCTCGTCGAGCAGCAGCAGCCGCGGCTCGATCGCCAGCGCGCGGGCGAGCTCGAGGCGCTTGCGGCCCGCGACGGTGAGGCTCGCGGCCGGCCGGTCGAGCGATCGTCCAGCCCGACCGCGCGCGCGACGTCGCCGGCGGCGGCCAGCGCATCGCGCGCGCGCGGGCCGCGACAGATGCGCGCCGACCGCGATGTTCTCCCGCACCGTCAGGCCGGCGAACGGCTGCACGATCTGGAAGGTGCGGGCGATGCCGCGCCGCGCCAGCCGATGCGGCGGCACGCCGGTGATGTCGGCGCCGTCGTAGACGATGCGGCCCTCGCTCGGCGGCAGGAAACCGGTGATGATCGAGAACAGCGTGGTCTTGCCGGCGCCGTTCGGCCCGATCAGCGCGGTGATGCGGCCGGCCTCGGCCGTCAACGACGCCTGGTCGACGGCGAGCAGGCCGCCGAAGCGCTTGGAGACGTTCTCGACGCGGAGCAGCGGCTCAGCCATGGCGACGCTCCGCGATGCTTGCGCGGACGAGCCGGCCGCGCAGGTCGGCGAACGATGCCGGCGATGCCGCGCGGCGCGAAGGCAACGACCACGATCAGCACGCCGCCGTAGATGACGAGGTCGAGGCCCGGCGCGCCGCCGGTCACGAGCTTGGTCAGCTTCGCCGAGCGTCTTGACCACCAGCGCGCCGAGCAGCGGACCGAACACGGTGCCGATGCCGCCGATGATCGGCGCGAGCAGCGCCTCGATCGAGATCCACGGGCCGTAGGCGATGCCGGCGTCGATGAACAGGAAATACTGCGCGTAGAAGCAGCCGGCCGCCGCCGTGATGGCGGCCGAGATCGTCATGGCGCCGAGCTTGACCATGGTCGCATCGACGCCGAGCGCCTTGGCGGCGTCCTCGTTCTCGCGCACGGCGACGAGATAGGCGCCGAAGCGGCTGTCCTCGATCATGCGAACGAGGATCGAGCGACACGCCGACCATGCCAAGGACGATCCAGTAGAACGGCGCGCGGCTCTGGAACTGGAACGCCTCGGGGCGCAGATCGAGCTTGATCAGCGTGCCGACGCCGGCGCCGGTGATCGGCGCGACGCTGGCGACGATCCGCAGCACCTCGGCGAAGGCGAGCGTCACCAGCGCGAAATACGAGCCCTTCAGCCCGGAGCGGAAGCTGAGCGCGCCGATCACCGCGCCGACCAGCGCGCCGGCGGCGATGCCGATGACAAAGCCGAGCCAGGCGTTGACGCCGTAGCGCATCTGCAGGATGCGCGGTGACATAGGCGCCGGTGCCGAAGAACGCCGCGTGGCCGAACGAATACTGGCCGCCATAGCCGCCGAGCAGATTCCAGCCCTGGCCGACCAGCGCGATCAGCAGCGCCATCACCAGGAAATTGAGCACGACGTTCGACGACGTGATCAGCGGCACGGCGGCGAGCAGCGCCACGGCGACGAGGATCGGCGCGAGGCCTTTCATGCCCGCTCCCCGAACAAGCCGCTCGGCCGGAACAGCAGCACCAGGATGAACATCACGAAGATGCCGATCTGGCCGAGCGATTCGCCGAGATAGAGCCCGGACAGGCTCTCGACCACGCCGACGAACAGCCCGCCGACCAGCGCGCCCGGCGACCGAGCCCATGCCGCCGAGCACCACGATGGTGAAGGCGATCAGCACGAAGGCGTTGCCGGCGCGCGGATTGACGTAATAGGTCGGCATCAGCAGGCAGGCGGCGATGGCGAGGCAGGCGGTGCCGAGCCCGAAGGTCACCGCGTAGATGTGCGCGACGTCGATGCCGGACGAGCTCGGCGCCGAGCTTCTCCTTGGCGACGGCGCGGATCGCCTTGCCGGTGTCGGTGAAGCGCATGATGAGCCACAGCGCGAGCGCCACGACGATGACGACGCCGAAGGCGATGACGCGCGGCACGGCGAGGAACGCGGTGCCGACTTCGATGACGTTGAAGGCGTAGGGCAGGTTGATGGTGCGGGTGTCGGCGCGAAAGGCGTAGAGCAGCGCGTTCTCGATGACGACGGCGAGGCCGAGCGTCACCAGCAGGATGTTGCGGTCCTCGCCATGCGCGGCCGGGCCGATGACGAAGCGCTGCAGCCCGTAGCCGAGCAGGAAGAACAGCGGCGTCAGCCCGATCGCGGCGACGATAGGGATCGAGCCCGAGCCACTTGTAGGCGAAGAACGCCGCGAACATCGCCGCGGTCAGCAGCGCGCCATGGGCGAAGTTGATGATGTGCAGCACGCCGTAGATCAGCGTCAGCCCGAGCGCGACCAGCGCGTAGACCGCGCCGGTCATCAGCCCGTTGAGGACCGCCGGAACGAGGATGACTGGTGACAGCATGGCGGGCCGGGGCGGCGGCGTGCGCCGCCCGCGTCGGCGTCGTCAGGCCGGCGGCATCGGGAACACCGCCTTCGCCGACGCGAATGCGGCCGGGAAGATCACCTGGATGTCCTTGTCGATGCACCTGGGTGTTGACCGGCGCCGCGCCCTGGTTCTGGCCGTTGACGAACTTGGTCGGGCCGTAGGGCATCACGTGGCCGGTGAAGGTCGAGCTTTCCAGCGCGGCGATGATCTTGGCGCGGTCGGCGCTGCCGGCGCGCTCCAGCGCGTCGGCGAGCAGCAGGATGCAGGAGTAGTTCATGTAGACTTCGTAGGTGTAGAACTCGCCCTTGTCCTCGATCTTCTTCTTCAGCGCCAGCGCCTTCGGGTTCTTCGGATCGAACCAGTGATTGCAGTCCATGATGTACTGCGCCGCCTCCGGGAATTCCTTGACGAACTTGTAGGACGAGGCGGCGCCGCCGAGCACCGAATAGATGCCCTTCGGACGCACGCGCTGCTGCTGCATGGTGCGCGCGAGCAGCACGTATTCGTTGTAGTAGTTGGCGGGAATGACGATATCGGGGTTCTGCGCCTTGATCTTCAGCACGACGTTGTTGAAGTCGCGCGTCGGCGTCGGATGCGGGATGGTCTCCAGCACCTGGAAGCCGCGCTCGGGCAACTGCGCGTTCAGGAGCTTGGCCAGGCCCGCGCCGAACGCCGAATCCTCGTGCACGATCATCACGGTCTTCGCGGCCTTGCCGGCCTGCTCGTTGATGGTCACGAGATTGTCGATCGCGGTCTTGGCGATGACGCCGAAGCCCGGCCCGAAGCGGAACGTGTTCTTCAGCCCGCGGCGTGACGATGCTGTCGACCACGCCGACGTCGACGATATAGGGCAGGTCGTAGCGCGCCGCGGTCTGGCTGGCGGCGAGGCAGATGCCGCTGGCGTAGCCGCCGACGACGGCCGCGACGCCGGCCGCCGTTCATCTTCTCGACCTCGGCGTTGCCGCCTTCGGGCGTCGACTGCGCGTCGCCGAGCACCGCCTCGATCTTGGCGCCGCCCAGCGCCTTGATGCCGCCGGCGGCGTTGATCTCCTCGATCGCCAGTTGCGCGCCGATCCGGCCCTGCTGGCCGGAATACGACAGCGCGCCGGAGACCGGATGCAGCACGCCGACCTTGACGGCTGCGCCCTGCGCGCGCAGCACCGCCGGCGCATGCAGCACGCCGCGCGACGCCCACCGCGGTGGATTGCAGAAACCGGCGGCGATTGACGGCAGAAAATTGACGAGACATGCGTTCCTCCCCAGAGTGCGGAAGCAGCACTACATCGGCCCGCATCTCGTTTATATTATCCCAACATATGCACCGTGCGCGTGATTTATGAACCAACCGCAAACCCTGATCGACAAGCTCTGGGCCGCCCATGAGATCGTCTGCCGCGAGGACGGCCAGTCGCTGCTCTGGGTCGACCGCCACTATGTGCACGAGGGCTCGTTCCACGCCTTCGGCAAGCTGGCGGAGCGCGGGGTTGCGGTCGCCGAACCCGGCCTGACCTTCGGCGTCGCCGACCATTATGTGCCGACGCGCGGCTCGCGC
>CAWKOD010000029.1:0-250348 GCA_963850885.1 uncultured Alphaproteobacteria bacterium | reverse complement strand
CGCCAACAAGCGTCACCGGTTGACGCCCTCTGCGAGCAGGGATGCGTCGAATATCGTCGCGGTGAGTCACAGCGGCAAGCGGTCGGGAGTCGAAATCTGTGAACTTGCGGGAGCGACGAGACGGCTCTGAATCGTTAGTAAAGATGATATCAAAAGCGCTCAGAAAAAATGCCGGAAGGAATGTGATGACACGAGTTACGATGAGTGCGACGAACCCTACCATGATCGGGTCTTAAATTTGATGAGATGGATTTCGCTGCGCTGCCGCCCCACGCATCATTCCGGCTTAAGGTTGGCAGCCCGGATGACCTTCGCCCACTTGTCCGTCTCTTCAGCGAGAAACGTTCCGAACTCGGCGGGCGTTCGCACCATCGGCATGGCGCCGAGGCGATCGAGGCTCGCCCGCATCTTTGGCTCGGCGAGAGCTCTGTTAATTTCCGCATTGAGCTTGTCGATGATTTCCGCGGGCGTATTGGCGGGAGCACCAATGCCGAACCATGCGCTCGCCTCATAACCGGAAAGAAATTCAGCGAGAGCCGGCACCCCGGGCACAAGGTCCGTTCGGGTTGCGGTCGTGATGGCGAGCGCCCGCAATTGACCGTTCTTGATGTATTCCTTCGAGGACAAGGAACTGGCGAAGTAGACCTGCACTTGCCCGGCTATCAGATCGGTCAGGACCGCGGCGGCGCTGCGATACGGCACGTGCACCATATCGATGCCGCTCATGATCTTGAACAGTTCGCCGGCGACATGAGGATTACCGCCGATACCGACCGAACCCATGTTGAGTTTGCCGGGGTTGGCTTTGGCATAAGCAATCAGCTCCGGAACGCTGTTGACCGGAAGCGAAGGATTCACGACCAGCACATTCGGGGAGCGGATCATGGACGCGACCGGCGCGATGTCGCGAAGAAAATTGTAGCTGAGCTTGTCGTAGAGCGTCGCGTTGATGACGTGCGAGGGCGCGAGCACCAACAGCGTATAACCGTCGGGCGCCGCTCTCACGACGGCCTCCGTGCCGATTTGTCCGGCCCCGCCGGCCCTGATCTCGACGACAAACGATTGCCCGAGCCGCTCCGTCAGCCACTGCGCGAGCATGCGGGTGATGATGTCCGGCGCGCCAGCCGAACCGAAAGGGGTGATGAGGCGCACCGGACGCGAGGGATAGACCTCCGCGCTTGCGGCGCGCGGCAAAGCCGCCGCCGCGGCCGCGCCCATAGTCGCGCCCATGGCCAGTTGCAAAAATCCACGGCGCGGACATGTCACGGCGCTTTTCCTATTCCACATGCCGGTTCTGCCAACATCCGTCGTACCGCACAGAGCATCAAGCGATCCGCGCCGTTGCCGTCTTTGGTTTGGTGACAGGGAAACGTGCATCGGCCGCGGCCTTCGGCGTGATGCCGCATCCAATGGCGTCCGACAGATGGAGAACGCCGTCGACCAGGTTCAGGCCCTCCCAGGGATCCTCCGTCAGCGCATCGAACTCGCTCAGCTCGGACGCGTACCAAATGCCAGGCAAAGCGGCCGCAAGCTGCATGGCGTGAGCCGCCAGCAGCATCGGGCCGACATGCGCCCCCATGCGATATTTCACGCCGCCGGCATCGCAGATTTGCGCAGCGGCATATGTCTTCCTCAAGCCGCCGAGTTTGGTGATCTTCAAGCTGATCGCGTCGACGATGCGTTCCCGCACCAGGATCATGACCTGATCGAGCGAGTAGGCAGCTTCGTCGGCCTCGATGGTGATTGGAACGGCTTGCGTGACAGCCTTCAGTCCCGCGAGATCCGCAACCTTGACCGGTTGCTCCGCCAGATCGATGCCATACGGCGCCATCAGGTTGAGAGCGCGGATCGCATCCTTGGTCGAGTAAGACTGGTTGGCGTCGATGGTCAGATGGGCCTTCGGCCCGAGCTCGGCGCGAATGGCTGCAACCCGCTCGACGTCCTCGTTGACCTCGCCGTGGATCTTGATCTTGAAATATTGGACACCTCGATCCGCCAAGGCCCGTGCATTCTTGGCCATGTCGGCCGGCGACTTGATCGGCAGAATCCGCAGGCTCGGGAATTCCCGGACGGCCGGGCCTCCGAACAGATCGCAGACCGGAACGCCAAGCCGGCGCGCCATGAGATCGTGCAACGCGCAATCGATTCCGCATTTTGCCAGATTGTTGCCCAGCATGACGCGGTCGAGATCATCCAATATGCCGGCGATCTCACGCGAATCGCGTCCGATGAGGGGTTTGCACAGGCCATCGAGCGCGCCTTTTACGGCCGCATGCGGCGCGCCGTAGTGGTTCATCGTGGCGGCGTACCCGTAGCCGACGGTGCCATCTTCCGCCCGAATGCTGACGGTCCAACCCTGCGTCGCCGGACTCGCCGCGAGGGCGAATTTCCAGTCCTTGTCTTTTCTCGGCAGAATCGTTTCCTCGATGAGCGTCTCGACGATCTTCATCCAGCTCCCTCTCCTCTTCGTTCTCTGGACACAGAGCTAATGGACCAGGTCGTCCAGGCGCTGGGCCGCGCCGTGATGCTGTGGCTCGCGCAGCCCGACCCGCTCCATCCGGGGCAGCAGCTCGTCTCTGATCGCCGGAAAGTCATTGACGTAGTTGATCATCCCCAGCGCCAATCCATCGAGACCCGCGCCGTGCAGGCGCTGCATCGTTTCCACCGCATCATCATAGCTGCCGACCAGCGGAAAACCCGCACCACTGATGAGCCGGGCCTTCAGCTTTTTCTCGTCGTCGGTTGCGATCCAGGCGTTGATCCGCTGACCGCGGAGATTGAGTGCGTAGTCGGCCGCCTCCCAGTCGCCCTGCTCGTAGACGATGTAATGGTGGTAATCCTCCGCCTCTTTGCGGGTGCGCCGGACCATCAGGTGACAGCTTGCGAAGATGTTGCGCAACTGTCCCGGCGGCGCGGCGTCGCGAAAGGCCTTGAGCTTCGACTGCAGGTCTTCATGCTTGGGAGGCACCGTCGTAAACAGACAATCCGCGTTGCGCGCGGCGAAATCGCTGCCGGTCTTCGAATTCCCAGCACTGACGAGAATCGGCCGGCTGCCCCACCATGGCTTCGGCTTCGCCATCACCGCCTTCAATTTGTAGTGGTGACCATCGAAGTCGAAAGGCTGGTCTTCGGACCAGATGCGTTTGACGATGGTCAGCCACTCCTCGCTATAATCATAGCGTCCGTCATGGTCGCCCAGCGCGACGCCCATCATGCCGAATTCGATCGGGTTCCAGCCGGAGACGACGTTGAGCCCGAACCGCCCGTGGCCGATGTGATCCGCCGTCACCATCTGCTTGGCGGCAAACACAGGATTGACGAACGCGACATGGAGCGTTCCAAACGTCGTGATGTCTTTCGTCGAAGCCAATAGCCCACAGGCCCAGGCCAGCGTCTCGAATGTCGTACCCTGCGTATCGCTTTCGCCCTGGTATCCGTGCCAACGGCCGATCGGCAGCAGAAATTCCAGGCCGGCTTCATCGGCGAGTCGTGCCGCTTTGACATTGTTGTCCCAAGACGCATCCCACCGCTCGGGAGCTTTGGTCAGGCTGAGCCCGCCCAGGCAATTCATTCCGAACAGCCCGAGCTTGAACTTGTTCTTGTTGTAGATTCGGGTCTCGTCCCTGTGGCTTGCCATAGTGACTTCCTGGTGGAGCGAACAGAATTGCAGCGCTTGTGGGGTCTGTGTCCTGCTCAGTCTATGAACGAGCGGCAAGGGAGTCTATCGCGCGAAGCGCAGCGCGGCGTGCGGCTTTCAAAAGAGGCGGGCGGTGGCCCCGAGGCCCCCGGGAGCCCGGCTGACGAGGCCGAACGCCGCAGGCGCCGCCCCTGCTCAAGAGCGACGCGCGATGGATAATTTGTGAACCTCTCCAAGCGTCGTCTAGAATGCGGCGGTGTCTGAATGTCCTGGAGTAACGGTATGAGTGCGAGCGCCAATCAAGCCCCGGTCCTGGTTGTCGGCGGCGGCATCGGCGGACTATCGAGCGGCGCTGGCACTGGCGCGCAAGGGCGTCCCGGTGCAGGTGCTGGAGCAGGCGCCCGAGTTCAAGGAGATCGGCGCCGGCATCCAGCTCGGACCCAACGTGTTCCGGATGTTCGAGGTGCTCGGACTGACCGAGCAGATGTTCCACTGGTGCGCGTTTCCCGAAGGCCTGGAGTTTCGCGACTCGATCACCGCCGAAACCATCGTCGACATGAAGATCGACAAGCGCTTCCATGACAAATACCGCGCGCCCTACGGCGTCATTCACCGCGCCGACATGCTCAACGTCATCCTCGACGCCTGCAAGAAATCGAACCTGATCAAGCTCGCGATCTCGCAAAAGGTGGTGACGATCGACGACACCGGCTCGGGCGTCACGGTGAAGACCGAGACCGGCGAGACCTACCAGGGCTCGGCGCTGATCGGCTGCGACGGATTGTGGTCCACGGTGCGCGAGAAGATCGTCGGCGACGGCAAGCCGGTCGTGTCCGGCCACATCGCCTATCGGGCGGTGCTGCCGACCTCGGAATGGCCCGCGGAGTACCGCCTGCCCAAGATGATCGTGCTGGTGCGGCGAGAAAACCCATCTGGTGCATTACCCGCTCCGCCGCGGCGAGCTGTTCAACCTCGTCGTGGTGTTCCACTCCGACCGCTACGAGGAGGGCTGGGACACCTACGGCGATCCGGCCGAACTGCACGAGCGCTTCAAGGACAAATGCGAGCCGGTCCGCACGCTGCTGCAAAAGGTCAACGCCTGGAAGATGTGGGTGCTGTGCGACCGCCCGGCGATCAAGAACTGGACCAAGGGCCGCATCACGCTGCTCGGCGACGCCGCGCATCCGATGCTTCAATATCTGGCGCAGGGCGGCAACACCGCGATGGAAGACGCGGTCTGCCTCGCCAACCAGGTCGAGGCGACCGGCCGCGACTACGAGGCAGCGTTCAAAAAATACCAGGAGCTGCGATATCTGCGCACCGCGCGCGTGCAACTCATGGCGCGCGTTTTCGGCGAGATCTATCACGCCAGCGGCGTCAATCGCGAGCTGCGCAACAAGTTGCTGCGCGAATGGAGCCAGGAGGGCAGCATCGACATGTCGTGGCTCTATGGCCACCAGCCCGAGCTGCCGCACGTCGACAACGTGCCGATGCCGCCGCCGACGCGACTCGCATCGTAATCAACAACCAACATCCATCCGGAGGGGAAACCGCTCATGGCGAAACTCGACGATTTGATCGAAGACCTCGTGACCGCGAACCACGTGCTGGCCAAGTACGGCATCGTCGATTCATTCGGCCACGTCAGCATCCGCCATCCGGACAGGCCGGACCGCTTCTTCCTGTCGTGCTCGCGCGCTCCCGAGCGGGTCAAGCGCGACGACATCGTCGAGTTCAATCTCGACTGCGAGCCGATCGACGCCAAGGGCAAGCACCTCTACACCGAGCGCCCGATCCACGGCGGCGCCTATCAGGCGCGGCCCGATGTGATGTCGGTGATCCACAACCACAGCCCGGGCGTGATCCCCTATGGCATCACCGGCCACAAGATGAAACCGGTGATGCACATGTGCGCCACCATCGGTCACGAGGTGCCGATCTGGGACCAGCACCAGAAGTTCGGCGACACCGATCTGCTGGTTCGCACCATGGCCCAAGGCCACGACCTCGCCAAAAAGCTCGGCAAGGGCGCCACGTGCCTGATGCGCGGCCACGGCTGTGTTGTGGTCGGGCCCTACCTGCGCCGCACCGTCTACACCGCGATCTATCTGGAGCTGAACGCCAAGCTGCAGATGCAGGCCGAGGCGATGAGCAAGAAGGTGCGCTTCCTCACCAAGGGCGAGGTGAGCAAGGTCACCGAGACCACGTCGCCGGCCAACGTCAACCGCGCCTGGGAGAACTGGTGCCGCGCGGTCGATCGGCCGTACCGGGAATAGATTTTTCAGCCGACATTCTGCAACCTCTCGTTGTCATTGCCGGGCTCGACCCGGCAATCCATGAGAAGCTCCGACTGTCGCACATACGGTCAAGGATTCGTCGCTCTGCACCGTATCAAAGTTCGTCATGCGCCGGGCATAGCCCTCCGACGGACGGCGATCGCTTCGGTCGAATGTCACGGGTCACGCCGTCATGGCAATGCAAAGCGATGCGATGCCCGGACGACTAAGGCCGGGCATGACGTGGATAGGTGAGCGCGAAGCTACGAGCGGCCCGAAATTCGGCGGCGGCACGCGGCGCTGCGACGCCGCCTCGTAGGCCGAGGCGACCTTCAGCAGCACGTCCTCCTTGCCGGGCTCGGCGCGGAACACCAGCGAGAACGGCAGGCCCGGCGCCGGGATCGTGGTCGGCTGGTCGGACGCCTGCGACACGTAGCGCTTGCCGTCCGGCGTCAGCTTGTAGACCGGATCGTAGACCGTCGTGACGTAGCCCGCCGGGATCAGCACCTCGGTCAGGCCGGCGTTCGGTCCGGACAGCGACTCCGGACGCAGGTTGCTGGCGATGTCGTATTGATAGGCGTGCCCGATCAGCCCCGGCGGCCACGGCGTGTGCAGCCGCACCAGCGCGTCGAGCTTGTTCTCCAGGATCACCATCATGTCGACGCGGCGCAACAGCTCGCGCAGCATGATGCGCTCGTTGACGCCCTGCCGGCGGCCGTGCGGGTTGCGCGGATCGGCGACCTCCTCCCAGTTCTTGAACGCCGCGCGCTGGTCGTCGCCCCAGAACTTCGAGCGCGCGTTGAGCGAGGCCCAATCGGTCAGCGTCTCGGCAAAGCCCTTGGCTTTCCAATCGCCGGCGCGGCGCGACAGATATTGCGAAATGTGGAAGCGGAACGCATTCGCCATCTCCTGATTCTGGATGGTGGCGAGGTCGAGATTCTTCGGCGGCGCGATGCGGCCCTCGGCCATCTCGACGCAATAGTCGATCGGCTGCATCTTGCCCGTGCCGAAAACCTTTCCCGGCGCGAATTCGGTCGGCACCACGGCGGCGGCGAAATCCGGGAACACCGGCGTGCCGTCGGCCTTCACCCGGAACAGCAGGTCCGGCATGAACACCGGCACGAGCCGCGCCAGCGCCTTGCGGAAATCGACCGTCATGGTCTCGACGTCGGGGTCGGGTGTCCACAGCGGATCGGTGGATTCCACCAGCGCCGCGCCGAGATGACCGCCGAGGATTGTCTTGATCTCTTTCTTGGCGGCGTCGACGATCGGCTGCTCGGTCTTGGAATCCTTCGGATAGACCATCGACTCGCGGATGACGCCGAGCCGCATGCCTTTCAGCGCGCCGGGCGTTCCGGCCGTTTTGGCATGGCCCGCATAGGGCGTGCTCAGCACCGACGAGCGCGGCACCGTGGTGAACGGATCGCGCGGATCGTAATAGCCCCGCTCCGGGTCCTTCAGCGCGTCGAGAATCTTCGCGCAGTCGCCGACCTTGCGCGCGTGAATGCCCGAGCGGTCGCAATAGATGTCGGCGCCGATCGCGCCGCCGTCGAAGCCGAGCATCGCCTTGTGCGGCAGAATGAGCGCGATGGCGTTGTGGTTGGACGGGCCGCGGCACGATGCCCGCGTCTCCTCGCCGAGGCTTGCCATCACGAAGTTGGCGCTGACCGAAACGCCCGAGCCCGAGCTTGAGCCGAGCGAGGCCGAGCGCGTGGTGTCGTAGGGGTTCGATGGATTGCCGGCCCAGGTGCTGCGCTGATAGCCGAGCGTCGACGGCAGCACCTTGTCGGGCTTGTTGCGGCCGCCGGGATCGCCGGCGCGGCCGTTGTATTCGGTGTTGACCGCCTTGGCGAAGATGATCGCGCCCTTGTTGCGAAGCTGCTCGACCAGCACATGGTCGCGCGCCGGGAAGTCGATGTCGTAGGCCGCGTCGCCGCCGCCGGTGGAGCGCATGTCCTTGGTATCGAACGGATCCTTGAACGAGAACACCACGCCGTACATCGGCATCTTGTCGAGATCGGGATTTTTCCCGAACGCCTTGTCCAGCTCGGCGGCGCGCTCCAGCGCGTCGGGCTGCTGGCGGAAGAACTCGCACACCGGCGGCGCCGCCGGCGGCAGCGGGCCGAGCGACGGATGCTTGTCGAACTCGCCCCAGCAGGTGACGGAGCGCTCGCCCCGGATGTTGAGCGTGCCGATGGCGTTGAGCTGGCCGGCGTTGGGAATGCCGACGATCATGCCGAACTGCTGCGGCACCTTCGGATTGGAGGCGGTCGGCTCCATGCGGCCGAACTCCAGCGGCGGGCCTTGGTACTTGTCGAGATCGGGCAGGATGGTGGACGCCTTGACGGTCTGCGTCGGGAACTTCAACGGCGCACCGGCGCGCACCACGCCGGTCGCTTCGGCAACCGGCGCGCCGTCCAGCGTCACCAGCGCGCTGGCGACGCCGTTGTAGGCGCGGACGCGGGCGAGATAGTGCTGCACCACCGCGACGACAGTGGTCTGCGCCCGACCGGATCGCCGCGTGCAGATCGTCGATCGTCGCCTCTTCGAGGCGAAACGGCGCGGTCTTGGCTTCGGTCTTGTCCAGCATCGTCGTTCCTCGTCAGGCTTCCTGTCGCCATTTCGGCATATCAGACCGGCGCGGACAATGGCCTTCGGCATGGCGACTTTCGACGGCGCACGAATAACGCTATCGTCCATCAGCCGGGCAACGCGACCATTCGAGGTTTGTGATGAGAAAACTATCCCTTGCCGTGGCGTTCGCGGCCCTGGCGGTGCCGAGCCTTGCCGCCGCCCAGGGCTATCCGTCGCGTCCGATCACTTTCATCGTGCCCTACGGCGCGGGCGGCCCGGTCGACGTGCTGGCCCGGGCCTTGAGCGAGCCGATGCGCGTCGCGCTCGGCCAGCCGATCATCATCGAGAACGTCGTCGGCGCCAACGGCACCATCGGTGTCGGCCGCGCGGTGCACGCCGCGCCGGACGGCTACACGGTGAACATCGGCAACTGGCCGTCGAACATCACCAACGGCGCGATCTACAATCTGAACTACGACGTCCAGAAGGACCTCGTGCCGGTCGTCCGCCTGCCGCAAAATCCTTACATCGCCGTGGTGCGCAAGGACCTGCCGGCGAAGGACCTCAAGGAGTTCATCGCCTGGCTCAAGGCCAACCCGGACAAGGCGACGGAAGGCACCGCGGGGCTCGGCTCCGGCCAGCACATCAGCGGCGTCTATTTCCAGAAGATCACCGGCGTGAAATTCCAGTTCGTGCCGTACAAGTCGGGCTCCTCCGATATCATCCGCGACATCACGGCGGGGCACATCGATTTCACCTTCGATCAGGCGATCACCTCGCTGTCGCATATCAAGAGCGGCAACGTGCGCGCGCTGGCGGTGACCTCCAACCAGCGGCTCGAAGCCGCGCCCGAGATTCCGACGGTGGACGAAGCCGGCGCGCCGGGCATCTACATCTCGACGTGGTACGGACTGTGGGTGCCGAAGGGCACGCCGCAGGAGGCGATCGACAAGCTCGCCGAGGCGGCGCGCGACGGCGATGGCCGACCCGGCGTTGCGCGCGCGGCTGACCAGCCTCGGCCAGCAGATCCCGCCGGTGGAGCAACAGAACGCCGCCGCGCTCGCCGCTCATACCGAAAGCCGAGATCGACAAGTGGCATCCGATCATCAAGGAAGCCGGCATCAAGGCGGAATGAGCGCAACGGCATGACCAAGGCCCGATCCACGATCTCGCAGCGACGAACTCGCCATCCTCGGCGAGCTCGAGCGCAAGGTGCTGTGGCTGGCGAGCTGGACCATCCACAACGCCAACCATCTGCGCGAGAGCGTGGACGGGCTGAAGGTCGGCGGCCATCAGGCGTCGTCGGCCTCGCTCGCGACCATCATGACGGCGCTGTATTTCCGCAGCCTGCGGCCGCAGGACCGCGTCGCGGTCAAGCCGCACGCCTCGCCGAATTTTCACGCCATCCAATATCTGCTCGGCAAGCAGACCCGCGAAAAGCTCGAACAATTCCGCGGCTACAAGGGCGCGCAGTCCTATCCGTCGCGCACCAAGGACGCCGACGACGTCGATTTCTCCACCGGCTCGGTCGGCCTCGGCGTGGCGCAGACCCTGTTCTCGTCGCTGACGCAGGACTACGTGCGCGCCCACGGCTGGGGTCTCGACCGGCCGGAAGGCCGCATGGTCGCGCTGATCGGCGACGCCGAGCTCGACGAGGGCAACATCTTCGAAGCCATCCTCGAAGGCTGGAAGCAGGGCCTGCGCAATTGCTGGTGGATCATCGACTACAACCGGCAGAGCCTCGACGCCGTCGTGCGCGAGGGCCTGTGGGAGCGCTACGAGCAGCTGTTCAAGAATTTCGGCTGGGACGTGGTGATCCTGAAATACGGCTCGCTGCAGCAGGCCGCGTTCCGCGAGCCGGGCGGCGAGACGTTGCGGCAGTGGATCGACCGCTGCCCGAACCAGCTCTACTCGGCGCTGGTGTTCCAGGGCGGCGCGGCGTGGCGCAAGCGCCTGATGGACGAGATCGGCGATCAGGGCGCGGTGACGAAGCTGATCGAGCAGCGTTCCGACGACGAGCTGGCGCGGCTGATGAACAATCTCGGCGGCCACGACCTGCCGTCGATCGTCGAAGCCTTCGACAAGATCGATCACGACCGGCCGACCTGCTTCATCGCCTACACGGTGAAGGGCTTCGGCCTGCCGATCGCCGGCCACAAGGACAATCACGCCGGCCTGATGACCCCGGCGCAGATGGAAACGTTCCGGCAGGCGATGAATATCCGCACCGGGCACGAATGGGATTTGTTCGAGGGCCTGCGCGCCAAGCCCGAGCAGGTGAAGGCGTTCCTCGACAAGGTGCCGTTCGCGCAGGGCGGCGCGCGCCGACTGAAGTCGCCGCAGCTCGCGGTGCCGGCAGAGCTCGCGGTGACGATCCAGCCCGAGATGTCGACGCAGTTCGGCTTCGGCGCGCTGCTCAACGAGCTCGCCCGCGAGAAGACGGCGCTGGCCGAGCGCATCGTCACCACCTCGCCCGACGTCACCGTCTCGACCAATCTCGGACCGTGGGTCAATCGCCGCGGCCTGTTCGCGCGCGAGAGCATGGCCGACACGTTCAAAAGCGAGCGCATCCCCTCGACCTTCAACTGGGAGTTCTCGCCGAAGGGACAGCACATCGAGCTCGGCATCGCCGAGATGAACCTGTTCATCCTGCTCTCGGCGCTCGGCCTGTCGCATTCGATCAACGGCGAGCGGCTGCTGCCGATCGGCACGCTCTATGATCCGTTCATCGCGCGCGGTCTCGATGCGCTGAACTACGCCTGCTACCAGGACGCCCGCTTCATTCGTGGTGGCGACGCCATCGGGGCTGACGCTCGCGCCCGAGGGCGGCGCGCACCAGTCGATCGCCGCAGCCGCTGATCGGGATGGCCCAGGACGGCCTCGCCGCGTTCGAGCCGGCCTTCGTCGATGAGCTGGCCGCGATCCTCGCGTTCTCGCTCGACTACATCCAGAAGGACGGCGACGGCGTAGCGTCCGAGCGCAACTGGCTGCGCGACGAGACCGGCGGCTCGATCTATCTGCGGCTGTCGACGCGGCCGGTCGAGCAGATCAAGCGCACGATGACGCCCGAGCTGCGCCAGGCCATCGTCGACGGCGCCTATTGGCTGCGCGAGCCCGGACCGAACTGCCAGGTCGTCGTCGCCTACACCGGCGCGATCGCGCCCGAGGCGATCCAGGCGGTCGGCCTGATGGCGGAGGACCGCCGCGACGTCGGGCTGCTTGCGGTGACCTCGGCGGACCGGCTCAACGCCGGCTGGACCGCGGCGCTGCGAGCCCGCGAGCGCGGCCTCGTTCATGCCCGCTCGCACATCGAGCGGCTGTTCGCCGACCTGCCCGGCAATTGCGGCATCGTCTCGGTGCTCGACGGCCATCCGGCGACGCTCGCCTGGCTCGGCGCGGTCAACGGCCATCGCGTGCGGCCGCTCGGCGTCGAGCATTTCGGCCAGACCGGCTCGCTGCCCGACCTCTATCGGCATTACGGCATCGACGCCAATGCCATCGTGGCCGCGGCGCAGGCCATCGCGCCCGGCCGCCCGATCCGGCATCTCCGCGCGCTGGGATGACAAACGAGATCGAAAAACGCTCCGGTCGCCATCGTCGGCGGCGGCCCGGTCGGGCTGATGCTGGCGCTGTTCCTCGACCATTACGGCGTGAAGTCGGTGCTGTTCAACGGCGAGCCGGAGGTGCGATGGCATCCCAAGGGCTCGACGCACAATTCGCGCACCATGGAGCATCACCGCCGGCTCGGACTCGCGCAGACGATCCGCGATTTCAGCCTGCCGGCCGATCGGCCGATGAACGTGACCTATTACACCCGCCTGACCGGGTGGGAGTTGGGCTGCGTCCGCATGCCGTCGGAGGCGGAAAAACGGCGCACCGTGGCGCAATCCGCCGCGACCGATCAGATCCCCGAGCCGATCCTGCGCGCCAACCAGATGTACGTCGAAGCGTTTCTGCTGGCGGAGGCGCGCCGGCGTCCGAACATCACGGTCCGCTTTGGCTGGCAGGCGGACAAGCTGGACGACGACGCGGACGGCGTGACGGTCGAGGCCGCCCCCACCGGCGACGGCGCGCGAGAAACCTGGCGCGCGCAGTACCTCATCGGCTGCGACGGCGGCCGAAGCTTCGTGCGCCGTTTTCTGGCGCTGCGCTACAACGGCTTCGCCAAGCTCGACTCGCCGTACTACGGCGGCCGCATGAACGCGACCTATCTCAAGGCGCCCACGCTTTATCGCGACCATCTGGCCCACCGCGCCGGCTGGCAATACTGGACGGTGAATCCCGAGGTGCGCGCGACCATCATCACGCTCAAGAGCGATGACGAATTCCTGGTGTTCTCCAAGGGCGCCGACGACGGCGCACCGCCGACCGACGCGGCGATGGTCCACATGATGCAACGCGCCGTCGGGACCGAGCTTCCGATCTCGATCATCGGCCACTGGCCGTGGACCGCCGGCGTGGCGCTGGTCGCCGAACGCTTCATCGCCGGCCGCATCATCCTTGCCGGCGACGCCGCGCACCTGTTCACGCCGACCGGCGGCTTCGGCATGAACACCGGCATGGACGACGCTTCGAACCTCGCCTGGAAGCTCGCCGCGCTGGTGCAGGGCTGGGGCGGCGCCAATCTTCTGCAAACCTACGAGACCGAGCGGCGGCCGATCGCCGAGCGCAACACGATCGCCGCCCGCGAGTTGAACAAGAACCTCGCCAACATGCCGATCACGGCCGAGATGGAGCAGGATACGACCGAAGGCGCGGCGGCGCGCGCCCAGGTCAGCGCGCATCTGGCGACATTCGGCGAGGAATTCGCCTCGATCGGCGTGCAGCTTGGCGCCCGCTACGACGGCTCGCCGATTATTGCCGAGGACGGCGCGCCGCCCCGCGACGACTTCTTGCACTACACGCCGTCCGGCGTGCCCGGCGGCCGCGCGCCGCACTACTGGCCCGGCGCCGGCCGTGGTTATGGCGACTCGCTGTTCGACCGGTTCGGCGTGGGCTTCACGCTGCTGCGGCTCGGCGGCAGAGCCGGCGGACACCTCATCGATCGAAGCCGCGGCGCGCCAGCGGCGCGTGCCGCTGAAGGTCATCGACCTGCCGCAGGACGACGCGCGCGAACTCTACGGCCGCGACCTCGCGCTGATCCGGCCCGACCAGTATGTCGCCTGGCGCGGCGATGTGCCGCCACCCGACCCGGACCGGATGTTGGCGCGGCTGATCGGCGCCTGAGCGCGGTGCTGCCATGCGCGACGCTGCGGCAAATTGACTTTTGGCGGTCGGCTCGGCAATCAAGGCCCAAATCCCGCCGGCCCCGCGCTGGAACCCGAGGAACGTCGTCATGTCGAAATTGCTGTCCCTGATCGCAACCGCCGCCGCGCTGTTCGCGACGACGCCGGCCCACGCGCAGGACGCCTATCCGAGCCGCCCGATCAAGATCGTCGTCTGCCTGCCGGCCGGCGGCGGCGTCGATACGGTGACGCGGATCATCGCCGACCGGCTGCCGAAAATCCTCGGCCAGCCGGTCGTGGTCGAGAACAAGGGCGGCCAGTCCGGCAACCTCGGCGCCGAGTTCGTCTACAGCTCCGAACCGGACGGCTACACGCTGCTGGCTTCGCAGCCGGCGCCGATCACCACCTCGCCGCTGCTGTTCAAGAAGCTCAACTTCGATCCGACCAAGTTCGAGCCCGTCGCGGTGATGTCGGCGATCGCCAACACGCTGCTGGTGCGTCCGGACTTCCCGGCCAACAACGTCAAGGAGTTCATCGCCTACGCCAAGGCCAACCCCGGCAAGCTCAACTACGCGTCGCAGGGCAACGGCACCACCTCGCATCTGACCGGCGCGATGTTCGACGCGGCGACCGGCACCAAGATGAACCACGTGCCCTATCGCGGCACCGCGCCGGCGATCAACGACCTGCTCGGCGGCCACGTCGATCTGATGTTCAACGAGCTCGCCACCTCGGTCGAACTGCACAAGGGCGGACGCGCCAAGCTGCTCGCCGTCACCACCGAGAAGCGCATCGACGAATTGCCGGACGTGCCGACGATGCAGGAGGCAGGCGTGCCGAACTTCATCTCCGACACCTGGAACGCGATCTCGGCGCCGCCGAAGACGCCGGCCGCGATCGTCGCCAAGCTCAACGCCGCGATCAACCAGGCTTTGCAGGACCCGGAGGTGAAGGCGCACTACGCCCGGATGCACCTGACCGCGGTCGGCGGAACGCCGGCGAACATGGCCAAGATCGTCAAGGACGACACCGACCGCTGGGGCGCGGTGATCAAATCCGCTAAGGTGACGATCGAATAGAGACCGGCCGCGGCGGGCCGGCCGCGAGCATGATGGACCAGACGTCAGGCGGCACCGGCGAGCGGGACCATTTCATTCCCGCCCGCAAGATCGACGTCCTCAATGCCGTCATCGCGCATGGCGCGCTCGACAGCGAACCGGAGCGGGAACAATTCCGCCAGCTCTGCAACCTGCTTGGCGCGATCTATCACTATCAATATTTCGATCAGCTCGAGCGGCTGCGCAACGACTACTTCTATTTCAGCCCCGACACCGACGGCCATGCGCGCTTCGACAGCGCCACGGTCGAACGCGCCTATGGGGACCTGATCGACGCGCTCACCAAGGTCCTGCACGGCGCGAACTTCGTCGAAGTCCCGCACGAGGAGATCGAGCGCGCCCACCGCGAGCACGGCATCGTTCGCGTCAACATCAAGGCTCCGCTTGACGACTACCGGGAGGTCCGGTTCTTCCGGCGCGGCCATCACAACGAAACGGTCGAGATTTCCAAGTGGTTGGGCTTTCGGCAAGCGCAGCGTCGAGTTCGGGGTGTACGACGACGTCGTCCTGCTGGTGACGATGAAACGCGCGCCGAAGCCGGCAAAAAGCGCGGCCGAAAACCCAAGGTGCGGCCCGGCGCGGTGCTGCTCAAATATTTCCGCGATATCGCCAGCGCCGACCTCAATGCGCTGTTTCCCGACGTGCAAGTGGTGATGGGCTTTCGCGACCGGCTCATGCTCGGCGTGCCGGCGCTGATCGGCGGCGTGCCGATCCTGCTCAAGCTCGCTTCGACCCTGACGGTGCTGTTCCTGGTGGCCGGCTTCTACCTTGGCCTGTCCAATGCGGTTCGCGACGAGGAGATGGCCGGCGCGCTGGCCGCGGTCAGCGGCCTCATCGCGCTCGGCGGATTCATGGTCACCCAGTGGGTGCGATTCCAGCGCCAGTCGCTGATGCATCAGAAAATCCTGTCCGACAACGTCTACTACCGCAACGTCAACAACAACGCCGGCATCTTCGACTACATCATCGGCGAAGCCGAGGAGCAGGAGTGCAAGGAAGCGTTCCTGGCTTATTATTTCCTGCTCAAGGATGGCGCCCCGACGGAAGACGCGCTCGATCAGCGCATCGAGGCCTGGCTCAACAAGACATTCGGCGCCGACGTCGATTTCGAATGCGACGATGCGCTGGCGAAGCTCGAACGGCTCGGCCTGTTGAAGCGCGACGGCGACAAGCTCTCGGTGCCGCCGCTCGACGAAGCGCTGATTCGGCTCGATCGCATCTGGGACAATTTCTTCCCGTTCGACAGCGAGCGGAAGGCAACCTCGGGCTAGTCCAGCGCGCCGGCCGACCAGGCCATTCGCCGCAGCTCCCATTGCAAAACAGACATTTATCTATCATGCGGAATGCGCGACAGTAACCGGGGTGACGGGCGGAAGACCCGGGCCCGATGAAAGATCGGGCGAGGAACGGCGGAGGACTTCAAATGCCGAACATCGGCAGACGCGCATTCGTGGCCGGCTCGGCGGCAGCCTTGCTTGCCCGATCCGGGCCGGCATCCGCGGCGGACTATCCCGACCGGCCGATCACGCTGATCATTCCGTTCCCGCCGGGCGGCAGCACCACCATCGTCATCCGCTCGGTCAGCGACAAGCTCGGCGAGGCGCTCGGCCAGCAGATCGTCATCGACAACCGCGCCGGCGCCGGCGGCACCGTCGGCACCCGCGCGCTCGCGAAATCCGATCCCGACGGTTACACCATCGGGCTCGGCTATACCGGCACCCTGGCGATCGGGCCGAACCTCTATTCCAACGTCGGCTACGACCCGCGCAAGGACTTCTCCTCGATCGGGCGGATCGCCACCGCGCCGAACACGCTGGTGGTGCATCCGTCGTTCCCCGCCAAGACGGTTCAGGAATTCATCGCCTACGCCAAGGCGAACCCGGGCAAGGTCAGCTACGGCTCAGCCGGCATCGGCACGGTCAGCCATGTCTGCGGCGAGTATTTCGCCAGCTCCACCGGCATCAAGCTCGTCCACATTCCCTACAAGGGCACCGGCCCGGCGCTGAGCGACCTGGTCGGCGGCCATATCCCGGTCGCCTTCGCGCCGATCCCGGCCACCTACGAGCTCTCCAAGAGCGGCACCGTGCGGATGCTGGCGGTGACGAGCCTGACGCGCTCGACCCTGGCGCCGGAGGTGCCGACCATCGCCGAGCAGGGCGTGCCGGGCTTCGAGGCGGTGCTGCGCTACGCGCTGGTGGCGCCGGCCGGCGTGCCGCGCCCGATCATCGAGAAGCTCAACAAGGCGCTCAACGCCGCGCTCGCCACCGACGAGGTGCGCAAGCGCCTGGCGCTCGAAGGCGCCGAGCCGGTGTCGGGCACGCCGGAGCAATACGCCGACGACCTCGATAAGGAGGTGACGCTGTGGGCCAAGGTCGTCAAAGAATCCGGCGCCAAGGCGGACTAGGGAGCGTTGCCATGCCGCGTCTTGCCCGAGCTCTTGCGACGCTGGCGCTGGTTGCCGTTGCGCTGCCGGCGCAGGCGCAAAGCGACTATCCGAACAAACCGATCACGCTGGTGATCGCGCTGCCGCCTGGCGGCAGCAACGACATCATGGCGCGCGCGGTTGCCGACAAGATGGGCGCGGCGCTGGGCCAGCAGATCGTCGTCGAGAACCGCGCGTCCGCCGGCAGCGGCACGGTCACGACCCGCGCGGTCGCCCGGGGCCCTGCCGACGGATACACGCTGCTGCTCGGCTACACGTCGACGCTGGCGACCGGGCCGCACATGTTCCCCAACGTCGGCTACGACGTGCGCAAGGACTTTGCGCCGATCGGGTTGATCGCCATGGCGCCCGCTCTCATTGTGGCGCATCCGAGCGTCACCTATCGCAATCGTCGCCGATCTGATCGCAGACATGCGCGCCTCCAAAGAGCCGTTCCAGGTCGGCACGCCCGGCGTCAGCACCGTCAATCATCTGTCCGCGCTGCTGTTCGCCCAACAGGCCGGGGTGAAGGTGCAATACATCCCCTACAAAGGCTCCGGACCGCTCAACACCGATTTGATCGGCGGGTTCGTCAAAGTCGGCTTCAACCCGATCCCGGTGTCGCGCGCCGCCATTGAGGGCAAGCTCATCCGCGCGCTGGCGGCGACATCGCTCAAACGCGCCGCCGCGTACCCCGACCTGCCGACCGTCGCGGAATCCGGCCTGCCCGGCTATGACGCGGTGCTGACCTACGGCATCGTCGCGCCGGCCGGCACGCCGCGCCCGATCGTCGACAAGCTCAACAAGGTGCTGCGGGACGCGCTTGCCACCGACGAGGTGAAGCGGCGTCTGGCCCAGGAGGGCGTCGAGCCGATGCCGACCACGCCGGAGGAGCACGCCGCCGTGCTCGACCGCGAGGACACCAAATGGTCGGCGATCATCAAGTCGGCCGGTATCCAAGAAAAATGAGGCATGTCCCCGTGAAATCTGCCCCGAACATTCTGCTCTCCGTCATCGCGCTGATCGCCGCGGCGCCGATCGCTGCCGCGCAGGACTATCCGACGCGGCCGATCACGCTGGTGGTGGGCTACGCGGCCGGCGGCGGCAACGACATCATGGCGCGCGTCGCCGCCGAAAAGATGAGCCCGATGCTCGGCCAGCAGATCGTGATCGAGAACCGCGGCGGCGCCGGCGGCTCGATCGCGACGCGCGCGGTGGCGAAGGCCGCGCCCGACGGCTACACGCTGGTGCTCGGCGGCACCGGCACGCTGGCGATCAACCCGACGCTCTACAGCAACGTCGGCTACGACCCGCGCAAGGATTTCGCGCCGATCGGATTGATCGGGACGAGCGCCCTGGTGCTCGTCATTCATCCGTCGATCCCGGCGCACAACGTCAAGGAATTGATCGCCTACGCCAAGGCCAATCCCGGCAAGCTGACCTATGCGTCGGCCGGTGTCGGCAGCGGCATCCATCTGGCGGCGGAATATTTCCGCTTCCAGGCCGGCATCGAGATGACGCATGTGCCGTACAAGGGCTCGGCGCCGGCGCTGACCGATCTCGTCGGCGGCCACGTCTCGATGTATTTCAGCTCGCTGCCGCCGGCGATCGCGCTGGTCAAGGAAGGCAAGCTTCGCGCGCTGGCGGTGACCGGCCCGGCGCGCTCGCCGATCTTCCCGGAGCTGCCGACCGTCGCGGAGGCCGCCCTGCCCGGCTTCGAGGCGGTGCTGCATTACGGCATCGTGGCGCCGGCCGGCACGCCGAAGCCGATTGTCGACAAGCTCAATGCGGCCTTGCGCAACGCCGTCATGACCGACGAATTCAAGCAGAAGCTCGCCGCCGACGGCACCGAGCCGCTCGCCTCGACGCCCGAGGAATACGCCGCCGATATCGACAAGGAAGAGACCAAGTGGTCCGCCATCGTGAAGAAGTCCGGCGCCAAGGAACAATGAACGTGTGGCTGCGTGCGGCCGCCGTCGCGGCGGCGATCCTGTCGGGCGTCGCCGCTGCCGAAGCGGCGGACTACCCGGCTCACCCGATCACGCTGGTGGTGCCCTACGCGGCCGGCGGCGGCAACGACGTGATCGCGCGCATCGTCGCCGAGAAGATGAGCGCAAGCCTCGGCCAGACCGTCGTCATCGAGAATCGCGGCGGCGCCGGCGGCACCATCGCGACGCGACAGGTCGCCAAGGCCGAGCCCGACGGCTACACGCTGCTGATCGCCACGAGTTCCCTGGCGATCAATCCGTCGCTCTATCCCAACGCCGGCTACGATCCGCGCAAGGATTTTGCGCCGATCGGATTGATCGCGTCGAGCAGCAACGTCGTGCTGGTGAATCCGTCGGTGCCGGTGCGCTCGATCGCGGAATTGATCGCGCTGGCGAAACAGCAGGACGGCAAGCTGACCTTTGCGTCGACCGGCACCGGATCGAGCGTGCATCTGGCCGCCGAATTGTTCGCCGGCATGGCCGGCGTGAAGCTCAACCATGTGCCCTACAAAGGCTCCGGCCCGGCGCTGAACGATCTGCTCGGCGGCCATGTCGCCCTGATGTTCTCGACCATGGCGAGCGCCGCGGGCCTCGTTCGCGACGGCAGCAAGGTGCGGGCGCTCGCGGTGACGGGCGCGACGCGGTCGACGCTGTTCCCGGACCTGCCGACCGTCGCGGAGGCCGGCCTGCCCGGCTACGAGGCGGTGCTGCACTATGGCATCGTCGCGCCCGCCGGGACGCCGCGCCCGGTCGTCGAAAAGCTCAACGCCGCGCTCAATGCGGCGCTGGGCAATGACGAGGTGAAGAAACGGCTCGCGGTCGAGGGCGCGGAGGCGCTGCCCGCGAGCCCCGATGAATATGCCGCCGACATCGCCCGCGAGGAGACCAAGTGGTCGGAGATCATCCGCAAGGCGGGCGTCAAGGGCGAATGACGTGCTAGGCTAGGGCCATGAATTTCGATTTCACCGAAGAGCAGAAGCTGTTCGCGGACGCCGTGCGCAAGTTCGCGCAGGCGCATCTGGAAAAGGACGCGCTCAAGCGCGCCCACGAGGCGCGATTCCCGTTCGACGTCGCCAAGCTGATGAGCCAGCAGGGGCTGATGGGCATCACCATCCCCGAGGCCGACGGCGGCCAGGGCGGCTCGCTGATGGACGCGGTGATCGCCATCGAGCAGACCGCAGCGTCGTGCCCGCGCAGCGCCGACGTGGTGCAGTTCGGCAACTTCGGGCCGATCCGCACCTTCGCGGAATACGGCACGGACTATCAGAAGAAGAAATGGCTGAGCGAATGCCTCGCCGGACGCATGGTGATGAGTCTCGGCATGTCCGAGCCGGATGCCGGCTCCGCCGCGACCGACCTGAAGACCAGCGCCAAGCCGGATGGCAAAAACTACATCGTCAACGGCACCAAGGTGTTCTCGACCTTCAGCCCGGAGGCGGCGGTCTTTCTGGTGTACGTGCGCTACGGGCCCGGCGTCGGCGGCATCGGCTCGATGCTGGTCGAGCGCGGCACGCCGGGATTCACCATCGGCCCGCCGCAGGAGTTCATGAGCGGCGAGCAATGGAGCGAGCTGCATTTCGAGAACTGCCGCATCCCGGCCGAGAACGTGCTGCTCGGTCCCGGCGGCTTCAAGAAGCAGATGGCGAGCTTCAACGTCGAGCGGCTCGGCAACACCGCGCGGTCGCTCGCCTTCGGCCGCTATTGCTACGAGCGGGCGCGCGAGCACGCCGGCGTGCGCCAGCAGTTCGGCCGGCCATTGGCCGAGTTCCAGGGCCTGCAATGGAAGTTCGCCGACATGGCGATCAAGCTCGAGGGCGCGCAGCTCTTGCTCTACCGCGCCGCCGCCAACGCCGACAAAGGATTGCCGTCGGCCTACGAGACCGCGGTGGCGAAGGCCGCCTGCAATCAAGTGGGCTTCGAGGTCGCGCACGAGGCGGTGCAGATCATGGGCGCGGCGGGCTACAGCAAGTCGTCGCTCGTTGAATACTGCATGCGGCGCTGCCGCGGCTGGATGATCGCCGGCGGCTCGGTCGAGATGCTGAAGAACCGCATCGCCGAGCACGTGTTCGACCGCCGCTTCGACCAGCGTCCGGCCAAGCCGAAGTCGTCCGAGGCCGCCGAGTGAGGAAACCGCTGGCGCAAGTCCTGCTCGCGCCGCAGTCGGTCGCGATCATCGGGCAATCCAACGACGCGACGAAAACCGCCGGCCGGCCGCTGAAATATCTGCGGCAGGCCGGTTACGCCGGCCGCATCTATCCGATCAATCCGCGGCGCGACGAGGTGCTGGGCGAGCGCGCCTGGCCGTCGCTCGCCGATCTGCCGGAGGTGCCGGACCACGCCTATATCGTCGCGTCGACCGAGGCGACGATGGAAGCGATCGAGGAATGCGGCCGGATCGGCGTGCCGGTGGTGACCGCGCTCGCCAACGGCTTCAGCGAGACCGGCGCCGAGGGCACCGCGCGAGAAACGCGGATCAGGCAACTCCTTCAAGAACTCCGGCACGCGTCTCGTCGGGCCTTCGAGCCTCGGCGTGGTCGACCTGCGGCACAAAACATTTCTCACCGCCAACGCCGCGTTCGACGAGCCGGACCTGCCGGTCGGGCGCATCTTCGCCGCGTCGCACTCCGGCGGCATGATCGGCACGTTCCTGTCGCGCGGCAAGGCGCGCGGCATCCATTTCGCCGGCCTCGTGTCGGTCGGCAACGAGGTCGATCTTTCGATCGGCGAGATCTGCGCGGCGACCCTCGACGATCCCGGCATCGACGGTTACGTGCTGTTCCTGGAAACCATGCGGAAAGCGCAAGCGCTGCGCGCGTTCGCGCTGGAAGCGGCCCGACGCGGCAAGCCGGTGCTGGCCTACAAGCTCGGCCGCTCGGCCGCGGCGCGCGAATTGGCCGTCTCGCACACCGGCGCGCTCGCGGGCGAGGACGACATCGCCGGCATGTTCCTCGCCGAATGCGGCATCGCCCGCGTCGACACGCTGGAAGGACTGATCGAGGGCTTTCCGCTGCTCGCCCGCGTGCCGGCCGCCGCGCGTGGAGCGAGGCGGCCGACCGTCGCCGTGGTGACCACCACCGCCGGCGGCGCCACCATGGTGGTCGATCCGCTCGCCACGCGCGGCATCGCCGTGGAGCCGCCGACGCCGCAGACCTTGGCGCGCATCAAGGCCGTGACCGGCGTCGACGTCACGCCGGCGCGGATCATCGATCTCACGCTCGCCGGCGCGCAATACAAGGTGATGAAGGGCGCCCTCGACGTGCTGACCACGGCGCCGGAGTTCGATCTGGTCGTGGTCGTGGTCGGCTCTTCGGCGCGGTTCTATCCCGATCTCGCGGTCAAGCCGATCATCGACAGCGTCGGCTCGCAAAAGCCGATCGCGGCGTTTCTGGTTCCTGAAGCGCCGGACGCGCTGGCGCGGCTCGCCGCCGCGGGAGTGCCGAGTTTTCATACGCCGGAGGCTTGTGCCGATGCGGTCGCGGCGTCGTTGCAGCGGCACGCGCCGAGACAGATCGAGGTGCGATCGCACCAGCCCGCCACCGGCAAAATGCTCGACGAGCTGGAAGCTTACGCGCTGCTCGACCGCATCGGCGTTCCGCATGCGCCGTCGATCGCGCTCGACGCCGGGATCAAGCAGGCGCCCGCGCTGCCCTTCCCCTATCCGGTCGTGGTCAAGGCACTGTCCGAAAAAATCGCGCACAAGTCCGATGTCGGCGGGGTGGTGCTGAACGTGCGAGACGACGGCGCGCTGCTGGCGGCCATCGCGAAAATCCGCGAAGCGACAAAGGTCGATCGCGTGCTGGTGCAGCCGATGCTGTCGGGCCTCGGCGAGGTCTTGATCGGCTATCGGCTCGATGCCGACGTCGGGCCGCTGGTGATGCTCGCGGCCGGCGGCATCCTCGCCGAAATCCATCGCGATCGCAGCCTCCGGCTCGCGCCGGTCGATCTCGCCGAAGCCCAGGCCATGATCGGCGAGGTCGCCGCGCTGAAAGCGCTGGCGGGCTACCGCGGCAAGCCCGCGGGCGATCTCGACGCGCTGGCGAAGGCGCTGGTGGCGTTGTCGCAGCTTGCCGTCGTGGACGGCCCAGCCGTCGCGGAGGCGGAGGTCAATCCGCTGATCGTCAGGCCGAAAGGCGAAGGCGTCGTGGCCGTCGATGCCTTGGTGAAACTCGCGTAGGAGACCAACATGATCGAACGCATTCCCGAGCTGGTGAATTCCGACGCCAATCTGGTCCGGCGCGGGCGCTTTCTCAGCACGACGTTCATGCTGGGGATCGGCGACCAAGGCTATCTCGTCAAAATCATCGAGGGCCGCATCGTCGGCATCACGCCGGGGCCGTTCGTGACGCCGAACTACAGCTTCGCGCTGCGGGCGCCGCGCGACGAATGGGAGATGTTCTGGAAGAAGGTGCCGGCGCCCGGCCACAACGACATCTTCGCGCTGTTCAAGCGCGGCAAGCTCACGATCGAGGGCGACCTGCACCCGTTCATGGCGAACCTGCTCTACATCAAGGACGTGCTGGCCGCGCCCCGCAAGGAGGCCGTGCAATGAGCCCGCGCTTCGAGCCGATCACCGGCCGCTATCTGAATTTCGATCTGCTGGGACGCCCGCACCGGCTCTACATCGAAGAGGCCGGCCAGGGCATTCCGCTGCTCTGCCTGCACACCGCCGGCTCGGACGGGCGGCAGTATCGCGGCCTGCTCAACGACAAGCGCATCACCGACAACTACCGCGTCATCGTGTTCGACATGCCCTGGCACGGCAAATCGTCGCCGCCCGAGGGCTATCAGAACGAGGAGTACAAGCTCACCTCGCGCGGCTACATCCAGATGATCCTGGAGATCGCCGACGCGCTCGAGCTCGACAAGCCCGTGGTGATGGGCTGCTCGATCGGCGGCCGCATCGCGCTCTATCTCGCGCATCAGCATGCCAAGCGCTTCCGCGCCATCATCGGGCTGGAGAGCGCCGCCCATGTCGCGCCGTACTACGACGTCGAATGGCTGCACCGGCCGGACGTGCACGGCGGCGAGGTGTCGGCGGGCGTCGTCTCCGGCCTGGTCGCGCCGACCGCGCCGGACAATCACCGCTGGGAGACGCTGTGGCACTATCTGCAAAGCGGCCCCGGCATCTTCAAGGGCGATCTGCATTTCTACAAAGTGGACGGCGACATTCGCGGCAAGATCGACGAGATCGACGGCCGCGCTTCGAACCTCTATCTGCTCACCGGCGAATACGACTACTCCTGCACGACCGAAGGCACGCTCGACATCGCCAAGCGCACCGGCGCGCAGGCCACCATCATGAAAGGCCTCGGCCATTTCCCGATGAGCGAGGACCCGCCGAAGTTCATCGGCTATCTGCTGCCGGTGCTGGAGAAGATCCGCGGAGCGGCGTAAGCTCAGCGCCAATCGGAGAACACCCATGTCCCACGCCGAAGCCGTCCACACCTTGCAGCCCGCCGCGGGGGCGACCGACCAGATCGTCCAGTTCACCGGATCGCTGCGCTATGACGCGCTGCCGGAGGACGCGCGGCACTACGCGCGGCGGCATCTGCTCGACACCGTCGGCGTGATGATCGCGGGCGCCGGCGGCACCATCGCGACGCAGGCCGAGAACGTCATCAAGGCGGTGCGGCCGGCGGGGAAAATCCCGGTGCCCGGACGCGCCCGGCGCGCCGATCTGCTCGACGCGGCGTTCCTCGGCGGCACCGCGGCGCATGGCATCGAATTGGACGACGGCTACCGCCACGGCTCGGCGCATTGCGGCTGCGTCATCGTTCCGACCGTGCTGAGTGTCGGATATGACCGCCACGTCTCCGGGCGCGCGCTGATCGAGGCGATCGTCGCGGGCTACGAGACCAACATTTGCCTCGCCCGCGCCTGCGCGCCCGACCTGCGCCAGCGCGGCTTCCATCCGACCAGCGCGGTCGGGCCGTTCGGCGCCGCGATGGCGACCGCCAAGCTGCGCGGCCTGAACGCGCAACAGTTCGCCAATGCGCTGGGGATCGCGGCTTCGAGCGCCGCCGGCCTGTTCGCCTTCGTCGCCGGCGGCGGCGACATCAAGCGGCTGCACGCCGGACATGCTTCGCGAGAGGGCATGCAGGCGGCGCTGCTCGCCGAACAGGGCACCGAAGGCCCGCCGAACGTGATCGAAGGGCGCGACGGCTTCATGCAGGCCTTCGCCTTCGGCCGCATCGACAAGGCGCGGCCGATCACGCTGCCGCCCGCCGCCGAGTACGGCATCACCGATTGCTACATCAAGCCCTATGCGTGCTGCCGGCACATCCAGCCGGCGGTCGAGGCGACGTTCCAACTGCTCAACGACGAGAAGATCGCGTTCGAGGACATCCGGAAGGTCGAGGTCGAGACCTACAAGATCGCGGCCGAGCACGCCCATGTGCCGTGGGACGATTTCGCCAGCGCGCAATTGAGCTTTCCCTATCTGGTGGGGCTCGCGGCGCGCTATCGCGGCATCAAGTTCGAGCACTTCGACGAGAAGACGCGGCAGGACCCGGCGTTCGCCGCGTTCGCCGACAAGCTCACGGTCTCGGCGCCGGCCGAGATCGATCAGCTCTATCCGCGGCTGCGGCCGGCGCGCGTCACGGTGACGACGCCAAAAGGCAAGTTCGTGCGCCAGGCCGACGAGGCCTGGGGCTCGCGCCTGGTGCCGCTCGACGACGAGGGCCTGATCGCGAAGTTTCTCGGACTGGTCGGGCCGGTGTTCGGCGAGGCGCGGGCCAAGGACTTGTCCGAGCGGCTGTGGACCATCGACAAGACGGATGACGTCGCGCCGCTGGTCGAGGCGCTGGCGCGAAGGCCTGAACCGCGCGCTCAGGCTTTGGCGCGCGGCTTCACCGTCGGATTGCCGAGACGAAGCTCCTCGCCCTTCTCGAACTTGACGATCTGCTCGAAGCATTCGCGGAAATAAAGCTCGAAGTTGTCCCACTCGGCCCAGCCGAGATGCGGCGTGCACAGCACGTTGTCCATCTTCAGGTACGGATGGTTGCCGCCGGTGACCGGCTCCTCCTCGTACACGTCCATCGCGGCGTAGCCCGGCCGGCCTTTCTTCAAAGCATCGAGCAAAGCACCCGGCGCCACCAGCTCGGCGCGGGCGACGTTGACGAACAGCGCCGTCGGCTTCATCCGCGCCAGATCGTCGGGACCAACGATGCCGCGCGTCTCGGGGCGCAGCCGCACGCTGATCGACAGCACGTCCGAGCGCTCGAACAGATCGGCCTTGCTCTTGGCCGCCTCGTAGCCGGCGGCGGCGGCTTTCTCCAGCGAGTTCTTCTGGCCCCACACCAGCACCTTCATGCCGAGCCCCTTGCCGCCCTCGGCGACCAGCGCGCCGATATGGCCGAGCCCGAAGATGCCGAGCGTCGAGCCGCGGAGCCGATGCGACAGCGTGCAGGGCCATTTGCCCTGGCGCATCCGCTCGGCCTCGAGCGCGACGTTGCGGCGCGAGGCGACGATCAGCGCCAAGGTCAGCTCGGCCGGCGCCACCGGCGAGTTGCTGACGCCGGTCGAAACCGGAATGCCGAGGTCGGTGGCGGCGTTGAAGTCGAGCATGTGCGAGTTGCGCCCGACCAGCGCCAGCAGTTTCAGCTTGGGCAGCCGCTCCAGCAAGGCGCGCGAGAACTCGACCCGCTCGCGGATCGACACCACCACGTCGGCGTCCTTCAGGCGCTCGACCAGCTGGTCGAGATCGCGGGCCGGCTCGCGATAGCGCTTCACGTCGTGGTGGCGGATCAGGGAGAAGCAGGGAAGCTGATCGACCATGTCCTGGTAGTCGTCGGGGATGACGATTTTCATGAGTGCTGGAATTCCTGTGTTTCGCTAGTTTCTGAGGTTCGCATCCCGGACGAGATTTCCAGTGCGGGTGTATTCCGCCCGCAGGTGCGCAGCAAGCTGCTCGGGCGAGTCCGGCGTGGCGACAAAGCCCAGCTCGACGAGCCGCTTCTGCACCGCCGGATCGTTCAGCGCCGCGTGGGCCGCGGCGTTGAGCTTGGCGACGATCTCCGGCGGCGTCTTGGCCGGCACCATGAACGCGCACCAGGCGTTGAAGGCAAAGCCCGGCACCGTTTCGGAGATCGCCGGCGCATCGGGCACCTGGGGCAGACGTTTCGCCGTCGTCACGCCGAGCAGCTTGACCCGCTTGTCGGGCAGCAGCGGCACCACGGCGGACATGCCCGTGATGCCGATCGGCACGCTGCCGGAGACGATCGCCGTCACCGCTTCGGTCGCGCCGCGATGCGGCACGTGCGTCATCTGGATGCCGGCGGCGCGCACGAACAATTCCATGCCGACGTGCTGCGGGCTGCCGGGACCGCCGGACGAATAGTTGATGCCGCCCGGCGTCTTCTTGGCGAGCGCGATCAGCTCGGCAATCGATGTTGGCCTCGAACGACGGGTGCGCGATCAGCCCGAGCGGAATGCCGACAAGCTGCGTCACCGGCATGAAGTCGGCGAACGGATCGTAGCCGGCGTCCGACTTCATGTTCGGCACCATGGTCAGCACGCTGTCGTTCGGCACGATCACGGTGTAGCCGTCGGGATCGGCGCGGGCGCCGGCCCGCATGCCGATCACGCCGGCGCCGCCGGCCATGTTCTCGACGAACGGCCGCTGGCCGAGCTGATCGCCCATCTTGTCGGCGACGAGGCGTGCGACGATGTCCACCGCGCTGCCGGCGGCGAGCGGCACCAGAAGCTTGATCGGCCGGTCCGGGTAGGTCTGCGCATGCGCGAACGGCGCACAGAGCGTGGCGAGCGCAGCAGCAACCAGAAATCTTCTCATGGGCCCTCCCCGGCGATTTTTTCGATTTGGCAGCGATGGTAGTCCGCCGGATGGGTGCGTACCAGTGCTGGGTTCGTTTCGCCAAAACGCTCTCTGCCGGAAGGGCACAGCCAGTGCTGGCCCGTCAGGCGATCCGCAGCGCGGCGCGGCCGATCACCTCGCCGCGCTCGACGAGTTCGTGCACGGCCTCGGCCTCCTCCAGCGGGCGCACCACGCTGACCAGCGGAAACACCTCGCCGCGCGCCACCAGATCGAGCGATTCCAGAACCTCGCTGCGGGTGACGTAGCGGCTGCCGAGCAGATCCTGCTCCTTGTTGAGCATGTCGGCCGACGACGCCTGGAACGGCTGGCCCGAGCCGCCGAGCGTGACGAGACGCCCGCGCCGCGCCAGCGCCTTGGCGCCGGCTTCGAGGGTCGCCGTGGCAGAGACGTAATCGACCACGACGTCGACGCCCTGCCCGCCGGTCAGATCCATCAATTGCTCGACGACGCGGCCGGCGCTGGCATCGACCACCTCGTCGGCGCCGGCTTTCCGGCAGGCGTCGAATTTTTCCGGCTTGGTGTCGACCGCGATCACGCGCGCCCTCGCCCATTTCGCCATCATCAATTGATGGATGCCGAGCCCGCCGCCGGCGCCGATCACCGCGACGGTCTCGCCGGCCTTCACGCGGGCGCGGCGCAGCACCTTGTAGGGCGTCGCCAGCGCATCGGTGACCACGCCGATCTCGGCGGGATGCTTTTTGTAGTCGAGGCCGTCCGGCAGCTTGATGAAGTTCGGCGCCGGCAGCTTGACGTATTCGGCATAGGCGCCGTCGCATTCGAGCCCGATCTGGCCGCCGCTGTTCTCGCACAGCGGCTCCAGATTGGTCAGGCACCAGCGGCAATGGCCGCAGTTGAGATAGAAATAGGTGGTCACCGGGTCGCCCACCTTAAGCCCGCGCACGCCCGGGCCGACCTCGACGATCTCGCCGGTGATCTCGTGGCCGATGATGCGGGGGAACTGCACCTTCCGCCGCCCGGCCTTGGCGTGCTGGATGGTCAGGCCGGCGCCGCAGGTGATGACACGGGCCACCGCCTCGCCGGGACCGGCCGCCGGATCGGGGCGCTGCTCCAATTCGAACGGCAGGTTCGGGCCCTTCAACACCATCGCCTTCATGGGATTTCCTCACAGGCTTGCGCGGCACTCGGCGACGCCCGACTTTAAAGGACCTGTCTGGGCGCGCGAATAGGCTATAATTGGCGCAACGCATTGGCTTATGGCGCCGAGCGCACCACAAGGAGAGAAGCAAGATGGCGAACGAACCGGAAAACACGAGCGCGGCGCCGGCCGGAGCCGCGGCGGGGCAAACCGCGACCATTCGCTACATCGACCGGCCGGAATGCACCGAGACGTTCGCCGACTCGATCAACCATGTCTATTTCGACGGCCAGTCGCTGCGGATCGAGTTCGGCATCACCCGGCTCGACGACGTCAAGCAGAACGCGCCGGTGACCGGCCGCCGGCTTCCGGCGCAGCGCATGGTGCTGACCCCGATGGCCGCGGTCGAATTGATCAACCGCATGCAGCAGGTCGGCGCGGCGCTGACGCAGGCCGGCGTGCTGAAGGCCAATCCGCCGCCGAAGCAGACAACGAACTAAATTTATTTCGTCTGCATCGGCGCGGAATCCATGCCGACGCCGGTCAGTTGCCCGAACAGCGCCGCAAGCTTGGCCCGGTCCGCCTCGGGCAACGGCGGCTTGAGCAGCGAGGCGACGTTCGTGCGCAGATGCGCGGGGTCGCCGGTGCCGAACAGCACCACGTCCACGCCGGGCTCGTGACGCGCAAAGCGATACGCGGCTTCGGTGATGTTGGCCGCGCCGCTGTCGTGAATGAGAAAGCCGAGCGGCTCGGCGAGTTCTGCCGATCGACTTGTCGATCTTGCCCTGCGCCGCGGCGTCGCGCAGCGCCGCGACGACCCGCTCGGGCTTGGCGAAGATGCTGCGCACCGCGAACATCAGCATGGTGCCGATCCGCTTTTGCCGCGTCAGCGGAAACAGGTTCTTCCGCGCGCTCTGGTGCATCATGTGGAACGCCACCATGAAGACCTCCCAGATGTCGTCCTGCGTGGCGCGAACCAGCGTCTCATGGGTGAAGTCCTCGACCGGCTGCTCGGTCATGCCGATGTGCCTGATCTTGCCCTTGGCCTTCTGCTCCAGCAGGACAGGCCCGAGCGTCTCCAGCGAATACCGGTATTCGTCGCCCGGCATGATGCCGTGGAGCTGGAACACGTCGACATGATCGGTGCCCATCAGCCGCAGTGAATTGTCCAGGCTCGCGACCACCCGCTCGGGCGTGTGCCATTCCTTGTTGCGATAGACCACGGCCTTGGTGGCGACGACGACCGAGTCCGCGGAATCGACTTCAGCGCCTTGCCGACGACCGACTCGGTTCCGTAGACCGGCGCGGTGTCGAGCAGATTGATGCCCAGATCGACCGCTTCATGGATCAGCCGGGCGGCCTCGTCCTCGGTCTTGCCGTGCGGGATGCCGAGCCGGCTGAAGCCGCCGCAGCCGAGGCCCGCGACGCTGACCTTGAGGCCGGTCTTGCCGAGTGTGGTGTATTCCATGTGCCTCGCGGCCTTTCTGTCAGAACAAACCGACCGGCCGGCGGCCGATCGGTTCTCGCATGCATCGTGGGATAGTGGCGACCCCGGCAAGACTCGAACTTGCGACCCTTGGTTTAGGAAACCAATGCTCTATCCAGCTGAGCTACGGGGCCTTGGCGACTGAATACCAGAACCTGAGGCCTCGAGCCACTGTGTGCGGCGCAGGCAATGACGCGGCTACGGAATTACGCCAGTCCGTGCTTGCCGAGAAATTCCAAGGTCAGCCGGATGCATTCGTCCGGCTTCTCGATCTGAAGCAAGTGCCCGGTGCCTTCGACGAAGCTGTAGTCGTAGCCGCCCTCGATGCCGAGCGCCTGGTTGGCCGGACCGGTCGCCGGCGCGCCTTTGAAATTCGGATCGCAGCCGACGAGCTTGACCGGACCGCCGAACTCGGACGCCTTCGGCCACAGATCGAGGGTGAGCGCCTGCGCGTAGATCGCCGCTTCGTTCTCCGGCGCGCAGACCAGCTCGTAACCGTTGCCGTCCGGCGACTGGCGCAGCACCGAGCGCGCCATCAATTCGTGCTCGCCGGCCACCCAGCCGCGAGTCGCGCGCGACTGCTTGTATTCCTCGGTGAGCTCATCGACGGAAGCAAAGCGCCGGCGGCGGCCCTTCGCCCATTCGGTCAGCTTGTTCTCGAAAATCTCCATCGACTCGTAGAGCGGATGGCCCTTGAGCGGCACGTCGGGCGGATCGAACAGCATCAGCGCGTCCCAGCGCCAGCCGATCTCGATGGCGTGCTTCATCGCGGTGCGCGCCGACATCGAATGGAAGATGCCGGCGGTCTTCTTCGGGCCGAGCTTGGCTGTGACCTCCTGCACCACCCGTTCGAGATCGCGGGCGAGCTGCGCGTAGTGATGGTTCGACGGCACCACGGGGACGTTCTGCCCATGATTGCGAAAATCGAATACCAGCACGTCGAATTTGGATAGCAGATGCCGCCAGTACGGAAAGTAGGCGTCGGCGGCGAAGCCGTTGCCGTGGGTGACGAGCAGGCGCACGCCATCCGGATTGCCGTGCCGGCGCATGCGAATTCGCGCCCCGTCCTCAAGCGGGACCTCGAAAGTCGTGCTGGGCGCGGGAATTTCGAACTGCATCGTGGGTCTCCGCCAGCCGATCTTTTCGCGCCGGACATCGTTAGCAATCAAAGTATTCGCCGATTTATGGGCATCGCTGGTTCCGCGGTCAACGCTTGATTCCCGACGGAAATCAGGGCTTTGTGGGTGCCGGTTGGCCGTCTGCGGCGAGGTTCGAGTTCAGTGTCACGGCGTCTCGGCACGAGTGTGGTTCGCAAGGAAGACCCGGCTCTGCTGTCGGGACGCGGCCGCTATGCCGACGACCTGCCGGTCCCGGCCGGCACGCTGCAAGCCCACGTCATCCGCTCGCCGCATCCGCACGCCGACATCGTGAAGATCGACGCCGCCGAGGCGCTGGCGAAGGACGGCGTGTGGGCGGTCATCACCGGCGCGGATGTCAAAAAGATTTCCGATCCGTTCCTGGTCGCGCTGAAGTCGCCGATCCATCAATGGTCGCTCGCCGTCGATCGGGTGCGCTTCGTCGGCGAGCCGGTTGCGCTGGTGGTGGCCGAGAGCCGCTATCTCGCCGAGGATGCCGCCGAGCTGGTGCACATCGAATACGCAGCCGTAGAGGCCGTGATCGATCCGCTGGCTGCATGCAAGCCAGGCTCGCCGATCCTGCACGCCGAAGCGAAGACCAACGAGATTTCGGTCCGCAAGTTTCACTATGGCGACACCAAGAGCGCGTTCGAGCAAGGCCGACAAGATCGTCAAGCTGACGGTGGACTTTCACCGGCTGTCGTTCACGCCGATGGAATGTTTCGTCGTCGTCGCCACGCACAATCCGGCCGACGACAGCTTCGACTGCATGGCGAATTTCCAGGGGCCGTTCAGCACGCATCCGGTGATGGCGCGGGCGCTGCGGGTGCCCGGCCCGAAGATGCGGCTTCGGATTCCGCCGGACTCCGGCGGCAGCTTCGGCATCAAGCTCTCGGTGTTTCCTTATGTGGTGCTGACCGCGCTCGCGGCGAAGATCACCGGCCGCGCGGTGAAATGGGTCGAGGACCGCGCCGAGCATCTGCTCGCCGCAAGCTCGGGGCCGAACCGCGTCACCGAGATCGAAGCCGCCGTGACCAAGGACGGCAAAATCCTCGGGCTGAAGATGGATCAGCTCGAGGACTACGGCGCGTTCCTGCGCGCGCCGATGCCGGGGCCGCTCTACCGCATGCACGGCGCGGTGACCGGCGGCTACGACATTGCCAACGTCGATGTGATCAACCGCGTGGTGCTGACCAACAAGATGCCGGCGAGTCTCATTCGCGGCTTCGGCGGGCCGCAGCTTTATCTGGCGCTGGAACGGCTGGTGCAGCGGATCGCGGTCGAGCTCGGGCTCGATCATCTCGACGTGATCCGGCGCAACCTGGTGCCGGCGGATAAATTTCCCTATCGCGCCGCGGCCGGCGGGCTTTATGACTCCGGCGACTATCCGCGCGCGGTGGAAACCGCCGATCGGCGACGGCCGGCTCGAATATCTGAAGAAGCGCCGCGACGAGGCGCGCAAGGCCGGCCGGAAATACGGCATCGGCTTCGCCGTCGTGGTCGAGCCCGCCATGTCGAACATGGGCTATCTCTCGACCTTGCTGACGCCCGAGACGCGCGAGAAGGCCGGACCGAAGAACGGCGCGACCTCGATGGTGACGGTCAACGTCGATCCGCTCGGCGCGGTTTCGGTCACCGCCGACGTCACCGTGCAGGGCCAGGGCCACGAGACGGTGCTGTCGCAGATCGTCGCCGATCAGTTGGGATTGCAGCCCGGCGACGTCGACGTGACGCTGGAGATGGACACCGCGAAGGACCAGTGGTCGATCGCCGCCGGCACCTACTCCTGCCGCTTCACGCCGGGCACCGCCGTCGCCGCGCACATGGCGGCGGGGCAACTGGCCGAGAAGCTCAAGGGCATCGCGGCAAAGCAGCTCAACGTCATGGCCGACGACGTCGAGCTGTCCGGCGGCAAGATCCGAAGCAAGAGCAACCCCGACAACGCGCTGCCGTTCGGCCGCGTCGCCGGCACCTCGCACTGGTCGCCGGTGATGCTGCCCGAGGGCATGGCGCCGGCGCTGAGCGAGACCGGGGTGTGGAATCCGCCCGAACTGGAACCGCCGTCGAGCGACGACCGCATCAACACCTCGCTCACCTATGGCTTCGTGTTCGACATGTGCGGCATCGAGATCGATCCGGTCACCTATCAGGTCAAGGTCGACCGCTACATCTCGATGCACGACGCCGGCAAAATCCTCAATCCGCTGATCGCCGAGGGCCAGATGCGCGGCGCCTTCGCGCAGGGCATCGCCGCGGCGCTCTACGAGGAGTTCGTCACCAACGAGGAAGGCGCGTTCCTCACCGGCACGTTCGCCGATTATCTGGTGCCGACCGTGAGCGAAATCCCACCGGTCGAGCTGCTGCACATCGAGTCGCCGTCGCCGTTCACCCCGCTCGGCGCCAAGGGCCTGGCCGAAGGCAACTGCATGAGCGTGCCGGCCTGCATCGCCAACGCCATCGCCGATGCGCTCGGCGTCAAGAACGTGCAGCTGCCGGCGACGCCGCGCCGCATCCACGCGCTGATGGCGCAGCACGGGGGCGTCCGATGAAGCCGCGCCCGTTCGATTACGCGCGGCCCGACACGGTCGATGAGACGGTGGCGCTGCTCGCCGAGCACGGCGACGAGGCGCGCATCCTCGCCGGCGGCCAGTCGCTGATGGCGATGATGAACCTGCGGCTGGCCGATCCGGCGATGCTGATCGACATCGCGCGCATTGCCGAACTCAGCCACATCCGCGATCTCGGCGACACAATCGAGGTCGGCGCCGCGGTGACGCAGAACAAGCTCCTGGCGTGGCCCGACCTGAAAAAGAAATTGCCGCTGCTCGCCGTCGCCCTGCCCTTCGTCGGGCATTTCCAGACCCGCAACAAGGGCACGGTGTGCGGCTCGATTGCGCATGCCGACCCGAGCTCGGAAATCCCGCTGTCCCTCGCCACACTCGAAGGCGAAGTGGTGCTGCGCGGCAAGCGCGGCGAGCGCGTGCTCAAGGCCAAGGATTTTCAGCTCGACATGCTGACCACGGCGCGCGAAGGCGACGAGCTGATCGTGGCGGTGCGCTTTCCGGTCCACGCCGGACGCGGCGTGGCGTTCCGCGAGGTGGCGCGGCGGCACGGCGATTTCGCCATGGTCGCGATCGCAGCGCTGATCGACGACAAGGGCGGCGTGCGGCTCGGCGTCGGCGGCATGGCGGGCACGCCGGTGGTGCGCGTCATCGCGAAAGGCGGCGCCAAGGACGCGGTCGAAAAGCTCGCGACAGAACTCGAAGGCTACGAGGACCTGCACGCCTCGGCGGAATTGCGCCGCGACATCCTGCGCAACCTCGCGCCCCTCGTCATCGCGGAGGCACAGCAATGCGCCGCGTGAACAAGGACCAGAAGGTCAGGATCAACCTCACGCTCAACGGCCGCAAGATGGGGGCCGAGACCGAGCCGCGCACCTTGCTCAGCGATTTCCTGCGCCATTCCCTCGGCGCCACCGGGACCCACGTCGGCTGCGAGCACGGCGTCTGCGGCTGCTGCACGGTGCAGATCGACGGCACCGCGGTGCGCTCCTGCCTGACGCTGGCCATGCAGGCCGAGGGCCGCGACGTGAAGACCGTGGAGTCGCTCGCCGGCGAGAACGGCAAGCTGAACAAGCTGCAGCAGGCGTTCCAGAACCATCATGCCTTGCAATGCGGCTTCTGCACGCCCGGCATCCTCATGTCGTTCACCGATTTCCTCGCGCGCAACCCGAAACCGACCGAACGAGGAGTTGCGCGAGGTGCTGAGCGGACACATCTGCCGCTGTACCGGATACGCCGGCATCATGGCGGCGCTGAAGGAAGCTGTCGGAATCAGTTGAACTGGAGAAGGCAATGAACGAACAGACCAAGAAGGACGCGGCGCAGCAGGCCAAGCCGGTGTACCGCGAGCTCGTCACCATCAACGGCAAGAACGTCGTGCTCGCGCACAACGAGCCGCCGGTGGTCAACGCCGGCGTGCTGGAGATGGCCGAGATTTTCCGCATGTTCAACATCTTCGACGAGAAGTTCTCGCCGTCGAACATCGACAAGGCCGACGGCACGCCGCTCCGCCTCTACACCTCCGACAAGGTGAAGGTCGACGTCAGCAAGCGCCGCAAGCACGACATGGGCTTCTGGCACCGCAACATCGACGCCCACGAGATCATCTTCTGCGTCAAGGGCGCGCTGAAGTGGGAGACCGAGATGGGCGTCAAGATCATGCACCCGGGCGACATGCTGTTCATCCCGAAGGGCATCGGCCACCGCTCCATGCTGTGCGAGGATTCCACCGACGACAACGTGCTGATCGAGCTGAAGATCGCCGATGAGCTGACCTACGTCGGCGAAGACAAAGAAGTAAAGCACGCTCTCTCGGGCCTCATCCTGAGGAGCGGTCGCGAAGCGACCGCGTCTCGAAGGATGGGCTGCAATTGAGTGCGTCGCCATCCTTCGAGACGGCGCTTCGCGCCTCCTCAGGATGAGGTCGGAGCGAGTTGAGGCGACAGAAGTCGTAGTGCAAACTGTCGATCTTGTCATCGCCGACATCGACTGGCTGATCACCGTCGATTCCGGCCGCCGCATCATCCGCGATGCGGCGATTGCCGTGCAGGGCGGCAAGATCGCGGCGGTCGGCAAGTCGGCGGAGATCGCCAAGGGCTACACCGGCAAGAAGACCGTCAGCGGCCGCAACGCGGTGGCGACGCCGGGCTTCGTCGACTGCCATCTGCATTCGTCGTTCCAGCTCTCGCGGGGCCTCGCCGACGAAGCCAACGCGCAGTCGTTCCTGTTCGACCGCATGTATCCCTACGAGGCCGCGCTCGACGCCGACGACGTGCGGGTGTCGGCGACGCTCGCCGCCACCGAGCTGCTCAAGCACGGCGTCACCTGCTTCATCGATCCCGGCAACTACCATCCGGAATCCTCGGTCGAAGGCGTGATGTCGACCGGCATCCGCATGGTGGTGTCGCGCTCCTCGTTCGACCTGACCAAGTCGGTGCTGGGCCTGCTGCCCGAGCGGATGATCGAGAACACCGCGACGGCGCTGGAGCGCGCCGAAGCGGTGCTGGAGAAATATTCCAAGTCCGGCAATCCGCGGCTCGGCGCCAGCGCCTCGTTCCGCGGGCTCAACAACGCCTCGGATGAGCTGATCGTCGGGCTCGACAAGCTCGCCAAGAAATACGGCACGCTGCTGCAGACCCACGCCTGCTTTTCCTATTCCACCCACGATTCCAGCATCGCCCGCGGCGGCCTGGCCGAGATCGAGCGGCTGGAACAACTCGGCGTGCTCGACGAGCACATGCTGGTGGTGCATTCCGGCTGGCTCGAGCCGCAGGAGGTGGCGATGCTGGTCAAGCGCAAGCCGTCGCTGGTTTGCGCGCCGTCGTCGAGCCTGCACAACGGCTACGGCAATTTCGTCGTCGGCAAATTGCCCGAGCTGATGGCGCTCGGCGTCAACGTCGCGATCGGCTCCGACCATGCCTCCTCCGGCATCGTCGACATGACCCAGGAGGTGCGGCTCGCCTGCTGCTGCTACAAGGAGATGCGGCTCAACCCGCGCGTCATGCCGCCGGAAACCGGCGTCGAGATGGCGACGATCAACGGCGCCAAGGCCGCGCTGATGGCCGATCGCATCGGCTCGATCGAAGTCGGCAAGGAGGCCGACGTCGTGCTGTTCGACACCCAGCGCCCGGAGTGGCAGCCGCTGATCAATCCGGTCGCCAATCTGGTTTACAGCGCGACCGGCGATTCGGTGCGCGACGTGTTCGTCGCCGGCGAGCAGGTGGTGGCGGACGGCAGCCTGACCAAGATCGACGAGAGCAAGCTCTACGAGGAGGTTCCCGTCGCGGTCATGCGGTTCAGCAAGCGCCTGAAGGTCGATCAGATGGTGCAACTGCGCTGGCCGGTGACGTGATGGACGCGCCAACGAAATCAATCGGCCCGGTCGTCATCGACGGCCTGGAATTTCCGTTCCCGGACTATCCGGCGCAGGGCACCGCGATCGAAGTGGCCGACGGCATCTTCTGGGTGTCGACGCCGGTGCCGTTCGTCGGGTTGAAGCAGGTCAATCTCTGGCTCATCCGCGACGGCGACGGCTGGACCATGATCGATTGCAGCTACGGCAGCGACAGCGTCCGCGAACTGATCGAAGCGGTCTGGGCCAAGGTGCTGGGCGGCCGGCCGATCACCCAGTTGATCGTGACGCATTTCCATCCGGACCACGCCGGCGGCTCCGGCTGGATCGCCAAGAGGTGGGGCCTCCGCCCGCGCATGTCGCACGGCGAATGGCTCACCGCCAACCTCGCGGTGCTCAACCGCAACACCGACCATGTGCAGTCGCGCGGCACCTTCTATCGCCGCCACGGGCTGGAGGAGGCGCGCGTGCAACGCTTCCTCGAGGGCGTGGTGCTGTACAGCGACGGCGTGACATTGCCGCCGAGCCACAAGCGCCTGCGGGCGAACGATCTCGTCGCCATCGGCCAGGATCGCTGGCGCGTCATCATCGGCGAAGGCCATTCGCCGGAGCATGTGTCGCTCTATTGCGCCGAGCGGAAAATTCTCATTGCCGGCGACCAGATCTTGCCGAGCATCACCACCAACGTCAGCACCTGGCACGTCGAGCCCGAGCACGACGCCGTCGGCGTGTTCCTGAAGACGTGCAAGACGTTTCTGGATGTGCTGCATCCCGACACGCTTATTCTGCCGTCGCACCGCAAGCCGTTCCGCAACGTGCATCACCGCCTGCGCCAGCTTGCCGTGCATCACGCCGTGCGGCTGAACCTCATTCTCGACAAGGCCGGCGCCGAGACCAGCGCCGGCGCATTGATCGACGTGCTGTTCACGCCGGGGCTCGACGGCCACCAGATCGGCTTCGCCATGGGCGAGGCGATCGCGCACCTCAATCATCTGGTGACGCTCGGCCACATGAAACTGGTCGAAACGCCCGACCAGGTCCGCTACCGCCGCATCAGCGCCGAGCGACGCCCGCGTCGAACCGGGGTTCGAGTGATGCCGGGCCCGTTCGGCGATCATCAGCTCAAGATTCCGTATGAGCCGGTCGCCGACCTGCTGGCGAAATACGCCAAGCGCGATCCCGGCAAGACCGCCATCGTCGATCTGGAATCCGGCACCGCCATCGACTTCGGCCAGCTCGACCGGGTCGCCATCGACATCGCGGCGTATCTCAAGAGCAAGGGCATCAGGAAGGGCAGCCGCGTCCTGGTGCTGTCGGACGAATGCCTGGAAAAGCTGCTGATCTGGTTCGGCGTCTGGCGGATCGGCGCGGTGATCTGCCCGTTCAATCTCGAGATCAACGAAAAGCAGATGGTCTCGCTGACGGCGGCGCTGAATCCCGCGCTGATCCTCTATCACAAGGACATCGACGTCGCGGCGATGGTCGGCGACGCGCCGGCGGAGCGCGTCCGCTTCGGCGCCTGGTCGGCGGAAGGCACGAAAGACCCGCAGGATGAGTTGTTCGTCGCGCTGCCGCGCGGCGACGCGGCGCAACTTCCCGAGCGCAACAACGCCGACGACACCGCCTGCATCTTCTGCACCTCGGGCACCACGGCGCGGCCGAAGATCGTCATCTACAACCACGCCGCCTACTGGATGAACGGCCTCGACACGCTTGGAATTCCTCGGCCTCACCGAGAACGACCGCACCCTGGAATACCGCTCGTTCGGCTGGAACTCGGCGCAGGTGCTGAGCCTGCTGCCGTTCCTGCAGAAGGGGCTGACCATGCACATCGCCAAGCGGTTCTCGCACAGCCATTTCTTCGAATGGGTGCAGCAGCACGGCATCACCTTCTCGGCCGGCGTGCCGACGGTGCTCAACATCCTGCTGAACAAGCCGATCGGCTACACCGCGAAGGACGTGCCGACCTTGCGGCTGATGAGCTGTTCGACCGCGCCGCTCACCGCGCAGCAATGGCTGCAGTTCGAGGAGATGTACGGCGTCACGCTGTTGCAGATGTACGGCATGTCGGAGACCGGCTGGATCTGCGGCAACCGGCACTACGCCAAGAAGATGGGCACCGTCGGCCTGCCGGCGCTGCATCAGGAACTGATCATCGTCGATCGCGGCCGGCAACGAATGCCCGCCGGACGTCGAGGGCGAGATCACCGTCGGCGGACCGCAGATGGCGATCGGCTATCTGCTCGACGACGGCTCGATCGATCCGGTGCTCGGCAAGCGCATCAAGACCGGCGACCTCGGCATCAAGGACGCCGAAGGCTTCGTCCGCGTCTCCGGCCGCAGCAAGGACCTGATCATCCGCGGCGGCGTCAACATCGCGCCGCTGGAGATCGACGAGATCGTGCTCAAGCATCCCGGCGTGCTCGACGCCGCCGCGGTCGGCGTGCCGGACAAGATCTACGGCGAAGAGGTGGTGTGCTACGTGGTGCCGAAGGACAAGGCGCTGACCGGCGCCATGGTGCTGGAGCACGCGCGGCAAGTTTCTGCCGCCGGCCAAGACGCCGAAGCAGATTCTGCTCGTGCCCGATCTGCCCAAGAGCGACCGCGGCAAGGTGCTGCGCGACAAGCTCAGGGACGATTGGATCGCTCGTCAGAAAACGACAGCGTAGCTGCGCCTTATTCCGCCGCCACCGCCTGGTCGGCGATGAACTGCGACAGATATTTTTTCCGCAGCTTCACGTTCAGCCGATAAAGCCCTTCGAACTCCGCCTCCGGGAACGAATGCGTCGAGGGCCGCTTCAGCAGCGCCTCCGCCCACGCCTTCACGCGCGGGAATTTCTCGATGAAGCCGAGCGGCTTGATGCGGTCGAGGTAGTAATAGCGCTGGAGGAACGGCGCATAGGCCGCATCGACCAGCGAATATTTCGCGCCGTTGAAGAACGGCCCGCTGGGGCTCTGCGCCTTCAGCGCGCCCTCGAGCTTCTCGAACGCCTGCGGGATTTTCGCGATGTCCGCCTTGTACTCGGCCTCGTCCTCCGAATAGGCCTGGCCCGTCACCATGTCGGAGAACGTCGGCAGGAAGTCGGTCCAGGCGCGGTTGATGGCGCGCTGCACGGGATCCGCCGGATGCAGCCGCGGCTCGATGGTCTCGTCGAGATATTCGTTGATCGCGTTCGACTCGAACAGCGACACCTTGTTGTCGACGCTCAGCACCGGCACCTTCTTGTGCGGCGAGATGGCGAGGAACCAATCGGGCCGGTTGTCCCGATCGATATGCCGGAACTCGAACTCAACGCCCTTCTCGCGCAGCACGATCGCCGCGCGCTGCACCCACGGGCAGGTCTTGAAGCTCACCAGAAGATATTTCGCCATGATGTCCTCGTTGTCGTTTTCACTGCCCGGAAAGCTCAGGCCGCCATCTCGTTCTTGGTTTCGAAATTGAGCTCGATCTCCACGTTGTTGGGGTCGCGGAGGAAAATCTGCCAGCGGGTGCTGTTGGGCACCTGGTTGACCCGGTGCGGCACGCCCTTGCCGGCGAGGTGCTGCTTCATGGCCTCGAAGCCGCGGCTGCCGAAGGCGACATGATCGATGACGCCTGAATCGGGGCGCTGCGGCTTGTCGGTCTGCCGAGATGTCGTTGATGTGCAGCACCGGATGGCCCGCGCTGTAGAGCCAGGCGCCGGGAAAATTGAACGGCGGGCGCGGACCGTTCACGAATCCCAGCACGTCCTCGTAGAACTGCACGGTCTCTTTGAGTTTGCGGGTCGATACGTTGTAATGATCCAGCACGCCGACGCTCATGGCCATCGGTCTTCTCCTTCAGCGTTTCACTGGTGAGAATACTGCAAAATGCGCGCGACAGGAACAGGGAGGATCGAATGACGACATTGGTGATCGGATCGGGGCTGATCGGCTCGCAGGTCGCGCGCATTCTCGTCGAGCGCGGGGAAAAGCCGGTGCTGATGGATGCCGCGGCGCAGCCGCAGGCGATCGGCCAGATCGTCGATCTGGCCAAGGTGACACTGGTCGCCGGCGACGTGCTGCGGCCGCTGTCGATCATCGATGTGCTGCGCACCCATGGCATCACCAGGATCGCCCACACCGCCGCCAACCCCCTGCTCACGCTCGGCGCGCAGAGGGAGCCCTACGCGGCGATCAACCTCAACATCATGGGCACGGTGAACGTGCTGGAGGCGGCGCGCGTGACCGGGCTCAAGCGCGTCGTGGTGTCGTCGTCGAGCGTGCTCAACCACTACCTGGACGGCGGCGAAGACGGCGGCAATTTCGGCAAGGAGGAGGCGTTCCCGCGGCCGACCACGTTCTACTCGGCGACCAAGCAGGCGGTGGAAAGCCTCGGCCTCAACTACGCCAAGTGGTGCGGCATCGAGTTCGCCGGGCTGCGCTACGGCGCGGTGTTCGGACCGTGGAGCGGCGCAGGCGGCGGCGGGCCGTCGAACATCATTCGCGAGGCGATGCGCAACGCGCTCGCCGGCAAAGAAGCGACCGTGCCGCCGGGCGCGATGGAGTGGGTCTATTCCAAGGATGCGGCGCGCGGCACCGTCATGGCGCTCGACGCCAAGGATCTCGGCAGCCGCGTGTTCAACATCACCATGGGCGCGATGACCACGCCAAGCGAGATGGCCGCGGCGATCGGGGCCGTGGTTCCCGGCGCCAAGGTGAAGTTCGAGGCGCCGGCCGGCACCGGCGTTTCGCTGTCGAACCGCGACCATCATGCCGATCTGGCTCGGGCCAAGCGCACCCTCGGCTTCGAGCCGCAATTCAAGCTGCAGGATGCCGTGAAGGACCTCGCGGAGTGGATGCGGCGATATCCGGGATAACGAAGCAATACAGGGCGGCCGCCCGGTGTTTACGTTCTCGTGGGTTTGGAGCGACTCGGGAAGTGGCTACCATCCCTGCGGTTTCGTAAGGATTGAAAATGCAAAGGGAGGCGACAAATATGAGCAAATCGAAGGCATTTATCGTAGCCGCACTGGCGTTGGGCGTAACGTCCGGCGTCAACGCACAGCAACAACCGCCGGCACCGCCGCAACTGCCACAAGCGCCGAACATGACGTTCTTCGTCACCGGCGCCGGACCCGGCAAGGGCGCCGATCTCGGCGGCATCGAGGGCGCCGACCAGTATTGCCAGACGCTTGGCAGCAGCGTCACGGCGCGGGCGGAAAAACCTGGCGCGCCTATCTCAGCACCCAGGAGGCCGCAGGCAAGCCGGCGGTCAATGCGCGCGACCGGATCGGCAACGGCCCGTGGCAGAACTTCAAGGGCCAGGTCGTCGCGACCAGCCTCGACGATCTGCACAGCGACAACAACAAGCTCGGCTTCGACAACTCGCTGAGCGAGCGCGGCCAGATCATCCCCGGCGTCGGCTTCGCGCCGAACCGCCACGACGTGCTGACGGGCTCGACACCGGAAGGCCGGGCGTTCCCGGCCGCTGAGGATCGCACCTGCCGCAACTGGACGAGCAGCACCCAGGGCGCCGCCATGCTCGGTCATATCGACAAGAAAGGTCTGCGCGACGATCCCCCATCGCGGTCGTGGAATTCATCGCATCCGTCGCGCGGGCCCGACGGCGGCTGCAGTCAGAGCGATCTGCGCGGCACCGGCGGGGACGGACTGTTCTACTGCTTCGCCACTCAGTAAGGCGGGCCTAACACGTGCCGCGATTCGGGGCCGGGCCGGCAAGGCCCGGCCCCTTTTTGCGTTGGCCGGGTCACTCGGTCATGGCAAGTCAGTTGCAGCAGCGGTTGTGATACACTGAGCCAACGCCGCTCAAGGAAATGCCATGGACGCCCTCACCAAACCCAAGCGCAAGACCAGCTTCAGCGCCTCGACCAAGTCGCGTAAGCCCCCCTACCCCGACCTGCACGATCACGTCCGCGCGCTGGAGAAGGCCGGCCAGCTGATCCGCGTCGATCGCCCGATCAACAAAGACACCGAGATGCACCCGCTGGTGCGCTGGCAGTTCCGCGGCGGCATCGAGGAGAAGGACCGCAAGGCGTTCCTGTTCACCAACGTCACCGATTCCAAAGGCCGCAAATACGACATCCCGGTGCTGGTCGGCGGGCTCGCCGCCAACCGCGAAATCTACCGCATCGGCGTCAACTGCCCGTTCGACGAGATCGACGCGCGCTGGGTCGCGGCGGCGGCGCGGCCGATCCCGCCGCGCATCGTCACCAACGCGCCGTGCCATGAGATCGTCATCACCGGCAAGGAACTCGACAAGCCCGGCAAGGGCCTCGACGGCCTGCCGATTCCGATCTCGACGCCGGGCTGGGACATCGCGCCCTACGCCACGCTGTCGCAGTACATCACCAAGGACCCCGACACCGGCGTGCAGAACATGGGCAACTACCGCGGCCAGGTGAAGGCGCGGCGGCGGCTCGGCATGAACCCGTCGCTGGAACTGCGGCCGGGCATCTACAGCCACTGGGAAAGGCTGCGCGAGCGCGGCTTCAAGAAATTGCCCTGCGCGGTGGTGCTCGGCGCGCCGCCGGTCGTCACCTTCGCCTCGGTGCAGAAAGCTGCCCGAGACGCTCGACGAGTTGCATGTCGCCGGCGCCCTGGTCGGCGCGCCGATCAATGTGGTGAAGGCGAAGACCGTCGATCTGCTGGTGCCCGCCGAGGCCGAGATCGTGATCGAGGGCTTCATCGACACCGAATATCTGGAGCCCGAGGCGCCGTTCGGCGAGTCGCACGGCCACGTCAACCTGCAGGAGTTCAACGCGTTCATGGACGTCACCGCCATCACGCGGCGGAAGGACGCCATCCTGACCTCGATCATCTCGCAGGTGACGCCGTCGGAATCGAGCCTGATCAAGCTGATCGGCATGGAGCCGCTGTTCCTCAACTTCCTGCGCAACACGCTGGGCATCAAGGGCATCAAGCGGGTATCGATGCACGAGCCGCTGACCAACATCCGCAAGGTGATCGCGATCGTCTGCGAGCGCGACATGCAGACCACCGAAGTCTGGCGCGCGATGTATGGCGCCGCCGTGCTGCACCGCGCCGCGGGAAAATTCGTCATCGCCATCAACGAGGACATCGACCCGACCAACGCCGACGCGCTGTTGTGGGCGATGTCGTACCGCGCCAACGCGAGCCTCGACATTCACGTCATGCCGCACCGCGACCAGGGCCACGGCCCGCGCAGCCTGCGCAACAACGGCCAGGATGCCTCGGTCCTGATCGACGCCACCTTGAAAGAAGACTTTCCGCCGATCTCGCTGCCCAAGCGCGAATACATGGAGCGCGCCAAGGTGATCTGGGAGGAGCTCGGCCTGCCCAAGCTCAAGCCGGAATCGCCGTGGTTCGGCTATTCGCTAGGCGAATGGTCGCCGGAGTTCGACGAGGCAGCGCTCCGCGCCACGCGCGGCGACTATCTCGAAAACGCGGACGGGCTGGAAGCGCGCCGGCGCAACGACGTCCGGATGAATACAGAGGTTCGGCGCGTCAAGGAGCAAAAGCCGAAACCGCGAAAGAAATCGCGACGCTGATCTGTTGCTCGTTCGCCGCGGCACCGTCCGAAAATCCAGACGGGATCTAGATTCTCCTTGACCCGGTTTTTACACACCCGCATCCTGTATATTGGAATGGGGTTGGGGGTTGGGTATGGGCGTTGTGGGTTATCGTTGCCCGACCTCGGGTGAGGAGGTCACCACGGCGATCGAAACCAGCAAGGATACGCTGGTGAAAATGCGCGCCATGGATTTGACGATCTGGGTGTGGTGTCCCCATTGCATGGCGGGTCACCAGATCAAGCCGGCGGACGCGGTCCTCGAAGGCGAAATTCAGACCATCTTCGGCAGCCAGTCCCTGGCGTCGTCTTAGACGCCGACCGCTCAACGCTCACGAAATACCGGCCATCGGCTGGTCGGGCTGCAGTGCCATCGCATAGCGCGGCGAGGCGTTCGAGGAGTGCTCCATTGCGCCATCGGGTGGCGATCGGCTTCGGACTGGTCACGCTGCTCGCGGCGGCGGCGCAGGCGGCCGACAAACCGGCCTGCAAGCCCGCACCTCTCGGCACCGCGCAGGTGCGGAGCGTGCTCGACGGCCGGACCGTACAGCTGACGGATGGGCGCGAGGTCCGGCTGGCCGGCATCGAAGTGCCGCAGAACGCCAAGGCGGCATTGGAAACGCTGGTGTCCGGCCGCGACATTGCATTGCTGCGGTTGGGAGCCGACAGCGACCGCTACGGCAGGGTTGTGGCGCTGGTTTCGGCGGAACCGGGGGTGACTGAGATCGGACAGTCCGTGCAGCGGGCGTTGCTGGCCCAGGGACAGGCGCGGGTTACTGCCAACCTCGGGGATTCCGCCTGTGCGGCCAGCCTGTTAGAGGCGGAACGGATGGCGCGGGCGGGCGGTCTTGGCCTTTGGGCGGACCCGTATTATGTCATCCGCCATGCCGAGGATCCGGCCGGGATCCTCGCGGTTCGGGGTCGTTTCGCGGTGGTTGAGGGCAAAGTCCTGTCCGTGCGGGAAAGCGGCGCCACGATTTACGTCAATTTCGGGCGCCGTTGGTCAGACGATTTCACCGTTACGGTGCAAAAGCGCAGCGAGCGCAGCTTTACGGCCGCCGGGCTGGAGTTGAAGAAGCTGGCCGGCCAGCATGTTAGGGTGCGGGGCACCATCGAGGAGCGCGGCGGCCCGTGGATCGAGGCGGCGCGCCCAGAGCAGATCGAGATCGCGGAGCGCGGTCATGAGTGAGGCGCGAACAGCCGTTGTTCGACCGCATGGAGGCGCGGGTTTGCGCCGCACTGCGGCGTTCGCGCTGCTGAGCCTGATGCTCGGCGCCTGTTCGTCCTCGAACCTGCCGACCCTGACCGACGCTCCCCTTGCCCCGCAGCCGGAGAAGCAAAAACTCCTGTCGGCGTCCGAGCAGCGCGAGCACCTTCGCATTCTGGCGGCTTATGGCGGCGTCTACCGCGAGCCCCGCGTGCAGGACATGCTGGAGAAGACCGTCGACAAGCTCGTCGCGGCCTCGGAGCGGCCGGATCTGAAATACGAGGTCACCATCCTCAACTCGCCCGCGGTCAACGCCTTCGCGCTGCCGAACGGTCAGCTCTATGTCAGCCGCGGCCTGATCGCGCTCGCCAACGACAATTCCGAGCTGGCCTCGGTGCTGGCGCACGAGATGGCGCATGTCATCGCCCGCCACGCCGCGATCCGCGAGGACCAGGCCCGCCAGGCGGCGCTCGTCAACCGGGTCGCGACCGACCTGTTGAGCGATCCGCAACTCGGCGCGCTGGCGCTCGCCAAATCCAAGATCGCGCTCGCCAACTTCTCCCGCGCCCAGGAGTTCGAAGCCGACGGCATCGGCGTCGGCATTTCGGCGCGCGCCGGCTACGACCCCTACGGCGCCGAGCGTTTCCTCACCGCGATGGGGCAGAACGCGCATCTGCGGGCGCAGCAGGCCAGCATCGACCCGCGTGCACCGGACTTCCTGTCGTCGCATCCGGCCACACCGGAGCGCGTCACCAACGCAGTCGCCAACGCGCGCCAGTTCACCGGCCCCGGCGCCGGCCAGCGCGAGAAGAACGAGTATCTCACCAACCTCGACGGCATCGTGTTCGGCGAGGACCCGAGCGAGGGCTTCGTGCGGGGGCGGAAATTCCTGCATCCGAAGCTCGGCTTCACCTTCACCGCGCCGGACGGCTTCGTGCTCGACAACACCGCGCAGGCGGTGTTCGGCGTCAAAGACAACGGCGCGCAGGCGCTGCGCCTCGACGTCGTCCGCGTGCCGGCCGAGCAGGCCCTGCCGGAGTATCTCAACTCCGGCTGGATCGAGAACATCGACACCAAGTCGGTCGAGGAGATGACGGTCGGCGGCTTCCCGGCGGCGACCGCGACCGCCAAGGGCGATCAGTGGACGTTCCGGCTTTATGTGGTGCGGTTCGGCAGTGAGGTCTACCGCATCATTTACGCGGCGAAGAATCGCACCGAGGCGGTGGACAAGAGCTTCCGCGACTCGCTCAGCACATTCCGTCGCATGACGGCCAACGAGATCACCTCGGCGCAACCGCTGCGGCTGAAGGTGGTGGAGGTCAAGCGTGGCGACACGGTCGAAAAGTTCGCCAAGCGCATGGCGGTGGCCGATCGGCCGACGGAGCGGTTTCGCGTGCTTAACGGCCTCGGCGAGAAGGATCGGCTGAAGCCAGGGGATCTGGTGAAGCTGGTGGTGGAGTAAGCAGAAACAGACGGCGCTTGACTCCCGCTCTGCTTTGTACGACTTGTGAGCCGTCGGGCTTGATCGCAGTCGCCCGGCATACCAAGGCATTTCGCCCAAGCACTGCACTTTGCCCGCTCGCGGGCCGAGGGCTTTTGGCGAAATGTCATGTCTCCACAAGGTCCAGGTCTGCCGGCGGCATTGGAGCGTCCAATGTCAAACGTCACTCTGTCGGAGTTGCCGCGCAGCACCGCGCGCAGCGGTGTCATCGACTTTCACAATCATCATGTTCCAGAACGCTTCGAGCTGACGGCCGCGAAGGCCGCTCCGCCCAGCCAGCGCGCCCGCTGGGAAGCCCTTGCCCGCAAATTGCCGGATGAGAATCTTCTGCTGAGCGACATCCGCGAAGGCGAATTGAGCGCGCGGGTGGTCAACATACCGGCCAACTTGATCGCCGACGCGGACGGCCACGTGCCGCACGAAACCATAGTGGCGATGAACGACGATCTCGCGGCGTTGGTCGCGCGGCACCCCGACCGCATTCACGGCCTAGCGTCTGTCGATGCCTACGATGGCGACAGGGCTGGCCGTGAGGCCGAACGCGCCATCCGCGAGCTTGGCTTGCGCGGCCTGTTCGTCGATTGCGCCCGCGGCGACCTGTTGATCGATGCGCCGCAAGCGCGCCCGACGCTCGAAGTTGCCGCCAAGCTCGGGGTACCGGTGTTCGTCCATCCCGTGGCGCCGCAGCCGCTGACGAAACAGATGGCCCCCTACGGACTGATCGGGACTTTGTTCGCACGCGGAACGGTGAATTCAGCGTCTCTTATCGCTCTGATTGAAGGCGGAGTGTTCTCGCAATTGCCCGGCCTGCGCGTCGTCGTGACGGCGCACGCGATCGGCGGCTTGGCCATGGCTGCGGGCCTGTCCGGCCAAAGCCGCCTGCCCTCCGGCACGATCGAGGTGATGCGCCGGCATGTCTTCATCGACACGACTCTGCTTCACCCGGCACTGATTCGCGCCTCGGTTGATCTGCTCGGCGCAGATAATGTGGTTGCCGGCAGCGACTGGCCAATCGCCGGCGAAAAGCCGCTGCGTGGCATGCTGACGGATGCGATGCAGCAGGCGAAACTTTCGGCTGACGAGCAGAGCGCCATTGCCGCCGGCAATAGCTTGCGATTGCTGGGCATCGGCGAAATGGCTGTGTGAGGAGATTGCAGATGGATGGAAGCAGGCTTTTCACCTTCATACCGATCAAACACATTTTTGCCGCCGCTGCTCTCGCGGGCGCCATCGCGTGCATGGGAACAGCCGGCCTAACCCAAACAGGTGTCACCATGATTGCCATCGACAAAATGATTGTCGGAGCGGCACCCGCCGACTTCGAATTCGCCCGCACCGGCCAAGGCGGACCGGCGCAATGGGCGGTGGCCGCCGACCCCACGGCATCAAGCGGACGCGCCATCGAGCAGACCAGCACGGATAGAACCGACTACCGCTTTCCGCTGGCGATCTATCAGAAGATGTCGGCCCGGAACGTGGATCTCACTGTTCATTTCAAGGCGGTTGCCGGCAAGGTCGATCAGGCCGGCGGCATCGTGGTCCGGCTCGCTGACGCCGACAATTACTATGTCGTGCGCGCCAATGCGCTGGAGGATAACGTGCGGTTCTACCGCGTGGTCAAAGGCCGGCGCGAGCAACTCGAAGGCGCCAACACCAAGGTCACGGCGAACGAGTGGCACCAGCTCGGCCTCCGCGCGGAAGGCGAGCGATTCACCATCACGTTCGACGGCAAACAGCTGTTCACCGCGACCGACCGGACCTTCACAGGCGCCGGCAAAGTGGCGCTCTGGACCAAGGCCGACAGCGTGACGCGGTTCGATCGAATCGAAATCAAGACGCTGCCATGATGGCTGGGCATCTTGGCATCACGACGCCGTCCAACATCGCGCTGCTTTATGCCGCGCGCGGCGTGCGCGGCTTCGGCGACGGCTTCGCCATCATCATCCTGCCGGCCTATCTCACCGCGATCGGCTACGACCCCGTGCAGATCGGATTTGTCGCCACCGCTTCGCTGCTCGGCACGGCGCTGCTGACGCTGGCGATCGGCACGATCGCTGCGCGCTACGATCTGCGGACCTTGCTGCTGCTCGGCGCCTGTCTGATGGCCGGCACGGGGCTGGCATTTCCAAACGTCGAGCAGTTCGCCTTTGTTGCGCTGGTAGCGTTTGTCGGCACGGTGAATCCCTCGACCGGCGATCTCGGCGTGCTGGTGCCGATCGAGCACGCCATGCTGGCGCATGGTGTCGCCGACCAGGAACGAACCCGAACGTTCGCGCGCTACAGCCTGATCGGCGCTCTGTCCATGGCGGCCGGGGCTCTGGCCGCGGCGGCGCCGGATTTCCTGGTGCTGGCCGGCATCGACACGCTGAGCGCATTCAAGCTGATGTTCTACGCCTACGCGGCGTTAGGGGTCTTGAGCGCGGCGCTGTATCGCCGTTTGCCCCACGCCCACATGGATGAGCCGCGCCCGAGCGCGCCGCTCGGGCCGTCGCGCGGCGTGGTCTACAAGTTGTCCGCGCTGTTCAGTCTCGATTTGTTTGCCGGCGGCTTCGTCGTGCAATCGCTGCTGGCGTTGTGGCTGTTCGAGCGCTTCGACCTGTCGCTGTCCGCCGCGAGCCTGTTCTTTTTCTGGTCGAGCACGGCGAGCGCGTTTTCCTATCCAGTGGCGGCGTGGCTGGCGACCCGCGTCGGCCTCATCAACACCATGGTCTTCACGCATATCCCGTCCAGCATCCTGCTTATCGTGGCGGCGTTCTCGCCCAATTTGTACGTCACGCTCGGCCTATTGCTGGTGCGCGCCGCGCTGTCGCAAATGGACGTGCCGACACGCACCTCCTATGTCATGGCCGTGGTGACGCCGGCGGAACGCGCCGCCGCCGCAAGCTTCACCGCCGTGCCGCGCAGCCTCGCCTCCGCCATCAGTCCGGCCTTCGCCGGCGTGCTGCTGACAACGCCGTTCACCGGATTGCCGCTGGTGGTGTGCGGCGTGCTCAAGATCGTCTACGACGTGGCGCTGCTCGTTTCATTCCGGGATGTGAAGCCGCCGGAAGAGCGGGCTCGAGAATAGAATACGTCCGTTCCTGTTCGCCGGGAACGACGCCGCAGCCTTCGGGTTGAAAGAGAAACGACACGGAGAACACCCATGCGTCTCATCACTCCGCTCCTCGCCGCCCTCGCTATTGCATCAGCGCTCGCAACGCCTGTCCACGCCGACCCATACAAATGGTGCGCCGTCTACGGCGGCTTCGGCAACACGAGGGAGAGCTGCTACTACATGACGCTTGCTCAATGCCAAGCGTCGGTCTCCGGTCTGGGCGGATTCTGCAAGCCGAGCCCTTGGTACGACGGCAAGCCGGTGCGGACACCGGAGGACGGGCCACCGCGCCGCAGCCGCCGATCCTGACGGGTTTCCCGCCACGCTGATTAACGATCCGACCTCGACCACTGCTGGCGATCCCAGAAGACGTCGATCGACGATCGAGACCGTACGGAACCCCGGCCAGCACTAAGGTTAGCGATTCCTGACGGGAGAGCGCAGTAGAGAGCTTGCCCTTCTAACCACATAGCCCGCGTCCCACGCGGACGCTGGGCTTTTCGTGCTCAGACACAAGCCCGCAATACCGAATGTAAGACTTGTTTAAGGTTAAGGTGAATTTGACGAGGTTCTATCGATTTGAATCAAGACTTCTGACAACCGAGCACGCTGTTTTGAGACGGCGTTGTTAGGGTGCGGAAAGGCAAACGCATCACGATCCGCCGTTGGGGAGGCGAATGGTGGACGCAACGATTTCTGCAGGGACGCGATCGGCGCTGTTTGCGCTGTCGTCAATGCAGAATCAGATCAGTGTCATGGAGAACCGGCTTGCTACCGGCAAGAGAGTTAATGCGCCGATCGACAATGCCATTTCCTATTTCCTGTCGGCCGGGCTCTCGAGCCGAGCCAACGCGATCAACGGACTGATGAGCGACATCACCAACACGCAAGGTTCTATCGCAGCGGCGAACAATGGCATCGCCGCGATCCGCGCTTTGCTGACCACGGCGCAGACCATCGCCAACCAAGCGCGGCAATTCCCCGAATCCCCGGTGGTGGTCGTAACGGGCGCTCACAGCACCGCATTCGCCACAACGTCGACGATCGCATCGGCCGCCGGAAGCGCATCGCGCCTGAAGGCGGGAGACATGGTGACGGTTGGGGACGGCACCACCACGGCCACCTACACCGCGGCCAACGGCGACACGATTCAGGCATTGCTCGACACGGTGAATAATACCGCCGGGCTGGACGTCACGGCAGCCTTGAGCGGCAACGGACAATTGCAATTCACGGCGACGTCCGCAGCGAACATCACGATCGGCGGCACGCTGGCCGGCGCCGGCCACGGCACCTTGTACGGCATCCTCGGCTTGGACGTGGGCACCGCCTCAACACGGCAAACATAGCTCGGGCGAACTTGGCCACACAGTTCGACGACGTGTTGTCGCAAATCGATCAAATCGCGGCGGACGCAGGTTTCAATGGCGTGAACTTCCTCACCGGTTCGTCGAACAGGATCAATTTCAACGAGACCGGAACGTCGAGCCTCGTCATCAGCGGCTCGCCGCCACATCCAGCGCGCTGGGGGTCGCGGCCAGCACCAATCACTTCGAATTCAACACCGACATCAACACTGCCGTGAGCAACATCTCGGTTGCGCTCGGCTCGTTGAAAGCAATCGCGACGACCATCGGATCGATGTCGACGATCATGCAGACACGCATCGATTTCAACAAGTCGATGATAAACACGCTCGGTGCCGGGGCCGAAGCGTTGACGATCAATGACGTCAATGAAGACAGCGCCAAGCTCCTGGCGCTGCAAACCCGGCAGCAGATTGCCGCCACGTCGTTGATGCTGAGCAGCAACAACGACAACTCGGTACTGCGGCTGTTCGGTCAGTAGAAGCACGGGCATTCATATGCAACCCACCATGACAACCCGTCCCGTCAGCCCCCGGATCCAGGCGCTCAAGGTGCTGATCGTCGACGACGAGCACTACATGCGCAAGGTGACGCGCACGATCCTCACCGCGATCGGGGTCAAGACCATCCTCGAAGCGCCCGACGGGATGGCCGGCCTTGAACTGGCACGCACTCAGCTTCCCCATCTCTTGATCATCGATTGGGAAATGCCGGTGATCGACGGAGCCCAGCTCGTCCGGATGATCCGCACGCCCGGCGAGTTTCCGGCCCCCGACGTTCCCATCATCATGCTGAGCGCCCACAGCGACCATTGGCGGGTCGTGGAATTGGCACGCATCGGCGCCAACGAGTTCGTCCGCAAGCCGGTGTCGATCAAGACGCTGGAGGACCGTATTCTCGCGGTCATTAACCGGCCGCGGCCGACTGTCAAGCTCGATGGCTATTACGGGGCCGATGCCGCGCCGGCTGGTTCCCATGGAAATATTCGACGGCGCTACGTCGAAGTCATAAGTGCCCGCCAGGCTGGCCTGATGTAAGATGCCTCCGACCGACGGAGGGCATTCTTGCAGCACGACGCAATTGTGATTGGCCGCGCTTTGTTATGCGGCCTTGCGCTCGCCGGCGCGCCTGGACTCGCACAGGCTCAATCAACGCAGAACTGGCCGCAGCACACCGTCCGCATGATCACGCCGCTCGGCCCGGGCAGCGGCATGGACGTGGCCGCCCGGCTGTTCGCCGAACGGCTCTCGCAGAAATGGGGCCAGCCGGTGGTGGTAGAGAATCGCCAGGGCGCCGACGGTATCCTGGCGGTGCAGTCGTTTCTTTCCGATCGCGAAAACCATTCGCTGATCTTCGGCTTTGCCGGGTTGCACTCGATCAACCCGATCCTTCACGGCGACAAGCTGCCCTACGACGTCCGCGACGTGGTGCCGGTGGCGAGTGCGATCGATTCGACCCTGGCGCTCACAGTGTCGGAGGCCGCGAAGGTCAACACCCTGGCCGAGTTCGTCGCACTGGCGAAAGCGCAACCCGGCAAGCTGAACTGGGCGGCGACCACCGGCCTTCCGCTATATGTGGTGGCGGCCTTGCAGAAGGTCGCCGGCATCGACATCACGCAGATTTCCTATCGCGACTTCAGCCCAGCGTTCCAGGACTTCGCCTCCGGCCGCGTCCAGCTTCTCGCCACTGGCATCACGCTCCTGTTGCCACAGGTGCAGGCGGGCCGCGGCAAGTTCCTAATGGTGACCAACACCGCGCGCTCACCGCTCGCTCCCGAGGTGCCGACTCCGCAGGAAGCCGGCTTCCCCGAGCTCGCCTTTAATGGCGTCAACGGCATCTACGGCTGGCGCGACATGCCGGACAAGTCTCAAGGCCCGCATCGCCGCCGACATCCGCGAGATCGCCACCGATCCGGCGGTGGCGGCGCGGCTGCAACCCACCGGCGCGACCATGCGGCCGGGCAACGCCGCCGAGTTCGCCGCGGCGATCGAGGAGCAGCGCGCCAAGGTTGCCACGGTGGCGCAGGCGGCCGGGGTGACGAAGTAGCGGAAGCGGTAGCAAGCAATAGCCGGAGGCCGCCCGCTCACTCCGGCTGGAAGTTTGCCGCCTTCAAAAGCTTGGCGCTGCGGTCGTAATCTTCGGCGATGAACCTTCCGAAGAATTGCGGGCTCTCGGTGTAAGGCTCGATGCCCAGCGCCGCGAGTCGGCCTTCACTGCCGAGGTCCTTCACCGCGTCGTTGACCCAACCGTTGATCTTCTGCAACAGCTCGACCGGCAGGCCGGGCGGTCCCCACATGCCCCACCACGCCCCAAAATCAAGGCCCGGCATGCCGAGCTCGGTCATCGTTGGGATCTCGGGCGCGAGCACGCTTCGCTTCTTGCTCGTCACCGCGACCGCTCGCACGCTGCCGCCCCGTACGAGCTGGAGCAGCGACAAGATCGCTTCGATCATCATCGGCACATGACCGCCGACGACGTCGTTCGCCGCCGGAGCGGTGCCGCGATACGGAATGATCGGCACGTTAAGGCCGCTGTACTGATTGAAGGCGACGGCGGCGATATGGCCGGGCGCGCCGAGTTGGGCGGTGGCGAAGGACCACTTCTCGGGCGCCGCCTTTGCGGCGGCGACGATCTCGGAAACGGTTTTTTCAGGCCTGCTGTTGGCAATAATGTGAACAAGCGGGGTCTCGCCGCAAAGCGCGATCGGCGTGAAATCGGTAACCGGATCGTAGGGCGCATTCTTCAACACCAGTCGCGCGACGTTATGCGTCGAAGCGTGGAACAGCACGGTGTAGCCGTCCGGCGCGGCGCGCTGGACCTCGAGGCCGCCAATCGTGGAGTTGCCGCCGGTGCGGTTTTCAACGATGAACTGCACGTCGTGCTGGGCCTTGGCCTTGGCGGCAATCAGCCGCGCGAAGGTGTCGACGCCGCCGCCCGGCGCCACCGGCACCACGATGCGGATGGGGCGAGTGGGGAAGCCAGATTGCGCGCGCAGCACGCCTGGCGCTGCGACGGCGCCAAGAAGCGAAACAATGGCGTCACGGCGATTGATGCGGCGCGGCATGAGATGTGTCCCGAATGGCTGCCCTGCCCTCTTGTAGCATTGCGAGCGTCATCGAGGGAGCTATAGTCCGGGCGGAATTTGCCTGAGGCAGAATGGAAGGTGCGCCATGGCGGAACATACGATCCCCACCATCGATCTCACGGCGCTGCGAAGCGGCAACGACGCCGAGAAGCGCGAAGTGGCCCGCCAGATCGATGCAGCCTGCCGCGACACCGGCTTCTTCATGGTGACCGGCCACGGCGTTCCGGCGGACCTCATCACCACTGCTCGCCAGCGCGCGATCGACTTCTTCGCGCTGCCCGACGCCGAGAAGATGAAGGTGCAACGGCCGCCGGCGAAGATCAGCCGTGGCTACAACTGGGTCGGCGACCGCGCGATCGCCTATTCGATGGGACAGGCGACGCCGCCGGATATCCAGGAGGCGTTCGGCTTCGGACAGGACCGCCCCGACCTGGCCTCGCAGGTCGACAAGACCAGCGCGCAGATGTATGCGCCGAACATCTGGCCGCAGCAGCCGCATGATTTCCCGAAGACCATGGTGACCTACTACGACGCCATGATGGGGCTCGCGTCGCACGTGCTGCGCGCCATGGCGATGGCGCTCGGCGTCAACGAGAATTATTTCGCCGACAAGTTCGATCGCCAGGCGAGCGTGTGCCGCATTATCCGCTATCCGGCGGTGACGCAGCCGCCGCTGCCGGGGCAGCTGCGCGCCGGCACGCACACCGACTACGGTATCATGACCTTCGTGCGCGGCGACGACACGCCGGGCGGCCTGCAGGTCAAGCACCGCAACGGCGACTGGATCGACGTTCACATCCCGCCCAACGCGTTCGTCTGCAACATCGGCGACCTGATGATGCGCTGGTCGAACGATCGCTGGGTTTCGACCTTGCACCGCGTCGCGGTGCCGCCGCCGGACGCCGTGCCGTCGGATCGCATTTCGCTGGTGTTCTTCACCAACCCCAACCCCGACGCGACGATCCGCTGCCTCGACAACTGTCTTGGGCCAGGCGAGACGGCGAAATATCCGCCGGTCACGGTGTCGGAACACTACCTCGGCAAGCTGATGCGGGCCGGCCACAGCAATGTGGACGCCAAGGCGGCGGATGTGCTGACGCACTGAGGGACCGGAGCGACAACCGTCAATTGCTGACGGCGGACCGACCGTCAGCGCGTCATGTGCTTGCCGATGAAGGCCAGCATCTTCTCGAAGGTGTCGCCGATCTTGGTGAGGTCCGGCGAATGGCCGGGCTGGCGGTCGCTGTCGAAGTAATGCAACTCGATGTTGCCGCCGGCCTTCTTGTAGTTGGCGGCGAAGCGCGGCGCCTCGGTGTCGGCGCCTTTGAAATCCTCGTCCTTGTAGTCGTGCAGGATGTCGCCGCGGCCCTGGTGCCAGATCGCCGGCGGCAGCGTGACCTTCTCGCCGCGCTCGAGGATGAGCATCGGGTTGCCTTCGGTCATGTTCTCCTCGCCGCCCCAGAACTGATGATGCTTGTCGATGATCCCCGGCGGCCAGGCCGGCGGATTGGGCAGCGCGCCCTGCCGCTTGGCGAAGCGATAGCGGCCGAGCGGATTGATCACCGGCCATGACAGCACCGCGGCCTTCACCGTGGCGTCGAGCGCGGGCGAGCCGGCCGGCAGCGCAATGGTGGTGTAGCGCGGATCGTGCGGCCGCATCGCGGCCAGCATGGCGAGATGGCCGCCGCTCGACTGGCCGGAGATGCCGACGAGGTCGGGCCGGGTCTTGAGCTCCTTGGCGTGCAGCTTGACCCAGCGGATCGCGTAGTTGATGTCGGCCAGCGCCATCGGATAGGCGCCCTCTTTGCGCGGTGCGCCAGTCGAGCGAGACGACGACCACGCCGTGACCGGCCAGCACCTCGTGGCGGACCTTGTCGGTGTTGCGGTCGGCGAGGCACCAGGCGCCGCCATGCAGATCGACCAGCGCCGGAAACGGCCCCTCGCCGCGCGGCTTGTAGACCTTCGCCAGCAGCGGCTTGTCGCCGTGGCGGAGATACTCGATGTCCTGCACGTCGAACTCGTGGGTCCGGGCGTCAACGGTTTTCGCATCCATGGTGGGCACTCGCTGGTGTGGGTGGCTGGCTCCAGTTTCGCGCAAACGGCCGCCCGGAACAACCGGCATGGCAGCAATCCGCCGCAGCCGGGAAGCGTTGTGTTTCGGGCGGCGGAATGCTTAGCGTTCGAACGAAATGTCAAAAGCCCGAGGAAACGCCATGCTGCCGACCCGACTGTTCGCCGCCGCTCTCGCCCTGCTCGACCACGTCCCTCATCGCGCCGGCGCAAGCGCAGAACTGGCCGACGCGGCCGGTGAAGTTCATCGTGCCGTTCGGACCCGGCGCCGGCGCCGACATCGGCGGGCGGCTGTTCGCCGAGAAGCTCACGCAGAAGTGGGGCCATCCGGTCGTGATCGAGAACAAGCCCGGCGGCGACAGCATCGTCGCGATCCAGGCGTTCCTGTCCGCCAACGACGACCACGTCCTGCTGTTCGGGCCGTCCGGCAATTTCACCGTGCATCCGTTCAACTACAGCCAAGCTGCCCTACAATCCAGCCGATCTGGTCCCGATCGCACGCGCCTCCAACACGCTGATCGCGGCGGCCGTCAAGGCGGACGCGCCCTACAACAACGTCAAGGAATTCACCGAGGCGGTGCGCGCCAACCCCGGCAAGTTCAACTATGGAGCGGTGCCGGGCATCACCGAGTTCATCTTCTGGGGCTACCAGCATCACGAAAAGCTGGACATCACGCAGGTGCCCTATCGCGACATCAATGTGGCGCCGGTCGATCTCGGCGAGGGCCGCATCCAGGCGGTGATGGCGTCCTACGCGATCGTGCAGCCGCAGATCCAGGCCGGCCGCATCAAGCTGTTCGTCGTCAACAACAAGACCCGCATCTCGACGGCGCCCGACATGCCGACCGCGCGCGAGCAGGGCTTCCCGTCGCTGGAGATGGAAGGGCTGGTCGGCCTGTTCGGGCTGAAGAGCATGTCGAACGAGCTCAAGGAGAAGATCGCCGCCGACTTCCGCGCTGTGGCCGCGGACGGCAGCATCGCCGAGCGGCTGAAGGCCACCGGCCAGGCGATCAATATCGGCGGGCCGAAGGAGTTCGCCGAATCGATCGACGAGCAGCGCCGCATCGTTGCCGCGACGGCGAAGGCGATCGACTACAAGCCGAAGAACTAGAACTCTCGTTCGTCATGCCGGCTTAACGCCGGGCATGACGGTTTGCGAGGTTGCGTGATGATTGCAAGACGGGCGCTCCTGGCTGCCATCGCGGCGCTGGCGTTGGCCGGCCCCGCCGCCGCGCAATCCTATCCGGCGCGCGTCATCAAGCTCGTCGTGCCGTACACGCCGGGCTCGCCCAACGACGTGATGGCGCGGCTGCTTGACGCAGCATCTGGCGCCGCGGCTCGGCCAGCCGATCGTCATCGACAACAAGCCGGGCGGCGGCACGACCATCGGCACCAAGGCGGCCGCCGCGGCCGAGCCCGACGGCTATACGCTGCTGTTCGTCAGCTCGTCGATCGCGCTCGATCGGGCCATGAAGAAGAAGGTCGACTACGACCCGCTGAAGGATTTCGCGCCGGTCGCCACCGTCAACACCACCTACTGGCTGCTGGCGGTATCGCCGACCTTGCCGGTCAAGACGATGGCGGAGTTCGTCGCCTACACCAAGGCGCATCCCGGCCACGATCAATTTCGCCGCGACGCAAGGCACCGCCGCGCTCCTGATCGCCGAGATGTTCAAGCGGCTCAGCGGCGCCGACGTTCAGATCATCCCCTACAAGGGCGGCGCCGCCGCGCTGCCGGACTTCCTCGGCGGCCGCATCCAGATGCTGAACCCGACGCCCTCGACGTCGATCCCGCTCATCCGCGACGGCAGGATGCGGCCGCTCGCCATCACCAGCCCGGCCCGCATCGCCGAGCTGCCGGAGGTGCCGACCGCGCGCGAGGCCGGACTGCCGGAGCTGACCCTCGAATTCTGGGCCGGCGTGCTGGCGCCGGCCGGCACGCCGCCCGAGATCGTCGGCAAGCTCAATGCCGCGATCAACGAGACGCTGCGTTCGCCGGAGATGAAGGACAGCATGGCCAAGCTCGGCTTCGACGCCAAGATCGGCACGCCGCAGGATTTCGCGGCATTCATCGCCGAGGAAATCCCGCGCTGGGCCGAGATCGTGAAGGCAACCGGCGTGACGTTCGAGTGATGGGCGCGTCCGAAAAGATCGTCATCGTCGGCGGCGGCATCGGTGGCCTGGCCGCCGCGCTGTCGCTGCTCAAGCGCGGGCTCGACGTCGAAGTCTACGAGCAGGCGCCGGAGCTCAAGGAGGTCGGCGCCGGCATCCAGATCAGCTCCAACGGCACGCGCGTGCTCTATGCGCTCGGCCTCGAGGACGCGCTCAAGCGCGTCCAGGTGCTGCCGTCGCGCCGCGTGATCCGGCACTGGAGCACAGGCGAGACCTGGAACTGGTTCGATCTCGGCGCCACCACGGCACAGCGCTACGGCACGCCGCACGTCATGCTGCACCGGGGCGACCTGCACGGCCTGCTGGCCGATGCCGTGCGCGCGCAGAAGCCCGACGCGGTGAAGCTCGGCCGGCGCTGCGCCGCCATCAGCACCGACGGCGACCACGCCGAAGTGCGGTTCGAGGACGGCGAGACGCGTGCGCGCGGCCTATGTCATCGGCGCCGACGGCATCCATTCCAAGGTCCGCGCCGGCCTGTTTGGCGCCGACCAGCCGCGAGTTCACCGGCTGCGTCGCCTGGCGCGGCCTGGTGCCGATGGACAAGCTGCCGCCGCATCTGCAGACAGATGCAGGGCACCAACTGGCTCGGGCCCGCACGGCCACGTGCTGCACTATCCGGTGCGGCGCGGCGAGATCATGAACTTCATCAGCTTCGTCGAGCGCGACGACTGGCAGGTCGAATCCTGGGTGACGCAGGGCACCAAGGACGAGCTCGCCAACGACTTCCGCGGCTGGCATGCCGACGTGCACGAGATCATCAGCCGGATCGAGACGCCCTACAAATGGGCGATGATGGTGCGCGGGCCGATGCCGCGCTGGAGCCAGGGCCGCGTCACGCTGCTGGGCGACGCCTGCCATCCGACGCTGCCGTTCCTCGGCCAGGGCGGCGTGATGGCGATCGAGGACGGCTATGTCGTCGCCGCGTGCCTCGACAAATATTTCGACGATCCGGCGACCGCCTTCGCGCGCTACGAGGAGATCCGGCGCGAGCGCACCGCCACGGTGGTGCGGAAATCCCACGAGAACCGGCGCTCGGCCTTCAGCCCGGCGCTGGCCAACCCGGGCGCCGTGGCCGCCGAGGTGGCGCGCGAATGGCAGCAGGAGCGCGTGCGCGAGCGGATGGAATGGCTCTACGCCTATGACGCCACCGCCGTTGCGGTGTAACGCCGCGGCCGGCTTGCGTTTCCTTGGCTAAGCCCGCTCGAAGCCGTAGAGCCGCTCGGGATTGTCCACCAGGATGCGCCGGCGCACCGCTTCGTCCGGCACCCAGACCGCGATCTGATCGACCAGATCGCCGTCGTTCGGCATCGTCGTCTCCAGCAGCACGTGCGGCCAGTCCGAGCCCCACACCAGGCGATCGGGCGCGGCGGCGACGAGCGCATGGGCGAACGGCGTGATGTCGCCGTAGGGCGGTTCTTGCAATGAGGTGCGGTACGGCGCCGACATTTTCGACCAGCCGCGCCCCGACTGGAGCAGGCGGATCAGCGCCTGGAAGCCCGGCGCGTTGACGCCCTTCTTCGGATCGGGCCGGCCCATGTGGTCGATCACCACCTCGGTCGGGAAATTGCCGAGGAAGCTGTCGATGTCGGGATGATCCTCGATGTCGAGCAGGAACTGCACGTGCCAGCCGAGGTCCTTGACGCGCTCGGCGAGCCTGCGCGCCACCTCGAACGACAGTCCGGTCTTGGCGGTGCGGTTGACGCGGAAACCGCGCACGCCGCCATCGGCCAGATCGCGCAGCTCGCGGTCGGTGATGTCCTCGCCGATCAGCGCGATGGCGCGAAGCTGTTTCGGATGCGCCTTGACGGCGTCGACGATGAAGCGATTGTCGGGGCCGTACAGGCCGGTCTGCACCATCACGCCGCGCTCGAAGCCCGTGGCGCGGAGCATGGCGAGATAATCGTCAAGCAGCACCGGCGGCGGCGTGTAGAGACGGTTGGCGGCCCAGGGGTATTGGTCGCGCGGGCCGAACACATGACAGTGGCAATCGGCGGATTTCGGCGGCAGCTTCAGTTTGGGCGGGCGCACGTCGAGATGCGGTCCGGCGCACATGACGGGTTCGATTTTTGGTGGCGGTCATCGGTTTCTCCCGGCCAAGAAACTAGCCGATAGCGCCGCAACGGGCACGCATCTCCGCTCGCGGAAATGGAAACGGCGTGGCAAACCTCCAGACAAAGCAAAAGGCCCGGTCTTGCGACCGGGCCTTTGAATTTCGTGATGCGCGAAGGTGGCTTACGCCGCCTCTTCCTCCACCAGCTCCTCAGCCGGCTTCGGGCCGCGCCGAGGGCCCTTGGCGAGCGCCGCCTCGATTTCCTTGACCGCTTCGGTCTCGGTGACGTGCTGCACCGCCGCGATCTCGCGCGACAGCCGGTCCAGCGCGGCTTCATAGAGCTGCCGTTCGCTGTAGGACTGCTCGGGCTGTGACTCCGACCGGAACAGGTCGCGCACAACCTCGGCGATGGCGACGATGTCGCCGGAGTTGATCTTGGCTTCGTATTCCTGAGCCCGGCGCGACCACATGGTGCGCTTGATCCGGGCGCGGCCCTTGAGGGTTTCGAGAGCCCGCTTGACCAGGGTCCCTTCGGCAAGCTTGCGCATGCCGACCGCCACAACCTTGGCGGTAGGAACCCGCAGCGTCATCTTGTCCTTGACGAAGTTGATGACGAACAGCTCGAGCTTCGCGCCCGGCCACCTCTTGCTCTTCGATGGCCATGATCTGACCGACCCCATGGGCCGGATAGACGATGAATTCGTTGGTCTTGAAGCCCTGGCGCTGGGTCGTCTTTTTGGGGGTCATTCCAGGTACTGCTCCTTGCTCTGGCTTGTTACGGCCGAGCGATTTGGCCACGGGGGCTGCACGGCGGGCGGTGCCGCGTGAGGCCTGCGAAGTCCGCCGGACGGGTCCAGCGGCGGGTTTCTTGGCGCGCCGGCTTACGCCGGACGCACCCTTCTTGGACTTCTGACGCATCTTCCCTGCCACAGCTTCTGCGTGTCTTAGACACGCCCCTACCCGGGTTTATATGGTATCGGTTCCGACAAATAATGCTCCCCACGGGGAGCATTCCGGCACAAATCCATGTTACCGACTGTATAGCACATTTTCGGTCAGAATCAAAGCGTTATCGCACTGCAAAAAGCCCGTTTCAGGCTTCAGCGGGCTGGAAAATCATTAAGACTGGTTAATGACGTCCGAGCCGTCCGTTGCGGGCTGCTTTCAGTCGCCGGTACCGGGTTCCGGGTCGAATTCCGTTATCTTGCCGGACTTGCCGTCCCAATCCTTGGCGTCCGCCGGCGGCTCTTTCTTCACCGTGATGTTGGGCCAGGACTTCGCGTATTCGGCGTTGAGTTCCAGGAATTTCTCCAGGCCGGGCTCGGTGTCCGGCTTGATCGCGTCGACCGGGCATTCCGGCTCGCAGACGCCGCAGTCGATGCACTCGTCGGGGTGAATGACGAGCATGTTCGCCCCCTCGTAGAAGCAGTCGACCGGACAGACTTCGACGCAATCGGTGTACTTGCACTTGATGCAGTTGTCGTTGACGACGTAGGTCATTCCATCACTCCAGAAAACGGCGCTCCGTACCTCATGGAGGGTGCCTTCGCAAGCGCGGGCCGCTGGAACCGGCAATTCGTGACCCTAATCAAGTTCGTCGCGGCCCTGCAGCCGGTCGATCTCGCGACGCTCCCGCTTGGTCGGACGGCCGGAGCCCTCTTCGCGCTCGCCGCCGATGGGTTCCTTCCGCGGTGCCGGCGGCGGCGTGAGATCCTCATAGAGGGCGCGGACGGTGTCGGCGGAACCGCGGCGCTCGGCATATCCGATCACCTTGAGCACCCGCACGTTGCGATCGAGCGCGATGGTGACGACGTCGCCGGGACGCACCGGGCGGCTCGATGTATCGATGCGCGCGCCATTGATGCGGACGAGACCGGCGTCGGACAACGCCGCAGCGGCCGAGCGCGTGCGCACCACGCGCGCGTGCCACAGCCATTTATCGATGCGCTGACGATCCATGTCCTAAGTGAATATGATCTTGTCCGAAAACCAGTTCCCGCGTTTCGGGATCATGCTCGGCAAGCGCTCAGCTTCGGTCCTTGTTGCCCTGAAGCTGCTCCTTCAAGGCCAGCAGCTTGGCGAACGGCGAGTTCGGATCCGGCTCCTTGTTGCCACGCGACGGCTGATCGGAGCTCCAGGATCGCGCTTGCCGGTTGTCGTCGCCGCGGCCGCGATCACGGTCGCGCTCGCGCCGCGGACCACGATCCGGCGCACGGTCGCCACGATCTTGGCGCTGCGGCCGGTCGCCGCGCTCCGGACGGCGCTCGGGGCGTCCCTGCTTTTGCGGCCGGTCCGTCCGCTGCTCCGCGCCGGCTTTGCTTTCGTCAGACTTGCTTTCGCTAGATTTGGCTTCGACGGCCTGTCCCTCGACCACCTTGCCGTCGGCATCCTTGCGCGGGCCACGATCGCGGCGGCGGTGACGCGGGCGGCCGTGACGTTCCTTGCGCTCGCCATCGGCTGGCGGCGTGGCGTCCGCGGCGACGGCTTGGCCGTCCGCCGCGGCAGCCGGTGTTTCGCCCGCGGGTTGACCTTCGGCCGGCGTTGCCGGGCGCTCGTGATGACGCCGGCGGCTACCGCGCCGTTCGGCGTCGCGGGGGCGGCGTTCGCCCTGCGGACGGCCGGGACGCCAGACCTCGATCATCTCTGGCTCGGCGGGCGTTGCGGGGGCCGCTTCAGCCGGTGCGGGCGTGGCTTCAGCGCCGACAAATTCGACGCTCGGTAACAGCGACTGGGTTGCAGGCGGCGGCTCCGCCGGACTGTCGGCGGGAGCACCAGTTTCAGCCGCTGACGCTTGCGCCGGGGGCTCGATCGCTGTGTCTTCGACAGGCTCAGCGTCCGGCGCCAGCGTCGGAGCGCGCTCTCCATCGGCCGCCGGAGCGTCGGGTGCAGCTTCCGCGGGTGCTTCCAGCCGCAACGCCAGCGGCGATCGGCGCGGCCGTGGCTTCCGGCTCCGCCGATGTCGCAGCCGGTTCCGGCTCCGGCGGCTTCGGCCGCTTGTCCATGCGATAGCCGAGCGAGCGCAGGATCGAGGCGAAGTCCTCGCCCGACGCGCCGGTGAGCGACGTCATCGCGCCGGTGACGGTGAAGCCGAAGCCGTTGAACGCCCCGGCCGGCTTCACGCCGGTCACGCCTTCACGCCAGGCCAAGCGCCGGCCGGATCAGGTCGGCCAGCCGTTCGAGAATGTCGACGCGGATCGCGCGCTCGCCGCACACCCGATAGCCGATGGTGCGGTAGAGCGGCTTCGGCGTGTCCTTGTCGACCGGGATCGAGGTGCGGCCGCTTGAAGCGAGCCGCTGCAATTCGTCGAGGCCCTTGTCGTCCGGGCCGCCGTGCTTGAGCATCCACAGTTGCGCGGCGAGGCTGCGCGGCGCGGGCTTCAGCAGCGCCGGCATGTAGAGGTGGTAGGCGCCAAACCGCACGCCGTATTTGCGCAAGTTGGCGCGCGACGGCTGGTCGAGGCCTTTGACATCCTCGGCAACCTTCTGCCGCTCCAGCACGCCGATCGACTCGATCAACTGGTAGGCGACGCCGCGCGCGATGCCGGTGATGTCCTCGGCAGCGGCGAGCGCGAACAGCGGAGCAAGCAGCCGCTCGATATGGTTCACGAGCCAGAGATCGAGCCGCGTCTGCACCGCCTCGCGCGATGCGCCGGTGAGCTGCTCATCGGCGATGATGCGAAGCCGCGGGCGCAGCACGTCCTCGCCGGCGATCAGCTTGCCGACCGGCGCGCCGGTCCAGCGTATCGAGCCGTCGGACGACAGCACGAATTCGCGGTCGGGCGCCTGCGTGAGCTTGATGGCGCGGGCGTCGATCTCACCGGCCAGCGCCGAACGCGCCGCACCCTGCAAGGTCTTGGCCTCGGAGCCGGCGGCGGATGCGTCGGCGACGAAGGTGAAGCCGTCGAGCCGGCCGATCTCGTGACCCTCGACCACCACTTCGCCGGTCTTTTTGATTTCAGTTTCCAATGTTGTGTTCTCGCGCAGCCGCCGCATCAAAACGCTGGTGCGGCGATCGACGAACCGCTCGATGAGACGCTCATGCATCGCATCTGAGAGCTTGTCCTCGACGCTGCGGGTGACCGCCTGCCAATGCTCCGGATCGGCAAGCCAGTCGGGGCGGTTCGCCACGAAGGTCCAGGTCCGCACATGCGCGATCCGGTTGGAGAGCGTGTCGATATCGCCATCGGTCCGGTCGGCCTGGGCTACTTGGGCGGAGAACCAGTCGACCGGGATTTTACCCTGCCGCATCAGGAATCCATAGAGGGTCACCGCAAGCTCGGCGTGCGTGGCCGGCGCGATCTTGCGGTAATCGGGGACCTGGCAGGCCTCCCACAACCGCTCGACGGCACTCCGGCTGGTCGCCATGCCGCGGATTTCCTCATCGCGCGCAGCATGTTCGAGCACCAGGATGTCCTCGGCGATCGGCGCGCGGGTGAGGCCGGCTTCGGTCGGCGTCATGGCGAGCGAGGCCTGCAATGCGCCGATCGAAGCGAATTCCAGATCGGTGTTGCGCCATTGCAGCACCTTGATCGGCTCGAACGAGTGGCTTTCGAGCGCGCGGACGAGATCGTCCTCGAACGGCGGGCAGCGGCCTGTGGTGCCGAAGGTGCCGTCGCGCTGGGCACGTCCGGCACGGCCGGCGATCTGCGCGAGCTCGGCCGGATTGAGCTTGCGGAATTGGTAACCGTCGAATTTACGGTCGGATGCAAATGCGACGTGATCGACGTCGAGATTGAGCCCCATGCCGATGGCGTCGGTCGCGATCAGGTAGTCGACGTCGCCGGACTGAAACAGCTCGACCTGGGCGTTGCGCGTGCGAGGCGACAGCGAGCCCATCACCACTGCGGCGCCGCCGCGCTGGCGGCGGATCAGTTCGGCGATGGCATAGACCTCGTCGGCCGAGAACGCGACGATGGCGCTGCGCCGCGGCAACCGGCTGAGCTTCTTGTCGCCGGTGTGAATGAGCGTCGAAAGCCTCGGCCGCTGCACGATGTTGGCGCCGCGCAGCAGCTTCTCGACCATCGGCCGGACGGTGGCGGCGCCGAGCACCAGCGTCTCCTCGCGGCCGCGGCGGTTGAGCATGCGGTCGGTGAAGACGTGGCCGCGATCGAGGTCGGAGCCGAGCTGCACCTCGTCGATGGCGACGAAGGCGAGATCGAGATCGCGCGGCATGGCCTCGACGGTGGCCACCCAGTAGCGCGGGTTCTGCGGCTTGATCTTCTCCTCGCCGGTGATCAGCGCGACGTTCTCGGCGCCCACCCGGTCGACGACCTTGTTGTAGACCTCGCGCGCCAGCAGCCGCAGCGGCAGCCCGATCATGCCGGACGAGTGGCCGAGCATCCGCTCGATGGCGAGATGGGTCTTGCCGGTGTTGGTCGGCCCCAGCACGGCGGTCACGCCGGCGCCACGGAGGCGGCCGTCGCGGGTCACAGGCGACGAGAACGAGATCGGCATCCGTTTTCCAGGCTGGGGTGGCCCGCTTCAGCGAGCGGACACGCCTTGTGTATCACAATGCGACGCCGGACAGCGCGCACTTAACCGTTAGGAACGAGTTTGGAACGAACCCGGCCCGAATCGGCGACTCTGGCGTTGTGCAGTTTCGTTCACCCCGACATCTGGCTCAGCCCTCACGTACAGCCACAACATCGGGTAGCACAGCGCGCCGACGGTGCTGCGAAACGCCCTCCAAACGTTAACACGGCTCCGTTGCACCGCCAGCCGGCGAGTCAATCCGCGAGGCCTCCGGACCTCTGTGGATAATCTGTGGATAACTGGGAAGCCAGAGGCCGCGCCGCAAGCGATCTTGAGCGCTTATTGGGTCGCTTATTGGGTTTTGGGGCCGACCGCCGCGGCGCGCGGCTGCGACACCGAGACGAACTGCGTGGCCTGCATCACGCCGACTCCGATCGGCGTCGGAATCGAGATCCGATACGGCACCAGCACCCGGGTGTTGGCGACCGGCGCCAGCCAGACCTCCATGTCGCGCTGGGCGGCCAGATATTTCACCGAGGCGCGGTGCGGAATGAAGCCGGCGATCGGGATGAAATAGACCGCGCAGACCACGACCGGGCCCTCGTATCCCTTGTCGGCCTTGACCTGCTCCATGCGCTTGTAGGCGAACTGCAGATTGTAGCGCATGCGGCCGTCGAAGATCGGTGTGGTGCGCGCGCAGGCCTGCGGGGTCAGCGGATTGCCGGTGCCCGGCACGCGGATCAGCGAGCCGGTCATCGGATCGCTGACGCCGTGGAAGTGAGCCTCGGTCACCGGCACGCGCTCGGGGTCGACCGGCACCTCGGGGCTGACGGCGAAATCCTTCACGTCGCCCGCGCCGAGCGTCATGCGGATTTCTTCGGTCTTCTTGTCGGAGGTGATGCTGGCGGCAAAGCTCGCCGGCACCGGATTGCCGCTGACGATGAAGCCGCGCGAGGCGCCGCTGCCCTGGCCGCTGGCGAACACGCGCAACAGGCCCGCGGTCGCGCCGCTGGCCGCGGCGGTGAACTGGTTCTCGGCGATGTCGATGACCCAGGCGCCCTTGCCGACCGGCACGCCGGCCAGGGTGACCGCATAGCGGGCGTCCAACCGCCCCTGCGCCAGCGCCGGATCGGCCGCAGCCGCCGCGATGGCCGTCACCGCGACGCCGATCGCCGAACGAAGCACAGTCCAGGGCACGATTTTCATTCTCCTCGAACCGCCGCTATCCGCTTTGCATTGCCGGGAGTCCCGATCAAGGCATTACCGCTGGAGAATGGCGCTTATCCCCGATCTCGGTGGGGAATAAGTCGATTCTATGATCGGGAACGGGGCCTTAGCCCGGGTCTGGACGGCTTGCTCGACGGTTTTCTTGACGATTTAGCCCCCCGCCACTATACGTTCGCGATCCATTGAAACCGCCATTTTCGGCGTCTCAACACGCCGCTTCAATTCCAAGGGTAACGCTATGTCACGCCGCTGCGATCTCACCGGAAAAGGCGTCCTGGTCGGCCACAAGGTGAGCCACTCGAACATCAAGACCAAGCGGCGGTTCCTGCCGAACCTGCTCAACGTCACCATGATCTCCGACACGCTCGGACGCTCGGTGAGGCTGCAAGGTCTCGGCCAATGCGCTCAAGACCGTCGACCACCGCGGCGGCCTCGATGCCTATCTGATGGGCGCCAAGAACGACGTGCTGGCGCCCAAGATGCGCGACCTCAAGAAGGCCATCGAGAAGAAGCAGGCCGCGGGCTGAGTTTCTTTCTTGTCCCGGGCGACCCGGGGCCCAGCGCAAAATAGCCCTGAATGAAAACGCGGCCCGATGGCCGCGTTTTATTTTGTCTCATTCCACCAGCGTGAACTGCAGCAGCAGGGTTCGCTGCAGCGGCGAAAAATTGTCGTCGGAGATCAGCGTCAGCACCAGCGCGCCGGAAGCGTCGCGGTGCACCGACAGGCCTTCCATGTTGTCGACCTGACTGCCCATGTCGGCGAAGATCAGCTCCGGCCCATCGACCAGCGCACCCGGCTTGATCATCGCGAATGGCACGCTGCGGATGCGCATCGCCAGACCGCCGCGCCCATGAAAAGCGTCGCTCCAGCACCAGGAGCTTGCCGTCGGGCGTCGCCGCGCAGTCGCTGACATCGAAATCGTCGGTGCGCTTGAGCGAGAACACGCCGCCCGCACCGCCGATCAGAAAGCCCATCAGATTGCCGGCGGTGTCGAGGCCGCGCTCGGAGATCGAGATCAGCGTGCCGGCGAGCGGGCCGCCCTTGGGCGCCGCCTCCAGGCATTCGATGCTGCGGTTGTGCGGCAGGAGCTTCATGCCGGGCGGCACCGCGATCGGACGTCCCCGCGCGCGCAGGCCGTCCTTGGCGATGTCGAAGCGCACGACCTGGTTGACGCGCTCGATGCCGACATAGACCGCGCCGCCGTCCTCGGCGAGCGCCTCGGTGTCGTACCAGCCGCGGCTCTTGAGCGGCTTGCCGTCCGGTCCGAGGATCGGCGCCATCTCGGCGTCGGCGATCGCGATCGGCGCCTTGCCGCGATAGACGATGCGGGCGCGCAGCCAATGGCCCTTGTCGGTGACCGCGAGGAAACGCGCGCCGTCGGCCGCGACGCGAAGCCCCGACACGCCGCCGAAATCGCGATGCGAGGATTCCAGGATCAAGCCGCCGCGGAACGTCAGCGCGCCAAAGCGCGTGCGACCGGGCTCGCGCGGATCGAAGGCTTCGATCGCCTGGGCGCGGATCGTGATCTGCTGAATGTCATCAGCCGCGCGCGGCGGCTGCGCCGCCGCCGGAATCAGCGCGAGCGCAAGAATGGCCAGCAAGGCCGAACCGCGAGAAGCAAAACTGTTCAAGGTTAATCCCCTTCAACGGGGGATTTTACCTTATCGCGTGTCTCGCCGCCGGCGAGCGCACGGCTCTATTTGGATAATTCAGGAATGTAGTTTACGCGCCGAACGCCGCGCCGGACCGCGCTTTTCCTCGGCCGCGTGCTCCTCGAACAGCTCGGCGAGCTTTTCGGTCATCGCGCCGCCGAGCTCCTCGGCATCGACGATGGTGACGGCACGGCGGTAGTAGCGCGTGACGTCGTGGCCGATGCCGATGGCGATCAGCTCCACCGGCGAGCGGTTTTCGATCTCCTCGATGATCCAGCGCAGATGCCGTTCGAGATAGTTGCCCGGGTTGACCGACAGCGTGGAGTCGTCGACCGGCGCGCCGTCGGAGATCATCATCAGGATCTTGCGCTGCTCGGGGCGGGCCAGCAGGCGCTTGTGCGCCCAATCCAGCGCCTCGCCGTCGATGTTCTCCTTGAGCAGGCCCTCGCGCATCATCAGGCCGAGGTTCTTGCGCGCGCGCCGCCACGGCGCGTCGGCCGACTTGTAGATGATGTGGCGGAGATCGTTGAGCCGGCCCGGATTGGCGGTCTTGCCGGCGGCGAGCCACGACTTCGCGCGACTGGCCGCCCTTCCAGGCCTTGGTGGTGAAGCCGAGGATCTCGACCTTGACGCCGCAGCGCTCGAGCGTGCGCGCCAGAATGTCGGCGCAGGTCGCGGCCACCGTGATCGGGCGGCCGCGCATCGAGCCGGAGTTGTCGAGCAACAGCGTCACCACGGTGTCGCGGAAGTTGGTTTCCTTCTCCTGCTTGAACGACAGCGCATGCAGCGGATCGATGATGATGCGCGGCAGCCGCGACGGATCGAGCAGGCCCTCTTCGAGGTCGAAGTCCCAGGCGCGATTCTGCTGCGCCATCAGGCGGCGCTGCAGCCGGTTGGCGAGGCGGGCGACGACGCCCTGCAGGTTCGAGAGCTGCTTGTCGAGATAGCCGCGCAGGCGATCGAGCTCCTCGGGCTCGCACAGCTCCTCGGCCGGAATGGTTTCGTCGAAGCGCATGGTGAACGGCCGGTAGTCGGGGCCGCGCGGCTCGTTCGGACGGTTGCGCGGCCGCCACGGCTCGGCGGCGGTCTCGGACTCGCCCATCTCGGAATCGTCGGCCATGTCGGCGGCGGGCGCGTCCACCGCCTCCTCGGAGGTCTCGGAGGCAGTCGGCGGACGCCTCGGCGTCCTCCATGCTCATCTTTTCCATGTCCTCGGAATCGGCGGCCTCGCCCTTCTCGCCGTTTTCGTCCTTGCGGCGATCCTGATCGCCCTCCTCGCCGTCCTCCTCCTCTTCGGATGAGGAGCGGTCCTCGCCCATGTCGAGCGATTCCAGGAGATCGTGGACGGCGTCGCCGAACTTGCGCTGGTCTTCGAGCACGCGCTCGAGCTGGTCGAGGCCGCGGCCGGCGCGGTCCTCGATGAACGGCCGCCACAGGTCGACGAGCTTCTTCGCCGCCGGCGGCGGCGCCTGACCGGTCAGCCGCTCGCGCACCATCATGGCGACGGCCTCCTCGATCGGCGCGTCGGCGCGATCGGTCACCTCGTCGAACTTGCCGCGATGGAAGCGGTCGTCGATCATGGCGGCGAGATTGCCCTTCACGCCGAGCATGCGGCGCGAGCCGATCGCCTCGACGCGGGCCTGCTCGACGGCGTCGAACACCGCGCGCGCCTGCTGGCCGCCGGGCACCAGACGCCGATGCACCGCGGGATCGTGGCAGGCGAGCTTCAGCGCCACCGCATCGGCATTGCCGCGCACGATCGCGGCCTCGGCGCGGGTGAGCTTCCGCGCCGGCTCGGGCAGCCGCACCTTGCCGCCGACCAGGCCGGGCCGCTCGGCGGCGAACGAAACCTCGAGCTCGGCCTTCTTGGCGATGGCGCGCAGGCAGCCGGTGACCGCCCGTTTGAACGGCTCGGTCGGAGATTCCTTTGCGGTCGCTTTCGGCTTGCTGTTGGAGGACATGTCTCAGCCGGGTCCCTGCTGGTGCCGGGACGACATTCGTTAGGACAGCGCCACGTTGACCGACGACTTCCGGCAACTCCTGGCCGAAGCAGCGCTGATAGAACTCGGCGACGATCGGCCGTTCGAGCTCGTCGCACTTGTTGACGAAGGTCAGCCGGAAGGCGAAGCCGACGTCCTTGAAGATGTCGGCGTTCTCCGCCCAGATGATGACGGTGCGCGGGCTCATCACGGTCGAGAGATCGCCGTTGATGAAGGCGTTGCGCGTGAGGTCGGCGACGCGGACCATCTTGTTGACGATCTCGCGGCCGTCCTCGGTCTGATAGTGCTTCGCCTTGGCGAGCACGATCTCGACCTCGTTGTCGTGCGGCAGATAGTTCAGCGTGGTCACGATCGACCAGCGGTCCATCTGCGCCTGGTTGATCTGCTGGGTGCCGTGATAGAGGCCCGAGGTGTCGCCCAGGCCGATGGTGTTCGCCGTGGCGAACAGCCGGAACGCCGGATGAGGACGGATCACGCGGCTCTGGTCGAGCAAGGTCAGCCGGCCCGAGGATTCCAGCACGCGCTGGATAACGAACATCACGTCCGGGCGGCCGGCGTCGTATTCGTCGAAGCAGAGCGCGACGTTGTTCTGGTAGGCCCAGGGCAGGATGCCGTCGCGGAATTCCGTCACCTGCAAGCCGTCCTTGATGACGATGGCGTCCTTGCCGATCAGGTCGATACGGCTGATGTGGCTGTCGAGGTTGACGCGCACGCAGGGCCAGTTGAGCCGCGCCGCGACCTGCTCGATGTGGGTCGACTTGCCGGTGCCGTGATAGCCGGAGACGATCACCCGGCGGTTGTGGGCGAAGCCGGCCAGGATCGCGAGCGTGGTCTGGCGGTCGAAGCGATAATCCGGGTCGGTGTCCGGCACGTAGTCGTCAGCCTTGGAATAGGCCGGAACTTCCATGTCGCTTTCGATGCCGAAAAGCTGCCGGACCGACACCTTCATGTCGGGCATGGCAGGCGAAGCGGGCTGTTTCTGGGGGGCGGTTGCCATTGCTACTCCGTGGCCCCGGAACGGCGCGGGGCCGCGATTTCTTGCCGGGATTCGATATGAATGAGCGAACTTAGCAGAGGCAGGTGCACTGCGAAAGCCGCCCTGCGCATAGCTGAAATGTAGGGATTCCGGCCCAATTGTCGAGGAAAGCCGGGACGGCCTATGCTGCGCCAAAGGCGCGCGAAGGCCCGATCGCGGGCCGGCCCCCAAGGAGGCTCCCATGACCGACGCTGAGCTCAAGGACCGCAGCGAAACCCGCTCGGACGCCGACATCCGCTTCTACGGCGTGCATCATCTGGCGCTCAACACCGAAGACATGAAGATGACCGTCGACTTCTACGCCGGCGTGCTGGGCATGCGGCTCGTCCATGCCATGAAGGTGCCGCCGGGGCTCGGCACCGGACCGGGCAATCGCGGCAACCCGCCGTTCGAGGAGGTCCGGCACTATTTCTTCGACATGGGCCGCGACGGCCTGCTGGCATTCTTCGAGATGCCCAAGGGCAAGAAACAGCAGGGCGACCGCAACGCGCTCGGCGCCATGCAGCACGTCTCGTTCGCGGTGTCGCCGGCGAGCCAGAAGCGCATTTGTGCGCGGCTCGATGCCGCGAAGGTGCCGTATGACGGCCCGCTGGAAATCCTGCCCGGCATCTTCTCGATCTATGTGTTCGATCCGAACGACATCCGGCTGGAGTTCTCCTGCCAGCCGAGCAACGGCGAAGGCGAGCCCCTGATCGTGCCGCAGGTCACGCAGACCAAGGACGAAGCGTTGCGCGAACTGAAGACGCTGACCGGCGACAAGGGCTGGCTCGACCGCACGACGGCGGGATTGTCCGACTAGGCCGTGGCGCCGGCGACAGCACGCAACACGCAGCCGGTCGCGATCGCGGGCGGCGGCATCGGCGGGCTCGCCTGCGCGCTGGCGCTGGCGCGCAAAGGCTTCCGCTCGCTGGTGCTGGAGCAGGCCCGCGAGTTCGGCGAGGTCGGCGTCGGCCTCCATGTCGCGCCCAACGCGCTGTCGGTGCTCGACGCGCTTGGCGTCGGCGCCGCGGCCAAAAAGAACGCGCTGATGATCGAGCGGCTCCTGATGATGGACGCCGTCACCGGCGAGGAGGTCGCCAATATCCCCTGCGACGCGCGGTTCGAGCGGCGCTTCGGCAATCCGTATGCGGTGGCGCATCGCGCGCATATTCATGGGCCGCTGCTCGATGCCTGCCGCGCGCACGAATTGATCGAGCTGCGCACCAACAGCCGCGTGATCGGCTTTGAGCTGCAAAGCCCCGGCGTGTCGGTGGCGCTGGAAGGCGGCGAGCGCATCGCCGCAGCAGCGCTGATCGGCGCCGACGGCGTGTCTTCGAACGTGCGAAAGCACATCGTCGGCGACGGCGATCCGCTGCCGGCCGGCGCCATCATCTTCCGCGCCACGATTCCCGCCGCGCAGATGCCGAAGGACCTGCAGAAGCCCTATCCGACGTTCTGGGGCGGGCCCGACTGGCACATGATCTATTATCCGATCAGCGACTGGACCACGTTCAACCTCGGCTGCACGGTGCTGACCGGCCAGGATCGGCTGAGTGAGGCCGAGGAATTCGCGCCCGACGTGGTGCTGCCGTATTTCGTCGGCCGCTGCGAGATTCCGGATCGCGTGCTTCGCATTCCGAAAAGTTTCCGCCGCTTCGTCATCGTGCATCGCGAGCCGGTCGACAACTGGACGATGGGTATGGCGACGCTGTTGGGCGACGCCGCGCATCCGATGGTGCAATACATCGCCCAAGGCGCGGCGATGGCGCTGGAGGATGCGATCTGCCTCGGCAACATCGCGGACGAATGCGACGGCGATTTCGCCCGCGCGTTCCAGCGCTACCAGGACATCCGCATCGTGCGCACTGCGCGGGTGCAGATTTCCTCGATGATGATGAGCAAGCTCAACCACGCCAAGGGCGTCGAGCGGAAGGTGCGCAACTCGCTGTTCGAGGGCCGTACGGCGGAGGAATTCTATGACCGCCTGGCGTGGCTCTACACGCCGCCGCCCTACGTCAAATAGCCGCCTATCGCGAAAACCAGGCTCGCAGCCTTTGTTCGCCAGCCGCGGAAAACCGCACGACCCGCGTTTTCGCCTCGCGGTCGGCCCAGCCGCGCGCAACAATATGCTTCAGGATCGCGGCGCCAAGGGTTCCGCTGAGATGACTGCGGCGCTCGCTCCAATCGAGGCAAGGCTGACAGAGCGGCCGCCGGCCGCCTTCAAGCGCATCGACATCGAAGCCCGCCTTGGCGAAAAAGCGCCGACCTTCGGCGGTCACGCTCAGTTTGCCGTCCCGGCGGGCAAGCAGACGGCGCCCGACAAAGCGGTCGAACATCGTCACCGCAAGATCGCCCGCCAGATGATCGTAGCAGGTGCGCGCGTGACGCAATTCCGGATCGCGCGGTCCGGTGCGGACCCGCAAGTGGCCCGCGCGGGCCGCCACCGGCATCAGCGCCTCGAGCGCTGTGGCAACGTCAGCATCGGCGAGTCGGAAGTAGCGATGCCGGCCCTGACGCTCGATCGCGACAAGCCCCGCGCTCTTCGAGCCTGGCCAGATATCCGCTCACGGTCGAAGGGGTGAGACCGGCCTCCTGCGCAAGCTCGGTGGCGGTCAGCGCCGGGCCCGACAGCAGCGCAGTCAGCATGTTGGCGCAAGCCGGATTGCCGATCAGGGCGGCAACAATCGATATGTCGGGACCTTCTTTCATAGTTTGAGGATTCCCGAAGTATGGTGGAGTGTCAACGTGCCAGAATGCGGCCCGTCGGGATGCTATGACAGAGACGGCTTCATCGCGGATGCTTGATCGAAATATGACAACGGCCCACGCCGACACAGCCACGACCGACGCGCAGGAATCCTCGCCGCGCTACGCCGGCTGGCGCGTGGTGCTGGCGTGCTATCTCGCGGCGGTGTTCTGCTGGGGCTTCGGCCTCTACGGCCACGGTGTCTACCTCACCGAGTTGCACCGGCTGCACGGCTGGCCGACCGCGCTCATTTCCGGCGCCATCACCGGCTTTTATCTGCTCACCGCCGCACTGGTGGTGTTCGTCAGCGATGCGATCACCAGACTCGGACCGCGGCTGGTGATGTTGATCGGGGCCTGCTGCTTTGGCAGCGCGGTGGCGCTGCTCGCAGTCATCGCCGAACTTTGGCAGCTTTATCTCGCCTACCTGCTGATGGCGGTGGGCGCCGCCTCGATGCATGTCGGCGCCATCACCAATGTGGTGGGGCTTTGGTTCGACCGCCAGCGCGGCCTTGCGCTCAGCCTGGCGCTGAACGGCGCCAGCTCCGGCGGCATCCTGGTGACGCCGGTGCTGGTTCTGGCGATCGCATACTACGGGTTTTCAAACGCCATCATCGGCTCGTCCATCGTGATGGCCGCGATCCTGCTGCCGGCGACTCGCGTTCTGGATCGACCGCCCAGCTAGTCGCGGCCACAGCCCCAGACACCCCGCCCGCGCCAGCCGCCTGGACCCGGCGAAGCGCGCTGCGCAGCACGAAGTTCTGGAGCGTCGCCGCGCCGTTCGCCATGGCGCTTACCGCACAGGTCGGCTTCCTGGTGCACCAGATCGCAATCCTTCAGCCGACCATCGGCCGCGCCGAGGCGGGATTTTCCGTGGCGGCGCTGACGATTGCCGCTATCGTCGGCCGCTTCGGGCTCGGCGCTTTCGCCAAACGCCTCGACATGCGGCGGTTCACCGCCTGGTCGCTGGCAAGCCAGGCCGCGGCGACTATTGGCGATGACGGCGACGACCAACACCACCGCGCTCATAACCGCATGCGTGGTGTTCGGACTGTCCGCCGGCAATCTGCTCACGCTGCCGTCGCTGGTCATTCAGCGCGAATTCGATGCGCCCTCGTTCGGCATGCTGGTCGGGCTGTCGTGGGCGATCAGCCAGTTCACCTACGCGTTCGGGCCGGGCCTGCTCGGCATCGTTCGCGACGTCACCGGCGGCTACGCCGCGGCACTCGGGATTTGCGTTGCGCTCGAACTCGCCGCAGCCGCGCTGATCCTGCTACGGCCGGCGACGCGCTGACACTCTCTTATTTTTTTTCTTATTTAAGTATCCCAGTGGTCTTCAGATAATTGTAGGCCTGGATGATCTCGCGCAACTTGTCTTCCGTCGCGCGGTCGCCGTTGTTGGCGTCGGGGTGATGGCGCTTCACCAGCATCTTGAACCTCGCCTTGATCTCGGCCTTGTCGGCGCCGACATCCAGGCCCAGCTCGCCCAGCGCCTTCCGCTCGGCATTGCGGATGGCGCGCGGCGGCTCGGCCTTCTCGGTTTTCGCGCGGGCACCGAACTCGCGGAACACGTTGAATGGATCGCGCGCCGCGTCAGCGCCGAGTTCGGGGCCGGGATGGTTGCCGGTGCCCATCTTCCAGGTCGGCCGGTGTCCGGTGATGGCGTCCTTCTGATACTTCAGGACGGCATCATCGCTCATGCCGGAGAAGTAATTATAGGAGTGGTTGTACTCGCGGACGTGCTCGATGCAGAAGCGCCAATGCTCGTTCTCGCGCGGCCGGGCTTTCGGCGCCCGATGCGTCGCCGCGTTGGCACAGCCCTTCCAGTCGCAGCACGGCCCTTCCGGACGCGCACGGCGATCCTCGCTGGGCTTGACGCGAATGCGATCGAACAAAGGTGAGTCGAATTTCATGACCGAGCATTATGCGGAGTAGGCGATGACACCTTCAAGTCTTGACAGATGGTTTTTCTAACAGGTCGTGCTGCTTCGGCCCGATTGACCGAAGCGCCACCCTCGCATAGGTCAGTTCCATGGAAGTTAAGACCCGGATTGCCGAAAAGCTCACCACCGCGTTCGCGCCGCAAAGCCTCGACGTTGCGGATGAATCGCATCAGCACGAGGGCCATTCCGGCCATCGACCCGGCGGCCAGACCCATTTCAGGGTCTCGATCGTGTCGGAGGCGTTCCGCGGCAAGAGCCGGGTCGAGCGCCACCGCATGATCAACCAGATCCTTTCGAGTGAGCTGTCAGGCGGCGTCCATGCGCTGGCGATCCACGCCAGCGCGCCCGGCGAAGGCTCCTAGGCCGCTATTTCAGCGGCACTTATTTCAGCGGCACTTGCACGAACTCGGCAAGCTCCGCTGGCGTCAGCACGCGCGACATGTATTTGAGGTTCACCGCCTCGGTCATCAACCCATCCATGCCTTTCACGGTGTTCGGATCGAGCGCCGACTTCGGAAAGAACTCGTCGCGCAAGCGGGTGGCGTTGCGCGGCGTCGTCTTGCGGAAGGCGACATAGGCCTCCAGCGCCTTCGGGTCGGAGGAATACATCCAGTCGATCGTCTCGCCGAACGCCTTCATGAAGCGCACGAACACCTCGCGGCGTTCCTTCAGCGCGTTGGCATTGGCGATGTTCACCCGGATGGTCTGGCCCTTGAGGCTCGGCACGTCGTTGGCGCGGGCGAAGATGCGGATGCGGCCATCGTCGAGCATGTCGAAGCCGAGCGGCGGCGAGGTCCAGCCGATGTCGACCTGCCCCGACAGCGCCACCGTCAGCGTCGCCGCTGGGCCGCCGGTCGCCACCGGCTTGCCCTTGAGACCGAGTTCGCGGATGAGACCGAGCACCACGGCGTGGGTGGACGAGCCGTTGGTCGAATAGGCGATCGTGGTTGCGTCGGTGGTGTCCTTGATGGCCTTGAGCGGCGAGTCCGCCTTGACGAACCAGAAGTCGGCGTTGCCGGTCGCGCTGCCCGAGATGATGCGGATCGGCGCGCCCTTGGCAAAAGCGCCGAGCGCGCCCAGCGTGCCGATGCCGATCCCGATATCGGCGCTGCCGGAGATCACCGCCTGCTGGGTCTCGCCGGTGCCCTGAGTGCAGACCGCCTCGATCGTGATGCCATGCTTGGCATAGATGCCGGCGCCGTCGCCCAATTGGACCGGCGACGAATCCCAGTTGCCGCATTGGCCGACGGCGACCTTCAGCACATCCGCAGCCGATGCCGTCGAGCCACCCGCCGCGACGGCGGCGAGCGTCACGGCAACGCAGGTTACGAGACCGCACCCTCATGGCAACCTCCCCGCTCGACTTATTGCGGCGCGATGTTCGCCGCCTTGATAATTTTACCCCATTCGACTCGCTCAGTCTGGATTTGAGCGGCGAACTCCTGCGGGCTGCTGCCGAGCAGCCGTGCGCCGGACTTGCTAAAACGCTCCTGCATCGCCGGCGTCCGCACCGCGGCCGCGATCGACTGGTGCAGCTTGGCGATGATCGCAGCCGGCGTGCCGGCAGGCGCCGCCACGCCGAACCAGGACGACGCCTCGTAATGGGCGACCCCCGCCTCGGCCGCGGTCGGCACGTCAGGCAGCAACGCCATGCGCTGCTTGGCAGCCACCGCCAGGGGCCGGAGCTTGCCGGACTGAATATGCGCAAGCACGGTCGGCGGATTGTCCACCACGCCATCGATCTGGCCGGCGATCAGATCGGTGACCGCGGGTGCGGCGCCACGATAGGGCACGTGGGTGATCTTGATGTCCGCCGCGACCATGAGCATCGCCAGACCGAGATGCCCGGTGGTGCCGATCCCGGGCGAGCCGAAGTTGATCTTGCCGGGCTGCGCCTTCGCCAGCGCGACGAACTCCTTGAGCGTCTTGGCTTCGACCTTCGGATTGACCACCACCAGCATCGACATGTCGGCGACGTTGGAAACCGGAATGAACGCGGTCTCCACGTTGAAGGGCATCTGCGCGTAGAGAAACGGATTGGCGGTGAGGATGCCGGCCGAGGCCATCAGCAGCGTGTAACCGTCGGGCGCGGCCTTGGCGACGGCGTCGGCGCCAGTGTTGCCGCCGGCGCCGGCGCGGTTCTCGACGATGACCGGCTGGCCGAGCGTCTTGCTCATTTCATCGCCGACGGCGCGCGCCAACACATCGGCAAGCCCGCCCGCCGGGAATGGCGCGATCAACCGGATCGGACGGTCGGGATAATTCTGCGCCTGCGCGGCGGATGCGACGAATAACGCAAATACGGCTGGCAGAATCCGGCACGACACCGTCACGACGCCCTCCCATTTTGTTCTTGTCGACAGGTTAGGAGCGAGGCCGGCGAAGTCAACGCGGCATGATTGTTCGGACGGCGCCGGCCGCCGTCAACTGGCCCGCGCCATCAATGTCGGCTTCCGGACCAGCGGGGTGATGCGCAACGCCATGATGCGGTTGCGCTGCTTGCGCATCACGCTGAAGCGGAAGCCATGGAAGGTGAAGCTCTGGCCGACGTCGGGGATCGAGCGCGCCTCGTGGATGACGAGGCCCGCGATGGTGGTCGCCTCGGCGTCCGGCAGGTTCCAGTCCATCGCACGATTGAGATCGCGGATCGGCACCGACCCGTCGACGTTGACCGAGCCGTCCGGCTGCGGCCGCACGCCGGGCACCGGCACGTCGTGCTCGTCGGAAATATCGCCGACGATCTCCTCCAGGATGTCCTCGAGCGTGACCAGCCCCTCGACCTCGCCGTATTCGTCGACCACCAGCGCGAAATGGGTCTTGCGGCGGCGGAACGCCTTGAGCTGTTCGGACAGCGCACGGATGTCGGGCACGAACCACGGCGGCAGCGCGATCGCCATGACGTCGACCTCGCCGAGGTCGCCTTCGGCGTTCTTGAGGACGCGGAGCAAATCCTTGGCATGCAGAATACCGACGATGTTCTCCGGCTTGTCGCGCCACAGCGGAATGCGGGTGAAGCCCGACTTGAGCACGGCGTTGACGATGTCCTCCGCCGCATCGTCGGCGTTGACGGTCGTCATCTCGGTGCGATGGACCATGACATCGGCCACCGTCAGGTCGCGCAGATCGAGCAACCCGCCCATCATGTCGCGGTCCAGCTTTTCGACGCTGCCCTCGCGGTGCAAGAGGTCGACGGTGCCGCGGATCTCTTCGTGCGGCGCCAGGATCGACTGTTCCTCGCCAATCCGCACGCCGAGGAGGCGCAGGAGCTGGCGCACCAGCCATTCGATCGCCACCAGCACTGGGCCGAGCACGCGGACCACCAACGCCATCGGCCGCGCCGCCGCCAGCGCCATGCGGTCGGGCGCGTTGAAGGCGATCGTCTTCGGCAGCACTTCGGCGAACACCACAACGAGCACCGTCATCAACCCGGTCGCATAGATCACGCCGACGTCGCCGAACCAGACCAGGAACACGCTGGTCGCCAGCGACGAGGCGAGAATATTGACCGCGTTGTTGCCGAGCAGCAGCGCGCCGATCAGCCGCTCGCGCGCCGCCAGCAGCCGGTTGACGATGCCGGCGTTGCGATTGCCGTCCTGCTGCAACCGCAGCATCGTGGCGCGCGACGACGCGGTCAGCGCAGTCTCGCTGCCGGCGAAGAAAAACGACGCCAGCAGGCAGAGCAGGATGGCGGCGACCGCGAACCAGTCTTCGAGTGTCATGATCGCAGGCTGAGCTTTTCGGCGATGAAGGCGCGGACCTCGTCCGCCCCGACATCGCGGGTGACGAAGGCCTGGCCGATGCCGCGCACCAGGATGAAGGTGAGCTGGCCGCGCTTCACCTTCTTGTCCTGCGAGATCAGATCCATCATGGCGTCGACCCCGGGCCAGTTGCCGCCGGCCACGGCTTTGACATGGGTGGGCAGCCCGGTCGCCGCAAGATGCGCGATGACGCGGTCGGCGTCCTCCTTGGAAATAAGTCCGCGCCGGGCCGAGAACTCGAAGGCAAGCGACATCCCGAGCCCGATCGCCTCGCCGTGCAGGAGCTTGTCGGAGAAGCCGGCCGCCGCTTCGAACGCATGGCCGAAGGTGTGCCCGAGGTTGAGCAGCATCCGGTCGCCGGTCTCACGCTCGTCGCGCGCGACAATCGCGGCCTTGGCGCGGCAGCTCACCGCGATGGCGTGTTCGCGCGACGGCCCGCCGGCGAACAGATCGCGCCAGTTGGCGTCGAGCCACTCAAAGAAATCCGCGTCGCCCAGCAGGCCGTATTTCACCACTTCCGCATAGCCGGCGCGAAATTCGCGCTCCGGCAGGGTGTCGAGCAGCGCCGTGTCGGCCACCACCAGGATCGGCTGATAGAACGCGCCGACCAGGTTCTTGCCCTGACGGGCGTTGATCGCGGTCTTGCCGCCGACCGAAGAATCGACTTGCGCCAGCAGCGTCGTCGGCACCTGGACGTAATCGACACCGCGCCGCACCACCGAAGCCGCAAAGCCGCCGAGATCGCCGACCACGCCGCCACCGAGCGCAACGATGATGTCGTCGCGCTCGATCTTTGCGGCAATGAGAGCATCGCAGACGCGCTCGAAATGACGGAAGCTCTTGCTGCTCTCGCCGGCCGGCACTTTGACGGATGAAACGCCAATACCGGCGCCGGTAAGCGAAGCCTCCGCCGCTGCGAGATGATGACGCGCCACCGTCTCATCGGTGACGATCGCGACCTTGCATCCCGGCCGAAGCTTATTGATCCGCTCGCCCAGCGTCGCCAGCAGGCCGCGACCGATGGCGATGTCATAGGCGCGGGCGCCGAGCGCAACATTGACGGTGATCGGGTCGCCGGAGCGCAACGGCACGGTCATGACGTGACCTGTCCCGGCGCGGCGTCATCGGGCGTGATACGGCCGCGCAGGCCCTCCAGGATTTCATCGACGATGGTTTCGTGCGGCACGTCACGCGATTCCACCGTGAGGTCGGCCTCGGCATAGACCGGATCGCGCTGCTCCATCAGCTTGCGCAGCGTCTCCGCTGGATCGGCAGCGCCTTTGAGCAGCGGCCGGTCGCCGCGGCGTTTGATCCGGCGGTTGAGGACGTCAAGCGTGGCGCGCAGCCACACCGAAAGTCCCTTGGCGCGGATCGCCGCGCGGGTGTCGGCGTTCATGAATGCGCCGCCGCCGGTGGCCAGCACTTGCGGACCGCTCTCCAGCAGCCGCGCAATCACCCGCGTCTCGCCGGAGCGGAAATACGGCTCGCCGTGGGCTGCGAAGATTTCCGAGATGGTCATGCCGGCGGCCTTTTCGATCTCGACGTCAGCATCGACGAACGGAATGCCGAGGCGGGCGGCGAGCCTGCGGCCGACCGACGACTTGCCCGCACCCATCATGCCGACCAGCACCACCGTGCGGCGGCCCAGCGCCGGGCCGAGCGTGCTTTGCGGCTGCGGGGCGTCGCCCTTGTTGGCGCCGTTATGTGTGACGACTTCCGACATGCTATACTTGTATCCAAATCCGGCGATGGCATAAACCGTGACCTGAAAAGGCAAAACGCCGTCGAATTCGGCGGTCCCCCGAGTGCGAAATGCCGACCTTGTTCCGATTCCTGCTGGTGATTGGGGTTCTGGGAGGCCTCATGTATGCCGGCGCTTTCTGGCTGAGCCGATTTGTCGATCCCCAGCCGCGCGAGATGACCGTGACGATTCCGCCCGACAAGCTGTTCAAGCCACCACGCTGACGACCGGATGGGCCGAAGGCCAAGCGCAAGCAACGAAACGCTGATCGAGCTATTTCTCGACATGATCGCGGCCGAGCGCGGCGCCAGCGCCAACACGCTCGACGCCTACCGGCGTGACCTTGCCGATTTCTCCGCCGACCTCTCCCACGCTGGAGAGACCATTACGGCGGCCGACAGCGACGCGTTGCGCGCCCATCTCGGCCGGCTCGACAAGCGTGGGCTGGCGGCGGCATCGGTGGCGCGACGGCTTTCGGCGATCCGCCAGCTCTATCGCTTCCTCTACAGCGAAGGCCATCGCTCCGACGATCCGGCCGCGGTGATCGAGGGGCCGAAGCGCGGCCGCAGCCTGCCCAAGGTGCTGAGCGTCAAGCAGGTCGACGATCTGCTGGCGCAGGCGCGCGAGGGCGTGAAGGCCGAAGCGAAGTCGGAGCGGCTGCGCGCGGCGCGACTCAACTGCCTGCTGGAGGTGCTCTACGCCACCGGCCTCCGCGTCTCCGAACTTGTGTCGCTGCCGGAGGCAGCGGCGCGCCGCGACCAGCGCATGCTCGTGATCCGCGGCAAGGGCGGCCGTGAGCGGCTGGTGCCGCTCAACGACCAGGCCAAGCGCACCATGGCCGACTATCTGGCGCTCCGCACCGAGGCCAAGCTCGACAAGTCCAAATGGCTGTTTCCCTCGTTCGGCGAGAGCGGGCACCTGAGCCGCCAGCATTTCGCCCGCGAGCTCAAGGCGCTGGCGGCGGCGGCGGGCCTCAAAGCCGCGCAGGTCAGCCCGCATGTGCTGCGCCATGCTTTTGCCAGTCATCTGTTGCAGAACGGGGCCGACCTCCGCGTGGTGCAGACGCTGCTCGGCCATGCCGACATTTCGACCACGCAGATCTACACCCACGTGCTGGAGGAACGCCTCAAGAGCCTGGTGCGTGACCTGCACCCGCTGGCGGAAAAGCCCTGAACGGTTGACTTAAAGCTCCGTCACAGGCCAGTTTCGCGCCGGACCATTGGGTAACCCGAAAGGCGATACTTTCCTCAAATGCGCAGTTATCTCGACTTCGAAAAGCCGGTGGCCGAGCTTGAAGCCAAGGCCGAGGAACTGCGCGCCATGCAGGCCGGCGATGACGCCGCCAACATCGCCGATGAGATCGCCCGGCTGCAGACCAAGGCGGCGCAGGCGCTGCGCGACCTCTATTCGGAGCTGACGCCGTGGCAGAAGACCCAGGTCGCCCGCCATCCGCAGCGACCGCATTGCCTCGACTACATCAACGCGCTCATTCCGGAGTTCATCGCCTTTGCCGGCGACCGCAAATTCGCCGAGGACGAAGCGATCGTCGGCGGCTTCGGACGTTTCCGCGGCGAAAGCATCTGTGTCATCGGACACGAGAAGGGTTCGTCGACCGAGAGCCGGCTCAAGCATAATTTCGGCATGGCGCGGCCGGAGGGCTACCGCAAGGCGGTGCGGCTGATGGAGATGGCCGACCGCTTCGACATCCCGGTGCTCTGCCTGGTCGACACCGCGGGCGCCTATCCCGGCATCGACGCCGAGGAGCGCGGTCAGGCCGAAGCGATCGCACGCTCGACCGAAGCCTGTCTCAATCTCGGCGTGCCGAACATCGCGGTGATCCTCGGCGAAGGCGGATCGGGCGGCGCGGTCGCGATCGCCACCGCCAACCGCGTGCTGATGCTGGAGCATGCGATCTACAGCGTGATCTCGCCGGAGGGCGCGGCCTCGATCCTGTGGCGCGACACCACCAAGGCGCAGGACGCCGCCACCAACATGAAGATCACCGCGGCCGATCTCACCGCATTCGGCATCATCGACGGCATCGTCACCGAACCGATCGGCGGCGCCCACCGCGATCCGGCCGCCGCCATTGCGTCGACCGGCGAGGCGATCGCCAACGCGCTCGCCGAATTGAAAGGGCTCGACCGCGAAACCGTACGGCGGCAGCGCCGCGACAAGTTCCTCGCCATCGGCCGCAACCTCGAGTAGGCGAGCCTGCCGAACCGGACGTGGTAGGCTTGGCGATGGCTTGGTCTCAGACTTGGTCCGACCTTCGCCGTTCGGTTGTCCGGTCAGCCCTGCTGGCCTTTATCGACGATCAGCGCTGTAGTCTGCTCTTGCCGCAGGCGCCGCGAAGGCGCAAGCCCCCTATCCGAACCGCTCGATTAGAATTGTGTCGCCGCTGGCCGCGGGGTCGGTGTCCGATATTTCGCTGCGCGTGATCGGCGAGCGGCTTTCGCAACATCTGCGCGTTCCGGTCGTGATCGAAAACCAGCCCGGCACCGGCGGCGTCGCCGCGGCGCGCACCGTGATGAATTCGCAGCCCGACGGCTATACCGTCGGGCTCGGCGGCAACAATTGGGCGATCAGCATCGGCCTGTTCAAGAACTTTCCGTTCGACCCGCGAAAGGACCTGACACCGATCGTCGGGCTCATTGAATTCGCCTACGTCTTCGTCACCAACCAAAATTCCAAATACAACACCCTCAATGAAGTCATCGCGGCGGGACGGGCGAAGACACCACTCACATTCGGCACGTCGAGCGCCGGCACGACCAATCATCTCGCAGCGCTGCTGTTCAAGTCGGTGACGGAGCTCAATCTCGTGGTGGTGCCTTATCGCGGCCCCGCCGAGCTTACGATTGCGCTTTTGCGCAACGACGTCGACGTCGTGATCAACGCCTATGGCGGACTTCGCCAGGGCATCGAGCGCAAGGAAATCCGCGCGCTCGCGACGACGACGGCGGCGCGCATTCCGCAGCTTCCGGAGGTCCCCACGGCGCGGGAAGTCGGCGTTGCCGATTTCGAGGTGTCGTCGTGGAATGGTCTCTACGCGCCGGTCGGGACGCCGCCGGAAGTCGTTGCAACGCTGAGCAAGGCGATCACCGAAGTCCTGGCGGAGAAAGATATCCAACAACGGCACCGCGAGCTCGGGCTCGAGGTCAGTCCGACGCCGGGCGATCAGCTTGCAAAACGGATGCGCTCCGAAAGCGACCGCTGGGGCAAGGTCATCAACGAAGCCGGCATCGAGCAACAGTAACAATCGAATTTGAAGCGGGAGGAAATATTGGCGGAAGACTTTCATTGGCCGTACGGCAAGCGCATCTGCGTCTCCGTAAGCGTGATGCTTGAGACATGGTCCGAGGGCAAGGCGCCGCCGTATGGCGTCCAGGCGACCTCGCCCAAGCCCGGCGTCGTTGACCTCGCCGGCATCGCCTGGGGCAGTTACGGCGGCAAGATCGGCGTCTATCGCCTGATCAATCTTCTCAAAGAGCATAACATTCGCGGCACGTTCGGCATCAACGGCCGCTGCTGCGAGATCTATCCCGAAGCGGTCGCGCAGATCGTCAAGTCCGGACATGACGTCGCGGGGCATGCTTACCTTCAGGACAAGCCGATGAACGGCATGACGCCCGAGGAGGAGGAGGCGACGATTAAAAAGTGCCTCGACCTGCTCGAAAAGACGTCGGGTCAGCGGCCGGTGGGCTGGGTCAGCCCGAGCATGGCGTTTTCGCCTCACACCCATGAGTTGCTGGCGGCGGCCGGACTGAAATGGCACGGCGACGCCCGCGACAACGACGTGCCGCGCGTCGTCAACTTCAAGAACGGCCAGATGGCGCACATTCCCTGGAGCGACTTCACCGACAATCGGGTGTTGCGCTCGAGCTCGATGGATCTCTGGGACGTCTACAAGGAGACGTTCGACTATCTCTACCTGCGCGAGCCCGGCGGCTACCTGCCGATCTCGATGCACTGTCACAACGGCGGGCGGCCGATGATCACGGCGATCTACCAGAAGATCTTCGCCTACATCGCGCAATTCCCCGATGTCTGGTTTGCCTCGCACGGCGAGATCGCAAGCTGGGTGATCAAAAACAAGTTCGAGTCCAATCCGCTCCGCCTCCTCAAGGCTTGAGGGGACCGGACACGAGACCGGAACCCGTAGAACCGGCCGGAGTGGCCTGCGGTACAGCGGCAATTGTGGCCGGAGCCGAAACGCCGTCGGATTGTTGATTCAGCCGTTGATTCAATTGGGTTTGTCCAGGGATTCGGTCATAATTTTACCGTTCGTTCACTCTACCCGTGCTCAATCGAGGGGCTTGGCTCAGGCCAGTTCCAGGCTCAGTCTTGGGTCAGGTCTTGCGGTTTTTGGCCCTTTTGGGGATAACGGACGGCATGATGACCCGGGGACTGCCTGCCGCCTTTGGGGGAACTAGCGTTTGAACCGAAGTCCGCTCATCCGCGCCCTGCTGGTATCGGCCGCGCTCGGCGCGACGGTGGCGCTGTCCGGCTGCAACACCGACAGCATCCTGCCGATGAGCGAGAAGGCGGCGCGCCCGCTCTCCGACAAGATGGTGAAGGAGATCCAGTCCAAGAACATGGACATGGAATCGCCGATCCTGGTCCGGCTGTTCAAGGAAGAGTCCGAGCTGGAAATCTGGAAGCAGAATCGCGACGGCCGCTTCGCACTGCTGAAGACCTACCCGATCTGCCGCTGGTCGGGAGAGCTCGGGCCCAAGATCAAGGAAGGCGACCGTCAGGCGCCGGAGGGATTCTACAGCATCTCCCCCGGCCAGATGAATCCGAACTCGCAATATTATCTGTCGTTCGATCTCGGCTATCCGAACGCCTACGACCGCGCCTACGGCCGCACCGGCGCGCAGCTCATGGTGCACGGCGACTGCTCGTCGCGCGGCTGCTATTCGATGACCGACGAGCAGATTTCGGAAATCTACGCGCTCGGCCGCGACTCCTTCTTCGGCGGGCAGAAATCGTTTCAGGTGCAGGCCTATCCGTTCCGGATGACGGCGCAGAATCTCGCCAAGCATCGCAACAGCCCGCATCTGGCGTTCTGGAAGATGCTGAAGAAGGGCAACGACCATTTCGAGGTCAGCAAGCTCGAACCCAAGGTCAACGTCTGCGACAAGCGCTACGTGTTCGACGCCCAGTCGCCGGCCGGACGCGCGCTGTCGTTCAACGCGAGCGCGAAATGCCCGGCGTATGAAGTGCCGGAAGAGATCGCCAGCTTGGTTCGCGACAAAGAACGCCAGGACGAGCAGCAATTCGCCGACCTCAGCCGCCGCAACATTCCAGTCGCTCCTATTAAGACCAATGCCGACGGCGGCATGCATCCGGTGTTCGTGGAAGCGGTGAAGAAGAACCAGCTCGGCGTCGCACCGCAGGAGTCGACCTTCCTGGTTTCGACGGCGCCTGGAACTATTCCGGTCACGGTGCGGCCACCACGCATCCCTGAGCTCGCCGATGCACCAGCTGTCGCGGGCGCCGCGACCACGCCGACCGTCTCAGGCGAGGTCGCGCCTCCCGCGATGGCCATTGCCGAGACCAAGCCAGCGGCCCAACCGGCCGCACGGTCGAGCGGCGGAAGCCTGTTCGGCAGTCTGTTCTCGTCGAAAACGGAAGAAGCCAAGCCCGCAGAACCGAAGAGCGAAGGCACCCTTGATCGCATGGCGCGCTTGGTCGGTCTGGGCAAGAAGGAAACTCCGGCGGCAAACGCCACGCTCGCGCCAGTCCCGAAACCTAAGCCCGCCGCCAAGCCAACGAGCCTCGCCTCGAATGGTGCGATCCGCGCCAAGCAGGCCGAAGCCCAGCCGGTAAAGACCACCGAAGCGCAAGCTCCGGCGCCTGGTGCCGTGACGCCGGCTGTTGCCGCGCCCGCCAGCACCGCGATGAATGGTGCCGCGCCGGTGGTGCCGACCGGAACCTTCGACAACCGCTGGTCGGGCTTCCGCTGAACGATCATCAGGTCTGAAACGAACATCGCCGGGCATTCGCCCGGCGATGTTGTTTGCGTTCTCGAGCGGTTACGCGTACCGCCCGTGACAGTGCTTGAACTTCTTGCCCGAGCCGCAGGGACACTCTTCATTGCGGCCAACCTTGCCCCAGGTCGCCGGATCGTTCGGGTTGCGTTCGGCGGCGGGCTTCGGGGTGATGCCGGCACGCGCCAGCGTCTGCGCGCCGGCGGCGGCCAGCGCCAGTTCGTCCTCGCCGCTCGACGGATCGACGTGCGATGCCTGCATCGGCGGCAGCTCCGGCACGCTGTTGTCCGGCTGCTGCTGCACGATCTCGACCCGCATGAGCTGCGCGGTCACGCCCTCGCGCAAACCCTGGCTCATGGTCTCGAACAGGTTGAACGCCTCGGCCTTGTACTCGTTGAGCGGGTCGCGCTGGCCATAGCCGCGCAACCCGATCACCTGGCGCAGATGCTCCAGCATGACGAGATGCTCGCGCCAGAGATGATCGAGCGTCTGCAGCAGGATCGACTTCTCGACATAGCGCAGCACATCCGGTCCCCACTGGGCGACCTTGCTGGCCATGTGCTCGTCGGCGCGGCGGTTGATGCGCGCCAGCAATTCCTCGTCGGCGATGCCTTCTTCCTTGGCCCATTGGTCGACCGGCAGATCGAGGCTGAGCACGCGCGTGAGCTCTTCCTTCAGGCCGGCCACGTCCCACTGCTCCGGATAGGCGTTCTCCGGCACGTGCTTGTGCACCAGAGCCTCGACCACGTCATGACGCATGTCCGAGACGACCTCGGCGGTCACCGCATCCGACATCCATTCGACCCGCTGCTCGAAGATGACCTTGCGCTGGTCGTTCATCACGTTGTCGAACTTCAGGATATTCTTGCGGATGTCGAAGTTGCGCGCCTCGACCTTGGACTGCGCCTTCTCCAGCGCCTTGTTGATCCAGGGATGGACGATCGCTTCGTTTTCCTTGAGGCCGAGCTTGGTCAGCATGCCATCGAGCTTGTCGGAGCCGAAGATGCGCATCAGGTCGTCTTCGAGCGACAGGAAGAACTTCGAACGGCCGGGATCGCCCTGGCGGCCGGAGCGGCCGCGAAGCTGGTTGTCGATGCGGCGGCTCTCGTGGCGCTCGGTGCCGAGCACGAACAAGCCGCCGGCCTTCAGCGCCGTTTCCTTCAACCGCGCGACCTGCGATTTGATCTCAGCCACTGCGGCGTCGCGCTCCGGGCCTTCGGGGACGTCTTTCAGCTCCTGGCGGATGCGCATGTCGGCGTTGCCGCCGAGCTGAATGTCGGTGCCGCGGCCGGCCATGTTGGTCGCGATGGTGATCGCGCCGGGCACCCCGGCCTGGGAGACGATATAGGCCTCCTGCTCGTGATAGCGCGCGTTGAGGATGGCGAACACCTTGGCTGTCTTGGCGCCCTCATCGCCGCTGTAGAGCGCGGCGAAGGCGTTCGGATCGGTGAAGTCGTGCTGCTCCCAACCGGCCTGCCGCAACATCTCGGCGAGGCTTTCGGATTTCTCGATCGAGGTGGTGCCGACCAGCACCGGCTGGCCGCGAACCTTGCAGTCCTCCAGCAGCGTGATGATCGAGCGGTATTTCTCGGCGTTGGTGCGATAGACCTCGTCGTCCTGATCGTCGCGGATCATCGGCAGGTTGGTCGGCACCTCGACGACATCGAGGTTGTAGATGTCCATGAACTCGTCGGCTTCGGTGAGCGCCGTGCCGGTCATGCCTGCGAGCTTCTCGTACATGCGGAAGTAGTTCTGGAACGTGATCGAGGCGAGCGTCTGGTTTTCCGGCTGGATCGGCTGATGCTCTTTGGCCTCCAACGCCTGGTGCAGCCCTTCCGAATAGCGGCGGCCCGGCATCATGCGGCCGGTGAACTCGTCGATGATGACGACCTCGCCGTTGCGTACGATGTAGTCCTTGTCGCGCTGGAACAGCTTGTGGGCGCGCAGCGCCTGGTTGACGTGATGAACGGTCGAGACGTTTTCCACGTCGTAGAGCGACTCGCCCTTGAGCAGGCCGGCCTCGGTCAGCACCCGCTCGAGCTTCTCCATGCCGGCTTCCGACAGCGCCACCGTGCGCTGCTTTTCGTCGACATCGTAGTCGGTCTTGTCGAGCTTCGGGATGTAGGCATCGATGGTGTTGTAGAAATCCGAGCGATCGTCGAGTGGGCCGGAGATGATCAGCGGCGTGCGCGCCTCGTCGATCAGGATGGAGTCGACCTCGTCGACGATGGCGTAGATGTGCCCGCGCTGGACCATATCCTCCATGCGGTACTTCATGTTGTCGCGCAGGTAGTCGAAGCCGAGCTCGTTGTTGGTGCCGTAGGTGATATCGCAGTCGTAGGCGGCCTTGCGCTGCTCGTCGTCGAGACCGTGCACGATCACGCCGGTCTTCAGTCCGAGGAAGGCGTGGATCTGTCCCATCCATTCGGAGTCGCGCTTGGCGAGATAATCGTTGACGGTAACGACGTGGACGCCGCGGCCCGCGAGCGCGTTGAGATAGACCGGCAGGGTCGCGACCAACGTCTTGCCTTCGCCGGTCTTCATCTCGGAAATCTGACCCTCGTGCAGGATCATGCCGCCGATAAGCTGCACGTCGAAATGCCGCTGCCCGATGGTGCGCTTGGCGGCCTCGCGCACGGTGGCGAACGCCGGCACCAGGATGTCGTCGAGCGTCTTGCCTTCGGCCAGCTCTTTCTTGAACATGTCGGTGCGCGCGCGAAGCTCCTCGTCGGTGAGCTTCACGATCTCCGGCTCGAGCGCATTGATGGCATCGACCCGCGGCTGATACTTGCGCACGCGCCGGTCATTGGAGGAGCCGAAGAATTTGCGGGCGACAGCGCCGAGCATTGCGGTTCAGTTCCTTGCCTGTGGCAAGCCGCCGATGCGGCCATCCATGGGGGAAATGCGGTACTTCTCAGGCGATTGCAATGGGATAGCGAACATCGAGCAGGACCGCACGGCATTCGAGACATAAGAGGGGGTCTAAGCCTTGTCAATTAGTGCGGTTTTGGGCCTCCCGCGTTCAATATCCCGCCCTATTTAGATCACGGCGTCGTCAATAAGGACGGGCCATTCTGTCGTTGCCAAGCCGGACCGATTGCGCGACAAGTCGCCGCCCTCCGCCGATTTTGGCGGCGCACAACACGACAAAGGATCGCCATGCCTGCCCAACCCGACACTTTCCCTGCGACCTATGGTGCATCCTTTGGATCTGGGCTCGCCGCCCTGCGCGCGAGCGCACTCGCTTTGACCGCCGCCGCGCTCTTCGTGGTGCTGCCGGCGGGTCCGGCGCGGCCGCAGAGCGATCCGGTCGTCGCCAAGGTCAATGGCGTGGAAATCCATGAGAGCGATCTGGCGATGGCCGAAGAGGATGTTGGCCAGAATCCCCAGTTGCAGGCGATGCCTCCCGAGGCTCGGCGCGACTACATGGTGTCCTATCTCGCCGACGTGATCCTGGCGGCCAAAGCGGCCGAGGGAAAGAAGGTCGCTGATCAGAAGGAATTCAAGGGTCGCCTCGCCTTCATCCGCAACAAGCTTCTGATGGAGACGCTGCTCCAGCAGGAAGGCAAGGCAGCGCTGACGCCCGACGCGATGAAAAAGGTGTACGACGAGGCGGTCAAGCAGATGGGCAACGAGCAGGAGGTGCGCGCGCGCCACATCCTGGTGCCGACCGAAGACGAGGCCAAGGCCGTTCTCGCCGAGGTCAAGAAGGGCACCGACTTCGCCGAGCTCGCCCGCCAGAAGTCGAAGGACCCCGGCGCCGCGGCCGAAGGCGGCGATCTCGGCTATTTCGGCAAGGAGCAGATGGTGCCGGAATTCGCGGCGGTGGCCTTCAAGCTGGACAAGGGCCAAGTATCCGACCCGGTGAAGACGCAGTTCGGCTGGCACATCATCAAGGTCGAGGACAAGCGCACCAAGCCAGTGCCGGAGTTCGACAAGGTGAAGGATCAGATCGAGACCTACGTCACGCGCAAGGCGCAGGCCGACTACATCCACAAGCTCCAGGAAACCGCTAAGATCGAGCGGCTCGATAAGAAGAAGTAATCTGACCTTATCAGGGAATACCGTGATCGCCGGGCATAGCCGTCCGCAAGACGGCGCCGGCGATTTCGTTTAGATACCCAGGTCTGAATATTCTTTTGATGACGGTGCTCTCATGGCTGTCGCGGTTTCTCCCCTCGCCCCGAACTCTATCCCCGCCATGCCGCCGATTGCCGGCGTGAAACTCGCGACCGCCGCGGCCGGTATCAAGTACGCCAACCGCACCGACGTACTGCTGGCGCTGCTTGCCCCCGGCACAACCGTCGCCGGCGTCTTCACCAAATCCAAATGCCCATCCGCGCCGGTGGAATGGTGCCGCGCTATTCTCAAGCACGGCAAGGCCCGCGCGCTGGTGGTGAATTCCGGCAACGCCAATGCCTTCACCGGCAAGACCGGCCGGCAGGCCTGCCAGTTCACTGCGAAGATCGCCGCGAGCGCCATCGGCTGCAAGCCGGCTGACATCTTTCTCGCCTCGACCGGGGTGATCGGCGAACCGCTCAATGCCAACGTATTCGACGGCGTGATGGAAAGCATGGTGGTCGCGGCCCATGAGGGGCCGTGGCTCGACGCCGCAAAGACGATCATGACCACCGACACCTTCCCCAAGGTCGCGACCGCCAGTGCGAAGATCGGCAAGTCCACCGTCACCATCAACGGCATGGCCAAGGGCGCCGGCATGATCGCGCCCGACATGGCGACGATGCTGTCGTTCATCTTCACCGACGCGCCGATCAGCGCGCGTGCGCTGCAATCGCTGTTACGCGAAGGCGTGATGGACACATTCAACGCCGTGACCATCGACGGCGATACGTCCACCTCCGACACTCTGCTGGCGTTCGCGACCGGCGCTGCAATGGACGCTCCGCGCATCAGCAGCGCCGCCGATCCCAGGCTCAAGCACTTCCGCATGGCACTCAACAACGTGCTCGCCAACCTCGCCGAACAGGTCGCGCGCGACGGCGAAGGCGCCCGCAAGCTCGTCGAGATCAAGGTCGAGGGCGCCACCTCGAAGGCATCGGCGCGCAAGATCGCGATGTCGATCGCTAACTCGCCGCTGGTGAAGACCGCGATCGCCGGCGAGGACGCCAACTGGGGCCGCGTGGTCATGGCGGTCGGCAAGGCCGGCGAGCCGGCCGACCGCGACAAGCTCTCGATCTGGTTCAACGGCATCCGCGTGGCGCACAAGGGCGCGCGCGACCCGGCCTATGACGAGGGCGTGGTGTCGCAGGCGATGAAGAGCCCGACCATATCGCTCAAGGTCGCGATCGGTCTTGGCCGCGGTGCCGACCGCGTGCTGACCTGCGATCTCACCAAGGAATACATTGCGATCAACGGCGACTATCGCTCGTGAGCGGCCCCGGCGCCCGGTAAGCTTTTGTTACCCGGCCCGCGGAGTTGCATCGTGTCATATTACGTTGAAACGCTCTTAACCACCGATTGTCTAAGTTCGGAGCGGGGCCAGTGAGCATCAAACTTGTTCTTGTTGCCGCCTGCGCCCTCGTCGATGCCGACGGCCGCGTGCTGCTCACCGAGCGTCCCGCCGGCAAATCGATGGCGGGCCTGTGGGAATTCCCCGGAGGCAAGATCGAGACCGGCGAACGGCCCGAGGAAACGCTGATCCGGGAACTGAAAGAGGAGCTTGGCATTGTCGTGCGAGAGCCGTGCCTAGCGCCGCTAACCTTCGCGAGCCACGGCTATGAAGACTTCCATCTCCTGATGCCGCTCTATGTCTGCCGGCGCTGGGAGGGAATCGTCACCGCGCAGGAGGGCCAACAGCTCGCGTGGGTTCGGCCGAACCGGCTCCGGGATTACAAGATGCCTCCGGCGGACGAGCCGCTGATCGCGCATCTGGCGACGTTGCTGCTGTGAATGGGGGGAAGGGCGTGACAGGATTCGGCACGTTCACATCAACGGCCGGCCGCCAACTCAAGCGGCTTTGCACTAATCGCCCGCCTTCTCTCCCGCTGAAACCTCCTGCGTGCGCAGTGCGTCGGCGAGCCGCGTTTTCGCCGAGCCCGGCCTAAGCGGCTGCTGCTGGCTTTCGTGCGGCGCCCAGCCCGACAGCCAGACAATCTCGAAGGTCGCGCGGATGCGGCCGTCAGGATCGGCAAAGCGCTCGGCATAAATCTCAAACACCCGATGGAGCGTGGCCCGGCGCAGCAGCGTGCGGCGGCGCTCGCTCAGTGCATTGCTAGCGCCCATGCGGCGAAGGTCATGCATCAGCGCGAGCGGCGAGGCATAGCGCACTGTGAGGCGGTCGACGTCGGTGACGGGCAGCGCGAAGCCCGCGCGCTGGAGCAGCGCGCCGAGATCGCGGAGGTCGGCGAAAGGAGCGACCCGCGGCGACACGCCGCCTTCGACTTCGGCCTCGGCCTGCGCGAACGCTTCGCGCAACTCGGCGAGGCTATCGCCACCAATCATGGCCGCAAGGAACAGCCCGTCCGGCCGGAGCGCACGGCGAATTTGGATAAGCGTGCCCGGCAGATCGTTGACGAACTGCAAGGCGAGCGCGGACACCACGAGATCGAGCGAAGCGTCGCGGAACGGCAATGCCTCCTCGTCGGCCGCGACCGCCAGAAGTTCGCCGACCAGTTGCGACGCGACGGGATCGACTGCGACGATGGCGCCCACCCGATCCGCCAGCGCACGCCGCACTGCATCGGTCGGCGTGCCAAGATCAACCGCGAGATCGAATTTTCGCAAGACCGCCGAGAGCCGTCCGGCGAGATCGTCGGCGGCGCGCTCGATCAGAAAGGTCGCGGGATCACGCGCGGCGGCCCGGACGCGGCGGGCGCGCAGCAGCCGGCGGTCGAAGATCAACGGATGCGGCATCCTGGTATTGTAGGATCAACGTCGCGCCGGCGGGAGCCGCCGCCGCAATTCATTTCCGCAATTTCTTGCCGACCTTGAGCAGGGCCTGGCCTTCGGGGACATCGTTGTCCATGTAGACCGTGTTGTCATAGACGAGGCCAAGCTGCCGGACCACGTTGATCAACCCTGCGAGACCAGGGGGAATCTGGTCGGAGCGCGCATCCTTCTCGTTCAGGACAACCTCGATCCCAACCGGATCGCGGGGCCAGTCCTGGGTCGACACGCCGTCCTCGCCATGGTGATCCCAACCTGCGGCTTCAAACACCGAAACGAACTCGTGCGCCAGCATCAGGCCCTCGTCGTCGCCACGGATCGAGGCAATCGAAACCTTCTGGCCGGCGAAGGGCCGCAGCGCCTCAATGAGAAAGCGCTTCTGCTCAGCCGACAGGTGCTTTTCCGTCTGCGTTCGCTCGAGCGCGGCAAGCTTGTTCTCGGCGTCGATGAGCTTCTGTCGAAGCTCGGAGTTTTCCTTCAGATATCGGCTGGAACTTTCGGCAACCGGGCGCGGCTTGATCTCAGCGGCCAGGCGCTTGATCCGATCGGCGCCGGCCTGTTCCGCGGCAGCCATCAATAAGCCCTGGCGAAGGCCATAGCCGTAGGCCGCTATTTCGGTGACGAAGAGCAGCGCCAACACGGCGGCGCAGCCGATCGCAAAAAACCGGCTCCGCAACTGGTACGCGCCCACGTCCAGCCATTCCGGCCAGACGCCGTCGCGAAGCTGATAGGCAACGAAGCCCGCGAGCGTGGCTGCAATCATCAGCAAAATCAGACCGATAAGCTGAAAGATGCCGTGCGCGGCGGTGACTGTCTGGAGCGAATCCCATCCGGGCATGACGGTTCACCTGTCGCGGCGTTAACCAAGCGCAGCCGCTGTTGAGGCCTGGCAATAACAGCGATAGCCTCAAAGCCAATGCAAGAAGCGATTGCCAAAAGCGTAAACGCCACGCGCCGCAGCCGCGCGGTAGCGCCATTCCGCGCGTTTTTCGGCCGGGCGCTGGATATTGCGCTGCCGACGCTCTGCCCGGCCTGCCGCGAGCCGGTTGGCGGCAACGGCCTCTGCGCGCCGTGCTGGTCGAAGCTTTCGCTGATCGCGCCGCCCTATTGCGAGCGCCTCGGCATTCCGTTTGCCTATGACCCCGGCCCAGGCGTCCTGTCGATGCAGGCGATCACCGATCCGCCGGCCTATCACCGGGCCCGTGCCGCGGTGCGCTACGATGATGTCGCGCGGACGCTCGTGCATGCGCTGAAATACGGCGACCGGCTCGACCTCGCGCCCACCATGGCACGTTGGATGGCGCGGGCCGGGCGCGAACTGCTGGCCGATACCGACGCGCTGATCCCGGTGCCGCTGCATTGGCGGCGACTGTGGACGCGACGCTTCAATCAGTCGGCGCTGCTGGCCCAGACGATCGGTCAGGAGAACGGGATTGCCGTGGCCGATGGCGTCCTCAAACGCGTCAAGGCAACCGCACAGCAGGTTGGCTTGTCGCAAGCCGAGCGCGCGCAAAACGTACAGGGCGCCTTTCGCGTACCCACCGAGTGCAAGGCCGAAGTGGCCGGCCGCCGCCTCATTCTGATCGACGATGTGCTCACCTCTGGTGCAACCTCGGATGCCTGCGCCCGGGCGTTGTTACGGGCCGGCGCCCGGAGCGTCGATCTGCTGGTGTTCGCCCGGGTTGTCGACGCGGTGCGAGCCACCATATAAACTGCCAAGCGAAACGCGCGAAAAGATCATGCCCCCTGTCGAAATCTACACCACGCCCTATTGCCCCTATTGCCTGGATGCCAAGGCACTACTGAAAAAGAAGAACGTAGCTTTCACCGAATTCGACGTGTCGCGCGACCGGGATTTGAGAGTGAAGATGGTTCAACGCGCCAACGGCCGCACCACGGTACCGCAGATTTTCATCGGCGCGACCCATGTCGGCGGCTGCGACGATCTCTATGAGCTCGAGGGCCAAGGCAAGCTCGATCCGCTGCTGAACGGACAGGCGCCCGCATGACCGGCTCGACCTTTCGCGTCGGACTGATCCAGATGCGGGCCGGCCGAACGCCTTCCGCCAATCTCGACGCCGTCACCAAACTGATCGGCGAAGCCAAGGACGGCGGCGCCGATTATGTCCAAACACCCGAGATGACCAACATCATGGAGGTGAGCCGCGAAAAGCTGTTCGCCACCATCGTGCCTGAGGAAAACGACGCCAGCCTCGCAACCTTCCGCGAACTGGCGCGCAAGCTCTCGATCCATCTTCACATCGGCTCGCTGGCGGTGAAGGCCACTGTCGACAAGGCGGCCAACCGCGGCTTCCTGATCGACCCGCGCGGCGAGATCGTCGCGCGCTACGACAAGATCCACATGTTCGATGTCGATCTCGCCAATGGCGAGAGCTATCGCGAGTCGCGGAGCTACCGCCCCGGCGAGCTCGCCGTGCTGCATGACCTGCCATGGGGCCGGCTCGGCCTGACCGTCTGCTACGATCTGCGCTTCCCGGCGCTCTACCGGGCGCTCGCGGAGGCCGGCGCGTCCTTCCTCGCCATTCCCTCGGCCTTCACCCAGCAGACCGGCGAGGCGCATTGGCACGTGCTGATGCGCGCCCGCGCCATCGAAAACGGCTGCTACGTTTTTGCGGCGGCGCAGGCCGGCAAACACGAGAATGGCCGCGAGACGTTCGGCCATTCGCTGGTGATTGATCCGTGGGGCCGCATCGTCGCCGAAGGCGGCACCGAGCCGGGCGTGGTGATGGCGGAGATCGATCCGGCCGCGGTCGCCGACGCCCGCGCCCGCGTGCCGTCGCTGCAGCACGGCCGCCGCTTCGAGGTGATCGAGCCGCTGGCTGAGCCGGCGCATCTTCGCTCCGTGCGGAGTCCGGCATGATCCGCTATTCGCTGATCTGCGAACGCAAGCACGACTTCGAGATCTGGTTTAAAAATTCGGCCGACTACGACAAGCAGGCCAAGCGCGGCCTGGTGACCTGTCCGGCCTGCGGCTCGGCTGAGATCGAGAAAGCGCTGATGGCGCCGGCGCTCGGCCGCAGCACGAAGAAAGAAGTGCACGTGCCGATGGCGGAGAGCGCGCCGACGGCCGAAGCACCCGTCCCGGTTGAAAACAAAACGCCGGTCGCAATGATATCGCCGCAGGAGCACGAGTTCCGCGCCAAGCTCAAGGAATTGCGCGACCACCTCACCAAGAACGCCGACAATGTCGGCGCCAAATTCCCCGAGGAGGCACGCAAGATGCACTATGGGGAATCCGAACACCGATCGATCTACGGGGAGGCCTCGCCGCAGGAGGCGAAAGAACTGCTCGAAGAAGGCGTGGAACTCCACCCGCTTCCGGTGCTGCCCGAAGAGCGCAACTAGCTTACTGCACCCAGATCAACAGCAGGACACCGGCCACGATAAGGGTGATGCCGAGCGCGTCGCGTTTCGTCGTCGCCTGCTTGAACGCAAAGATTGTGATGGCCTGGGCGAACAAAACTTCGACCAGCGCCAGCGTCCGTACGTTGGCGACACTCGTGAGCGCAAAGGCGAGGAACCAGAACTCCGACGCCGTCGCGCCCATGAAGCCTGCAAAGAGCGAAGGCCGCCAGGCTCTAGCGATGGCCGTCAGCACGGCGCGGTCTCGCAGCGCGAGATAAAGCGTCAGCAGGCCGGCCTGAAGGATCAGGCCGATGGTCAACGTCAGCGTCGCGGCCAGCAGAAAGCTCGGCAGCCCGAGCGAAAGGATCGCGCCGCGGTAGCCGACCGCCGAAATCGCGAACACCGCACCGGAGAACAGCCCCAACGCAACCGGACGGTAGCCACCTTCCATCGCGCCCTTGCCCTTGAGCGACATGGTGACGACGCCCGCCGTCGCGACGAGGATGGCGACGACCATTCCGATGGTCAGCGGATCGCCCAGGAAGATCAGGCCGAAAATCGCCGCCTGAATCGCCTCGGTCTTGATGTAGGCGATGGTGACCACGAACGAACGGTCGTTCATGGTGGCGAGCATCAGCGCGGTGGCGAGGATTTGCGCGCCGGCTCCGACAACAGCCCAGGGCCAGAACATCCACGGCAGCGCAGGCATCGGCAGACCGGTCGCGATGAAAACGCCGGCCAAGAAAAACCAGGGCGAACGGAAAACCGAACAGGAAGCGGACGTGCGTCGCACCGACGGTGCCGAGCTTCGCCGTCAGTTCGCGCTGCATGGCGTTGCGCGCGGTCTGGCCGGCGGCGGCGAGCAACGTGAAGGGAATCCAAAGAAAGCCTGCGGCGATCACTTAGGCCTTCTCCGCCACCAGCATGTAGTTCACGTCCATGTCGTTGGAAAGCTGCCAGCGATCGGCGAGGATGTTGTAGATCACGCCCTGGCTGCCGGTCACCCGCAGGCCGCCCTGCTCCATGGCGATCTCCAACTCGTTCGGCGTGACGAACTTGTCCCAGCGATGGCTGCCGACCGGAAGCCAGCGCAGGATGTATTCGGCACCGACGATGGCAAGCGCGAAGCTTTTTAGTGTGCGGTTCAGCGTGGCAGCGATCATCAGCCCACCAGGCCTCACCATCGCGGCACAGCTTTGCACGAACAACGGCACGTCGGCGACATGCTCGACCACCTCCATCGCCAGCACGATGTCGAATTCCTCGCCGGCCTCGGCCAGCTCTTCCGCCGTGGTGCAGCGGAAGTCGATCGCCAGCTCGGATTGCGCTGCATGCTCGTTCGCCGCTGCGATGTTGGTGTCGGACGGGTCGACGCCCACCATCTCGGCGCCGAGCCGGGCCAGCGGCTCGGACAAAATTCCGCCGCCGCAGCCGATGTCGAGGATGCGCAGCCCCTTCATCGAATCGAGCCGCTTGGCATCACGCGCGAAGCGGACGGCGACCTGGTCGCGGATATAGCCGATGCGCACCGGATTGAACTTGTGCAGCGGAGCCATCTTGCCGCGCGGGTTCCACCATTCGGCGGCGAGCGCGGAAAAACGCTCGACCTCGGCCGGATCCACTGTGCTTGGGGCGCTCTGACGCTGCGGCTTTTGGGCCATTGCTGCTCTCGGATGGTTAATGGGGCGCCGCGGTTGCAGCCCCCCGACCCCGCCGGTATGTATACGCGCCTTTTTGGCCGGCGCTCCAGCGGGATTGCGCCGCCGGCATCGAGTGCTGCGGGGACGCGTCGGTAAACCATGGCTCGGCTTGTGATGAAGTTCGGTGGAACGTCGGTCGCCGACATCGACCGCATCCGCAATGTCGCGCATCACGTCAAGCGCGAGGTCGATGCCGGCCATGAGGTCGCCGTGGTGGTGTCGGCGATGTCCGGCGCGACCAACCAGCTAGCCGGCTGGTGCCGGGCCGCTTCGCCCCTGCATGACGCCCGCGAGTACGACGCTGTGGTCGCCTCCGGCGAGCAGGTCACCGCGGGACTGCTTGCGATCACGCTCGAAGGCATCGGCATCAACGCCCGCTCCTGGCAGGGCTGGCAACTGCCGATCCTGACCAGCAACGCGCACGGCTCGGCGCGCATTCTCGACATCAACGGCGCCGAGCTGATCAAGCGCTTCAAGGAGCGCAAGGAGGTCGCCGTCATCAGCGGCTTCCAGGGCATCCACAAGGACACCGGCCGCATCACCACGCTCGGCCGCGGCGGCTCCGACACCTCGGCAGTGGCGATCGCCGCCGCAATCCAGGCCGACCGCTGCGACATCTACACCGACGTCGATGGCGTCTACACCACCGACCCGCGCATGGTGCCGCGCGCCAAACGGATGGATAAGATCGCGTTCGAAGAAATGCTGGAGTTTGCGTCGCTCGGCGCCAAGGTGCTGCAGGTGCGCTCGGTCGAGCTCGGCATGCTGCACAAGGTGAAAATCTTCGTGCGCTCGAGCTTCGACAGGCCCGAGGACATCGACCCGCACGGCACGCCGCCGGGCACGCTGATTTGCGACGAGGAGGATATCGTGGAACAGCAGACCGTCACCGGCATCGCCTTCTCCAAGGACGAGGCGCAGATTTCGGTGCGTCACGTGCCGGACAAGCCGGGCATCGCCGCCGCCATCTTCGGCCCGCTCGCGGAAGCCAGTATCAACGTCGATATGATCGTGCAGAACGTCTCCGCCGACGGCGCGACCACCGACCTGACGTTTACGGTGCCGGCCGCCGACTACCAGCGCTCGGTGGATGTGCTGAACAAGTCCAAGATCGCGATCGGTTTCGACCATATCGACGGCTCGATCGACGTCGCCAAGGTGTCGGTGATCGGCATCGGTATGCGGAGCCACGCCGGCGTCGCCGCCGACGCCTTCAAGGCGCTGGCCGGCCGCGGCGTCAACATCCGGGCCATCACCACGTCCGAGATCAAGTTCTCGGTGCTGATCGACGCCGCATACACGGAGCTTGCGGTGCGGACGCTGCATTCGCTTTACGGGCTCGACAAATAGGGCGATGGCCCCAATCATTTCCTACGCGCAGCGCTACGAGGACATGCACCTGCTGCGCGTGTTCGGCGAGCAGGCGGGCGGTTTCTATATCGACATCGGCGGCGGCCATCCGGTCTACGACAACGTATCATTCACATTTTATCTGCGCGGCTGGAGCGGCATCACGGTCGAGCCCAATCCCTGGCTGGCGCAATTGAGCGAGGCGGTGCGGCCGCGCGACAGCCGCAATCAGTCGCTGGTCGGGGGAAAGCCCGGCGAGACGACCTATTACCTCGTCGAGGATTTTCATGGCCTCTCGACCACGGTGGAAGGCCACGCGCTGAAAGCCCAGAGCGAGTTCGGCAAAAGCTCGCAGGCGATGACAATGCCGGTCACGACCTTGCGAGCGCTATGCGAGCAGCACGCCCCGGCGGCCATCGATTTCCTCAAGATCGACGTGGAAGGCGCCGAGCGCGAGGTGCTGCTTGGCGGCGACTGGCGGCGATTCCGGCCCAAGGTCGTCGTGCTGGAGGCGCTGGCGCCGGTAACGATGGCCCCGGCCTGGGAGGCCTGGGAGCCGCTGCTGACGGCGCAAGACTATCGCTTCGCCTATTTCGACAGTCTCAACCGCTACTACGTCGCCGAGGAGCACACTGCCCTGGCTGAACGCCTGAACGCGGCGCCGTCCTCGTTTGCAGGCGTCATCCCATTCGGGCAGTTCAAGCCCGCGCTCGACGATGCCTCGCACCCCGATCATGGCCTCGCCCGGCTGCTCGCCGGAGCCGACATGGTGCGGCTGCCGCTGATGTCCCTTGATTCGATCGCCGAACGACTCATCAACGGCCTTGATCCGGCCGATCCGGACCGGGCGGCGCAGCCTTCCGATATCGCCGCTGCCCACCAGCGGCTGTTCGGCACTCCCGCGCTGCCGCTTTGGGCGAATCTTCTCCAACTCGCCCCCAACTCGACGATCCGCGACCTCTATCGCAGTGCGGTCGCAACCGAAGCGTTTCGGGCAGCCTGCGGCCGCATCTCGGCAAGCTCGGCCTGGTAACGATCCCGTCGCATCAGGCATTTAGAAGCGCTTTGGCTTGCAGCTTGCATAGCCCATTCGCTATAGCCCTTGGACCAATGCGGCCCTGAGGAAGTTTGCCATGCCTGGCGCGCTCGGCGGTCCGCGCGTGCTGTTGCGCCGGCTCCGCGAGGTGATGGCGGAACCGGTCAGCGCGCAGGAACGCCTCGACAAGATTGTCGTGCTGATTGCCGCCAACATGGTGGCGGAGGTCTGCTCCGTCTACGTGTTGCGGGTCGACGGCACGCTCGAGCTGTACGCCACCGAAGGCCTCAAGCGCGAAGCGGTCCACCATACCGTGATGCGGCAGGACGAAGGCCTGGTCGGCCTGGTGGCCAGCGAGGCCAATCCGATCAACCTGTCCGAGGCGCAGACCCACCCGGCCTTCTCGTTCCGACCGGAAACCGGCGAAGAAATCTACCATTCATTCCTCGGCGTGCCGGTGCTCCGCGCCGGCAACACGCTCGGCGTGCTGGTGGTGCAGAACCGGGCCAGCCGCGCCTATTCCGAGGAGGAAGAGGAGGCGCTGCAGACCACCGCCATGGTGCTGGCGGAGATGATCGCCTCGGGCGAGCTGTTGTCGCTCGCCCAGCCCGGCGCCGAACCCGCGATCAAGCCGCGGCTGCATCTCACCGGCGCGGCGCTCGCCGAGGGCATCGCGCTCGGCCATGTGGTGCTGCACGAGCCGCGCGTCACCGTGAAGAACGTCATCGCCGACGACGTGCAGAAGGAATTGAAGCGCCTCGACGATTCGATCGTCGCGCTGCGCGCCGATCTCGACCTCATGCTGGAGCGCCGCGACGTCGCCGACAGCGGCGAGCACCGCGAAGTGCTCGACGCCTACCGCAGCTTCGCCCACGACCAGGGCTGGCTGCATCGCCTCCGCGAAGCGGTCGGCACCGGCCTCACCGCCGAAGCCGGCGTCGAGCGCGTGCAGTCCGACAACCGCGCCCGCATGCTGCGCGTCACCGATCCCTACATCCGCGAGCGGCTGCACGACCTCGACGATCTCGGCAACCGGCTGATGCGCCAGCTCATGGGCCAGGACCATGCGCCGCCGCGCGAGCAATTGCCGGACAATGCCATTCTGGTCGCCCGCTCGATGGGGCCCGCGGCGCTGCTCGACTACGACCGCCGGAAGCTCCGCGGCCTGATCCTGGAGGAAGGCGGCCCGACCTCGCATGTCGCCATCGTGGCGCGCGCGCTCGGCATCGCCGCGGTGGGCGAGATCGACAACATCGCCGGCATCGCCGAATCCGGCGATGCCGTCATCGTCGACGGCTCGACCGGCGACGTTCATTTGCGGCCGGCGGCCGACATCGAAATCGCCTATGCCGAGCGCGTAAAGCTGCGCGCCCGCCGCCAGGCGCAATACCGTGCGCTGCGCGACAGGCCGAGCGTCACCAAGGATGGCCAGCCGGTCGCGCTGATGATCAACGCCGGCCTGCTGGTCGATCTGCCCCACATCGCCGAGACCGGCGCCAGCGGCATCGGCCTGTTCCGCACCGAATTGCAGTTCATGATCGCGACCGAGATGCCGCGCATCAGCGATCAGCTTTCGCTGTACCGTTCGGTGCTCGACGCCGCGGACGACAAGCCGGTGACGTTCCGCACGCTCGACATCGGCGGCGATAAGATCCTGCCCTACATGCGGCACGAGGCCGAGGAGAACCCCGCGCTGGGCTGGCGCGCGATTCGCCTCGGGCTCGACCGGCCCGGCCTGATGCGCAGCCAAATCCGCGCTCTGCTGCAAGCCGCCGCCGGGCGCGAGTTGAAGGTCATGTTCCCGATGGTCGCGACCTGCGCCGAATTCGACGAGGCCAAGGAGCTGATCGAGCGCGAATTGACGTCGCTGCGCCGCCGCCGCCACAAGCTGCCGGATCGTGTCGAGGTCGGCGCCATGGTCGAGGTGCCGTCGCTGTTGTTCCAGCTCGACGCGCTGATCCCGCGGGTGGATTTCCTTTCGGTCGGCTCCAACGATCTGGTGCAGTTCCTGTTCGCGGCGGACCGCGGCAATAAACGCGTCGCCGACCGCTTCGATCCGCTGTCGCCGCCGGTGCTCCGCGCATTGATGATGATTGTCGACAAGGCCAAAGCCGGCGGCAAGCCGGTCGCCCTGTGCGGCGAACTGGCCTCCAAGCCGATCGGCGCGCTGGCGCTGATCGGGCTCGGCTTCCGCGCCATGTCGCTGACGCCGTCGGCGCTCGGCGCCGTCAAGGCGATGCTGATCGACCTCGACGCCGCGCAAGGCCGAAGCGCTGCTGCGCCCCCTGGTCGAGACGCCACCGCTGGACGGCACCATCCGGGAGAAGCTCGAAGCCTTCGCCGCGGCCGAAGGGCTGCAGTTGTGACGACGCTGCCGGAAGGAAAGCTCGACACGCTGCTCACCCGCCATTCGGTGGTGGAGGCCGAGCTGTCGCGCCAATTGCCGCCGGAGCAGTTCGTCAAGCTGTCGCGCGAGTTCGCCGAGATCGACCCGGTGGTGGCCAAGATCAAGGCCTACCGCGAGGTCGCAAGCGAGCTTGCCGAACTGGAAGCGCTGATCGCCGATCCCAAGACCGAAGCCGCGATGCGCGAGATGGCCGACGACGAGCGGCGGGTGCTGGTGGACAAGCGCGAGCGGATCGTCGAGGAGCTGCGGCTGGCGCTGCTGCCCAAGGACGCGATGGACGAGCGCAACGTCATCGTCGAAATCCGCGCCGGCACCGGCGGCGACGAGGCCTCGCTGTTCGCCGGCGACCTGTTCCGCATGTACGAGCGGTTTGCCGCGCGGCAGGGCTGGACCACCGAAATCCTTTCGCTCACCGAGGGCACCAAAGGCGGGTTCAAGGAAATCGTCGCCGAGATCAAGGGCCGCGGGCCATTTGCCCGGCTGAAGTTCGAGTCCGGTGTGCATCGCGTTCAGCGCGTGCCCGACACCGAGGCCCAAGGGCGCGTCCACACCTCGGCCGCCACCGTCGCGGTGCTGCCCGAGGTCGAGGACGTCGATATCGAGATCAAGCCCGACGATCTCAAGATCGACACCATGCGGTCCCAGGGCGCCGGCGGCCAGCACGTCAACAAAACCGAATCGGCGATCCGCATCACCCATATGCCAAGCGGCATCGTCGTGATGGTGCAGGAGGAGCGCTCGCAGCACAAGAACCGCGCCAAGGCGATGGCGATGCTGCGCGCCAAGCTCTATGACGCCGAGAAGACCAGAATTGACAAGGCCCGTGCCGCCGAGCGCAAGGATCAGATCGGCTCGGGCGACCGCTCCGAGCGGATCCGCACCTATAACTTCCCGCAGGGACGCGTCACCGATCACCGCATCAATCTGACGCTCTACAATCTGCCCAAGGTGATGGAGGGCGAGGCGCTGGGCGAGATCATCGACGCGCTGATCACCGAGCATCAGGCCGAGTTGCTGGCGGCCGAAGGCAATTGATGCCGGCGCTTACGCAGGAATTGTTCGCGCCGGGCATGACCGTCGCGCAGGCGCGCCGCGCGCTGACCGAGGCCTTTCGCCAGGCCGAACTGGATTCTCCGGAGCTCGACGCGCGGCTGCTGGTCGGTCATGCGCTCGGCCTCGACCATACCGGACTGACGATCGACAGCGGGCGCAGCCTCGGCGGCAACGCGGCGCACGCATTGGCGGCGCTCGCCACGCGGCGGCTCGAGCGTGAGCCGGTCGCCCGCATCCTCGGCGTCAAGGAATTCTGGGGCCTGCCGCTCCGGCTCAACGACGCCACCCTGGTACCGCGGCCGGAGACCGAGACCGTGGTTGAGGCGGCGCTGGCGGCGATCGACAGCGCCGGTCCGCGCACCCGCGCGTTGCGGATCGCCGATCTCGGCACCGGGTCGGGCGCATTGTTGATCGCGCTGCTCACCGAACTGCCGAATGCCGCCGGCATCGGCACCGACGTGAGCCGCGAGGCGCTTGCCGCCGCACGCGGCAACGCCGACCGCCTCGGCATTGCCGCGCGGACGGAATTCGCCATCTGCGATTTCGGCGCCGCGCTCACCGGCATCTTCGATCTTGTGGTCAGCAACCCGCCCTATATTGCGAGCGCCGACATCGACACGCTTTCTCCCGAGGTGCGGCACGATCCGCGCCGCGCGCTCGATGGCGGCGCCGATGGCCTCGACTGCTATCGCACCATTGCGGGACAGGCGCCGGGATTGCTTAAGCCTAACGGCGATCTGGTGGTCGAGCTTGGCATCGGCCAGGAACCGGCGGTTGCCACGTTGTTCCGCGCGGCGGGGCTTGCACCCTCGCCGGCGCGCCCCGATCTTTCGGGCATCCCGCGTGCGTTGCAAGCGCGTGTTGCCACAATGACGCCATGACCGCTGAACATTGCGGATAGGCAAAAAAGCACTTGGAATGTCACCACAGACAGACTACCTTCCAGGTACGGAATCGACCCGAAGGTCGCATTGCTCAAGGCCCGGAGCGGAACGCTCGGCGAGGCAGGCAGTGGACCGGATGAAGAGCCGGGTCAGACGGCAAACGGGATCGCCGAATTCGGGTCTGCAAAGTTAGCGGTCGAACGCGCATCGGATTTACGACGCATTAACGGCAACGACTCGCATGGTGAGAGACAAGCGCCGCCGCGGCAGGATCGCGGTTGAGGGGTTGTTGCGGCCAACGCAACCATAATGGCCAACGAACGAATATCAGGGTCCGAATATCAAGGGTGAAGGTCGCGTGCCGGCTGGATCGTCCGAGCCGACAAGCGCGGCCCGCTGGAAAGTGCGGTTTGAAGTTGGGTGAACGAACCGGCGGGGCAACAACCGCCGCAAACAGGAGTCGGCGACAGGCGAGCCATGAGAAACGGTCAGAACAAGCGCATGCGGGGACGTAATCGCAATCATAAAAGCCATCACAGCGGTGGTGGCGGGGGCGGCGGCGGTGGTGGCGGACACCATCACAATCCGCTGACGCGGGTCTACGAATTGAACGGCCCGGAGGTGAAGATCCGCGGCACGGCGCATCACATCGCCGAGAAGTATCTGCAGTTGGCTCGCGACGCCCAAGGCTCCGGCGATCCGGTCACCGCGGAGAACCACTTCCAGCACGCCGAGCACTATCTGCGCATGATCGCGACGGCGCAGGAGCAGTTCCGGGCGCAGAATCCCTACTACCAGGCACCGCCGGCGCCGGGCGAGATTCGTGACGAAGCCTTCGAAGGCAGCGAAGACGGTGGCGGTCAGCCCGGACAGGGGCAGCCGATGCAGGGCCAGCCCCCGCAGGGTCAGCCGAATTTCGGCAACCAGCAGCCTCAGAATTTCAACAGTTCGCAGAACTACACCAACAACCAACAACCGCCTTATCCGCCGCGCGAACAGCCGCAGCCTTACGGCGGCCAGCAGCCGAATTCGAATCATTATCAAAGCCGCCCGCAGCATCAGCCGCAGCAGCACCAGCCTTATAGCCCGCCGCCACAGCAACAGCAGCCGCCGCAGCCGGCTGCCGCGGCCACCGATGCCGGCCAACTGCCGTCCTTCATCACCGGCTCGCAGCCGCAGCAGAACGCGCAAGCCCCCGAGACGAACGGCTACGACAACCAGGGCGGCGACCGCTATCCGCGTCACCGCCGGCGGCGTCATCGCGGCCCGGGTGGCCCTGGCGGCACGCGGCCGGATCTGCCGAATATGCCGCAGGAATTCCATGGCGACGACGGCCCCGACGCACCGGGCAACACCTGAAGGCGACCGGAGTTTTTAATATTGCAAAGGGCCAGGCTTCGCCTGGCCCTTTTGCTTATTGGGCCCTGCCGTGCCGCGCCGCCGGCCGACGGCGCCAGCACCGGCTCCAGCGCCGGCACCAGACGCCGCTTCTCGCGCTTAGCCGGAATGGCCCGATAGACCTGCTTGGTCGCCTCGACGATATGCACGCCGGCGAACGGCGCCGAGATGGTGGCGCCAGCTCGCTCCCAAGCCACCGCCGAGCGCAGAAACCAGCCGCGCTGGATCGGCGGCACGTATAGCGCCTCGCTCCAGTCCACCGGCGTGAACCAGGCCTCGCGCAGGAGATGCGTGATCTGCGAGCGCGAATAGGGCCGACCGTGACCGAACGGCGTGGTGTCCATGCGCGCCCACAATCCGCGCCGGTTCGGCACGACGGCAAGCAATTGCCCGCCGGAGGCTAGCACCCGCCAGATTTCCCGCAGCAGCGCGGTGGGATCGTTCGACATTTCCAGCGCATGCACCAGCAGCACGCGATCGACCGCCGCGTCCGGCAGCGGCAGCTCGAACTCGTCGACCAGGGCCGAGAGGGCGGGCCGCGCGGTCGGCCACTTCACCACGCCCTGGGCCGCGGGCATGAAAGCCAGGCAACGTTCGGCCTCCTCGCGGAACAGCCCGAGATAGGGCGTGGCGTAGCCGATGCCGAGGACGCGCAATCCGCGTGTGTCGATCCAGCGGCGGCGCACGCCGCGGCCGACGAAATGGCGGGCCACCGCGCCGAGCCGGTTGGAGTAGAAATCGCGCAAATCGACGACGTCGATGGACATGGTGGAATTGTACCATGAACGACTGACGAATTCGGGCGTTCAAGATGGGGGTTTGGTTATGTTACGCTCAGGAAAATCCAACGAGGATTCAACATGTCCGCCGAGATCAAGCTGTTCGCCTGCCTGAAGGACAATTACGGCGTGCTCATTCACGACCCCGCCAGCGGGGCGACCGCCGCCATCGATGCGCCTGAAGCAGCGCCGGTCGAGGCGGCGCTGAAGGCGACCGGATGGAAGCTCACCGACATCCTGGTGACGCATCACCACGCCGATCACACCGGCGGCATCGCCGAGCTGAAAAAGAAATACAATTGCCGCGTGGTGGCGCCCAAGGCCGAGGCCGGCAAGATCCCGCTGGTCGACGAGACGGTGAGCGAGGGCGACAAGGTCAGCGTCGGCAAACTCGCTGCCAACGTGATCGAGACGCCCGGCCACACTTCAGGGCACATCACGTTCTGGTTTCATGACGACAAGCTGGCATTTGCCGGCGACACGCTGTTCTCGATCGGCTGCGGCCGCGTCATCGAGGGCACGCCCGAGATGATGTGGGCGTCGCTGAAGAAGCTTCGCGATCTACCGGGCGATACGCGGGTCTATTGCGGCCATGAATACACGCTGGCGAACATCAAATTCGCCCAGACCGTCGAGCCGGACAACGCGGCGCTGAAGGCCCGCGCCGCGGAAGCAGCAAAGCAGATCGCCGACGGCCAATGGACCATCCCGACCACGATCGACGAAGAGAAGGCCGCCAACCCGTTCCTGCGCGCTGACATACCGGCGGTCGCCGCCGCCGTCGGCCTTGCCGGCAAGCCAGCCGCCGAAGTGTTCGCCGAGATCAGGGCGCGGAAGAATAAATTCTGAAGGCGCGAATTATTCCTTGGCGCGCTCGACGTAGGAGCCGTCCTCGGTCATCACCACGACGCGGGTGCCGGGGCCGATGAACGGCGGAATGTTGGTGCGCACGCCATTCGACAGCATGGCGGGCTTGTAGGACGACGACGCGGTCTGGCCCTTGGTGACCGGCTCGGTCTCCACGATCTCCAGCGTCACCTTCTGCGGCAGCACGATCGCCACCGCATTGCCCTCGTGCACGCTGAGCATCACCTTCATTTCCGGCTGCAGATAGGCGGCCTGGTCGCCGATCAGATCGGCCTGCAGGGTGATCTGGTCGTAGTTTTCCGAACTCATGAAATGAAAGCCTTCGGCGTCGTTGTAGAGGAACTGATGCTCCCGGTCCTCGACATGGGCGCGCTCGACCTGCTCGGTGGTCTTGTAGCGCTGCTGAGTTTTCACGCCGTCGCTGATCCGGCGCATGTCGACCTGGGTGGTCGGCGTGCCCTTGCCGGGATGGAAGCTCTCTGCATTCATGACGACGTAGAGCTTGCCGTCGATATCCAAGACGTTGCCCTTGCGGAGCGAACTGGCGATGACCTTCACAGATGCTATTCCTTTTTGGTTTTCAGGGCCGGACCCCGTGATTTCGGGCCGAACCATACTCAACTCAGCCGGGTTCGCCAGCCCTTTTCGCATTCCTGACGAGGCCTAATGACCGACCCCTCCCCCTGGTGGGACCGCAATGCCTACGCCGACCGGCGGCCGTTCCTGCTGGCGCGCGGCCGCATCCTGTCGGCGCTGCGGGAGTGGTTCCGGCGTCGTGGCTTTCTGGAGGTCGAGACCCCGGCGCTCCAGGTGTCCCCCGGCAACGAAGTCCATTTGCACGCCTTCGCGACCGAACTGACCACGCCGGGCGGCGGCCACGCGCCGATGTATCTGCACACCTCGCCGGAGTTCACCTGCAAGAAGCTCCTGGCCGCGGGGGAGTCGCGGGTGTTCAGCCTCTCGCATGTCTATCGCAATCGCGAACGCGGTCCGTTGCATCATCCCGAGTTCACCATGCTGGAGTGGTACCGGACCAACGAACCCTACGAGGCGCTGATGGCAGATTGCGCCGCCATCCTGGTGGAAGCGGCCAAGGCGGCCGGCTCCCTGCAACTGCAATGGAAGGACCGCACCGCCGATCCTTATGCGGCGCCAGAACGCCTGACCGTCGCTGACGCGTTCACGACGTTGACCGGCATCGATCTGCTGGCAACGCTCGATGGCGACGCGGGCGACCGCGAGAAGCTTGCCACTGCGGCGCGCGGCGCCGGTGTTCAAGTTGCGGACGACGACAACTGGTCGGACGTGTTCAGCCGCGTGCTGGTCGAGCGGATCGAGCCGCAGTTGGGCTTCGGCCGACCGACCTTGCTCGACCAATACCCGTTGCCCGAGGCGGCGTGGGCGCAGGCGCTCAGCCGACCCGCGCCTCGCGCAGCGTTTCGAGCTCTATGCCTGCGGCGTCGAGCTCGCCAACGGCTTTGCCGAGATCACCGACGCGGCCGAGCAGCGCCGCCGTTTCCAGGACGCAATGGCGGAGCGGCAGCGCCGCTACGGCGAGCAATACCCAATCGACGAAGACTTTCTTGCCGCACTTGCCGCCATGCCACCCAGTAGCGGCATCGCGCTTGGCTTCGACCGGCTGGTGATGCTGGCGACCGGAGCCACGCGGATCGAGCAGGTGTTATGGGCCCCGGTGGCCGGCGACGACAGGTAATGCGTCGCATTGACGCTCGCGATCAGCGCGCACTAGGGTGCAAACAATGTTGAAGGAGAACACCATGCTGAAACTCCAGGCGCTGATCGTCGGTGTCCGTCGTGGCGATCGCTCTTGCGCAGCCCTCGCTCGCGCAAACCTATCCGTCGCAGAACGTCACCGTCCTGGTCGCCTTCCCGGCCGGCGGTCTCGCCGACATCATCGCGCGGCTGGTTTCGACCAAGCTCGAAGCCCGCCTCAAGCAAAGCGTGGTTGTCGAGAATCGCGGCGGCGCCGGCGGCAACATCGCGGCCAAGACGGTCTTCACGGCAGCTCCGGACGGCTACACGCTGCTGGCGACCACCACGGGCCTCGCCGTCAACATGACCGCCTCCAAGAACCGCGGCTTCGAGATGGACGACATCCGGCCGGTCGCCATCGTCGCCATCAGCCCGGACGTGATCGCCATCCACCCCAGCAATCCCGCCAAGGACCTCAAAGAGTTCATCGCCAACGCCAAGACCAAAAGCTTCACCTACGGCAGCGCCGGCGTCGGCACCGGCCCGCAGATCGGCGCGGAGTATTTCTTCAAGGAGGTCGCCAAGGTGAACTACGTGCACGTACCGTTCCAGGGCGGCGCGCCGGCGATCACCGCGACGCTCGGCAATCATGTCGACTCGCTGGTGCTGACGCTGCCGCCGGTGACGCCGCACATCCGCGGCGGCGCGCTGCGCGGCATCGGCGTGGCCAGTGACAAGCGCAATTCGGCGATCCCGGACGTGCCGACCTACGGCGAAATGGGTTATCCGAATGTCTATTCGCAGTCCTGGGTCGGCTTCTTCGCCCCGGCCAAGACGCCCGATGCGGTCGTGCAAAAGCTCAACACCGAGATCAACGCGTTGATGAAGGAACCCGACTCGCTCGACAAGATCGCCAAGGCCGGCTTCGACCCGGTGGTCAAAAATGTCGCCGAGACGAGTGACTACTTCAAGAGCGAGGTGGCGAGCTGGGGCAAGATGGTCAACGCCATCGGATTCTCGAACTGATTCTGTATCCAAGGCCTGCGCCATGAACGCCGCCCCGAAAACACTCCGCCATTTGTCCGATCTTGAAGAGGCCGGCCTGACGCTCGCCGAGAAACGCGCCGCGCTGGAAAAGGTCGCCGCGCAATATGCCGTCGCCATCACGCCGGCCATGGCGGAGCTGATCGACCGCACCGACCCGAACGATCCGATGGCGCGGCAGTTCGTGCCCGATGCGGCCGAGCTTGAAACTCGGCCGGAGGAACGCGCCGACCCGATCGGCGACGATGCGCACAGCCCGGTCGAGGGCGTCGTGCACCGCTATCCCGACCGGGTGCTGCTCAAGCTCACGCACGTTTGCGCGGTGTATTGCCGCTTCTGCTTCCGCCGCGAGATGATCGGCCCCGCCGCCGCACCGCTGACTCCGAAGCAGCTCGACGGCGCGCTCGGCTACATCGCGGCGCATCCGGAGATTTGGGAGGTCGTGCTGACCGGCGGCGATCCGCTGGTGCTCTCCGCGCGGCGCCTCAAGCAGGTGATGTCGCGGCTCACGGCGATCGCGCACGTCAAGGTGATCCGCGTGCACAGCCGCGTGCCGGCTGCCGACCCCGCCCGCATCACGCCGGAGCTCGTGCGGGCGCTCAAAGCCAAAGGCAAGGCGACCTATGTGGTGCTGCACGCCAACCATGCGCGCGAACTGACCGAGGCCGCGCGCGAGGCCTGCGCGCGGCTGGTCGACGCCGGCATCCCGATGCTGAGCCAGTCGGTGCTGCTCGCCGGCGTCAACGACGATCCGCAGACGCTCGGCGCGCTGATGCGGGCGCTGGTCGAATGCCGCATCAAGCCGTATTACCTGCACCATGGCGATCTCGCGCCGGGCACGTCGCACCTGCGCACCTCGATCGAGCACGGCCAGGACCTGATGCGGGCGCTGCGCGGACGGCTGTCCGGCCTGTGCCAGCCCACCTACGTGCTCGACATCCCGGGCGGATACGGCAAGTCGCCGATCGGGCCGAACTATTTGTCGCGGGACGAAGCAGGCTGCGCCCGGATCGAGGACTTCAACGGGAGATCGCATCGCTATCCGCCGACGGCGTGATCCGACCGCCCGGTCACTGGTTCGCGGGCGCGGCGTTACATTTTGAGCGGGGAGTATTAAGCGAAATACTGCCCGCCGTTGGCCGAGAGCGTCGAGCCGGTGATCAGGCCTGCCTCGTCGGAGACCAGGAACACCACGCAGCGCGCGATTTCCTCCGGCTCGCCCAGCCGTCCGATCGGAATGAGCGGCAGGATGTTCTTCTCCAGCACGTCCTTCGGCACCGCCTGCACCATCTCGGTGTTGATGTAGCCCGGCGCGATGGCGTTCACGGTGATGCCCGCGCGCGCGCTCTCCTGCGCCAGCGCCTTGGTGAAGCCGATCTCGCCGGCCTTGGCGGCGGAATAGTTGGTCTGGCCGAGCTGGCCCTTCTGGCCGTTGATCGACGAGATGTTGACGATGCGGCCGAACTTGCGTTCGCGCATGCCCTCGATGACGTTGCGGCACATGTTGAACAGCGAGCCGAGGTTGGTGTTGATCACCGCGGTCCACTGCTCGGGCTTCATGCGATGCAGCGTGGCGTCTTTGGTGATGCCGGCGTTGTTGATGAGCACTTCGACCGGACCAAGATCGGCCTCGACCTGCTTGATGCCCGCGGCGCAGGCGTCGAACGACGACACGTCCCACTTGTAGACGTTGATGCCGGTCTCGGCCTTGAACTTCTGCGCCGCCTCGTCGTTGCCGGCGTAGGTCGCGGCGACCTTGTAGCCCGCCGCCTTCAGCGCCTTTGAAATGGCCGCACCGATACCGCGCGTCCCGCCCGTCACCACCGCTACGCGAGCCATACACTTTCTCCCAATCGTCTCTATCTAGTCCCTCGGCAATTACAGCTTAAAGACGGCGATGCAAAAGGGCCACGGGAGTTTCCCGTGGCCCGTCGTATCGTTGATGCAGTGCGGTAGAAAGATTATCGCTCCACGCACATGGCGATGCCCATGCCGCCACCGATGCAGAGCGTGGCGAGACCCTTCTTGGAATTGCGCTTGCCCATTTCGTAGAGCAGCGTCGTCAGCACGCGCGCGCCTGACGCGCCGATCGGATGGCCGATGGCGATCGCGCCGCCGTTGACGTTGACCTTGTCGGTGTCCCAGCCGAGCTCCTTGTTGACCGCACAAGCCTGCGCGGCGAACGCCTCATTGGCCTCGATCAGGTCGAGGTCCGCGGCCTTCCAGCCGGCCTTCTGCAGCGCCGCCCGCGACGCCGGGATCGGACCGGTGCCCATGATCGCCGGATCGACGCCGGCATGCGCCCACGACACGATGCGGGCGAGCGGCGTTTTGCCGAGCTTGGCCGCCTCGGAGGCCTTCATCAGCACGACCACTGCCGCGCCGTCGTTGATGCCCGACGCGTTGGCCGCGGTCACCGAACCTTCCTTGTCGAACGCCGGCCGCAGCTTGGCAATCGACTCCAGCGTGACGCCAGCCTTCGGATATTCGTCCGTATCGACCACGGTATCGCCCTTGCGGGTCTTGATCGTCACCGACGCGATCTCGTCCTTGAACTTGCCGGCCTTCATCGCCGCCTCGGCTTTGTTCTGCGACTTCACCGCGAACTCGTCCTGCTGCGCGCGGGTGATCTGCCACTTCTTGGCGACGTTCTCGGCGGTCGTGCCCATGTGGTAGCCGTTGAAGGCATCCCACAGGCCGTCCTTGATCATGGTGTCGACCATCTCGAAGTTGCCCATCTTCACGCCGTTGCGCAGATGCTGGCAGTGCGGCGCCTGGCTCATCGACTCCTGGCCGCCGGCAACCACGATGTCGCTGTCGCCATTGAGGATGGCCTGATAGCCGAGCGCGACGGCGCGGAGCCCCGAGCCACAGAGCTGGTTGACGCCCCAGGCCGGACTTTCGACCGGAATGCCGGCGCTGATCGAGGCCTGGCGGGCCGGGTTCTGACCCTGACCGGCGGTCAGGATCTGGCCCATGATGACCTCGGAGACGCGGCCGCCCTCGACCCCGGCGCGCTTCAGCGCCTCCTGGATCGCGACTTTGCCCAGTTCATGCGCCGGCAGGCCCGAAAGCGACCCGTTGAAGGCGCCGACCGGTGTGCGGGCCGCGCTGACGATGACGATATCGTCTTTCATGGCGAAATCTCCCTGCTTTGCTGCGGGCGCGAAAGGCCGGCGAGCCTCGTGATATGTGGGTTCTTTGATAGTACGGCGAAAGGTGCCCGCCAAGGTGGCGCACTGCACAAAACGGTGGCCCGCCCTGCAAAAACCGCCTATTTTGGCTGAAGGGACGAAAGTCGGGCCGAGCCGGCTTCAGGGGGCAGCGACAAGCGCATGGCAAGAATCGACGAACCCATCACCCTCGACGCCAAGTCCGGCGAAGACATCACAACCATCGTGCTCAAACAGATCATTGCCGAGCGTGTCCATCATGGCTAAATCCGATGAGCCGATCACAATCAAGAAGTACGCCAACCGGCGACTCTACAACACTGGCACCAGCACCTATGTGACGCTCGAGGACCTCGCCTCCATGGTGAAGGCCGGCGAGGATTTCGTGGTCTTCGACGCCAAGACCAACGAGGACATCACCCGCTCGGTGCTGACGCAGATCATCTTCGAGCAAGAGAACAAGGAGGGCGGCCAGAACCTCCTTCCGATCAATTTCCTGCGTCAACTGATCCGCTTCTACGGCGACAGCATGCAGATGATGGTGCCGCGCTATCTCGAAGTGTCGATCGAACTCGCTCACCCGTGAGCAGACAAAATTCCGCGAGCAGATCTCGACGGCGTTCGGCATGGGCGGCTTCGGCGCGATCGAGGAGCAGGTGCGGCGGAACATGGAGATGTTCGAGCGCACATTTTCGATGTTTGCCCCGTTCGCCCGTCAGGGTCAGGCTAGCGAGACCCCGGCCGACGCAGACAACGCCGCCAAGCCCGTTGCAGGAGGCACCGCCCCGGGCGGCGACATCGACGACCTCAAGCGCCAGATCGACGAGATGCAAAAGCGCATCGAACGCATCGGCGACAAGGACAAATAGCCCCTACAACGATATTCAGATGCGCGTGGTCTTGCGGCGATCGACCGGCGCCGCATCGCCCCACGGCCGCTCAATTGCAGCGAGCCCGGTCAGCGCGCCTTGCAGGTAATCGCAGCCCCACTCGGCGAGCAGCTGCGCCGACGCCTCGTCCTGCACCCATTCGGCAACGGTCTTCAGTCCGAGCCGCTTGGCCAGATCGACGAGCGCCTGCACGAAGGCGCGGTCATCGCCGGCCCGCATCAAGTTCTGCACGAAGGCGCCGTCGATTTTCAAGATATCGACGCCGAGCTTGCGCAGGTTTCGGAATGACGTGTAGCCGGAGCCGAAATCGTCGATTGCGATCTTGCAGCCGAGATCTTTCACGCGGGATACGAAACCGCGGGTGTCGTCGATGTCGTGGATCGCCGCCGATTCCGTGATCTCGACGGTGAGCCGCTCCGCCACGCCGGCATTGGCGCGAAGCAGCGCGCCGAGCGTCGACCACCAGTCCGGATCGGTCGTGGAGGCCGGCGCCACGTTGACGCTGGCATGCAGGTGAGGCACCACCGCCATCTCGCTCACCAGCAACTCAAGCACGCGGTGATCGAGCAGGCGAATGAGCCCGAGACGCTCGGCGATCGGAACCACCTCGCTCGCCGGCACCAGTGCGCCGTCGGCGCGGCGGATCCGCATCAGGCATTCATGAAAAGCTATCCGACGCGAGACGGTTTCGACCACCGGCTCAAACGCCAGCAGGATGCGCCGTTCGTTTAGCGCGGTGACGATCTCGTCGGCCGCGCGCACGTTGTCCCGGCGCAACGCGTCGCGTTCGATATTGGGCCGATAGACCTGATACGAACCCAGGCGCTTGGCCTTGGCGCGATCGAGCGTCTCCTGCGCACGCGCCAGCAGTTCCTGCACGTTTGAGGCGTGGCGGGGTGCGGTGACGCCGCCGACGGTCACCGTAACGGCGACCGGACCCGCGCCGGTACGAATGACGTCATCGCGCACACCCGCGACCAGGCGCTCAGCGGCCTTCTCCATGTCATCCGGCGTACAATTGTTGAGAATGACGCCGAACTTGTTGCCGGAGAAGCGGCCGAGCTGATCGCCGCCGCGCATCTTGGTGCGCAGGCGCTTGGCCACCGCACCAATCGCCTCGTCGGCAACCTCGAAGCCGTAGGCTTCGTTGAGGCGCGCAAGATTGTCGACCGATACCAGCATAAAGCCGCAGGAATTGCGCTGCGCCACCGCCTGCTTGAACGTCGCCTCAAGCACCTCGGTGAGATGGAAGCGGTTCATCTCGCCGGTAAGCCCATCAAACCGCGACAGGTAAGTAAGCCGCTCCTCCTGATCGTGGCGCTCGTTGATAACGCGAACGACGCCATGCGCCCGTATGGGCTTGCCGTCAGCGCCGGCGAACCAGCGGCCGATGTCCTCGATCCAGAGGGCTTTTTCGGCGCCGGCGGGATGCAGCGCGTATTGCACCTGATAGGGCACGCCGGCGCCCTCGTCACGCGCCGATGATTTCATCACCGCATCGAAGCGGCTGGTTGGTGCGTCGGCCGCCAGCAGCTTGGCGTAATTGCGCCCGCTCGAGATCGCGGCAAGACTGCCGACCATCAGCATCCGCGTCGCATTGGCGCCCCAGGCCAGGACGTCGCTGTCGATCGACCACTCGTAGGGCGTCTCGCCGATCGATGCCATGATCGCGGCCGGATCGAATGCCAACTCGTCGGCAGGCCCGCTCAGCGAATCGCGCGCAGTCTCGAGCACCGGCACCTGGGGTTTCGCAAACACGTCCGGACGAGCGAATACATCGGCCGCCTGCGCAGAAACGGCTGGGCGGCTGTCGGGCGTGGGGTCGTCCCGATCCTGATCTCGATTTTGGATCACAGTCGAACCTTTTTGGGAAAGCCGCGTTCCTTGGAATAGGTCACCGCGGCGTCAAATCCAGGGATCACGCTAGCGAAAAACCCTTAAACAAACGGCAAATCGCCGCCGCGCTGTTTGGCGAAGCCCTGGCATAGCGCTTGCGATGTTTCATGTGCGGGACGGTTGTTGTCCCGAGTTGAAACAGGAGCGTGCGATGCTGGCAGGAACCGATTTACCATCTTCAAGCCGCGCGCTCGTCCTCGTTGGGTCCGCTGCGCCTGAAACGCACCTTCACCGTCCAATCCAGCGCGTCGCCTCGTTCGTCACTCAATTGATTGCCAATGCCAGCCGGGTTCCGCAAACACGCGAGAAGCGTCGCGCCGACCCAACCGAAGTCATCGCGGCCTATCGGGCCACGGTTGAAAGACTGCAAAGGCTCAACGAAAAATCCGCGTGAAGCCGGTCACGCTTTAATAACCAAGCGCGCAGCCATCCTTGCGCGGCTCGGAGCCACCGATCAGCACACCGCGACGCCAGTCGATGCGAATTGCCTGCGCGCCGCCCCACGGTGTCGGCGCGACCACGATCTGATGGCCCCGCGCCTTCAACCCTTCGACGGTCGCGGCCGGCATGCCGCGCTCGATCACGGTGGCATCACCCTCGAAGAACGCGCGTGGCGCATCGATCGCGCTCTGAATGTCCATGCCGTAGTCGTAGAGGTTGAGCACCATCTGCACGTGGCCCATCGGCTGGTAGTGCGCACCCATCACGCCGAAGGTAACGTCGCAGCGACCATCGCGTAGCGCCAGCGCCGGGATGATGGTGTGCATCGGCCGCTGATTCGGGCCCAGCGTGTTCGGATGACCGGGATTGAGCACGAAGCCCGAGCCGCGGTTGTTGAACATGATGCCGGTCTTCTCGGTGCAGATCGCGCTGCCGAATGCCGAGTAGAGCGAGTTGATGATGGAGACTGCGCGGCGGTCGCGATCGACAACGGTCAGATAAACAGTATCGCTGCCCGGCGTCGGGGCGGCAGGCAACGGCATGCGCTTTGAGCGGTCGAGCTTCGCCGCGAGCTTTTTGGCGAACGCCTTGTCGTTGAGCGCCGCCGTCTCCACGCGCATGCGCGAGGGTTCGGCGATGTGGGTGTCGCGCACGGCAAAGCCCATGCGCGCCGCCTCCAGCATCAAATGGAAACGATCGGGCCCGAGCGGTTCCAGTTTCGGCATCTCGAAGTTTTCGAGGATGTTGAGCGTCACCAGCGCGGTGAGCCCCTGGGTGTTCGGCGGAATCTCGACCAGATCGATGCCCCGATAGTTGGTCGAGATCGGCGTCACCGCCTCGCCGCGATGCCTGGCGAAATCCTCGGCGGTCAGCACCGAGCCCAGCGCGGCAAGCGTTGCCGCCATGTCCTTCGCAATCGGCCCTTCGTAAAATGCGCGGGGGCCATCCTTGGCGATTGCTTTCAGGGTCGCCGCCAGTGCCGGTAACTTTACGATGTCGCCTTCCTCCGGCGCGCGACCATTGGACAGGTAGTGCCTGGTCGCGCCGGGACTGTTGCCGAGCTTGCCGACAAGAGCCTTCCAATCCGACGCCACGCGCGCCGCGACCGGGAAGCCATACTCGGCGTAGTGGATGGCCGGCTCCAGCACGCGATCGAGCGGCCAGGTGCCGTGAGCCTTGAGGATCTCGCTCCAGGCTTCGATCGCGCCCGGCACGTTGACCGCGTGCACCGAGGTCGGCTCGATCGCGCGCAGTCCCTTCGCCAGCAGCGCCTCGGTCGAAGCCTTGGCGCCGGAGCGGCCGCAGCCGTTGTAGCCCCAGACCGGCTTGCCGTCCTCGGCGATCAGGGCGAAGCAGTCGCCGCCGATGCCGGTCATGTGCGGCTCGATCACGCACAGCACGGCGATCGCCGTTACGGCTGCGTCTACCGAATTGCCGCCCAAGCGCAGCACGTCAATCGCCGCAAGCGTCGCCAGCGGATGCGAGGTGGCCGCCATGGCTTCGCCGGCGATCACCGGCGAGCGGCCGGGCAGATGAAAATCGCGGCTCATGATCGGGACCGTTGGAGTAACGAGCGAACGCTAGACTAGACGGTGGGATCGACCGTCCGGTCAATCTGGATGTCCCGCTGCGCCGTCCGCGCCGTGATGATGAAGCCCGCCAGCACGTCGACGAGGCTGATCACCATCAAAATGAAGAACGTCGAGGTTCCTGCCCGCGCAACCAGGAGAAATTCGACCAGCATGACGATGAACAGGACCATCGACAGGATGTGGTCCATCAGCCCGCGGATGCCCATCCGCGTGGCCTTGACGACCTCGATGCCCAGCAAAACGATGGCGAACGCCAGGATGATGTCTTCCGGCGTCACGGTCCAATCCTGACCGGAGATCAGGTGGATGGTCGCGATGCTGGCGGTCCAGGCGAGGCTGGGCGTCAGGAACGCGATCATGTTGTAGATCGCGAACGTAATCACCAGCAGCGGAAAACCGATCAGGTACATGGCCGTGCCTCCCCGGGGCGTGCGAGCGACCTAGACGTCGGTCTTGATCTTGGTATTCGACCTCAGTCTCAAACTTCGGTCTTGGGCTTGAGGACCGCCCGGCCCTTGTACATGCCGGTCTTCAGATCGATGTGGTGCGGGCGGCGCAGCTCGCCGGAATCCTTGTCTTCGATATAGGTCGGGCGCTTGAGCGCATCCGCCGAACGGCGCATGCCCCGCCGCGACGGCGATGTTTTCTTTTTCGGCACGGCCATTGGGACATCTCCTCAAAATCGACGGCGCATCGAGCGCCGGACCGTCAAAACCTTCGGGAAGCCGGGCTTATAGAGGAACCCCTCCGCCAAGGCTAGACCCCTTTTCGGGACCCCAAACATGCGTCGATCGCACCCGAGCGGGCGGCGCGGGCCTGGACCACGCCGGCGATGCGCCGGATCGCAGGCCGTGGCGCTTTGGCGCTGCGCCGCTTCGGATTGGGCAGCATCGCGGCCAGCAGGGCCGCCTCACCGGACGACAACTGCGAGGCCGGCTTGTTGAAGGCATAGCGAGAGCCAGCCTCTACGCCGAATTCGCCATTCGGGCCCCATTCGGCGATGTTGAGATAGATTTCCAGAACCCGCCGCTTCGGCAGCACCAGATCGATCCAGAACGCCAACGGGAACTCCAGTCCCTTGCGGATGAAGCTGCGGCCCGGCCAGAGGAACAGGTTTTTGGCGGTCTGCTGGGTGATGGTCGAGCCGCCCCTCGCCTCGGTGATGTCTTCGGCGTCCTCGATCGAGGAACGGAGTTCGGTCCAGTCGATGCCGTGATGAGAGCAAAACCGGCCATCCTCGGACGCGATGACGGAACGCGGCAGCACCGGCGCGATCCGCTCCAGCGGGACGAAGGTGCGGTCCACCCGCTTGCCGAGCGCCCAGCGGGCCAGCATCGGGGTCGACACCGGATCGACCACGCGGTACAGCGGCGTCAGCAGATAGGGCAGCAGCAGCACGGCCAAGACCGCCGCGATCAGCCAGCGGACCAGGCGAAAGACCGTTTTGCGGCGTGAACCAGAGCTTGTCATTGTCGCCGAGTTAAGCACAATTCATCCCATGCCACGCTCCATGTCCCGCACCGCAACCAAAGCCGAGACCAGCTCGGACGCCTCGTTTGCCGGACGGCTCAACGCCGCAGCCGCCGAGACCGAGCAACTGCTGGACCAGCTGCTCACCGCGGCGCCGGCCGAGGGCGAGATCGCACGACCGCCCCGCGTCACCGAGGCCATGCGTTATTCCAGCCTCGCCGGCGGCAAGCGGCTGCGGCCGTTTCTCGCGGTTGAGACCGCGGCGTTGTTCGGGGTCAAGCGCCAGCACGCGCTGATGGCCGGCGCTGCGATCGAGCTCGTACATTGCTATTCGCTGGTGCATGACGACCTCCCCGCCATGGACGACGACGATCTTCGCCGCGGCCGCCCAACCGCGCACAAGAAATTCGACGAGGCCACCGCGATCCTCGCCGGTGACGGGCTCCTCACCTTCGCCTTCGACGTACTGGGCCGGCCGGAAACTCATCCCGACGCAGCCATACGGATCGCGCTGGTGACCGGGCTCGCCCGCGCCGCCGGCCTCGGCGGCATGGTCGGCGGCCAGATGCTCGATCTCGCCGCCGAAGGCCGCTTCGGCAAGAACGACACGCCGCAAGGCGAAAAGGACGTGCTGACGCTGCAGGCGATGAAGACCGGCGCGATCCTGAAATTCTGCTGCACCGCCGGCGCCATTCTCGGCAACGCACCGCCGGCCAAACGCGACGCCGTGAACCGTTACGGCCAGGTCATCGGCCAGGCGTTCCAGATCGCTGACGATCTGCTCGACGTCGAGGGCGATACCGCCACCCTCGGCAAGGCCGCCGGCAAGGACGCCGCCCACGGCAAAGCGACCTTGGTCGATCTCCTCGGCGTCGCCGGTGCACGGGCGCGGCTGGCGCAACTCGTCAAGGATGCCGAAAACGCGCTGACGCCGTTTGGCGCCGACGCCGCCATCCTCAAGGACGCCGCGCATTTCGTCGCCGAGCGGCGCGCGTAAAGCGCCATTCCCATGAGCACGAAGGCCAAGCGCCCGACCTACCTCATCCGGGTCGGCATGGCGCACAAGCGCCTGTTCATTTCGGCTGCGCTCGGGCTCATCACCACGCTGGTGCTGCCCGCAACATTGATCACACGCATGCTGATCGGCTGGGACGTTGGCGTGCTGATCTATCTCGTCGCGGCAGCCGTCGTGATGACCCAGTGCTCCTCGGTCTCCGCGATGCAGAGCAACGCTGCGGCGCAGGACGAAGGCGGCTTCGCCATCCTGATCCTCAGCGTCGCGGCTGCCATAGCCAGCCTTGGCGCCATTTTTGCCGAGCTCGCAACCATCGAACGCACGAGTCCCAACTACGGACTCTACGTGGCGCTGGCGATCGGCACCGTGGTGCTGTCCTGGGCCTTCACCCACACCATCTTTGCCCTGCACTACGCTCACGGATTCTACGGTGAGCACCTCCGCAAGAGTGGCCTCAAATTTCCCGGCGAAGGTCAACCTGACTATTGGGACTTTATCTATTTTGCCTTCGTCATCGGCATGACGTTCCAGGTTTCGGACGTCGCCATCACCCACAAGTCGATCCGGCGAACGGTCGTCGCGCACGGCGCGCTATCGTTTTTCTTCACCGCAGCCATTATCTCGGTGACCGTGAACATCGCGGCCAATGTCATCCAGAAATAAGCCGACCGCAGCATGACTGCCACGATCCAGATCGTACTGTTTCTGCTGGCGGTGCTGGTGCTGGTCGCCGTTATCGCCCAGCGGCTGAAAACCCCGCCGTCGATCCTGCTGGTGGTCGCTGGCATCGCGCTGGCGCTCGTTCCCGGCCTGCCCCCGGTCGAGCTCGCGCCGGAGCTGGTGCTGCTGGTGCTGTTGCCGCCGCTGATCTATTCGGCCGGCGTGGCGATGAGCTGGCGCGAATTCCGCTTCAACCTCCGCCTGATTACGCTGCTCGCGTTCGGCTGCGTCGTGTTCACCGCCTGCGCGGTGGCCGCCGCCCTCCACTACCTGCTCGGCTGGCAATGGGGCGTTGCCTTCGTGCTCGGCGCCATCGTCGCGCCGCCCGATGTGGTGGCGCCGCTCGCCATCGCGCGGCGGCTCGGGCTGCCGCGGCGACTGCTGGTGGTGCTGGAAGGCGAAGGCCTCGCCAACGACGCCACCGCGCTGATCCTCTACCGCTTCGCCGTGCTGTCGATCTCGACCGGCGCGTTCTCGATGACGAAGGCTGGCGGCACCTTCGTATTGATCGTGCTCGGCGAGATTTTCTTCGGCATCGGCGTCGGCTGGTTGAGCCTCCGGCTGCGGCAATGGGCGCAAAACCCTCGTGTCGAGATCACGCTGTCGCTGATGACACCCTATCTCGCCTACTGGATCCCCGAGCACATTGGCGGCTCCGGCGTGCTGGCGACGATCGCCGCGGGACTTTACGTCAGTTGGAATGGGCCGCGGCTCATTCCCGCAGCAACGCGACTACAGGGCATCTTCTTCTGGGACCTGATCATCTATCTGATCGAGGGCTTCGTCTTCCTCGTCACCGGATTGCAGGCGCGGACGCTGATCGAGAAGGCCCATGATTTTCCGGTCGGTGAATTGCTGCTCGTCACCGCAATCACCGCCGCCATCGCCATTCTGGCGCGCTTCGTCTGGATCTATCCGGCGACATATCTGCCGCGCTGGCTCATACCGCCGCTCGCCAGACGCGATCCGTCACCGCCGTGGCAACACGCGTTCATCCTGGGGTTCACCGGCGTGCGCGGCGTGGTGTCGCTTGCCGCAGCGCTCGCCATTCCTCTCACCACCGAAAGTGGCGCGCCGTTTCCGCACCGCGACGTCGATCCTGTTCGCCACCTTCGGTGTCATCGTCATTACGTTGGTCGGTCAGGGCTTGACCTTGCCGGCCGTGATCCGCTGGCTCGGCGTGAACCGCCACGGCAAAGCCGAGCACCGGCGCGAGCAGGAGGCCGAGCTTGCTGCGCGCAATGAAGTCATCCGTGCCTCGCGACGGCATCTCAAGAAGCTCACGGGCGAGCGCAAGCTCAGCGCCGAAATCGTAGCGCTCCTCGACGCGCGCCATGACCATCGCGAGCGGCTCATTCCGAGCGACCTCGATGAGGGATTCGACCTCATCCGTTCGAGCAACGACATCAGGCTGGAACTGATCGCGGCCGAGCGCGAGTTCCTCCACGATCTGCTGCGCGACGGCAAGATCACCGACGAATCGCGGCGGCGACTGGAACGCGACTTGGATCTGGAAGAGGCCACAATCCTGGCGCGGCGCGAAGGCGAAACGCCGCTGTGACCGCCCCACCTGACGACTTCTACGCAAGCCTGCCGCTGTTTCGCAACTTCACCGAGGTGATGGACCCGAGGCTGTTCAGCCCGCTGCCCGGCGACTGGGTGGTCGGCACCGCCGACGTGGTGCAATCCACCAAAGCCATCGCCGAGAACCGCTACAAGGCCGTGAACATGGCAGGGGCCGCCGTGATCGTGGCGGTAACCAACGCGCTCGACGATCGCGACTTTCCCTTCGTGTTCGGCGGCGATGGCGCAAGCTTCGCGGTGCCGGCCGCGGCCGCCGCGGCGGCGCGCCAGGCGCTCGCCGAAACCGCGACCTGGGTGAAGGAGGACCTCGATCTCACGCTCCGGATCGGCATGGTGCCGGTTGCGGAAATTCGCGCGCAGGGCCTCGACGTCCGCGTCGCCCGCTATGCGCCGTCGGACAACATCTCGATTGCGATGTTTTCGGGCGGCGGTATGGCCTGGGCCGATTCCGCGATGAAGCGTGGCGAGATCGCGGTGCCGCAAGCTCAGCCGGGCGCGCATCCCGACCTCTCCGGCCTGTCCTGCCGCTACGAGGAAATCCCGGCATCGCGAGGCCTCGTGCTGTCGCTGGTGGTGGCGCCGGGGGCGAACGCGAATTCCGAGGCGTTCCGCGCTGCGATCGAGAAGATCGCCCGTATCGTGGAGAAAACCCCCGACGCGTCGCGGCCGGTGCCGGGCCAGCGACTGCGTTTCACCTGGCCCCCGGCCGGTGCCGATCTCGAGGCGCGGGCGTCGCGCCGCGCCGACGAATCGATCCGCGCCCGCAAGATCAAGGTTCTGGCGCGGACGTTTTTATATTTCCTGGTCATGCGGTTCAGCATCACGGTCGGCGCTTTCATCCCTGCCAAGTACACCCGCGAACTGATCGAGAACTCCGATTTCCGCAAGTTCGACGATTCGCTTCGCATGGTGCTCGACTGTACGCCGGCGCTGGCCAACGAGATCGAGCAGCACCTGATGGCTTGCGCCGCGAAACGCATCGTGCGCTACGGCACTCACCGCCAGCACGCCGCGATGATGACCTGCTTCACGCCATCGCCGACCCGCTCCAACCATGTGCACTTCATCGACGGCGCGATGGGCGGCTATGCAATGGCGGCGAGCGCGATGAAGCAGAGCGCGGGTTGACTCGGGTGGTTGTTCCGCTGCTACTTTTGCACCGAGAACATCAAGGATCGCCGCATGAGCAAAGCCACGTCCGTCCTCACGCCCGGCGAGCCGGTCACGCTGCCCCCGGCTGGCAACATCAGCTTCGAAATCGAGCAAGGCCAGCGCTTCAAAATGACCCAGCCGCAAGGCGAGCAGGTTGCCGACCTGATCTCCTTCAACCGCGACGATCCACGCGAATTGCTGTCGATGCATTCAAGCCGCGCCGTCAACCTGAGCTGGAAGTTGACCAAGCCGCACGTGCTCTACTCAAACCGCACCCGCGAGATGTGGAAGATTGATGAGGACCTGACGGCGGAGAACTACTGCGGCGGCGGCTACTGCTCCGAGCATCTCAACATGATGCGCTACGGCGACAAGGGCAAAGGTGCGCCGAACTGCCAGCATAATCTGGAGACGGCGATCCGCGGCTACGGCATGGACCGCTGGAATTTCAACATCGACGCCTGCTTCAACGTGTTCATGACGGTCGCTTATGACGCCGACGGCAAGTGGGAAATCCGGCTGCCGAAGGGCAAGCCCGGCGACTACATCACGATGACGGCGCTGATGCCGCAGATCGTGGCGATCTCGAACTGCCCGATCCTGTTCAACGCCTGCAACAACTACAAGCTCAAGCCGCTGACGCTGGAGATTTTGAAATAGCAGTTGAGTACCGCGCCCGAACGGACAGGGAGCCGCGGCCTATTCCGCTGCGGTGCGTCCAGCGCTGCCCACGCCATAGCGGCGATCGATGTAGTCGATCACGAGCTTCTGGAAATCCTGGGAGACCGTGGGGCCGCGCAAGGTCACTGCCTTCTTGCCGTCGATGAACACCGGCGCTGCCGGCGCTTCGCCGGTCCCGGGCAGCGAGATGCCGATGTCGGCGTGCTTTGACTCGCCCGGTCCGTTGACGATGCAACCCATCACCGCGACGTTCAAACCTTCGACGCCCGGATAACGCTTCTTCCATTCCGGCATCAACTCGCGAATGAACGATTGGATGCTGCCGGCCAATTCCTGGAACGTCGTCGAGGTGGTGCGGCCGCAGCCGGGGCAAGCCGCGACCAGCGGCACGAAAGTGCGGAAGCCCATGGTCTGCAAAATTTCCTGCGCGACTTTCACTTCGAGCGTGCGGTCGCCGCCGGGCTCCGGCGTCAGCGAGACGCGGATGGTGTCGCCGACGCCCTCCTGCAACAGAATGCCGAGCGCCGCCGACGAGGCGACGATGCCCTTCGATCCCATGCCGGCTTCGGTGAGACCCAAGTGGATCGCGTAGTCGGAGCGTTTGCCGAGCTCCTTGTAGACTTCGACCAGATCCTGCACCGCCGAGACCTTCGCCGACAGAATGATCCGGTTGCGCGGCAGGCCGATCTCCTCGGCGCGCGCAGCCGACAGCAGCGCCGATTGCACCATCGCCTCGCGCGTCACCGCGCGCGCCTCGATCGGATTGGGCAACTTGGAGTTCTCGTCCATCAGGTGCGTCAGCAATTCCTGGTCGAGCGAGCCCCAGTTGGCGCCGATGCGCACCGGCTTGTTGTGTTTGATCGCCATCTCGACGATGGCTGAGAACTGTTTGTCCTTCTTATCCTTGAAGCCGACGTTGCCGGGATTGATGCGGTATTTGTCCAGCGCCTCGGCGCAACCGGGATGGTCGGCGAGCAGCTTGTGGCCGATGTAATGGAAGTCCCCGACGATCGGCACTTCGCAACCGATCTTGAGCAGGCGCTCCTTGATCTTCGGCACCGCGGCCGCGGCCTCGTCGCGGTCGACCGTGATCCGCACGATCTCCGAGCCGGCGGCGGCCAGCGCCGCCACCTGGCGAACGGTCCCGTCGATATCGGCGGTGTCGGTGTTGGTCATCGACTGCACCACCACCGGGGCGCCGCCGCCGACCGTCACATTGCCGACCTGAACCGGCACCGACCGGCGTCTTTCGTGCTTGGAAACCTCAGGCATTTCGTCTCCTCGGTCTTCGGTCAGGCACCGGTCATATGGGCCCAATCGGCTGTTGGCACAAATTTAGACTGTGACAACCTGCCGCAGTAAGGTCCGATTTATATAGCACGTCCGAGGCCATTTGCCCGGGTGTCGAAAATGGCGCGTTCTCCTGCAGACCGGCCGCCCCGCGGGAGCTCATTTCGGCCGGTTGACCAGGATCAGCCCGGCCGCCACCAGCAGCACGGCGAGCGCAAAGGCCGGCGTCAGCGGTTCGCCCAACACCAGATGGCCGGCAGCGACCCCGAACAGCGGCGTCAGGAATGTGAAGGCCGAGAGGCGGCTTGCCGAAAACTTGACGATCAGAGCGAACCAGAGGCTGAAGGTCGTGCCGACCACGATGGTCTGGTAGGCGAGCGAGCCGAGCGCCACCGGCGACGGCGTCGCCATGATGCGCTCGCCGAACACCAGCGCGCCGAGCGCCACGATCGGCACGCAGACCACAAGTTGATAGAGCAGCGTCTTTTCCGGCGAGACGCGGGCGAGCGCGCTCGACTTGATAATCAGAGTGGTGGCGGCCCAGCCCAGAGCAGCGAAGGCCATCATCACATCGCCGAGCAATTGATTGGGCTCGGTGGCCGGCGCCGGCACGCCAAACGCCACCACCATCCCGACGAACGCCATCAACAGGCCAAGCCACTGCTTCAAGCCGAAGCGATCGCCGGGAAACAGCCAGCGCGCTCCGATCACCACAAAGAATGGCGCTAGATAAATGAACAGCACCGCGCGCGACGCCGTGGTGTAGAGGAGCCCGCGGTAGATCAGCAGGAACTCAACGCCGAACAGCAGCCCCGCGATCAGACCGGCCCCGAGCGTGCCGTCGCGCGCGGCGATCGGCAAGCCGCGCAGCCGCATCAGGCCGAGCACAATGAGCGTCGCCAGGCTGGAGCGGATGGCGCATTGGGTGAGCGGCGGCACGTCGTGGATCGCGAGCTTTATCGCCGGCTGGTTGAAGCCCCAGGTCAGGCAGATGAGCACCACCAGCACCATGCTGGCGGCGTCGAGCGGCCGCGTATGACTCGCGGGGACTTGAGACATCAGGCGTGGTCGTGCTGCCGGCAATGGGCGCAGACGCCGCCGATCTCGATCACCGGCGCCTTCGGCGTAAATCCCGCCGAACGCGCCGCTGCCTTGAGCTCACTGGTGACCGCCGCGGAGGCGGCCTCCCCCACCGCCCCGCAATGCTCGCAGATCAGGAACACCACGAGATCGCCGGTCGCGTGGTTGTTGACGCAGGCGACAAAGGCGTTGCGGCTCTCGATGCGATGTACGAGGCCGTTGTCGCGGAGGAAATCGAGCGCGCGGTAAATGGTGATCGGCGCCGGCCGGCCGCCACGCACGGACGAGCGTTCCATGATCTCATAGGCGCCGAGCGGCTTGTGGCTCTCCAACAGAACCTCCAGCACCTGGCGGCGGATCGGCGTCAGCCGTTGCGCGCGTTGCGCGCATAGCACCTCGGCGTGCTTCAACGCGTCGGCGGTGCAACGCTCATGGTCGTGGTCGGGGGCGTGGAAAACCGGTTGTGACATGGTGCAGGGAGATATGGGTCCACAGGCTGATACGAATTGTACTCCGCCGGCCCGGATCGCAGGAAAGTGAACCTGCCGCAATTGGATGTTGCAATGCAACAATACAATCGCCACCTTCAGACTGCGTCACGTCAGCGGGGCGTCGATTTTTGCGCGTGGATCTCCATCCTCACGTAATTTCAATGGCTTAGGAACACCATCATGCTCAAGGGAAAAAACGCTGTGGTGACCGGTTCCACCTCTGGGATCGGGCTCGGCATTGCACGTGAGCTTGCCAAGGACGGGGCCAATGTCCTGATCAACGGCTTCGGCCCGGCCGCCGACATCGAAAAAGAGCGCGCCGGAATCGAAAAGGACTTCGGCGTCAAAGCGATCTATTCGCCCGCCGACATGACCAAGCCAGCCGAGATTGCCGCCATGATCAAGATGGCGGAGACGACGCTCGGCTCCTGCGACATCCTGGTGAACAACGCCGGCATCCAGCACGTCGCGCCGATCGAGGAATTCCCGATCGACAAATGGGACGCCATCATCGCAATCAACCTTACCGCCGCGTTCCACACCATGCGCGCCGCGATCCCCGGCATGAAGGCGAAGAAGTGGGGCCGCATCATCTCGACTGCGTCGGCGCATTCGTTGGTCGCCTCGCCATTCAAAGCCGCCTATGTCACCGCCAAGCACGGCCTCGCGGGTCTCACCAAGACAGCGGCGCTGGAGGTTGCAACCTTCGGCATCACCGTCAATTGCATTTCGCCGGGCTATGTCTGGACGCCGCTGGTCGCCAAGCAGATCCCCGACACCATGAAGGCGCGCAACATGACCGAGGAGCAGGTCAAGAACGACGTGCTGCTCGCGGCGCAGCCGACCAAGCAGTTCGTCACCGTCGAGCAGGTCGCGGCGCTGGCGCTTTATCTCACGTCGGACGTCGCCGCCTCGATCACCGGCGCCAATCTCTCCATCGACGGCGGCTGGACCGCGCAGTGATGAACATCCTCTCGCGTGCCTTGGGCCGCCCGAAAAATCCGCCGCCGAGCGGCAAGAAGCGCATCAATCTCGCGTTGCAGGGCGGCGGCGCGCACGGTGCATTCACCTGGGGGGTGCTCGACGAGTTGTTGGCCGATAAACGGATCGAGATCGAAGGCATGTCTGGCACTTCGGCCGGCGCGATCAACGCCGTGATGGTGGCCGACGGGCTCGCCCGCGGCGGTCCGGAGGAAGCCCGCAAGCGCCTCGCCGACTTCTGGCGCGCAGCAAGCCGTGACGGCGAGATGTCGACGTTCAATCGCGCCGTCTCGGAGCGGCTGTTCTCGCTGATCCCGATCGCCGGCGGTCCGATGAAGGCCTGGTTCGACACCATGGCGAGCTACCTGTCGCCCTACGATCTCAACCCGCTCAACATCAATCCGCTCAAAGACCTGATCGTCCGCTTCATCGATTTCGAGGCGGTGAAAAAAAGCGGGATGCCCCTCTTCATCGCTGCGACCAATGTGCACACCGGCCGGCTTCGCGTCTTCCCGCGCGAAAAAATCGACGCCGACGCGGTGATGGCTTCGGCGGCGCTGCCTTACGTCTTCAAGGCGGTCGAGATCGACGGCGTGCCCTACTGGGATGGCGGCTACACCGCCAACCCGCCGATCTATCCGTTCTTCCGCACCACCCACACCGAGGACGTGCTGGTGGTACAGATCAATCCCGTGCTGCGGGCGTCCACGCCGCAGACATCGCAGGAGATCGTCAACCGCATCAACGAGATCACGTTCAACGCGTCGCTGATCGCGGAATACCGCGCCATCGAGTTCGTGCGCCGGCTGATCGACGAAGGCGCGCTGAAGCACGGCACCGGACCGGGCGAATACCGACGCATCAACGTGCACCGGGTCGATCTCGGCCTCGTCGGCAAGAAGCTGACGCCGCAGAGCCGGCTCAACACCGACTTCGATTTCTTCGAGACGCTGCACCGCGCCGGCCGCCGCGCCGGACGGCGCTTTCTCGACAAGCATTTCGACGACATCGGGGTGCGCTCGACGATCGAGCTGCGCGACGAGATGCGTGCCGAAGGCCGCGAGGAGATGCCGGCGGGCGTGGACCGGCTGGCGCGTTAGTCTTCGGCGGGCTACTGCGCCTCCAGCCCTGCGGCCTTCGCCACTTCGCGCCAGCGGGTCACCTCGTCGGCGATTAGCTTGCCGAAGGCTTCCGGCGACGACAGCGACGCCTCTGCACCGATATTCTCGAGCTGCTTCTTCACCGCGTCGCGCGACACGACGTCGGACAACGCTCTGTGCGTCTTGATGACGATGTCGTTCTGAACTCCAGCCGGATAGACCATACCGTACCAACCGTTGATCTCGAAGCCAGGCATGCCGGACTCGATCATGGTCGGCACATTGGGCAGCGACGGAAAGCGCTTTCCCGTCGTCACCGCGATCAGCTTCAGCTCACCCGACGCCACTTGTCCGCGCACCGCATGCGCCAGATCGACCGCATAGGCAACATCCTTGCGCAGCAGCGCCGTCACCACCTCGCCGGTGGTGCGGAACGAAACGGCCTGCGCCTGCAAGCCGGCGCGCTGGCGGAACAGCTCGGCGATGAGATGCTGCGTGGAGCCGACGCCGACCGTGGCGTAGTTGTACTTGCCAGGCTCCTTCTTGACGATCTCGATCAGGCCCTTGAGATCGCTCGCCGGGAAGTCCTTCGGCACGACGATGGCAATCGCGGAGTTGGCGAAAATGCCGACCGGCGCAAAGTCCTTTACGGCGTCATAGGCCTGCGACTTGATCATCGCCGCCGACACCGTGTGGCCGGTCGAGATCATCAGCGCGCTGTAGCCGTCCTTGGGGCCTTTCGCGACGAGGTCACCGGCAATGGTGCCGCCGGCGCCAGGCTTGTTCTCAACCACGAAGCGCTGGCCCAGCACTTCGCCCAGCGGCTCGGCGACGATGCGGGTGGCGACGTCGGTGCCGCCGCCGGCGCCAAAACCGACCATGATGCGGATCGGGCGCGACGGCCAAATGTCTTGAGCCCCGGCCGGCGCGGATTGCAGCGCCGCGAATGCCATGGCCGCGATTGCGATCCTGATTGCCAACATTGGCGTGGTCCCTCCCTGGACGGCTCCGGCTTTGAGCCCGTTGCTCTTGCTCGACAGCAAACGCGGGCTTTTGCATCTGGTCAAGATCGCCATGATGTCTAGATTGTCGCCATGCCAACACCGCTTCTCAGCGTCGAAGTTGGGCCAGCGCGGCTCGAAGTCGTGGTCGCCGACATCACCACGCTCGCGGTCGATGCCATCGTCAACGCGGCCAACACCACACTGCTCGGCGGCGGCGGGGTCGACGGCGCCATCCATCGCGCCGCGGGGCGTGAGCTTCTCGAAGAGTGCAAGACGCTTGGCGGTTGCGCGACCGGATCGGCGAAAATCACCCGCGGCCACCGACTGCCCGCGAAGCATGTGATCCACGCGGTCGGGCCGGTATGGAGCGGCGGCAAAAACGGCGAGCCGGAGTTGTTGGCCTCCTGCTACCGCGTGGCGCTGGATCTTGCGGCCGACAACAATCTGCACTCGATCGCATTCCCGGCGATCTCGACCGGCGTCTATCGATTTCCGGCCGACCTCGCGGCGCGGACAGCGGCGGGCACGGTGGTGTCGGAAATCTCCGCCAATGCGCGCGGGCATCAATCGCGTGGTGTTCTGCTGCTTCTCGAATGAGTCAGCCGATCACCACGTCAATGCATTCGCTGAACTAGGACTGGTCTAACTGCCGGCGCAAACTCTGATTGATTGGGGCGCTCAAACCTTCGGATCGACATCGAGGCGAACGACAAGCCCTTTCAAGGCGTCCGACGCCGCCGGATAAATCTTCATCACCGCCGGGTCGTGCCCCGGTACGATGTGATTGCGCGACGACGCGAGCCCCTTCAGCGTCTCGTAGCCTTCGAGAACCTCGCCAAGATTATAGGTGGTCGGAAATACGCGCGCCTCGTCGAGATGCGGGAACAGATGCACCGCATCGGCGGCGAGCATGACGAAGCCGCGCTTTGTCTTGACCCGGATGCTCTGCAAGCCCATGGCGTGGCCGCCGATGTGGTGCAGCGTGATGCCCGGCGCCATTTCGCTCACGCCATCGTGGAAGGTGACGCGGCCGGCGAACACCTTGCTGAGCATCGAAACTACGTAGCCTTCTTCATATGAGTTGCGGAGCTGCTTGTGGCACATGCAGCGACCGGTGCAGAAGTTCATCTCCTTGTCCTGCACGTGATAGCGGGCGCGCGGGAACATATCGACGTTGCCGCAGTGGTCGTAGTGCATGTGGCTGATGATGACGTCTTCGATCTTGTCGGGCTCGACGCCGAGCCGCTTCAGGCCTTCGTTGATCGGCGTGACGACGGTGCGGCCGCGCTTGGTTCCGACCGGCTGGTCGAAGCCGGTGTCGACCAGGAAAGTGCGCTTGTCGTTCTTGATGACCCAGACGAAATAGTCGAGCGGCTGCAGCACGTCGTGCGGATCGCCGCCGATGTAGTTCTCGGCGGCCTTGCGCTGATGCTCGGCGTAGCGGACCGCGTAGATCTCCCAGATATCGTTGCTCATGGCTGCTCCCTACTTCTTCTTGGCGCGCATCTGCACGCCGGCGCGCTTCTCGACCGTCTTGGCGAGCTCGGTGAAATCCGACCGCTCGCCGTGCTCGTCCATCGCCGCCTCCCACAGGCTGCCGACCGCCTTCGCGACCTCGACCGGGATGCCGAAATCCTCGGCCTCGGCCAGGAACAGCCGCACGTCCTTCACCATCAGCGCCATGCCGAAGCCGTAGTCGAACGTGCCGGGCAGCACCGAGCGGGGAAACTTCTGCGTGGTCGCGGTGTTCATGCCGCTGCCGGCGTTGATGACGTCGCACATCAGGCTCGGATCGAGACCGGCTTTGACGCCCATCGCGATCGCTTCCGAGCTTGCCGCCATGCCGGTGGCGGAGAGGAAGTTGTTGGCGAGCTTCATGCTCTGGGCGAGGCCCGCACGGTCGCCGCAGACGAACACCTTGCCGAACACTTCGAGCGCCGGACGAACGTGCTCGATCTCGTCGAGCGGACCGGACACCATAACGGCGAGGGTGCCCTTCTCGGCGCCGGCAACGCCGCCGCTCACCGGGCTGTCGATCTGGACGATGTTGCGCTGCTTCAGAATCTCCGCGGTCTTGAGCGCAGCGCGTGAACCGGTGGTGGAGAGATCGACATAACGCCGCACGCGGTTGCCGCGGATCAGACCGTCGTCGCCGCTCACGACCTTGATGCCGATGTCGAGCGAGGGCAGGCTCGTCAGCACCGTCTCGACCCGGTCGGCGACGTCGGCCGGCGAGCGCGCCGCCTCCGCGCCAAGCTTGATCAGCGGCTCCATTGCCTCCTTGCGGGTGTCGAACACCGTGAGCTTGTGCCCGGCCTCGACCAGGCGCCGGCTCATCGGGCCGCCCATGCTGCCGAGGCCGATGAATCCGATTTCCATTTCCGTCCCTCCGACCGTGTTCTTTTTTCGCGAGCGAGAGTGCCCGAGCACGGCGCGGCCGTCATCCCTGTCCACCGGCGGACGTGATAGGCGGTTATGGATATGGTAAGCTCACTTATATTATCGCTGCATAGGAATAATCCCGCATGCCCCATCGCAGCCAGAACCGCGAAATCCTCTTTACGATCAGCGATGTAGGCCGCCTGCTCCGGACCTACGCCGATCAGAAGGCCCGCCGATTCGGCCAGACCCGGGCGCAGTGGGCCGTGCTGCTCCGCCTGGAACGGCGTGAGGGCCTCAAGCAATCCGACCTCGCCGAGGACCTCGACATTCAGCCGATCACGCTGACCCGGCTGGTCGACCGGCTCTGCGACAACGGCCTGATCGAGCGCCGGCCCGATCCGAACGATCGCCGCGCCAAACGGCTTTACCTGACACCGGCAGCACGGCCGCTGCTCGACCGCATCGAGGGCCAGGTCGAGGAGCTCGCGGAAAAGGTGCTGGCCGGCGTCGATCCGGCCGCCGTCGGCGTGATGCTGACGCAGCTCGGGCTGGCGCGAGAAAACCTCAGGCAGGCGATTGCCGATAAGACACCGCAGGACGTGCAGCGTTATGGCTGAGCCCTCATTGAAAGTCGTGTCCGACTCGCCGTCGATTTCCGACGGCGCCAAGTCGCTGGCGAAGAAATTCCCGCGCAAGCGCCTGCGCATGATCCTGCTGGTCGCGCTGCCGCTCGTCGCGCTGGCGATCGGCACCTTCATGTATCTCGGCTCGGGCCGTTACATCTCGACCGACAATGCCTATGTGGGCTCGCAGAAGGTGCTGATCACGCCGGACATCTCCGGCAAGATCGCCCGCATCATCGTGCGCGAGGGCCAGCACGTCAAAGCCGGCGACGAACTGTTCGAGATCGATCGCGAGCCATTCCGCATCGCCGTCGATCAAGCGCAGGCCAAGCTCGCCACGGTGCGGACCGAGTTCACCAATCTGAAAAGCGACTACCGGATCTACGGTGAGCTCGCCGACGTGGCGCAGCAGAACGCCGAGCTGAAAAAAACCAACGTCGAGCGGAAAAAGGGGCTGGTTGCATCGCGCGCCGGCTCGGAGGTCGATTACGAAACAGCCATCTCCGCCCAGCTCACGGCGCAGTTGCAGGCCCAGTTGGCCGTGCAGCGCAAAGATCAGGCGTTCAACCAGCTTCTCGGCAACCCAAACCTGCCGATGGAGAAATTTCCCGCCTACATGCAGGCGGCCGCGGCGCTCGAGCAGGCGCAACGCGATCTCGACCACACCCTGCTCCGCGCGCCGATCGACGGCATGGCGACACAAGTGGACAACATCCAGCTCGGCCGCTTCGTCACCGCCGGCACACCGGTGTTCGCGGTGATCGACGACAGCGCGCCCTGGGTTGATGCCAACCCGAAGGAAACCGACATCACCAATCTGCAGATCGGCCAGCGCGCGACGGTGTTCATCGATACGTTCCCGGATACGGCATTCTTCGGCACCGTCGAATCGGTGAGCCCGGGCACCGGCGCGCAATTCGCGATCCTGCCGCCGCAGAACGCCAGCGGCAACTGGGTCAAGGTGGTGCAGCGCGTGCCGCTCCGCGTGCGGCTCGACAAGGACCCGATGTTGCGCAGGCTGCGCGCCGGCATGAGCGCCATCGTCGAGATCGACACCGGCAAGCGCCCATCGATGTTCAGCCCGGGCAGCGTTAAGCAGGCAGCCGACCAAAAATGATGCGCCTCGCCGCCGGCATGTCGCCGTCCGCCCGCCGCACCATGCTGACGGTGTGCGCGATGACCGCGACCATCATGCAGGCGCTGGATACGACTGTCGCCAACGTGGCGCTGCCTTATATGCAGGGCTCGCTGTCGGCCTCGCTCGACCAGATCAACTGGGTGCTGACCTCCTATATCGTCGCCTCTGCCATCATGACGGCGCCGATCGGCTGGATGTCCGACCGGTTCGGGCGAAAGCGGCTGTTCATCATCTGCTGCGCGGGCTTCACGTTCGCCTCGCTGCTGTGCGCGTCATCGCAGGACATCGGCGCTATGGTGTTCGCCCGCCTCTTGCAGGGCGCGTTCGGCGCCGCGCTCGTTCCGCTGTCGCAGTCTGTGATGCTCGACGCCTATCCGCCCGAGCAGCGCGGCCAGGCGATGGCGATCTGGGGCATGGGCGTGATGCTCGGCCCGATCCTCGGCCCGGCGCTCGGCGGCTTCCTCACCGACCAATACTCGTGGCACTGGGTGTTCCTGATCAACTTGCCGGTTGGCATCGTCACGGTGCTCGGCCTGATGCTGTTCATGGATGAAACCAAGAAGCAGACCGCAATGCGCTTCGACTGGTTCGGCTTCATCGCGCTCGCCATCGGCATCGGCTCGCTGCAATTGATGCTCGACCGTGGCGAGCAGGCCGGCTGGTTCGATTCCGCCGAGATCATCGTCGAACTGATCGTCTCGATCGCGGGTTTCTACTTCTTTTTCGCACATTCGCTGACGACCGATGAGCCGTTCGTGCGCTTCGAGCTGTTCAAGGACCGCAATTTTGCCGCCGCCTGCCTGTTCATGATGATGATCGGCGTGTCGCTGTTCGGCACCATGGCGCTGATCACGCCGTTCACGCAGAACCTGTTGGGCTATCCGATCCTGACCGCCGGCTTTGTGCTGGGCTCGCGTGGCGTTGGAACGCTGGTCGCGATGATGGCGGTCGGCCGGCTGCTCAAGTTCGTCGAAGCCCGCACCCTGGTGTTCTGCGGCCTGACGCTGACGGCCGCAACCCTCTATCAGATGGTCAGCTTCACCACCGACACGTCGATGCGGACTATCGTCGTCGTCGGCATCATCCAAGGCGCCGGCCTCGGCCTCGTGTTCGTGCCGCTCTCCACGGTTGCGTTTTCAACGCTGCCGGGCGAACTGCGCAACAGCGGCACCGCCATGCTGACGCTCGTGCGCAACATCGGCAGTTCGATCGGCATCTCCATGGTGATCGCCAACCTGACTAGCACGACAACGCTTATGCATGCGCGGCTGGCCGAGCACATCACGCCGTTCAACAACGCGTTGCAACAGGCCGGCTCGACGCTGAGCACCGCGACCGACCAGGGCCGCGCCCTGCTGGAGGCCATGCTGACACAGCAGGCGACGATCATCTCCTATGACAACACGTTCAAGCTACTGATGGTCCTGACCCTGATCGCATTGCCGTTGGTGCTGCTGATCGGATCGTCGCGGGCGAAGAAGGTCATAGGCGGGACACCGGTCCACGCGATGGACTAGCGCTTGAATTCCGCTTTGATCTTCTCAGTGTGCTCGCCGACCGCGGGCACCGGGCCGTAGTTCCGCGCCTCGCCGGCCCATTGCGCCGCCGGCGCCGGATAGGAGAGCGGGCCGCCCGGCGAACCAATCGTGATGCGGCGGAGATGCGGATGCTGCGCCAACTCGCCCGGTCCATTGACGCGGCCGAAGGCAATATCGGCCGCCGCGAGCTTCTCGACCAGCACGTCAACGTCGAGCGCGCCGAACGCCGCGGCGACCCTACCGTCGGTCTCGGCGCGGCGCTTCACCCGTTCGATGTTGGTGGCGAAATCCGGATCGGCAGCGAGCGCCTTGTCGCCCAGCACCTTCTCGGCCAGCTCCCGCCACTCGCGATCGCTCTGGATCGAAATGAGAACGTCGGCGCCGTCTTTGGACTTGAACACGCCATAGGGCGCGATCGAGGTGTGCGCGAGACCGATGCGCTTCGGCGACACGCCGCCCTCGTGTTGTAACAGCGGCGTCGTCATCCAATCCGCCATGCCGTCGAACATCGACACCGAAATCGCCGCGCCCTGGCCGGTGCGGCCGCGCGCGATCAGCGCCTCCAGCACCGCCTCGTAAGCGTTCATACCGGCGCCGATGTCGCAGACCGAAACGCCGACCCGCGCCGGCGCCTCCGGCCCGCCGGTGACCGAGGCGACGCCGGCCTCGGCCTGGATCAGCATGTCGTAGGCTTTTCGTTCCGCATAAGGACCGGTGTCGCCGTAGCCCGACACCGAGCAGACGATCAACCGCGGGTAATCGCGGCGCAGCCGCTCGACCGCGAAGCCGAGCTTGGCGACCGCACCGGGCTTGAGGTTCTGGATGAACACATCGGCCTTCCCAAGCATCGCTTCGAGCAGTGCCTTATCGTCGGGCTTGGTAAGATCGAGGACCAGCGATTCCTTGCCGCGATTGAGCCAGACGAAATAGGTGCTCTGGCCCTGCGCCAGCGCGTCGTAGCCGCGCGCGAAATCACCCTCCGGCCGCTCGATCTTGATGACGCGGGCGCCGGCATCGGCGAGACGGCACGAACACATCGGCGCCGCGACGGCCTGTTCGAGCGAGACGACGAGGATGCCTTCGAGCGGAAGCGGCATGCTCAACACGACCTGACTAATAAGATCTGGGCAGGCCGAGCACGTGCTCGGCGAGGTAGGACAGCACCATATTGGTCGAGATCGGCGCCACGGTGTAGAGCCGCGTCTCGCGGAACTTGCGCTCGATGTCGAACTCCTCGGCGAAACCGAAGCCACCGTGAGTCTGCACGCACATGTCGGCGGCGGCCCATGACGCTTCCGCCGCGAGCTGCTTCGCCATGTTGGCCTGCTCGCCGCAGTCCTCGCCGGCCTCATAGAGCGCGGCGGCCTCATGCACCATCAATTCGGCGGCGCGCATCTGCATGTAGCAGCGCGCGATCGGGAACTGGACGCCCTGGTTCTGCCCGATCGGCCGGCCGAACAGGTTGCGCTCCTTGGCGTAGGCGGAGGCGCGGTCGATGAACCACTTGGCGTCGCCGATGCACTCCGACGCAATGAGAATGCGCTCGGCGTTCATGCCGGACAGGATGTAGCGAAAGCCCTTGCCCTCCTCGCCGACAAGATTCTCCGCCGGCACCTTCATGTTGTCGAAGAACACTTCGGTGGTGGCGTGGTTCATCATGGTGCGGATCGGCCGGATGGTCAGGCCCTTGTCTTTCACCGCCCGCATATCGACGAGGAACACGGAGAGCCCTTCCGTGCGTTTCTTGACCTGATCAGCCGGCGTGGTGCGCGCGAGCAGGAGCATCAGGTCGGAATGCTCGGCGCGCGAGGTCCAGATCTTCTGGCCGTTGACCACGTAATCGCTGTTGCCTTCGCGCACCGCGGTGGTGCGGAGCGAAAGCGTGTCGGTGCCCGAGGTCGGCTCGGTGACGCCGAACGCCTGCAAACGCAGATCGCCCTTGGCGATGCCGGGCAGATACTTCTGCTTCTGCTCGGCGCTGCCATGACGCAGCACCGTGCCCATGGTGTACATCTGCGCGTGGCAGGCGGCGCCGTTGCAGCCGGCGTGATGGATTTCCTCCATGATGGCGATCGCCGCCGACATGGTGAGACCGCTGCCGCCATACTCTTCGGGAATGAGCGCAGCGAGAAATCCCGCCTTGGTCAGCGCCTGAACGAACTCGGTCGGATAGGCGCGTTCGCGATCGACCTTGCGCCAGTACTCGCCGGGGAATTCCGCGCACAGCGCTCGGACAGCCTCCCGGATTGGCGCCAGCTCAGCCTCGTTGGCGGCGCGAGCGGTCATGTCCTGATCTCGGCCCGGCCGTTGCTCATCGCGACGATATTGCGCTCGGGAACGAGCGCCCGGAAGCTCACGACATTGCCGTCGCGCCAGATTTCGGTGCGGATCGTCTCGCCCGGAAACACCGGCGCCGAGAACCGCCCGCTCATGGCGGTGAAGCGGCTCGGATCGTAATTGCAAACGCTCTTCAGCAGCGCATGACCGACCACGCCGAAGGTGCCGAGCCCGTGCAGGATCGGCCGCGGAAAGCCCGCGGCCTTGGCCACGTCGAGATCGGCGTGCAGCGGATTGAGATCGGCAGAGAGCCGATAGACCAGCGCCATCTCCGGCCGCGTGCCGAGATCGCAGACCAGATCGGGCGCGCGCTCGGGCACCTTGTGCGACGGCGGGCTTTCGCGCGGCGGGCCGCCGAAGCCACCATCGGCGCGGCAAAATGTGGTTTGCGTGACCGTCGCGATCAACTCGCCGCTCGCCTTGTCGGTAATCTTGCGCTCGGTGTAGACGACCGCGCCCTTGCCCGCGCCCTTGTCGATCACGTCCACAATGCGCGTCTTGCCGACCACGGTGCCGCGGGGTTTCACCGGAGCGTTCAGCTTGAAGCCCTGCTCGCCGTTGACGATTTTCACCCAGTCGATGCCGGTGTCGAGATCGCGCACCCAGAAGCCGGGATAGCCGAGCAGGCAAGCAAACGTCGGCAGCGCCTTGAGATTTTTCTCGTAGACGAAATCGAGCTGCGCGCGATCGGTCGGATCGTGGCCAAGGCCGACGCCGAGCGCATAGAGCATCGTGTCCTTGTCGCCGTAGTTGTGCTCGGCGTCCGGGATTTTCAGCGCCAGCAGCTTGTCGTAGTCGATGGCCATCGCTCGCCACACCCTCCGCCGTCATCACCCGCCAACGGGTCCGGCCTTTGGCCGGCCCGATGACAGCTACGGCGGGCGATCCAGTAAACGCAATCCTCGGTGATTACTGGATGTCCCGCCTTCGCGGGGCATGACAAGCCCTCGTGGTTATATCGGGTCCCAACTGAACACATCGCCGGAGCGGTCGAGCGGCGTGAACGAGGGCCCGAACGCACCTTTGAGCTGCGCATCGAGCTTTTCCGGCGTCCAGCCGTCGGCGCGGTGGATGGCGCGAATCGGGCGGGTCTGGTTGAACAGAAAAATCTCGTTGTTGCGCACCGAGAAGATCTGCCCGGAGATGCCCGCGGCCTTGTCGGAGCCGAGATAGACCACCAGCGGCGCGATTTTTTCCGGCGTCATCTGCTGGAGCCGCGCGACGCGCTCCTTCTCGGCATCGGTCTCGGTCGGGATCGAGCCAATCATGCGGCCCCAGGCGAACGGTGCGAGGCAGTTCGAGCGCACGTTGAAGCGCTGCATGTCGAGCGCAATGCCGCGCGACAGGCCGACGATGCCCATCTTCGCCGCCATGTAGTTGGCCTGGCCGAAGTTGCCGACCAAGCCCGACGTCGAGGTCATGTGGATCATCGAGCCGGAATTCTGCTCGCGGAAATGCGTCGCGCAGGCGCGGCTCATGCTGAACGAGCCGTGCAGATGCACCATGATGACGTCGGACCAGTCCGACCAGCTCATGCGGTGGAAGATCTTGTCGCGCAAAATGCCGGCGTTGTTGACCAGGATGTCGACGCGGCCGAAGGCGTCGAGCGCGGCCTGGACGACCTTGTCGCCGTTCGCCGGATCGCCGATCGAGAGCGTCGAGGCGATGGCCTGGCCGCCCTTTTTCTTGATCTCGTCGACCACCTGTTGCGCCGGGCCGGCGTCGCCGCCGGAGCCGTCGAGCGCGGCGCCGACGTCGTTGACCAGGACCTTGGCGCCCTCTTCCGCCATCAGCATCGCGATGGCACGGCCGATGCCGCGGCCGGCCCCGGTGACGATGGCGACTTTGTTTTCGACGATTCCGGCCATGTGATGCTGCCCTATCCCAGAACTCAGTCGTCACCCCCGGGCTTGACCCGGGGGTCCAGCTTTCGTTCTTTTGAAGAGAAGATGGATCGCCGGGTCAAGCCCGGCGACGACGGCGGCGGGTGGCGCGCGCGGCCGGGTAGGCCTACCGCCCCCACACCTCATCCGCGACCTCGACGATCATCCGCAATTTCGCCCATTGCTCGTCCTCGGTGAGGGTATTGCCCTCCTCGGTCGAGGCGAAGCCGCATTGCGGCGACAGCGCCAATTGGTCGAGCGGAACGAACTTCGCCGCCTCGTCGATGCGGCGCTTGATGGCGTCCTTGGATTCCAGCTGTCCCGTTTTGGTGGTGACGAGGCCGAGCACCACGATCTTGCCCTTGGGAACGAGCCGCAGCGGCTCGAAACCGCCGGCGCGCTCGGAGTCATACTCCATGAAATATCCGTGCACGTTGGTGCGATTGAACAGCACCTCCGCCTCGGCATCGTAGCCGCCGGCCCCCATGAAGGTCGATTTGTAGTTGCCGCGGCACAGATGCATCGTAACGGTCATGTCGGCCGGAATGTCCGACATCGCCACGTTGATCAAATCGGCGTAGAGCGGCCCGAGCTTTTCCGGATCGTCTCCGCGTTTCGTCATCTGCTCGCGGTACTTCGGATCGCACAGCATGGCGATGAAAACTTCGTCGAGCTGGAGGTAGCGGCAGCCGGCGTCGGCGAAGCCGCGCACGGCCTTCTTGTAGGCCTGGCCGAGATCGTCGAAAAACTGATCGAGTTCCGGATAGACCTGCTTGTTGATCGGCGTCATCATCGGGCGGCCGTAGATCGCCGACGGCGCCGGAATGGTGATCTTCGGCATGCGCTTGGTATGCGCCGCGACGAACTTGAAATGCTCGACCATCGGATGCGGCTTCGCCATGCCGAGCTTGCCGGTCACCTGGACGCCTTCGTTCCGCGTGTTCACCGCGGCGAACTTCACGCCGGCTTCCATGATGTGCTTCTCGGCGCCGTCGAGGCCCCAGAGGAAATCGAGATGCCACCACGAACGGCGGAATTCGCCGTCGGTGATCGCCTCGAGGCCGACGTCTTCCTGCCTCTTGATGACGCGCTCGATCTCGCGATCCTCGATCTCCTTCAACGCCTGCGGCGTGATCTCGGCCTTGGCGCGCTGCGCCCGCGCCTCATGAATGACTTTTGGACGCAGCAGGCTGCCGACGTGGTCGGCGCGGAACGGCGGCTTCGCGCGCTTCATCCCCACACCTCGTTTGCGATCTCGACGATCATGCGGAGCTTCGCCCATTGCTCCTCTTCGGCGAGAACGTTGCCCTCTTCGCTCGACGCGAAGCCGCATTGCGGCGAGAGGCAGAGCTGATCGATCGGCACGAACTTCGCGGCCTCGTCGATGCGGCGCTTGATCTCGTCCTTGGATTCCAGCGTGCCGGTCTTCGATGTGACGAGACCCAGCACCACCTGCTTGCCTTTCGGCACGAACCGCAGCGGCTCGAAGCCACCGGCGCGCTCGGAGTCGTACTCCATGAAATAGCCATGCACGTTGATGGTGTTGAACAAGGTCTCCGCCACCGGCTCATAGCCGCCGGAGGCGATGAAGGTCGAGCGGAAATTGCCGCGGCACAAATGCATCGTGATGGCCATGTCGGCGGGGATATCCGATATCGCCGCGTTGATCATCCGCGCGTAGGCGGCCGGCAGCTCCTCCGGATTCTCACCACGATCGCGGACCTGCTGGATCAGCTTCGGGTCGCAGAGGTAAGTCAGGTTGACCTCGTCGAGCTGCAGATAGCGGCAGCCGGCGTCGGCGAAGGCACGAACCACCTTGCGGTAGGTCTGGCCGAGATCGCGGTAAAAATCCTCCATGTCGGGATAGATCGAGACCGGCACGGCGTCGCGGCCGTCGCGGAAATGCACCGCCGACGGCGACGGGATCGTCATCTTCGGCGTCCCTTTAGTATGCGCCTTCAGAAACTTGAAATGCTCGATCATCGGGTGGCTGTCGAAGTCGCCGAGCTTCCGCGCCACGCGAACGAGCAGTTGCTGCGGCTGGACGCCGCCCTGGAACGCGACCTTGCGCTTGCCCTGATAGGTCTCGATGCCAGGCAATGCGGCAATAAAATCGGTCTGCCAGGATTTCCGGCGGTTCTCGCCATCGGTGATCGATTTGAGACCGGTCGCCTCCTGCTTCTTGATCAGGATCTCGATCTCGCGATCCTCGATCGCCTTCAGTTGCTCCGACGTGATCTCGCCGCGTTCGCGCCTGGAGCGGGCGTCCTTCAGTGCGCCCGAGCGGAGCAGGCTTCCAACATGATCGGCGCGGAACGGTGGTTTGGTGCGTTGCATTATTGTCCCCACACCTCGTCCGCCAATTCGACGATCATCTTGAGCTTCGCCCATTGCTCGTCCTCGGCCAGGATGTTGCCTTCTTCCGTGGAGGCAAAGCCGCATTGCGGCGACAGGCAAAGCTGGTCGAGGGAGATATATTTCGACGCCTGATCGATGCGGCGCTTCAGTTCGTCCTTGGATTCCAGCGTGCCGGACTTCGAGGTGACGAGGCCGAGCACCACCGTCTTGTTCTTCGGTACGAAGCGCAACGGCTCGAAGCCGCCGGCGCGGTCGGAATCATATTCCATGAAATAGGCCTGGATATTGATCTCGTTGAACAGGATTTCCGCCACCGGCTCGTAGCCGCCCGACGCCACGAAGGTCGACTGGAAATTGCCGCGGCACAAATGCATCGCGGTCATCATGTCGGCCGGCACGTCGGAAATCGCGGCGTTGATCATCCTGGCATAGTCGTGCGGCAGCTGGTTCGGATCGTCGCCGCGCTCGGTGACTTGCTGGCGCAGGGCCGGATCGCACAGATAAGTGAAATTCACCTCGTCGAGCTGGATGTAGCGGCAACCGGCGTCGGCGAAAGCGCGCACCGCCTTGCGGTAGCTTTCCCCGAGATCGCGGTAAAAATCCGCCATGTCCGGATAGATCGCCTCCGGCACCGCCGAGCGGCCATAGCGAAAATGCAGCGACGACGGCGACGGGATCGTCATCTTCGCGGTCTGCTTGGTGTGCGCCGCGACATACTTGAAATGCTCGATCATCGGATGGGAGCTGTACGAGCCGAGTTTGCCGATCACGCGGAGCATCATCGGCTTCGGCTGCTTGCCCTGGAACTTGATCTTGCGCTCGCCGAGATAGGCCTCGACGCCGTCAAGTTTGCCGAGGAAGTCGTAGTTCCAGAAGGCGCGGCGGTATTCGCCGTCGGTGATGGACTTCAGCCCGACCGCCTCCTGCTTCTTGATGATCGCCTCGATCTCGCGATCCTCCACCGCCTTCAACTGCTCGGCGGTGATCTCGTTCTTCTCGCGCTTGGCCCGGGCGTCCTTGAGCGCGGACGAACGCAGCAGGCTGCCGACGTGATCGGCGCGGAACGGCGGCTTGGTACGCTGCATACTGATGACTTTCTTGCTTAGTTTTTATTTGCCCCAGACTTCCTCGGCCAGCTCTACGATCATGCGGAGCTTGGCCCACTGCTCGTCCTCGGCCAGCACGTTGCCTTCTTCCGTCGAGGCGAAGCCGCACTGCGGCGACAGACAGAGCTGGTCGAGCGCGACATATTTGGTGGCCTCGTCGATGCGGCGTTTGATCGAGTCCTTGAATTCAAGCTTGCCGCTCTTTGAGGTGACGAGCCCGAGCACGAAGGTCTTCTTGCCCTTCGGAACGAAACGCAGGGGCTCGAAGCCGCCGGAACGATCGGTGTCGTATTCGAGGAAATAGCCGTCGAGATTGGTCCGGCCGAGCAACTGCTCCGCGACAAACTCATAGCCGCCCGAGGCGATGAAGGTGGAGCGGAAGTTGCCGCGGCAGGAATGCATGGTGACCGTCATATCGGCCGGCTTACCCGCCAGCGCCTTGTTGGTCATCTCCGCGTAGATCGGCGGCAGCTTGTCCGGATCGTCGCCGCGCTCGCGCGAGTGCTCCCGTTCCCTGGGATCGCACATCATCGACCAGGCGGTGTCGTCCATCTGCAGGTAGCGACAACCGGCGTCATAAAACGCGCGGATCGCCTTCTGGTAGGCCTTGGCGACATCGTCGAAGAAGGCATCCATATCTGGGTAGGCCTGCTTGCTGATGTTCTGCCGGCCCTGACGGAAATGCATCGTGCTCGGCGCCGGGATGGTCATCTTCGGCATGACCTTGCAGTGCGCCTTCAAGAACTTGAAATGCTCGAGATGCCGATGACCGGAGAAACCGACCTTGCCGACGATGCGGATCGCCTCGGCCTTTGTCTCGACGCCCGCAAAAACGATGCCCCTGCCGGTGTCGAACATCTCGACGCCGTCGAGGCCCTTGTAGAAGTCGAAATGCCACCAGGAGCGGCGGAACTCGCCGTCGGTCGCGAGCCGGAGGCCGACCTCCTCCTGCTTCCTGATGACCTTCTCGATCTCACGGTCTTCGATCTCGGCAAGCTGCGTGTCGGTGATCTTCTTCTCGGCGTGCTTGGCGCGCGCCTCCTTCAGCGCCGCAGGACGCAGCAGGCTGCCGACGTGATCGGCGCGGAATGGCGGCGTGATGCGTTGCATGGCTTGGACCTCGACTTGCTGTGCCGTCACCCCGGGTTTGACCCGGGGGCATCTTTCAAAGAAGACTTGTTGCGAAGCGAATGGATCGCCGCGGTCGGGCTCGGCTGTGACGCCGAGCGGATGGCCGGTGAGCCGTGACTGCTACTTCCCCCAAATCTCTTCGGCGACCTCGACCACTTCGCGCATCTTGGCCCACTGCTGCTCCTCGGTCAGCACGTTGCCTTCTTCCGTGCTGGCGAAACCGCACTGCGGGCTCAAGGCCAGTTGCTCGAGCGGGGCGAACTTCGACGCCTCGTCGATGCGGCGCTTGACGGTATCCTTGCTCTCCAAGGTGCCGCTCTTCGACGTGATGACGCCGACCACCGCGATCTTCTTGCCCTTCGGCAGGAACCGCAGCGGCTCGAAGCCGCCGGCGCGCTCGCTGTCGTACTCGAGGAAGTAGCCGTCGTAATTGCATGCGCCCAGCATCTTCTCGGCAACCGGCTCGTAGCCGCCCGAGGAGATCCAGGTCGAGCGGAAGTTGCCGCGGCACACGTGCGTGGTAATGACCATATCGGCGGGCTTGTCCTTGATCGAGTCGTTGATGACGCGGGTGTAGTCGTCGATGATGGTCGCCGTGTTCATGCCGCGCTCTTTGGCTTTCTTCATTTCGACGTCCGAGCAGAGATAGGCCCAGGCCGTGTCGTCGAATTGCAGATAGCGGCAACCGGCGTCGTAGAATGCCTTCACCGCCTTGCGATACGCCGCCGACAGGTCGGAGAAGATCGCGTCGTTATTGGCATACGCCTTCTTGTCGACCGCGCCCGGCTCCAGCCGGAAATGCAGCACGGTCGGCGATGGGATGCACATTTTCGGCATCACCTTGGTGTTGGCCTTCAGGAATTTGAAGTGCTCCAGCATCGGATGGTTGCTGAAATCGATCTTACCGATGACACGGATGCCCTTCGGCTTGGTCTGCACGCCCTGGAACTGAATGCCGTGGTCGTGCTCGTAGATCTCGACGTTGTCGAGCCCGTCATAGAAATCGAAATGCCAGAACATGCGGCGGTACTCGCCGTCGGTCGCGCATTGCAGCCCGACCTCTTCCTGCTTCTTGATGACCTTCGGGATTTCCTGGTCCTCGACCTTCTTCAGATCCGCCGCGCTGATCTGGCCCTTGTCGCGCTTCGCGCGCGCCTCGGTGATCGCGGCGGAGCGCAGATAGCTGCCGACATGGTCGGCGCGAAAGGGGGGCGTGGTTCTTTTCATGGACCGTCTCCTCACTCGAAGTGTTGTTGGTGCGTTGGCCAAAGCATCGCACGGGCGCCTGTCAGTGGTCGAGAAGCAGGCCTGCCGTCAACCCTCGCCGCCGCAGGCCGCCTTGCGCAGCGCTCGTGGGATGCGTCCCATCGTGGTCCGAAGCAGCCAGAACAGGCGCCGGCCGAAGCGCCAATTTTCGCGACAAAATGCGCCGAAACGTCGCGCCCGAAGCATCCCACTCGCTTGCGATGGCGCCGGCTTTCGCCCTAGTATCCGGGCCGAAACCGGGCGCACTCGGGGGCGCCGGTTCACATCAATCTGGGAGAAAGCTCAATGATCAAACGCGTTCTCATGGCGTCGGCTGCGCTTGCCTTGTCGGCCGCGCTGGCCCAGGCGCAGGAGGTCAAGATCGGCCTGGTGGCGCCGTTCACCGGCATCGGCGCCGAGCTCGGCCAGCAGATCGATCGCGGCGTCGAGCAGTACCTCAAGCTCAAGGCCGACGAATTCAAGCCCTACAAGATCAAGATCATCAAGCGCGACGACAAGAATCCGTCGGGCGCCGACTCCAAGACCGCGGTGCAGGAGCTCCTGACCCAGGACAACGTCGACGCGCTGGCCGGCTGGATCTATTCGCCGAACGCCATTGCCTCGGCTCCGGTCGTCAGCGCCGGCAAGAAGATCGGCGTCATCATGAACGCCGGCACCGCGCACATCACCACCATGTCGCCGTTCTTCGTGCGCACGTCGTTCAGCATGTGGCATGCCGGCTTCGCGCTCGGCGAAGCGGCGGCCAAGCAGCTCAAGGCCAAGACCGCGGTGGTCGGCTACAGCGACTTCCCGCCCGGCAAGGACAGCCTGGCGGCCTTCAAGCGCGCCTTCGAGGCGAACGGCGGCAAGGTCGTCGACGAAATCCCGATGGGCGGCCCCGCCCAGGTGCCGGACTTCACGCCGTTCTTCCAGCGCGCCAAGGACAAGAAGCCCGACGTGTTCTTCGTCTTCGTGCCGGCCGGCGACCATGCCCTCGCGGTCACCAAGACCTACGGCGCGCTCGGCATGAAGGCCGACGGCATCAAGCTGATCGGCCCAGGCGACATCACCCAGGACATCAAGCTGCAGGCGATGGGCGACGCCGCGGTCGGCCTCATCACCATGCATCACTACAACGCCGACCTCGACAACGCCGAGAACAAGAAGCTCGTCGCATCGTGGAAGAAGGACTACGGCCCCGACTCCACGCCGGACTTCGTGGCGGTTGGCGCCTATGACGGCATGGCGGCGCTGGCGCACATGATCGTCGCGACCAAGGGCAAGATGGACTCCGACGCGGCGCTGGCCTCGCTCAAGGGCTGGAAATACGCAAGCCCGCGCGGCCCGATCTCGATCGACCCCGACACCCGCGACATCATCATGAACGAGTATCTGGTCGAAGTCGTGAAGGGCAAGGACGGCAAGCTGCATCAGAAGCAGCTCGGCAAGATCGACAACGTGAAGGACCCCTGCAAGGAGCAGAAGATCGGCCCCTGCGCGCCGAAGTCGTAGCGCACGCACGTTGATGGCGAAATCGGCAAACCGCCGCCCACCGGGCGGCGGTTTTGCTTTGGAGGCTCCGCAAAATGCTCTACTATTTCCGCCATCAGCCGGGCCAACCGGCGGGGGGAATGTGAGATGAAGCGGGCGCAAATCTTTGCGCGTAAGGCCTTGGCGCGCCCGCCCAAATCCGGCGGGCTCGCTTGTGAATTTCGTCGTCGAAATCGCCAACATGCTGCTCGGCGGGCTCGCCGCCGGGATGGTGCTGTTCATCGTGTCGGTCGGGCTGTCCGTCACCATGGGCCTGATGGGCTTCGTCAACCTCGCCCACGGCGGCTTCGCCATGATCGGCGGCTACGTCATCGTGCTGGCGATGAACCGCCTCGGCGTGCCGTTCGCGCCGGCGCTCGCCATCGGGTTCATTGCCGTCGCCGCGATCAGCGTCGTTTTTGAGCGTCTGCTCTATTCGCGGCTCTATCGCGCGCCCGAGCTCGACCAGGTGCTGTTCACCATCGGTCTGGTGTTCGTGATGATCGCCGGCGTGACGCTCGTGGTCGGCCCGGAGACCCAGCCTTTGACGCTGCCGCCGTCGATGCAGGGACAGATCAGCCTCGGCTTCATGACCTACCGCACCTACAGCATCGTGCTGATCGGGGTCGGCGTCGTCATGATGCTCGGGCTGTGGCTCGGCTTCGAGCGCACCCGCATGGGCGCGCAGATCCGCGCCGCCGTCGACAACCGGCGCATGGCGGAATCGCTCGGCATCAACATCACGCAACTGTTCACCATCACCTTCGCCTTCGGCAGCGGCATGGCGGCGCTCGGCGGCGGGCTCGGCGCCGAGTTCCTCGGCCTCGATCCGCAGTACCCGCTGAAATATCTGGTGATGTTCCTGATCGTCGTCGCGGTCGGCGGGCTCGGCCGCATCACCGGCGTGTTCTACGCGTCGCTGATCATCGGCGTGCTCGACTTCACGCTGAAGAAATACCTGCCGCAGGGCGGCACCGTGTTCATCTACGGCATGACGATCCTGCTGCTGCTGTGGCGGCCGCAGGGCCTGTTCGGACGCGCCGCATGAGCGTCGCCCCGATCCAGAGCGACAATCCGGCGGCGCGTGCGCTTGCCGTGCGCCATCGCTTCCGCTGGTGGGAGGTGCTGCCGTGGCTCCTGGCGCTGGCGTTCTATTTCGCCTTTCCGCGCTATCTCGGCTTCGGCACCGAGCTCCTGATCACGATCCTGTTCGCCATCTCGCTCGATCTCGCGCTCGGTTATGCCGGCATCGTCACGCTCGGCCATGCCGCGTTCTTCGGCGCCGGCGCCTACACCGTCGGCATGCTGGCCAAGCATGAAATCTGGACCGAACCGATCTCCGGCCTCGTCATCGCCGCGGCGGTCGCGGGCGCGGTCGGCTTCGCCTCCGGCTTGGTGCTGTTGCGCACCACCGGGCTGACGTTGCTGATGCTCACGCTTTGCACCATGGGTCTGCTGGAGGAGACCGCCAACATGGCCGCCGATGTCACCGGCGGCTTCGACGGGCTCGACAGCCTGCCGATCAAGCCGGTGTTCGGCATCTTCGAGTTCAACCCGCTCTACCCCAACACGCAATATCTCTACGTCCTCGGCGTGCTGCTGGTCTGCTTCGTGTTCGTGCGCATGCTGGTCTATTCGCCGTTCGGCCATAGCCTGACCGGCATCCGCGAGAACACGCTGCGCATGCACGCGGTCGGCGCGCCGGTGCGGATGCGGCTGATCGTCTGCTATTCGATCTCGGCCGCGATCGCCGGCATCGCCGGCGCGCTGTGGGCGCAGGCCAATGCCTATGTGAACCTGAGCGTGCTCGGCCTCGACCGCGCCGCGACGGTGCTGATCGTGCTGGTGCTCGGCGGCTACGGTCGCCTCTATGGCGGCATCATCGGTGCGGTCGCCTACATGGTGCTGTCGCACTTCCTGTCGAAGGCCTATCCGACCGCATGGCAGCTTGGCCTCGGCCTCCTGCTGGTGGCGATTGCGCTGTTCGCGCGCGGCGGCATCCTCGGCATTGTCGACAATCTGGCGCGGCGCTTCAAAGAGCGCAAAGCGCCAGAACCTGGCTCGCCATGACGGCGCTGCTCGAAACGCGCTCGCTCAGCAAGAGCTTCGGGGCGCTGCGCGCCACGCGCGACGTCACCTTCGCGTTGGAGGAAGGCGCGCGGCATGCGCTGATCGGTCCGAATGGCGCCGGCAAGACCACCTTCATCAACCTGCTCACCGGCGTGCTGGCGCCGAGCGCCGGCGAAGTGCTGTTCAAGGGCCAGGACATTACGCAAGTCGAGCAGGCCGAACGGGTCAAGCTCGGCATCGCCCGCACCTTCCAGATCAACCGGCTGTTCCGCGGCCTCTCGGTGCTGGAGAACGTCTATATGGCGATCGCCGAGCGTGTCGGCGCCGCGCCGAACATGGTGACGCCGGCGGGCTCCCGCCGCGACGTGATCGACGAGGCGATGGAGCTGTTGACGCGGCTCAAGCTCGCCGACATCGCCCACAAGACCATTCCGGAACTGCCCTATGGCCGCCAGCGGCTGGTCGAGCTCGCCATCACGCTCGGGCTGAAGCCGCAGGTGCTGCTGCTCGACGAGCCGGCCGCCGGCGTGCCGAGCGCCGAGAGCCACATCATCCTCGACGCCATCGACGCGCTGCCGAAGAGCATCGGCGTGCTGATCATCGATCACGACATGGACCTGGTGTTTCGCTTCGCCAAGAAGATCACCGTGCTGGTGCGCGGCGCGGTGTTCGCCGAGGGCACGCCGAAGGAGATCGGCGCGAACCCCGAGGTGCGCGCGGTCTATCTCGGGCAGGCCGCCCATGGTTGAGAGCAAATGGCAGCGCCGTCGAGCTCAAGGGCGTGTCGGCCGGCTACGGCGAGACCGTGGTGCTGGAGGACATCAACCTCAGCATCGCGCCGGGCGAAAGCATCAGCGTGATCGGACGAAACGGCGTCGGCAAAACCACGCTCCTGTCGACCATCATGGGCCACACCACCCTGCACAAGGGCGAGGTTCTGCTGTCAGGGCGAAGTCTCAACCGCGTGCCGGTCTATCGCCGCGCCGCGGCCGGGATCGGCTTCGTGCCGCAGGAGCGCGAGATTTTTCCCTCGCTCAGCGTGCTGGAGAATCTCGACGTCGGCGCGCGGCCCGGCCACTGGACCAAGGAGCGGGTGTTCGAGCTGTTCCCGAACATCAAGGAGCGCCTCGACAACCGCGGCAATCAGTTATCCGGCGGCGAACAGCAGATGCTTTCGATCGCGCGGGCCCTGCTCACCAATCCGAGCGTGCTGCTGATGGACGAGCCGACAGAAGGCCTCGCGCCGGTGATCGTGGAGACGCTGACCGCCGCACTGATCAAGCTTCGCGGCGAGAGCGGGCTGTCGATCATCCTGGTCGAGCAGAACAGCCGCGTCGCCTTCGAATTCTCCGACCGCAGCGTGGTGCTCGACAAGGGCCACATCGTGTATGACGGCACCTCCGCCGTGTTGCGGGACGACCCGGAACGGCTGGCGAAAATCATCGGGGTCAGCGAGTAGCTCGGCAGCAAATAACCGCGGTGCATCGCTTCGCGCTGCACCGCTCCGGTCACGCATCGGGACGGCCGCTATGATTCAAAACCGCCGCTATTTTCTGGTAGCTCCTGCTGTTGTCCTTGCCGCGCAAGCGATACCCAACATGGCCCAGGCACAGAGCTATCCGTCAAAGCCGGTGCACTTCGTCATCGGCTTTCCGGCTGGCGGCCCAAACGACATCCTCGGCCGCATCGTCGCGAAATGGCTGTCTGACAAACTCGGCCAGCCGTTCAACGTCGAGAACAAGGGCGGCAAGTCCGGCAACATCGCGACCGAGATGGTCGTTCGCGCGCCCGCCGACGGCTACACCGTCCTGTTGTGCGGCCCGGCCAACGCGATCAGCGGCTCGCTCTATCCCAATCTCGGCTTCAATTTCCTGCGCGACATTACACCGGTCGCCGGCATTACCCGCGAGCCGCTGGTGATGGTGGTGCATCCTTCCGTGGCGGCAAAGTCCGTGCAGGAGTTCCTCGCTATTGCGAAGGCCAATCCGGCGGCGAACAAGATGGCGTCGACCGGCAGTCGGCAGCTCGCCGCATGTCACCGGCGAGCTGTTCAAGCAGATGACGGGGCTTCAGCTTCCCGTCGTGCACTACGGCGGCGGCGGGCCGGCGCTGAAGGCGATCGATCGCGGGCGAGGCGCAGATGATGTTCGAGCCGATGTCGGCCTCGATCGGTCCGGTGCGGAGCGGTCAGTTGCGCGCGCTCGCGGTGACGACCACGCAGCGCTCGACGGCGCTGCCGGAAGTACCGACCATCGCGGATACGGTGGCCGGCTACGAGGCGAGCGCGGTCACCGGCATCGGCGTGCCGAAGGGCACACCGGCCGAGATCGTTGAGGTTCTGAACAAGGCGATGCAGGCAGCCTTCGCCGACGCCGGCATGAAGGCAAAGCTTGCCGACACCGGCGGCGATCCGCTGCCGGGGACATCGGCGGAATTCGCCAGGCTGATGGGCGCCGAGACGGAAAAATGGGGCAAGGTGGTGAAGGCCGCGGGGATCAAAGCAGAGTAGGCGGCGACGCCACCTCCTGGACTTCATGCTGAGGAGGCCGCGAAGAGCGAACCGTTGGCGCGAACAGCACCTTACGCGTGCGCCTTGCGCTGCGGGTCGATGATCTTTTCGAGCTTGCCGAGCACGTGCATGCAGGGCAGCACCTGCCGCAAGCTGCCGTTCGGCTCGCGCTTCTCCTGAATCGCCTTGATGAACTCGCGATCCTCCAGCTCGATGCCGTCCATCGACACGTCCACCTTCGAGACGTCGATCTTGTTGTCCTTGCCGTCGCTGAGATCGTCGTAGAACGCCTTGAAGGTACCATTGTCGCAGATGTAGCGGAAGAACGAGCCAAGCGGCCCGTCGTTGTTGAACGACAGCGACAAGGTCAGCATCGAACCCGACGGCGTCTTCGCCACGATGCCCATGTCCATCGCGATGTTGAGCTGCGGATGGATCGGGCCCTGCACCGCGTAGCAATCGGAGATGTTCTCGCCGACCTGATACTGGAACAGGTCGATGGTATGCGCCGCGTGGTGCCACAGCAGATGATCGGTCCAGCTCCGCGCATTGCCTGCGGCGTTGATGTTCTTCCGACGGAAGAAATAAGTCTGCACGTCCATCTGCTGTATCTTCAGCTCGCCAGCGACGATCTTCTTATGAATGTACTGATGGCTCGGGTTGAAGCGCCGGACATGGCCGCCCATCGCGGTGACGCCGGTTTCCTTGGCGATCTTCACCAGGTTCTCGGCATCCTCGACGCTGTCGGTGACTGGAATCTCGACCAGCACGTGCTTGCCGGCGCGCATCACCTGCTCGCCCTGGCGGAAGTGCATCTTGGTCGGCGTGGTGAGGATCACCGCGTCGGCGCGCTTGATGCCTTCGCTCAAATCGCCGGTGTAGTGCGGGATGCCGTATTTCTTGGCGATCGCCGCAGTGGAGTCCTGATTGCCCCCGACCAGCGAGGTGACTTCAACGCCCTGAATGCGCTTGAGCGCATCAAGATGCTTCTGGCCAAACGCGCCTTGGCCGGCAACACAGATTTTCATGGAGACCTCTTAGCTGCGGATACGTTGGATTTTCTGACGCGCGGCGGCGCGTTTCAACTTGGCGGGAGCCTTCTTGCCAGCTGCCTTCTTTGCGCCCTTGATGCGGTTCTCAAGGATGATGTGGCCGACCGCGGTGTTGGAGGCCGGCACGGTGTAGAAGCGATAGACCTCGTCGACCTTGTCGTCGAGCGCGCCGCGCATGATGAGCCACATCACCATCTCGACGCCTTCGGCGCCGGCCTCGCGCATCAGCTCGAGATGCGACAGCCGCGTGAGCTTCTTCGGATTCTTGGTGAGATCGTCGAGGAAGGCGTGATCGAACTTCGAGTTGATCAGGCCGGCGCGCTGGCCGCTGATCTGATGTGACATGCCGCCGGTGCCGAAGATCACGACCTTGAGATCCTCGGGATAGGATTCGACCGCCTTGCGAATGGCCTTGCCGAGCATGAAGCAGCGGTTGCCGGTCGGCGGCGGGTACTGCACCACGTTGACCGCGAGCGGGATCACCGGGCACGGCCATTCCTTCGGCGTGCCGAACATCAAGTTGAGCGGCACCGTGAGGCCGTGGTCGACCTCCATCTTGTTGCACAGCGTGAGATCGAACTCGTCGAGGATGACCGACTGCGCGATGTGGGCGGCGAGTTCCGGATGGCCCTTCACCACCGGCACCGGACGCGGGCCCCAGCCCTCGTCGGCGATCGGGAATTCCGCCGCGGTGCCGAGCGCGAAGGTCGGGATGATCTCCACCGAGAACGCCGATGCGTGATCGTTGTAGACGCCGATGACCACGTCCGGCTTGGCCTTGGCGATCCATTCCTTGGAGCGCTCGAAACCTTCGAACACCCGCTGCCAGTACGGCTCTCCGGTGCGATGATTGTCGATCGCGGCGCCGATCGCCGGCACATGCGACGACGTCACTCCTGCGATGATCCTAGCCACGGCGTTTCTTTCCCTTGCTGGCGGTTTTCGGCTTAACACCTGACTTGGCGCCCGACTTGGCCGTCTTCGGCTCGAACTGGCCCGACTTGCTGCGGTTGCCTTCGACCGAGCGGCCGCCGCGCAGCATCAGGTCGGCGTAGTCCTGCTGGGTCGAGCCGGTCATCAGCGCGGCGAGGTGCTGGAACGGATGGCCGTCGGTCGCGCCGAGCTTGGCGGTGAAATAGATGTTGCCGCCGAGCTCGAGCATTCGGTTGTACTGGCGCTTGAGGATGGCCTCGCGCTGGTCGGGCGTCAGCGGGAACTGCTCGAGATACTTCGCCTCGTCGGCCTTGAAGGCCTTGCGGTTCTCCGCCTTCATCAACGACATGCAGAACATGTTGAGGTGGTAACCCTGGCGCGAACGCTCGGCGTCAAACACGTAGGTGCCGGGGATGTCGTCGTAGTCTTTTTCGTTCTTTTGCTTGGCGGGCGCCATTGCGCTTCTCCGCTGCGACCGAGGCCCCGAAGGACCACCAAAAGGCTGATAAGTCGGATATTTCCGACTGCTGCATTGGATATATCCAGCGCATCCGACCTTTGCAACGGCGGGCCGTCATCGCGCTAGGCCGCTACAGCCCGGCGTCGCGCCAGTTTTCCGCCGGCTGTTCCGGATGGCTCTTCAGCCCGGCCCGGTGCACGCCGGTGATGGCGGCGTATTCGTCCTTGTCGGAGGCATCGCCGGAAATCCCAACGGCGCCGATCACCTCGCCCTTGTCGTTCAAGGCCAGCACGCCGCCCGGCACCGGGATGAAGCGGCCGTCCGACGCCGCCGCGATCGCGCTCTGGAACGCCGGACGATCCTTCAGCCGGTCGCGGATGGTGCGGCTGGAGATGCCCATGCCGAGTGCGCCCGCCGCTTTGCCAATCGCGATATCGGCGCGGAGATTGCCCGAGCCGTCCTGGCGCTTGAGCAGCACGATGTGGCCGCCGACGTCGAGCACCGCGACGGTGAGCGGCAGCAGTCCGGCGTCGGCGCCGGCTTTCAGCGCGCCGTCGACGATCTGCTCCGCCACCGCGAGCGGCATGCTGATCTGCAGGCGATGGACGTAATGGTCCGCCATCTCACGCCCAGTAGAGCTTCATCGGATTGTCGACCAGAAGCTTCTTCTGCAACTCCGCGGTCGGCGCGATCTTCGGGATCATGTCGACCAGCACGCCCTCGTCCGGCGCCTCCTTCGGCATGTTCGGATGCGGCCAGTCGGTGCCCCAGATCACGCGATCGGGGAAGCGCTCGACGATGGCGCGCGCGAACGGCACCACGTCGTCGTAGGGCGGACCGGTCAAGGTGAAGCGCTCCGGGCAGGTCACCTTGGTGATCCAGGTCTTGTTGGCATCGAGTGCCTTCAGCCAGTTCTGGAAGTGCTTGCCATTGACGCCCTCTTTCACGTCCGGGCAGGCCATGTGATCGAACACCAGCGTGGTCGGCAGCGATTTCAGGAACGGCCCCATCTCGTCGAGATCGGCGTGCTCGAAATAGACCACGATGTGCCAGCCGCGCTTGGCGATGCGCGCGGCAATCCGCTGCATCACGTCCTTCGGCGTCGAATTGACCAGCCGCTTGATGAAGTTGAAGCGCACGCCCTTCACGCCGGCGTCGTCGAGCTCCTTCAGCCCCGCGTCGGTGATGTCCTCGCCGACGAAGGCGACGCCCTTGGCCTTGTTGTTCGAGGTGACCAGCGCATCGACCAGCGCGCGGTTGTCGGTGTCGTGGCAGGTCGCCTGCACGATGACGTTCTTGTCGAAGCCGAGAAAATCGCGGCGCTGCCACAGCGTCTCCTTCGGCGCATCGCAGGGCGTGTACTTGCGCTTCGGCGCGAACGGAAACTTCGCCTCCGGACCGAACACGTGGCAGTGCGCGTCGACCGCGCCCGCCGGCGGCTTGTACTTCGGCTTCGACGGATTCGGATGGAACGGAATGTAACCGGCACTCATCGGCACGTAGAATTCTCCTTGAATCGCAGCGTTGCCGATTGGTTTATCAGGGCGTCGCGGTTCGTCAAACCGCCGGAACTTTCCGCATTTTCCTGACGTTGAATGGCGAGGCAGTGCGCCGAGATGTGCCATGACCGGCGCGCAGTGGAATCCATCACGACCTGAACCATCTGCGATAGTCAGACCCGCTCGATTGCAAGCGACACGCCCTGCCCGACGCCGACGCACATCGTCGCGAGCGCGCGCTTGCCGCCCTGCTTGATCATCTGATGCGCCGCGGTCAACGCAAGCCGCGTTCCCGACATGCCGAGCGGATGGCCCAACGCAATGGCGCCGCCGTTCGGATTGACGTGCTCGGCGTCGTCGGAAAGCCCGAGCTGGCGCAGGCACGCCAGCGCCTGCGAGGCGAACGCCTCGTTCAATTCGATCACATCGAAGTCGCCGATCTTGAGGCCATAGCGCTCCATCAGCTTGCGCGTCGACGGCACCGGACCGATGCCCATGACGCGCGGCGGCACGCCGGCCGAGGCCATGCCGGTGATGCGCGCGGTCGGCGTCAGGCCGTGCTTCTTCACCGCGGCCTCCGACGCGATCAGCATCGCGGCGGCGCCGTCGTTGACGCCCGAGGCGTTGCCCGCCGTGATGGTGCCGGGCTGGCGCACGAAAGGCTTGAGCTTGGCGAGCGCCTCCGCGGTCGTGTCCGGCCGCAGATGCTCGTCATTGCTCACCGTGATCGGCCCGGCTTTGCCGCCCGGCACGATTACCGGCTCGATCTCTTCCGAGAAAAATCCCGCGCCTTGCGCCTTCGCGGCGCGCTGCTGCGAGCGGAGCGCAAACGCGTCCTGGTCCTTCCGCGCGACCTGATAATCCTCGGCGACATTCTCCGCCGTCTCCGGCATGGCGTCGACGCCGTACTGCTGCTTCATCAGCGGATTGATGAAGCGCCAACCGATGGTGGTGTCCTCGATCTGGGCGCTGCGCTGGAACGCCTCATGCGCCTTGCCCATGACGAGCGGCGCGCGCGTCATCGACTCGACGCCGCCGGCGATGGCGAAATCGATCTCGCCGGCGCGAATGCCCTGCGCGGCGAGACCCACCGCGTTCAGCCCCGACGAGCAGAGCCGGTTGATGGTGATGCCCGGCACCGAGTCCGGCAGGCCCGCGAGCAGCAGCGCCATCCGCGCGACGTTGCGGTTGTCCTCGCCGGCCTGGTTGGCGCAGCCGAAATAGACCTCGTCGAGCGCGGTCCAATCCACCTTGGGGTGCCGCTTCATCAGCGCCTTGATCGGGATCGCGCCGAGATCGTCGGTGCGCACCTTGGCAAGCCCGCCGGCGTAGCGGCCGATCGGTGTGCGGACACCGTCACAGATGAAGGCTTCGGGCATCGTCGTCTCCTAAAAGCTCAAACATTTTTCCGGCGCGCATTGATTGCGCAGCGCTTTCATGCGCGAATTTAGGTGTCGCCACCGGCGGGGTCAAACAACCATGTCGCTGCTATCCGATAAGCCCATTTTCACCATCCACTCCCCGCTCGGAGACATCCAGAAGCTTGGCCACACGCCCTACGGCGAACGGCGCATCATCAACATCCTCGGCGGCACCGTGGAGGGCCCAAAGCTCAACGGCAAAATCCTGCCCGGCGGCGCCGACTGGCAGATCGTGCGCGCCGACGGCGTAGTGCATCTGCAAGCGCGCTACACCGCCGAGACCGAGACCGGCGGCCGGATCCTGATCGACGCCGAGGGCTACCGCCACGGCCCGGCCGAGGTGATGGCACGGCTCGCCCGCGACGAGACCGTGGACCCGTCGCTCTATTACTTCCGCACCTTCATGCGGTTCGAGACCGCCGATCCGGCGACGTCCTGGCTCAACCGCATCCTGGCCATCGGCTATGGCGCCCGCGAGAACAAGGCGGTGCGGATCGAGGTCTTCGAGGTGCTTTAGTCCGGCTTGACCGGCCCGATTGGACCCCGCATGAGTCGGGCTATGCCGAAGCCATCCAAGAAGCCGTTTGCCCCCAAATTGCCGCCTTCGCTGACCGCGAAGCAACGGGGCAACATCGCGATCCTGCGCCTGTCCCGACCGCAGAAGCGCAACGCGCTCGACGACACCACCATTCTCGGCATCGAGTCCTTCTTCCAGGCGCTGCCGAAGGACATCAAGGCCGTGGTGATCCATGGCGCCGGCCAGCATTTCTCCGCCGGCCTCGATCTCGGCGAATTGACCGAGCGCGACGTCGCCGAAGGCGTCCAGCATTCGCGGATGTGGCATCGCGTGTTCGACAAGATCCAGTTCGGCAAGGTGCCGGTGGTGGCGGTGCTGCACGGCGCGGTGGTCGGCGGCGGGCTTGAGCTCGCGGCGGCGTGTCATCTCCGCGTCGCCGAGCGCTCAGCCTACTACGCGCTGCCGGAGGGAAGCCGCGGCATCTTTCTCGGCGGTGGCGGCTCGGTGCGGCTGCCGCGGCTGATCGGCGTGTCGCGGGTGATGGAGCTGATGCTGACCGGGTGCACCTACGGCGCCGAGGAAGGCCAGACCTTCGGCCTCTCGCATGTCCTGGTCGATGACGGCGCGGGCCTCGCCAAGGGCATCGAACTCGCCGAGCGGATCGCGACCAATGCGCCGCTTTCCAACTTTGCGGTCATGCACGTGCTGCCGCGGATCGCCGAGAGCGACCCGGCGAGCGGACTGCTCACCGAATCGCTGATGGCGGCGATCGCGCAGGGCAGCGACGACGCCAAGGCGCGGCTGAAGGATTTTCTGGAGAAGCGCGGCAAGAAGGTGCTCCGTGGCTGAAGCGATGCGCGACATGAAAGCCGCGTCCGCGCCGCTCCGCCCGGTGCGGCTTGGGCCGGCCGACGTGCTGCTCGACCGCAAGGCCGACGGCACGATCATTCTCCGCTCGCCGCACCCGCTCGACGCCTATCCGCAAAAGCTGACGGAGCGCCTGGAGCACTGGGCCAAGGCCGCGCCGGACCGCGTGTTCCTGGCGCAACGCGCGGCGAACGGCTCGTGGCGAAAGCTCACCTACGCGCAGGCGCTGTCGCAGGTGCGCAGCATCGCGCAGTCGCTGCTGACGCGGCGGCTGTCCGCCGAGCGGCCGATCGCGATCCTGTCCGGCAACGACATCGAGCACGCGCTCTTAGGCCTCGCGGCGATGATGATCGGCGTGCCCTATGCGCCGATCTCGGTGCCCTACTCGCTGATGTCGAGCGACTTCGGCAAGCTCAAGTCGATCATCGAGATCCTCACGCCCGGGATGGTGTTCGTCTCCGACGGCAAGCCGTTCGCGCGGGCGATCGACGCGGCGGTGCCGATCGGCGTCGAGATCGTCGTCACCGCCAATCCGCTCGGCAGCCGCCCGTCCACCCAATTCGCCGACCTCGTCATCAGCGAACCCACCGACGCGGTCGATGCCGCCCATGCCAAGGCCGGCCCCGGCACGATTGCAAAAATCCTGTTCACCTCCGGCTCGACCGGAAATCCCAAGGGCGTCATCAACACCCAAGGCATGCTGTGCGCCAACCAGGCGCAAATCCGCGCCGGCCTCGCCTTCGTCGGCGACGAGCCGCCGGTGATCGTCGACTGGCTGCCGTGGAACCACACCTTCGGCAGCAACCACAATTTCAATCTCGTGCTCGACAACGGCGGCTCGCTCTACATCGACGAGGGTAAGCCGCTGCCGGGCGCCATCGCCGCCACCGCAAAGAACCTCAAGGAGATCGCGCCGACGATCTACTTCAACGTGCCGAAGGGCTTCGAGGCGCTGCTGCCATACCTGCGCGCCGACGCCGACCTGCGGAAAAACTTTTTCAGCCGCCTCAAGGTGCTGTTCTATGCCGGCGCGGGCTTACAGCAATACGTCTGGGACGAGTTGCAGGAGATGAGCGTCGCCACCTGCGGCGAGCGCGTCATCTTCATCTCCAGCATCGGCTCGACCGAAACTTCGCCCTTGGCCATCGCCTGCAACTGGGACTTCCCGCGGCCGGGCAACATCGGCCTGCCGGCGCCGGGTGTCGAGCTCAAGCTCGTGCCGAACGAAGGCAAGCTCGAAGCGCGGCTCAAGGGCCCCAACATCACGCCGGGCTACTGGCGGCGGCCCGATCTGACCAAAGAGGCATTCGACGCGGAGGGCTATTACAAGATCGGCGACGCGCTGAAGTTCGTCGACGCCGCCGATCCGACCCAGGGCCTGCTGTTCGACGGCCGGCTCGCCGAAGACTTCAAGCTCCTGAGCGGCACCTGGGTCAGCGCTGGCGCGCTCCGTGCGCAGTTCGTCGATCATTGCGCGCCGCTCGTGCGCGACGCGGTGATCGCCGGCGCCGATCGCGACGACATCGCAGCCCTGGTGTTCCCCGACGTCGAGGCCTGCCGCAAGCTTGCGGGTCTTGGCTGCCGACGCAGCCCCCGCCGCGGTGCTGAGCGATCCGAAATTGCGCGAGGAGTTCAAGAAGCGCCTCAACGCGCTCGCCCGCCAGAGCACCGGCGGCTCGACCCGCATCTGCCGGCTGATCCTGATGGCCGAGCCGCCTTCGCTCGACGCCGGCGAAGCCACCGACAAGGGCTCGATCAACCAGCGCGCCGTGCTGACCCGCCGCGCCGCACTGGTGAATGAGCTTTATGCGCACCAACCCTCCGCGAACGTCATCGCGATCGACGAACGGACATAACTCGTATGGATCCCAAAGGACACGCCGCCATCGTCACCGGAGCTGCGTCCGGGCTCGGTGCCGAGACAGCGGCGCAACTCGCCAAGGCCGGCGTCAAGGTCGCGTGCCTCGACATCAATTTCGACGGCGCCAAGGCGGTGGCGGAAAAAATCGGCGGCATTGCGATTCGCTGCGATGTCACGAGCGCCGACGGCGCCGAGGCGGCGCTGAAGGAGGCGCGGGACAAGCACGGTCCGGCCCGCATCCTGATCAATTGCGCCGGCATCGGGCCGGCCAAGCGCATGGTCGGCCGCGACGGGCCGATGCCGCTCGACGACTTCGCCAAGGTGATCGCGGTCAACCTGACCGGCACCTTCAACATGATGCGGCTTTGCGCCGCCGACATGCAGAACCTTTCGCCGTTTGCCGACGGCGAGCGCGGCGTGATCGTCTCAACCGCTTCGGTCGCCGCTTACGAAGGCCAGATCGGCCAGGCACCCTATGCGGCGTCGAAGGGTGGCGTCGCGGCGCTGACCATCCCGGTGGCGCGCGAGCTGTCGCAGTTCGGCATCCGCGTGATGGCGATCGCGCCCGGCATCTTCGGCACGCCGATGTTGCGCGCGCTCCCTCAAGCGGCGCAGGACTCGCTCGGCGCCTCGGTGCCGTTCCCGAAACGCCTCGGCGAGCCGCGCGAATACGCCGAGCTCGTGCTGTTCATCCTGCGCAGTGGCTATCTTAACGGCGAGGTGATCCGGCTCGACGGCGCGCTTCGCATGGCGCCGAAGATAAGAACGCGATGCTGACCTACACGCGCAACGCAAGGATCGAATGGGGCGACTGCGATCCGGCCGGGATCGTGTTCTTCCCCCGTTACTTCGCGATGTTCGATAGCTGCACGACCGCGCTGTTCTCCCAGGCGCTGGGCATGAGCAAGTATCAGTTCACGCGCCACTACGAGTTCCAGGGCTACCCGATGGTGGACACCAAGGCGCGCTTCCTGAAGCCGACCAAGTTTGGCGACGACGTGGTGATCGAGAGCAAGGTCGTGGAATTCCGCCGCTCGAGCTTCGACGTGCAGCACCGCATCACGCTCAACGGCGAGCTTTGCGTCGAATGCTTCGACACCCGCGTCTGGGCCGCGCGCGATCCGAACGATCCGGAAAAAATCAAGTCCAAGCCGATCCCGCCAGAGGTCATCGCGAAGTTTTCCGGTCCCTGACGTCATGCCGGATCCGAAACCCGTCGCACTGATCACCGGCGCCTCCGCCGGCATCGGCGCGGCGCTGGCCAACGTGTTTGCCGATCACGGCCACGCGCTCGTGCTCGCCGCGCGGCGCGCGCCGCAGCTCAAGGCGCTGGCCGACGCGATCGAGGAGCGCGGCCACGCGCGGCCGCATGTCGTCATCATCGATCTCGGCCAGCCCGGCGCCGCAGCGCGGATCGAGGATGAGTTGCGCGAGCGGGGCCTTGAGCCGCAATTCCTGGTCAACAACGCCGGCTTCGGTCTGATGGGCCTCGCCGCGAGCCTCGACCGCGCGCAGCAGCTCGCCATGATCGATCTCAACGTCCGCGTGCTCACCGAGCTGTCGCTCCGCTTCGTGCCGAGCCTGACGCGGCACCGCGGCGGCATCCTCAACGTCGCCTCGGTCGCAAGCTTCATGCCGGGCCCCGGCATGGCCGTCTATCATGCCACCAAGGCCTACGTGCTGTCGTTCAGCGAGGCGTTGCACCGCGAGCTCGGCGGCCAGGGCATTCGCGTCACCGCGCTGTGCCCCGGTCCGGTCGAGACCGAGTTCATGGCACTCGCGGGAATTCCCGAAGGCAATTTCCCGAACTTCCTGGTGCGCTCGGCCGAGCGCGTCGCGCAGGAAGGCTACGACGGATTGATGCGCGGGCGGCGCGTCGTGGTGCCGGGCTCTGCCAACAGGGCGGCGGTGCTGCTGGCGCGGCTGATGCCGCGGCGGCTGGTGTCGTGGGTCCTGCGCACCGTCGCGCGCTCGCGATCTCAAGTAGGGCGATACGACGCGTCCGGGGCGAAGCCTGCGAGAATGTCGCGGCCGCGCCGTGCCCATTGCTCGACCGGCACCGGCCCGCACACCAGCATCATGTATTCGTACGGCGCGCGCATGTCGTTTGCCATGATGAACTGATAGTGCATGCGAAACCAGCTGCGGGTGAGCTTTTTGAAGAACTCCGGCGCCAGCATGTCGCGCAGCCGCACGATCCAAATAAGCGGATTGCAGCGGGCGGGGCCAGCATCGATGCCAATGCCGCTCACCGGATCGAAATTGTAAAAATTCAAAATATCGGCGCGCGCCTGCACATCGATCCAGAGGATCGACGGCTCGACCGCGATCCGTGCGATGTCGCGGTGCACCCGGATCGCGCTACGATGCACGCCGATCCCCGGCATCAACGAACCTGGCGTCAACAGCACGACGCGGGGGCCGTGACGACCGAGCTCGGGATCGAGCTCCAGCGCCCGCGCCATCAAGGCCGGCGCGGTGACGCCGCCGCCGCTGTGGCCGACCACCACGATCTCGTCGGCGGCGTTGGCTTTCGCGATGTCGACGAGGCGATGCGCGCCGGCCTCGATGCAGCGGTCCCAGCAGGACGGCTCGCCGCGCGCATATTCCAGCAGATACGGCCAATGGCTGTTGATCTGCACCACGAACAGCTTGTCGGCCAGCGGACGCAGCAGCCGAAAGCAGATGAGCGCCGCGACAACGCCGATGACCACGCCGAACGCGAACGGCCCGTCGATCAGGCGTGTCGCCAGCCACGCGATCAGCCCGCCGCCCAAGCCGGCCAGCGCGAGCCACCAGACCAGCATTATCTGGAACGTCGTCAGCGCGAGGCCGTATTGATGCGAGGCGCGATAGACGCGAAACAATGTGCCGGTGAACAGATAGTTCAGCATCCAGCCGAGCGCACGCGGAACCTGGCGCCACAGCGGCTCCGCCATGTTGGCGCGGATCATCTGCTCCTGGCGCAAAAAATCGTAGCGGGTCACGACCTGCCAGTTCGGGCCTTTAACGTCGATGGTCCAATGCGCCAGATCGTCGGAATCGATCTGCACATCGCTGATGGACGTCTGCAACGGCCAGTTCTTCAAAAATCGCCGAAACGAGCGGCTGAACAGATTGTGGTAGCCCTCGGCGCCCTGCGGATCGTAGCCCTCGACATAGAGGACGTGCCGCCGCCGGATCAGAGCATCTGCGTTGCCGTCATTCGTGGGCATTGCCCAGCCTCAGTGATGATCGCGCCGCAGAAGCTCGCGGAGCTTGTGGCGCTGGATCTTGCCGGTCGCCGTGCGCGGCAGATCGGCGACCACCTCGAAGCGCCGGGGCTGCTTGTAGCGCGGCAATGCCTGCGCAAGGCATTCGCGCGCCGCACCTGCCACTGCGGCGTGGTCGGCGCCGCCCGCCGGCACCACATAAAGCACGATCTCGGCAAGTCCGATGTCGCTCTCGCCCAGCACCGCAGCACTCTCGGCGACCGAAGCCTGGCCGGCGAGCGCATCCTCGATCTCCGACGGCGACACCCAGATGCCCGATACCCGCAGCATGTCGCCGGTGCGGCCACGGTGATGATAGAAGCCCTCAGCGTCGCGGAGATATTCATCGCCGGTCGCGAACCAGCCGTCCGGCCGGAACTGCTCGGCCGGACGCTGCGGCGGCCCGTCGAGCCGGTCACCGGGTAAGCGATAGCCTTCGCAGGTCGAGGGCATCCGCACCTCCAGCCGCCCCGGCATATCGGAGGCATCGATCACTGCACGGGCATCATCGACGATACGAAGCCCCACGCTCGGCATCGCCTGACCGGATGAACCGGGTTTGCGGCGTAGCGGCGTGTTGCCGATGATCATGTAGACGCATTCGGAGCAGCCGAGCCCGTCCAGGATCGGATGCCCGCCGGCGTCCTCCCAGGCGGTCCATATCTGCGGCGGCATCCGCTCGCCGGCCGAAACGTAATGGCGAAGCGCACGGAACGGCGCCGTCTTCGCCAGACCCGCTTCGAGCAGCCGGTGGTAGACCGCCGGAACACTGAGCAGCACGCTCGGCTTGAAGCGCTCCACCGTCTCGGCGACGCTCGGCGCGGTGGCCCAGCGCTCCAGCAGAATATTGCCCGCACCCATGCGGAGCGCCGCAAACATGTTGCCGATCGCATAGGCGAAGTGAAAGCGCGAGGTCGCGAACAGGCGGTCGTTCTTCGAGCAGCCGAGGACCTGCTCGTAATACTCCGCGCACATGCCGACATTGCGGTGATGATGCTCGACCGCCTTCGGTGCGCCGGTCGTGCCCGACGTCATCACCCAGAAAGCCGGATCGCTCGGCTTTCGCGGCACCGGCACAAGCGGCGTGGCGGGCGCGGACTTCCAGGCGGCCAGATCGCGCTCGCGGCGGATCAAGCGGGTCCGCGGCAAAGCCCTGGCTACCGCGGACACGGCAACCTCAGCGAACTCGCCATCGATCACCAAAGCCATCGGGCGGACGATGCCAAGGATCTGCTCAAGCTCCTCAGGACTGGCGCGGCTCGAGATCGCCACCGCGATGGCGCCGACAGCCATGGTGGCGAGATGCATCGCCACAATGTCGGGGGTGTCGAGCATCAGCATACCGGCACGGTCGCCAGGGCAGACGCCAGCTTCACGGAGCCCAACCGCAAACTGGCCGACGCGCTGTTCCAGCGCGCCGTAGCTCAGGACCTCGCCGGCGCTGAGCAGCGCCGGGTGCTCGGGCCCGGCGACCTTGAGCCCGTGCAACAAGCAATATTCGACGGCATTCATTATGGAGCGGCTACCACTTCGACGATCTCGACCGCCGGGTGCGCGGTGGGCAGCACACGCGCCAGTTTCAGGCCCGCCTTCTCGAATAGCGCCTGATATTCCGGCACCGTGCGCTCGCGGCCACCGGTCAGCAGCATGACGTGCAAGTCGAGCCAACGGCCGGGCCCCGGCGTGTCGTCGGTCGGCACCGTCTTCTCCAGCACCAGCACGCGGGAATCCGGCTTCATGACCCGGCGAACGTTTTTCAGCATCCTAAGGCAGTCGTCGTCGTCGTAGTCATGCAGGAGATGACGGAACAGATAAGCGTCGGCGCCCTCCGGCACGGTTTCAAACACGTCGCCGGCGGTGAACGTGACGCCTGGCAGCGGCCCGCCGGCGCCGCGCTTGGCCGCGTCGACGCCCTCCTGCAGATCGAACAGCGTGCCGCGCACGTGCGGATGCGCGGCAATGATCCCCGATAGCAGCATGCCGTGGCCGCCGCCGACATCGACGATCTGCTTGAACTGCGAAAAATCATACGCAGCGACGATGGCCGGCGTCTCCGGCGAGTGCACCTCGAACATCATGCGCTGGAAGCGCGCGCCTTCGTCGGGATTGGCGTGCAGCCAGTTGAACAGCGGTTTTCCCTTCAGCGCCTCGAACGCGATGCCACCTTCGAGCGCGCCATCGAGATGACCCCAGATCTCGCCGTTGTATTCGGTGAGCAGCTCCGCCGACGTGCGCATCGAGTTCGGCGCGTTCGAGGTCAGCATACGGCCGAGCGGCGTCAGCGCGAAACGTCCGCCGGCGCCTTCGGTGACGATGCCGCAGGTCGAAAGCGCGCGCAGCAGACGATAGACGCGGTCGGTGACGAGGCCACGGGGCTTGGCGATCGCCTCGGCGTTGTCGGCGCCGGCCTCCATCGCGTCGGCGAGGCCGAGCCGGGCGAAGGTGCCGATGGCGTGTGTCACCCAGAGGCTGGAGAGCAGCTGCATCATCTTCTTGTGCAGCGAGCCGGCGTCTGCCGGCACCTTGGGTGGTTTGACGTTTTCGACTTTCAACGTCCCTCTCCGGCTCGAAAATTCGTTGGCTTCAGCGAACGAGATGCGGCCCACCGGCGGCGAAGCCATAGACCAACCAAGGCGATGAATCCAGGGACGTTTTTTCCCGGAAATTGACCGGCAAGCTTGCTTTACAAAGATGCAGTTCTAAGGCTGCGCGAAGGTTCGGCGCGGCAAATCGACAAGCCGCGCTGGCGTGGCAGCCCGCCTGCCCGCTATGATTGCCCCAAGCTTCCGTAACCCAAGGGATTGAACGCCATGGCACAGCCAACCGCGCAGCGGGCCGAACCGAAGACCCGCACGCCGATCGCCGGAGAGGCCTTCCTGCGGGCGCTGGCGGACCATGGCATCGACTATTTCTTCGCCAACCCGGGCACCGATTTTCCGCCGATCGTCGAGGCCTTCAGCCGCGCCAAGCAATCGAACGCCAAGGTGCCGACGCCGCTTGTCATCCCGCATGAGAATCTCGCGGTCGCCATGGCGCACGGCGCCTACGCGATGAGCGGCACGACCGCAGGCGGTCATGCTGCACGTCAACGTCGGCACCGCCAACGCCATCAACAACATCATCAACCTCAACCGCGACAACATCCCGCTCATTCTCGCCGCCGGCCGCACGCCGATCACCGAGAAGGGCAAATTCGGCGGACGCAATCGCTACATCCACTGGGGCCAGGAGATGTTCGACCAGGGCGGCATGCTGCGCGAGGCGGTGAAGTGGGATTACGAGTTGCGCGTGCCCGAGCAGGTCACCGACGTGGTGTCGCGCGCCTATGAGATGACCATGTCGAGCCCTCGCGGGCCGGTGTATCTGTCGCTGCCGCGCGAGCCGCTGGCGGCGCCGATGCCGGAGCCGCTCGGTCCGGTGAAGCCGCGCTATGTCCCGGCGCCGCCGCACGCCGATCCGGCGATGATCGCGACACTCGCCGAATGGATCGCCGCCGCCGAGAAGCCGCTGATCATCACCACGGCGAGCGGCGCCGCGGCCATGGCGCCGCTCGGCCGCATCGCCGAGAAATACGCGCTTCCCGTGGTGACGCAACGGCAGCGCGTGGTGTGCCTGCCGTCGAGCCATCCGATGCACATGGGCTACGACCCGCAGGGCCTGCTGCAGGAGGCCGACCTCGTCATCGTCATCGACGCCGACGTGCCGTGGATCCCGAACGAGCAGACGCCGCACAAGGACGCCCGCTTCGTCACGCTCGGCGAGGACCCGGCGTTCCGCCGCTATCCGATGCGGAGCTTCCCGAGCGATCTCGCCATCACGTCGAAGACCTCGACCGCGCTGGAGATGCTGGAGCAGGCGCTGGCGAAGCATTCGTTCCCAGAGGCGCGCATCAGCGCGCGGCGCACCCGCGCCGCCGAATTCAATCGCAAGCGCAACGAAGGTCTCGCCAAGGCCAGCGCCACGCCGGCCGGCGACAAGATCAACTTCGCCTATCTGAGCCGCATGGTCGGCGAATGCGTCGGCGAGGACGCCGTCATCTTCAACGAATACTCGCTGATCCAGGAGCAGATTTCGCGCGACAAGCCCGACACCTTCTACGGGCTTTCCGCCGCCGGCGGCCTCGGCTGGGGCTTCGGCGCCGCGCTCGGCGCCAAGCTCGCGGCGCCGGACAAGCTCGTGGTCGCGACGCTTGGGCGACGGCGCCTACATGTTCTCCAACCCGATGGTCGGCCATTGGGTGTCGGACGTGCACAAGCTGCCGATCCTCACCATCGTGTTCAACAACAGCCTCTATGGCGCGGTGCGCGGCGCCACCATGTCGATGTTCAAGGACGGCGTCGCCGGCGAGGACGGCGGCCGCTTCATGGCGGACCTGTCGCCGAGCCCGGCGTTCGAGGCCGCGGTCAAGGCACAGGGCGGCCACGGCGAGCGCGTCGAGAAGGCGTCGGAGCTGGCCGGAGCGCTGGCCCGCGCCCGCGACGTGGTGGTCAAGGAAAAGCGCCAGGCGCTGCTCAACGTCATCTGCCCGCCGTGACGCGGTGGGCAGCCGCTCACAATAAACACTCGACAAATCGCGAACCGGCCCTTTAAACAAACCCGGCAATCGGGAGGACAATTCATGACCATGCGCGTCGACGCCTACACCCATTTCATTCCGGAGCGGTTCTACAAGGACGTGATGTCCGTGGGCTCCCACAAGGACATCGGCAAGCGCATGATGGGCGTGCCGGCCATCTTCGACATCAATGTCCGCAAGAAGGTCGTCGACAAGTTCAAGGACTATTGCCAGATCCTGTCCTACCCGATGCCGCCGTTCGAGCTGATGACGAAGGACCCCGCGGAGACCGAGGAATACGCCAAGATCGTCAACGACGGCTTCGCCGAGTTGTGCGCCAAGGACCCCGACCATTTCCCCGGCTGGGTGGCGCAGGCGCCGATGGCGGCGCCCGATGTCGGCGTCCGCGAGGCCGCCCGCGCGATGAAGATGGGCGCGCTCGGCGTGCAGATCTACACCAACGTCGCCGGCCGGCCGCTCGACGATCCGGCCTTCGAGCCGTTCTGGAAGGCGATGAACAAGACCGAGACGCCGATCTGGCTGCATCCATCGCGCACCGCGAGCTTCCCGGACTACCAGAGCGAGACCAAGTCGAAGTACGAAATCTGGTGGACGCTCGGCTGGTCCTATGAGACCGCCGCCGCGATGTCGCGGCTGGTGTTCTCCAAGATCATGGACCGCTATCCGAAGCTGAAGATCATCACCCACCACATGGGCGGCATCGTGCCGATGCTGGAAGGCCGCATCGGACCGGGCTGGGACCAGATCGGCGCGCGCACCTCGGACGAGGATTATCAGGCGCTGAAGAAGTCGCTGAAGAAGCGCCCGCTCGACTATTTCAAGGAGAGCTTCTACTGCGACTCCGCGGTGTTCGGCGGCAAGCCCGCGACCGAATGCGGCCTCGCCTTCTATCCGAACGACAGGATCGTGTTTGCCTCCGACTGCCCGTTCGACCCGGAGAAGGGCACCTATTACATCCGCGAGACGCTGAAGATTTTCGACAACCTCGATCTGTCGAAGGCGAAGTACAAGGCGATCATGTACGGCAATCTGGAGAAGATCACCGGCCGCAAGCTGGTGAAATAGCCGCTCTCCGCCGTATCGGACACGTCGTGGCCGGGCATAGCCGTCCGAAGGACGGCTATGCCCGCCTATCTCCCGGCCATTTCGTTTCGGCGAGCGGCCAATTGCAGGACGAACACGCGCTTTGGATTCCCCCAGCCAATCCCGGAGAGTCCACAGCCTGCCTGCCTCGCCGGTGAATCCCTCGCCGCCATCTGCTAGCGTCCCGCCCCATGGACGCCGCCCGCAATCTGCCGCCTGAGGACACCGCCGAGCCACAGCCGGAGGCCGTGGCGCGCCCATCGCCGATGATGGAGCAGTACATCGAGATCAAGGCGGCCAATCCGGATTGCCTGTTGTTCTACCGGATGGGCGATTTCTACGAATTGTTCTTCGAGGATGCCGAGATCGCGAGCCGCGCGCTCGGCATCGTGCTGACCAAGCGCGGCAAGCACCTCGGCCGCGACATCCCGATGTGCGGCGTGCCGGTCATCCGCTCCGACGAATACCTGCACCGCCTGATCGCGCAGGGCCACCGCGTCGCGGTCTGCGAGCAGACCGAGGATCCGGCCGAGGCGAAGAAGCGCGGCGGCAAGAGCGTGGTGCGGCGCGACGTCATCCGGCTGGTGACGCCGGGGACGCTCACCGAAGACACCTTGCTCGACGCCAACCGCAACAACTATCTGATGGCGATTGCCCGGGCGCGTGCTTCCGCCGAGGCCGACGCCAGCCGTTTCGCGCTGGCCTGGATCGACATTTCGACCGGCGAATTCCGCATCGCCGAATGCGATCGCGCCGGATTGCCGGCCGAGATCGCGCGGCTCGAGCCGGGCGAGATCGTCGTGTCCGACGCCCTCTATGGCGATCCCGAACTGGCGCCGTATCTGCGCACCCTGCCCGCGGTGACGCCGGTGACGCGCGACGTGTTCGACGGCGCCACCGCCGAGCGGCGGCTGTCGGATTATTTCGCGGTCGCCACCAGCGAAGCGTTCGGCACCTTGTCGCGGCTGGAGCTCAACGCCGCCGCGGCCTGCGTCACTTACGTCGAGCGCACGCAGCTCGGCAAGCGGCCGCCGCTATCGCCGCCGCTTCGCGAGGCGCAAGGCGCGACCTTGTCGATCGATCAGGCGACGCGGGCGAACCTTGAGCTGACCCGCACGCTCGGCGGCGAGCGGCGCGGCTCGCTGCTCGCTTCGATCGACCGCACCATGACTTCGGCGGGCTCGCGGCTGCTGGCGCAACGACTGGCCGCGCCGCTGACCGAGCCCGAGGCGATCGGCGCCCGCCTCGACACCGTCGAGATTTTCGTCAGCGACGCGATCGCGCGCCAGCAGACCCGCGAGCTTCTCCACATCGCGCCCGACATGGCGCGCGCGCTGTCGCGCCTCGTGGTCGGCCGCGGCGGGCCGCGCGACCTCGCCGCCATTCGTGACGGGATTGGCGCGGCGGCGGCGCTGGCCGCCCGGCTCGACAAGCTGCCGCGCAAATGCGCGGAGCTGAACAGCGTGCTCGCGGCACTGCGCGCGCCCGATCAGGAGATTATGCGCGAGATGATGGCCGCGCTCGCAGACGAGCTTCCGCTGTTCAAGCGCGACGGCGGCTTCATCCGTGCGGGATATGACTGCAGCGCTCGATGAATCGCGGTCGCTGCGCGACGAATCCCGCCAGGTGGTGGCGCAATTGCAGGCCCGCTACGCCGACGACACCGGCGTCAAGACGTTGAAAATACGGCACAATAACGTGCTCGGCTATTTCGTCGACGTCACCGCCCAGCACGGCGAGAAGCTCTTGGGCGCGCCGCTCAACGCGACCTTCATTCACCGGCAGACCCTTGCCGGCCAGGTCAGATTCACCACCACCGAGCTCGGCGAGCTCGAAGCGAAAATCGCCAACGCCGCCGACCGCGCGCTCAACCTCGAGCTTGAGATGTTCGAGAGGCTCGCGGCCACGACGATCGCCGCCAGCAATGAGATCAAGGCCGCCGCCGAGGCGCTGGCCGTGCTCGACGTTTCGAGCGGGCTTGCGACGCTCGCGGTCGAACGTTCCTATGTTCGCCCGGATATCGACCGCTCGCTCGACTTCGTCATCGAGGGCGGCCGCCATGCTGTGGTCGAACAGGCGATCAGCGATCCGTTCGTCGCCAACGATTGCGATCTTTCACCGCCGAGCAACGCAAGCTCGGGGCGCATCTGGCTGCTCACCGGGCCGAATATGGCGGGCAAGTCGACGTTCCTGCGCCAGAACGCGCTTATCGTTGTTCTGGCCCAGATGGGCGGCTTCGTGCCGGCGAAACGCGCCAAGCTCGGCGTTGTCGATCGCCTGTTCTCGCGAGTCGGCGCCGCCGACGATCTGGCGCGCGGACGCTCGACCTTCATGGTCGAGATGGTGGAAACCGCCGCCATTCTCAATCAAGCCGGCGAGCGCTCGCTGGTCATTCTCGACGAAATCGGGCGCGGCACGGCGACCTTCGACGGCCTTTCGATCGCCTGGGCCGCGATCGAGCATCTGCACGAACAAAACCGTTGTCGCGCGTTGTTCGCCACACATTTCCACGAGCTCACCGCGCTCGCGCCCAAGCTCAATCGTCTTCACAACGCCACGGTGCGCGTCAAGGAATGGCAGGGCGAGGTGGTGTTCCTGCACGAGGTGATCCCGGGCTCCGCCGATCATTCCTACGGCATCCAGGTGGCGAAGCTCGCCGGCCTGCCCGCCAGCGTGATCGAGCGCGCCAAGGTGGTGCTGGCGATGCTCGAGGCCGACGACCGCGCCAAGCCGCGGGGCTTCGAGGACTTGCCGCTGTTCGCCGCGCCGCCCCGCCCGGCCGCGCCCGACCCGCGCCAGGCCGCGCTCGATGCATTGCTGGCGATGCTCCAGTCCATCCACCCCGATGAACTGTCGCCTCGCGAGGCGCTTGAGGCGTTGTACGCGCTGAAGCAGCGCGCTCCCGGCGCGGATTAGCCGCAACCGCGTTCGCCTTGCCCTGTGCTAAGCTCGGGGCAAAACGGCATACGTGAGGGAGGCCATGAATATCCTGCTCGGCCGCGTGATCCTGCTCGGCGGCCTGCTCGCGAGCCTGTTTTCGAGCCCCGGCGCGTTGGCCCAATCCTATCCCAGCCGCACCGTCACCATCGTCGTGACCTCCGCCGCCGGCGCGCTGACCGACGTGCTCACCCGCGCCGTCAGCCAGCGGCTGTCGCAGATGTGGGGCCAGTCCATCGTGGTCGAGAACCGCGGCGGCGCCGGGCACAACTTCGCCGCGACCGCCGTCAAGGCGGCGGCCGCCGACGGCTACACGCTGCTGTCCTCCGAAACCGGCTTCGTCACCAGCCAGCCGCATCTCTACGCCAAGGGCAAATTGTCCTACGACCCGGAGACCGACTTCATCCCGGTGGCAGGCTACGCCGGCATCCCGATCGGCCTGCTGGTGCACCCATCGGTGCCGGCGAAGTCGGTCGCCGAATTGATCGCGCTGGCCAAGGAGAAGCCCGGCGCGATGACCTACGGCACCGCGGGCGTCGGCACCGCGCTACACACCGGCGCGCTGCTGCTGGAAAGCCTCACCGGCATCAAGATGACGGCGGTCCACTACCGCGGCGCCGCGCCCGCGCTCAACGACCTGATCGCGGGCCACATCAACATGATCACGATGGGGCCATCGGTGGCGCTGCCGGCGGTAGCGGATGGCAAGCTCAACATGCTGGGCTTCGGCAGCAAGCAGCGCGTCGCGCAATTTCCGAACGTGCCGACCATCGCCGAGACCGTTCCGGGCTATGAGGCGGCCGTATCGTTCGGGCTGTTCGCGCCGAAGGGCACGCCGCGCGACATCCTCATCAAGATCAACGCCGACATCCAGAAGGTCATCAACGACCCGGAGTTTCACAAACGCTTCCTCGAGGCGCTGGTGGTGCAGCCGATCCCCGGCTCGCTGGAAGCTTTCGCCGAATATCTGCGCAAGGACTCCGCCAAATGGGCCAAGGTCATCAACGCGGCCAATTTGAAGATCGATTGAGGACGGCCGCGATGCCGCTCCGGCTCGGCGCGCTCGGCCTGCTCGGCTGCCTGCTGGCGGCAGCTCCGGCGCAGGCGCAGTCCTATCCGACCCGGCCCATCACCATCGTGGTGCCGGCGGCGCCCGGCGGGGTGAGCGACACCATGGCGCGGCTGGTCGCGCAGCGCTTCATGACCGCGTGGGGCCAGCAGGTGATCGTCGAGAACCGCGGCGGCGCCAACCACGCCATCGGCGCCGCGATGGTCGGCAAGGCCGCGCCCGACGGCCACAGCATGATGGTCGCCGCGGAAACCGTGTTCGTCATCAATCCCACCCTGCACTCCGGCAAGCTGCCCTACGACGTCAACGACTTCGCGCCGATCACCGGCCTTGTTCGCATCAACCAGGGACTGCTGGCGCATCCATCGCTGCCGGCCAACAACATCGCCGAGCTGATCGCGCTGGCGAAGCAGAAGCCGGGCGAAATCACCTACGGCAGCTCGGGCCTCGGCGCCGCCGGGCATGTCAATGTCGCGCTGCTGGAGAGCATGGCCAACATCAAGCTCACACCGGTGCATTACCGCGGCGCAACGCCGGCGCTGAACGACGTGCTGGCCGGGCACATCATGCTCACCTCGGTCAGTCTCAGCGCGTCGGTGCCGCCCTATCGCGCCGGCAAGGCCAAGATGCTCGCGGTCGGCAGCGCAAAACGCCTGCCGCAAATCCCCGAGGTGCCGACCACCGCCGAGACCGTGCCGGGCTACGAGGCCGTCACCTGGTTCGGCCTGTTCACCACCGCCGGCACGCCGCGCGAGGTCATCGGCAAGATCAACGCCGAGGTGCGGGCGCTGTTCGCGGACCAGGCGTTCCTCGACCGCGCCATCATCCCCAGCATGTTCGAGTCGATGGTCAGTTCGCCCGAGCAGTTCGCCGAGTTCATCAAGTCCGACAGCGCGAAATGGTCCAAGGTGCTGCGCGAAGCCAACATCAAAGCCGATTAGCCACGCACGCTCAGAAAGGAAACCCATGACGAAATGGCTTTTTGCTCTGGCTTCGCTCGGTTGCCTGTCGATGGCGGCATCCGCACAGGCGCAGACCTATCCGTCCCGCCCGATCAATATCGTCGTCACCGCGGCGGCCGGCGGCGTCACCGACGTGGTGGCGCGCGCCTTCGGCCAGAAGCTCACCGAGGCGTGGGGCCAGCAGGTCATCATCGAGAACAAGGGCGGCGCCGCCCACGTCACCGGCGCCACCTCGGTCGCGCGAGCGGCGCCCGATGGCCATACCCTGCTGGTGGCCGAGGCCGGCACCTTCGTCATCAATCCGGCGATCTATCCCAGAGGCAAATTGACCTACGACGAGAAGACCGACTTCATCCCGATCACCGGCCTCGTCCGCATCAACCAGGCGCTGCTGGCCAGCAAGTCGCTGCCGGTTTCCAACGTCAAAGAGCTGATCGAGCTCGCCAAGCAGAAGCCCGGCGAGCTCACCTTCGGCACCGCCGGCGTCGGCTCGGCGCCGCACATGAACATCGAGCTCCTGGAGAACATGTCGGGCATCAAGCTCGTGCCGGTGCACTATCGCGGCGCAGCTCCCGCACTGACCGACCTGATGGCCGGCCACATCAATCTGATGTCGGTCAGCGTCAGCCTCGCGCTGCCGCCGGCCCAGGCGGGCCAGATCAAAATCCTAGGCATCGGCAGCGAGAAGCGGCTGGCGAAGGTCCCCGACATTCCGACCGTCGCCGAGACCGGCCTGCCGGGCTACGAGGCGACCACGTGGTTCGGCCTGTTCGCCCCCACCGGCACGCCGCGCGACGTGGTGATGAAGCTCAACGCCGAGGCAAAGAAGATTTTCTCCGACCCGGCGTTCGAGGAAAAATTCATGGCGCCGCAGATGTTCCAGTCGCTGGTGATGTCGCCGGAGGAATTCGACGCCCTCATCAAGCGCGAAATGCAGAAGTGGTCGAAGGTGATCGAGGCCGCCAAAATCAAGATCGAATAATCCGCCGCTGAACCGCGCGGCGGCGCCACCCGTACAGCACGATATTCCAGACCACCGAGACGACCAGCGACAGCACGAGCCCGGCCCAGGTGCCGAGCGGCACCACGGCGAGATGCACCGTGAACAGGCAGGCGCTGAACCCGACCAGCCCCCACATGGTGTTGGCGATCAGCGCCGCGGTCGCCGGCCCGCCGACGCGCGGATGGAAGATCAGCATCAGGCTCGTCATCACGATCGGATAGACCGCGAGCAATCCGGTCATGGTCGGGCCGACGTGGCCGCTCAATCCCACCACGGCGGCGACGAGGCACGCCACCATGAAGGCGCGCACGGGAATGTCGTACCACTTGCGCACGATCGCCGGCATCTGCACGTGCCGATAGCGGTCGGTCAGCGCGATGCAGATGCCGAACAGCGCCAGATTGGCCGCGGCCACAGTGACGAACGTCCACGACACCGAGCGCAGCAGGAACGCGACGATGAACCAGGCGGCGACCGCGCCGGTGACGCTCACCACCATGCCGCTGCGCTGCGCCAGCACGATAAAGACCAGCGAGAACACAGCGGTCGCGGCGTGGGCCGCGATGCTGCCGATCGCGCTCGCCGAGATGAACGCGGAATCGTGGTCGAGGCCGACGAACACATAGGCCGGTCCGGCGGCGATCGGCAGCGTGGCGACGATCGCGCCGATGGCCGCGCCGGCGCGCTCGGCCACCATCGCCGCGGCGATGACGAAGCCGGCGGTGACCGCCATCTTGAGAACGAGCGAGAGCCAGAAAATCAGGTCGGGGGACATCGGAAGCTCAGTGAACCATCATCGCCTCTGAGGCAGCATTCAAGACACCGATGGCCGGGACATAGGCGAGCGTAGCGATGCCGTCCTTCGGACGACGATGCCCGGCCATGACGCAGAAGACATGATTTGTCTTGATATCACACGCGTTGCATCTTGATGTCCACCGGCGGGCCCTTGGCGATGGTCTGATAGATCCACGCAATAGCGCTCGGTGAGCTTGAGCAACTGGTCGAGTTTCTCCTGCGGCGCATCGGTTGCGACGTCGAAGCGAAGGCGGATCTGGCGGAACCCGACCGGGGCCTCCTTGTCGACGCCGAGCGTGCCGCGGAAATCGAGATCGCCCTCCGCCGACACCGTGCCGGATTTCAGCGGAATGGCGAGCGCGGTCGACACCGCCTTGAGTGTGACACCGGCGCATGCGACGAGCGCCTCCAGCAGCATGTCGCCCGAGCAGAGCTCCAGCCCCGACCCACCGGTCGCCGGATGCAGACCGGCGACCGCAAGCGCGCGGCCGGTCTCGACCTTGCAGGCGATATTCTGGTCGTCGAGCGCGCCCTTGGCCTTCAAGGTGACCAACGCCGCGCCGGCGTCGGACTTGTAGCGCTCCTTGATCGGCGCTTGCATCGCGCGGAGTTCGTTGGCGTCCATCGTTCTGGCTCCTTGTTCTTAATTCGGATTCAACACCACGCGGCCGACGATCTTGCCGGCGCGGAGCTCGCTCATCACCGCGTTGACATCGTCGAGCGGCCGCGTCGCGACCGGCACCGGCGGCAGGCCGGTGCGGCGAACGAGTTCGATCAGCTCCCGCATCTCCGGCAGGCTGCCGACATACGAGCCCTGAATGGTGATCGCGCGCATTGGGAACGGTGGCAGCGACAACGTGATATCGCCGCCATAGAGGCCGACGATGATGTACTTGCCGCCCTTGATCAAGCTGTCGATGCCGAGCCGAGCGGTCGCCGACGAACCGACCAGATCTATCACCGCCCAGGCGCCGCCATTGGTCGCCGCGACGATCTGCACCGCCGCGTCGGGCGTGCCGCCATCGAACACCCAATCGGCGCCGGCGGCTTTCGCCGCCTCGCGTTTCTTCGGATCGATGTCGACGACGATGGCGCTCTTGCCGCCCATCGCCTTGTGAATCGCAATGCACATCAGGCCAAGGCCGCCGGCGCCAATGATCACGACCGGTTCGGTTGCAAGAGTCGGTCCAACCTTCTTCAAGGCGCCGTAAGTGGTGACGCCGGAGCAGGCGAGCGGCGCGGCGCGATCGGCCGGCAGATCGCCGATGTCGATCAGGTAGCGCGGGTGCGGCAGCAGCAAATAATCGGAATAGCCGCCGTTCGAGAACACCCCTAGGCTTTTCATCGCGCGGCAGAGATTTTCTTCGCCACGCCGGCAGACCGCGCACGTGCCGCAGCCGATCCAAGGGTGCGCCAGCTTGCGGTCGCCGATTTTCGCGCCCTCCGCCTGCGGTCCGACCGCCACCACCTCGCCGACATTCTCGTGGCCGAGCGTGACCGGCAGCTTCATGCCGCGATCTTCCAGGCTCATCCGCTTGCCGCCACCGAGATCGAAATAGCCGTCGGCCAGATGCAGGTCGCTGTGGCAAACACCGGCGGCCAACACCTTAAGCAGCACCTCGGTGCCAGTCGGCTTCGGCGTGGGATATTCGTTGCACTGAAGCGGCTGGCCGCAAGTGCAGACCTGGAAGCTGCGCATATCGACCCCCGCCACGCGTCACAAATGTCGCGCCTAGTTATAAGAGGCGGGTGTCCGGCACAAGTCCGGGCACGGAAGCGTGATTACCACCACATCGCCGCGCCCTGCGCAGCCTTTTGCTCGGGATGCTCGACGCCCACGGCGCGGTCGAGCGAACGGTCGAGCGCCGTGAGCACGCGGCGCTTGGCGAAATCAAACGCCGCCGACTGGCGGTCGCGCGGGCGCGGCAAATCGATCTCGATCTCGTCGGCAATCTGACCGGGATGCGGTCGCATCACGACGATGCGATCGGCGAGCGCGATCGCCTCTTCGACGTCGTGGGTGACCATGACCAGCGTCGGCTTGAATTCGGCCCACAGGTTGAGCAGGTGATCCTGCAGGTCGACGCGGGTGAATGCGTCGAGTGCGGAGAACGGTTCGTCGAGCAGCAGCACCTGCGGCCGCGGCACCAGCGCGCGGGCGATGGCGACGCGCTGCGCTTGGCCGCCGGAGAGTTCGCGCGGCCACATGTTCGCCTTCTCCGACAGACCGACCCGGTCGACCGCGTGGGTGACGCGTTCGGCCCGTTCGTGCTTCGGCCGGTCCTCGATGCCGAAGCCGACGTTGTCAGCGACGGAGAGCCACGGCAGCAGGCGTGGCTCCTGGAAGATGATGCCGATGCTTTCGTGCGGCGTGGTAATCGGCGTGCCGTCGAGCAGCACCGATCCTTGCGTCGGCGTATCGAGACCGGAGATCGCGCGCAACAACGTCGACTTGCCGCAGCCGGAACCGCCGATCACCACGACGATCTCGCCCGGCACGACGCCGAGCGTGATGGCGTCGAGCGCGTGCACGCCGTTCGGGTAGGTTTTGCCCACGCGTTCGAGGCTGAGCATGTCAGTTCTCACTCGCCGGCCTGAACGTGTCTTCCCAGCGCAGGAACGGCGCACTGGCCAGCACAACGATGGCATCGGTGGCCTTGCCGAGAACCGCGAACGCGAGGATCGCGGCAACGATCTCAGCCGGTTTGCCAAGCTGTTGACCGTCGATCAGGAGATACCCCAACCCTTCGGACGCGCCCATGAATTCCGCGGCGATGACGAACATCCATCCCAGGCCCAGGCCGGCGCGGATCGAAACCACATAAGCCGGCAAGACGGCCGGCAGCAGAATGCGCCGGACCATGGCCACGCCCGACAACCGGAACGCCCGGCCAACCTCAACGATCTTGCGATCGACCGACAGCACAGCGCCCATCACACCGAGATAGATCGGGAAGAAAACTCCGACCGCGATCAACGCAACCTTCGAGGTCTCAAAAATTCCCAGCCAAAGAATGAAAAGCGGTATCCAGGCGATCGAGGGCACCGCGCGGAGGCCTTGCAGGCTCGGATCGATGACGCGCCGGACCAACGCCGAATAGCCGGCGATCGCCCCGAGCAGCGTCCCTGCCACAGTCCCAAAGCCGAACCCGACCGTCACGCGCAGCAGCGTTGCGATGACATGACGAAGCAGTTCGCCGGATTGCGCGAGCTCTGCGAACTCCTGGTAAATCCGCGATGGCGGGGGCACGAGCCGTCCATCGGAAAGCCCGAGCCGGACGATGATTTCCCAGACCACCGCCAGGCCGACCGGCAAGGCCAGTCCGAGCACCGGCCGCGACCAACGCGCCACGCGATCGCGTGTGGCCTTGCGCTGTTCCGGCGTGACCTGTCCGGCAATTGTCATTGACACAAAGGACATACCAACACCCGGCACAACGCAAGCCGCGGATCCCGGGTTCGTCTCGCCTTCGCCGTTCGGACTATGGCGGACGCCCCGGGATGGCCTTGCGGATCAGTTCGTCAGGGGCACGCTTGCATCGATTAGGGCGTCGACCGTGCCCTTCACGTCAACGTCCGCCTTGATGACGCTGGCCTGCTGGAGCGCGAGGCCCGCCGCCAGGATCGACTCGCGCTGTGGCGCGCCGATCTTGCTGTGGGTCAGCTCGGTGCGCTCCTTGAGCTGCTTGTCCACCACCGCGTCGGGCAGTTTGGTCGCGGCGATGAAGACCTGCTTGAGTTCGTCATAGTGGCCGAGCGAATACTTGCGCGCCTCTTCGTAGACCGCGAGCACGCGCTTCACCAGATCGGGATGGTCCTTGAGGAACTCCTCGCGCACGTTGAAGATGCCCCAGGTGTTGGCCTCCTTGTTGCGATAGAACAGCTTGGCGCCGTCCTCGACCTCGGCCTGTGCCATCATCGGATCGAGGCCTGCCCAGGCCTGCACGTCGCCGCGAATGAGCGCGGTCTTGCCGTCCGGATGCTGCAAGAGCACCGGCGTGATGTCCTTCTCGGTCAGCTTCACGCTAAGCAGCGCGCGCACCAGGAAGATATGCGGGTCGGTGCCGCGGGTCACGGCGACCCGCTTGCCTTTGAGATCCTCGATCTTGGCGATCTGCGAATCCTTGGTGGTGACCAGCGCGGTCCACTCCGGCCGCGAATAGACGTAGATCGACTTGATTGGATTGCCGTTGATCTTGGCGAGCAGCGCTGCCGAGCCCGCGGTCGAGCCGAAATCGATCGAGCCGGCGTTGAGGAATTCCAGCGCCTTGTTGGAGCCGAGCGTCTGCACCCAGCGGATGCCGATGCCGTCCTTGGCGAATTCCTTCTCCAGCAATCCCTTTTCCTTCAGCAGCATGGAAACGGGGTTGTAGGTCGCCCAGTCGATGTTGATGGTCTTGGGCTTGTCGGCGCCGAAGCTCGCGGTCGGCAGCAAGCCGACCAGAAGCACGGAAGCCAGAAGAGAACGGCGAGACAGGATGGACTTGGTTACGCGAGCCACGAGTACCTCCACATTGCGCGGTCGAACCAGGACCGCTGATTGATGGAGGCGGGCAAACATATGCCCGCCCGTCAGCTTTTTGCGACGGGGCGGGCCCCGACCGCTTTAGCTGCATTTGTTAAGCGCCCGCAAGCTGTTCGCTTCAAATCGGCGCTGAACCTCTAGGTACGACCTAACCTATTGTTTGTCAAAGAGAAAATAATGATATCGCGGAGCCGCGCGAGGGAATTTACTTCCCTTTTGGGCAGCCCTTGGAGTGACTTTGTTTTCCCCGCCATACCGCGCTTCGCCGTGACAGAAGGCACCCGCTTCGCTATCCGGATAGGTCCATGCTCACCCCCGACAGGCCGCTGAACGATGCCGAGCTGTTCGATGAGCGCGCGCTCGTGACCGAGCTCGCGCTCCTCGCCGACGAGCATGCCGGTTCCGAACAGGAACTGCGGCGCGCGGTGGCACAACGGCTCAAGGCCGTGCTGGCGGCGGGCCGCAAACAAGCCGAGCAACTGCTCCTGAAGGATCGCCAAGGCCGGCGCTGCGCCGAACGGCTCTGCTTCATGATGGACGAGATCATCCGCGTGCTGTTCGAGTTTGTCGGGACGCATCTCTATCCGTCGGAAAATCCTTCCGACTCCGAGCACATGGCGATCGTGGCAACCGGCGGCTACGGTCGCGGCCTGCTCGCCCCTGGCTCCGATATCGATCTGTTGTTTCTGCTGCCCTACAAGCAGACCGCGTGGGGCGAGTTGGTTGCCGAGGCGATTCTGTATTGCCTTTGGGATCTCGGGCTCAAGGTCGGCCACGCCACCCGCTCGATCGACGAATGCATCCGCCAGGCCAAGGCGGACATGACGATCCGCACCGCCGTCCTGGAATCCCGTTTCCTGCTCGGCGACAAGAAGCTGTTCGACGAGTTGATGACGCGCTTCGACAAATCCGTCATCCAGGGCACCGGCCCGGAGTTTGTTGCCGCCAAGCTCAACGAGCGCGAGGAGCGCCACCGCAGAGCCGGCCAGTCGCGCTATCTGGTCGAGCCCAACGTCAAGGACGGCAAGGGCGGCTTGCGCGACCTGCACACGCTGTTCTGGATCGCCAAATACGTCTACCGCGTCCACGACGTCGAGGAGCTGATCGACCGCGGCGTGTTCGACGAGGATGAGCTCAAGCTGTTCCGCCGCTGCGAGGACTTTCAGTGGTCGGTCCGCTGCAACATGCACTTTCTCACCGGCCGCGCCGAGGAGCGGCTGTCATTCGACATCCAGCGCGAAATCGCCGTACGGCTCGGCTACACCGAACATCCGGGCATGAAGGACGTCGAGCGCTTCATGAAGCACTATTTCCTGATCGCCAAGGACGTCGGCGATCTAACCGCGATCCTGTGTTCGGAGCTCGAGGACCGACAGACCAAGCCCGCACCGGTGCTGAGCCGGATGATGGCAAGGCTTCGCCCCCCTCGCGGCCGCCGCGCCCTTCCCGAGACCGAAGACTTCCTCGACGACAACAATCGCCTCACCATCGCCGACAAGGACGTATTCGCGCGCGATCCGGTCAACTTCATCCGGATGTTTCGTCTGGCGCAGAAGCACCATTTGGTGCTGCACCCCGATGTCATGCGCTTGGCGAACAAGTCGCTCAGACTGATCGATGCAAAGCTCCGGCAAAATCCTGAGGCGAACAGGCTGTTCCTCGAAATCCTGACCTCGCAGGATGCCGAGATCATCCTGCGGCGGATGAACGAAACTGGCGTGCTCGGCCGTTTCGTGCGCGCCTTCGGGCGCGTCGTCGCGATGATGCAGTTCAACATGTATCATCACTACACCGTGGACGAGCACCTGCTGCGCTGCATCGGCATCCTCGCGGAGATCGAACGCGGCAGCAACGATGAGTTCGTGCTTGCCAGCGACCTGACGCGCAAGATTTTGCCCGAGCATCGCACCCTGCTCTATGTGGCACTGTTCCTGCACGACATCGCCAAGGGGCGGATCGAGGACCATTCGATCGCCGGCGCCCGCATCGCGCGCGTCTTTTGCCCACGGCTCGGACTATCGGCCGCGGAAACCGACACCGTCGCCTGGCTGATCGAACAACATCTCGTCATGTCGACGGTGGCGCAATCGCGCGACCTGACCGACCGCAAGACCATCGAGAATTTCGCCGCAGTGGCACAATCGCTGGAGCGGATGAAACTCCTCACCATCCTCACCACCGCCGACATCCGCGCGGTCGGCCCCGGCGTCTGGAACGGCTGGAAGGCCCAGCTTCTGCGCACGCTCTATTATGAAACCGAGCCGGTGCTCACCGGCGGCTTCTCCGAGGTCAACCGCGCCCAGCGCGTCGCCCTAGCGCAGGCCGAGCTAAAGGCCGAGTTGAAGGATTGGCCGGCCGAGCGGATCGATGCCTATATCGCGCGGCACTACCCGGCCTACTGGCTCAAGGTCGATGTGCCGCATCGGCTCGCGCATGCACGCTTCGTGCAAGCCGCGGAAGACGCGGGAGAATCGATCGCCACAACCTTCGCGCTCGATACCACGCGCGGCGTCACCGAGCTGACCATCCTGGCGCCCGATCATCCCTGGCTGCTGTCCACGCTGGCCGGCGCTTGCGCCGCCACCGACGCCAACATTGTCGATGCGCAGATCTTCACTACCACCGACGGCCGCGTGCTCGACACCATCGCGGTGTCGCGCGAGTTCGAGCAGGACGATGACGAAATCCGCCGCGCCGGCCGTATCGCCGAGACAATCGAAAAGGCCTTGAGCGGAACGCTCAAGCTACCGGAGGTGGTGGCACGCCGCTCTGTCGCCAAAGGCCGGATCAAGGCCTTCGCCGTCGAGCCAGAGGTGACCATCAACAACCAATGGTCCAACCGCTATACGGTGATCGAGGTTACCGGCCTCGATCGTCCCGGCCTGCTCTACGAATTGACGGCGACACTATCGAAGCTCAGCCTCAACATCACCTCGGCGCATGTGGCGACCTTCGGCGAGCGCGTGGTCGACGTGTTCTACGTGACCGACCTGCTGGGCGCGAAAATTGCGTCGCCGACGCGCGAGGTGGCGATCAAGCGCGCGCTGTTGCAGCTGTTCGCGCCGGCCGAACAGCCCGCCGCAATCAAGGCCGCCGGGTCGCGCTAGCGCGACCCGGCGAGTGGCCGCTATCGCGGCGGCTGGGTCTGCGGCGGCTTCTGGATCACCATATAGGCCGGCATGCTCCAGCTCGGCAGGAAAACGGGCAGCGAGTCCTTGGCGAAATTCGCGCTGTTTTGATTGGTGGTCTGCGCCTGGGTCGGCTGCGGCGTACCAATGTCCGCCGTGCAGTGTCCTCCATGTGAAGCGTGGCATGCGAGCTGAGTTCTATTTTGACTCCGTCGCTGTAGCCTGTGATTAGCCCGCGCGGGACAATTCCAATGACGTTGCCGTCAGCAACGCTGCTGGAATTCAAGACAACGTTGGCGAACTTTGGCGAGGCAAGAACGCGGATTTTTGTAGCCAGCTTTGGGGTAGTGATTATCACCATGTCGTCTGTGTTAATGCCTGCGGCTCCAATCTTTTCCGCAAGCAGGCCAAGAGTTTGCGCGACGCCTTCCGCGGCAGTTGGCGCGCTCGAAGCATCAATGGGAGTCACGCCGTAGAGCAACCCCGCAGGACGTGTGTCATCAGCAGGGGCATCGCTGAACAACGCCGCGTCCATGCTCTGCTCGGTCGCTATGGCAAGTGCCTGTCCAATGACCACTTCTGCTGCTCCGGCGCCGGCATCTTGCAGTTCGCGCGACAACGCCGAAATAATCAGCTCGTCCATGCTCCGCAGGATTCTGTCGGTCCTGCCGTGTTCCTTTTGCCCCCCAAGGAAGATTGCTGTTGCAGCCCGCACAAAGCTGCGGCGCTCGGCGGCGCGCACGGCGTTTGGTTCAGCCCTTAGGAGAATGCCGCTCTGTGCGTTCATACGCGCCTCCACTGCAGGGCGCAGCGTACGGCGTGCTGCGAGCGGCGGCGCAGACGCGTTACGAACTATTTTGTGCTTGGGGGCGCAGCGGCCTAGCGGGGCCGACCCCATTGCGGCTCCCTTGGCAGAAACCAGTGGATAACGTTTCAGCGCGGATCTGCGTGATACGCGGTTGGTGCACCGTTAGTTCAGTAAAACGAAAACGCGTAATATCCAAGCAAAATCAAAATGTTATAGCGATTTAAAAACTTAACTGCCCCTTAAAGCGCGCCCCGTAGCCTGCACGCGAACCCGGCCAGAGCATTGCCGGTGAGGACCGCCAGGCGAGTTTGCGGGACGGATATGGCAGCGCCGAAGGCCAATGAACGCCGCGAACCCGTATTTGACGGGGCGTCCGCGTCCGATTCAGGGGCGGAAGCACCCACCCCCCGCCGCCCTAAACCCGCCGATGGAGGCAACCGCCCCAAGAGCAAGCGTCGCAGCCGCAAACGTGGCGGCGGCGGCGGCGGGCGGTGGACCGTCGGACGGGTGGCCTATTGGAGCGCGGTCGTCGGCCTCTGGCTGGTCATCGCCACCATTGGCGGCGCGGTGTGGGTGGGCGCTCATCTGCCGCCGATCCAATCGCTCGAAATCCCCAAGCGCCCGCCCTCGATCAAGATCGTCGATCTGCAGGGGCGGCTGCTCGCCACCCGCGGCGACATGGGCGGCGCCGCGGTGCCGCTGAAGGACCTGCCGCGCTACGTGCCGCAGGCATTCGTGGCGATCGAGGACCGGCGCTTCTACTCGCATTACGGCATCGATCCGATCGGCATCGCCCGCGCGATCGTGGCCAACATCCTGCATCGCGGCGTCTCGCAGGGCGGCTCGACGCTGACCCAGCAGCTCGCCAAGAACCTGTTCCTGACGCAGGAGCGCACGCTCTCCCGCAAGGTGCAGGAGGTGGCACTGGCGGCCTGGCTGGAGCGCAAGTTCAGCAAAACCCAGATCCTCGATCTCTATCTCAACCGGGTCTACTTCGGCGCCGGCGCCTATGGCATCGAGGCGGCGGCACAGCGCTATTTCTCCAAGCCGGCGACGAAGCTGACGGTGGCCGAAGCAGCCACGCTTGCCGGCCTGGTTCGCTCGCCGTCGCGGCTCGCGCCGACTCGCAACCCGGACGGCGCCGAGAAACGCGCCCAGGTCGTGCTGGCCGCCATGATGGACATGAAGTTCATCACCGACGACATGGCCAAGGTCGCGCTGATGCAGCCGGCGCACGCCATCAAGGCGCCGGGCGCCGGCTCGGTCGGTTACGTCGCCGATTGGGTCATGGACGTGCTCGACGACCTGATCGGCCGGGTCGAGCAGGACATCGTGGTCGAGACTTCGGTCGATCCGACGTTGCAGGCCGCGGCCGAGGCGGCCTTGGTCGACGAGCTTGCCAAGAACGGCGCGAAGGCCGGCGTCGGGCAAGGCGCCGTGGTGGCGCTGTCGCCGGATGGTGCCGTGCGCGCACTGGTCGGCGGGAAGAATTATGCCGAAAGCCAGTTCAACCGCGCGGTGGCGGCGAAGCGCCAGCCCGGCTCGGCGTTCAAGCCGTTCGTTTATCTCACCGCGATCGAACGCGGGCTGACGCCGGATACTGTGCGCGAGGACAAGCCGATCGCGGTCAAGGGCTGGCATCCGGAGAACTACAGCCGGGAGTATTTCGGCCCGGTTTCGCTGACCAAGGCGCTGGCGCTGTCGCTGAACACCGTGTCGGTGCGGCTGACCTTGGAGTTCGGCCCGACCGCCGTGATGCGGACCGCGCACCGGCTCGGCATCGCGTCGAAGCTCGAGCCCAATGCCTCGCTCGCGCTCGGCACCTCCGAAGTTTCCGTGCTCGAGCTGGTCGGCGCCTATGCCGCGTTCGCCAACGGCGGCATCGCCGTGACGCCGCACGTGGTCGAGCGGGTGCGCACGGCCAATGGCAAATTGCTGTACGAACGCAAGGACGACAGTCTCGGCCGCATCATCGAGGAGCGCTACGCCGGCATGATGAACGCGATGATGCAGGAAACCTTGCTCGCCGGCACCGCGCGCAAGGCCGAGCTGCCCGGCTGGCCGGCCGCCGGCAAGACCGGCACCTCGCAGGATTTCCGCGACGCCTGGTTCATCGGCTATACCGGCCACCTCGTCACCGGCGTCTGGCTTGGCAACGACGATTCGTCACCGACGAAAAAGACCACCGGCGGCGGCATCCCGGTCGAGATCTGGAGCAAATTCATGAAGGCCGCACACCAGGGTGTGCCGGTGGTCGGACTGCCGGGTATGGCCAACACTCCATTGACCGCAAGTCTGTTCCCGCCGTTCGGTGGTTCGCGAATGGCGCCGCCGGCGCCGGTGTCGAACTCGGAAGGCCCGGTCCGAGCCGCGTCCGCCGACGGCGGCATCGACAACTGGCTGATCAACCGGCTGTTCGGACGGCGCTAGTGCGAGCTTAAGCCCGCGCGCATGCCTCGACTGAGCGTCCACAACAGCAGCGATAGACCTCCCACCAACATCATCGCGATGGCGAGTGGCCACGCGGTCTCTCCGAGTGTGTGGCCGAGGATGGCGCCGACCACCGCGGACAAGGTCTGCGTCGTAAAACCGAGCAGCGACGATGCGGCGCCGGCGCGGTCGGGAAAGGGCAGCAACGCGCCGGCCTGCGCCTGCGCCAAGGTCATGCCCATGCCGATCATATAGAGGCCGATGGCGGCGATCACGCCGAACGCGCCATAAGGCGTAACCGCCAGCAGCAGGACCATCACCAACCCGCCAAGCGCCATCGCGGCACTGCCGAGGCCCATGGTCAGGCCGCCGCCCCAGCGCATGACAAAATTCGCCGCGATGGTGGTGCCCACCATGTAGCCCGACGACCCGGCCGCGAACGCCAAGCCGAACGCCAGGGCGGACAGACCATAGACGTCCTGGATGACGAAGGCCGCGCTGGAAATCCAGGCGAACAATCCGCACAGGCAGCACGTCGCGATGCCGAGATGGATGACGAAGCCGCTGTCGCCGAGGAAACGGCGATAGGATCGCAGGGTCGAGGCGACCGACACCGGTTCCGGCGCGCGCTGGCGGACCGTCTCCGGCAGCAGAAACCACACCATGACCCAGGCCACCGCGCAGAAGATAAACAGCACCACGAAATTCGATCGCCAGCCGAAGCCGGTCTCCAGCACGCCGCCGATCAGCGGCGCCACCAGAGGCGCCAGCGCCATGATCGCGGCCATGCGGGCGAGCTCGCGGCCGATCCGGGTGCCCTCATACATGTCGCGCACCACGGCGCGCGCCAGCACGCTGGCGCCCGAGCCACCCACCGCCTGAAGGAAACGCGCAGCGATCAGCGTCTCGATGGAAAATGCCACGGCGCAGGCCAGTGTCGCCAGGAGATAAATGCCAAGCGCCACGATCAGCACCGGACGGCGGCCGTGGCGATCCGACAACGGCCCGTAGAACACCTGCGCGATGGCAAATCCGACCAGGTAGGCCGAGATGGTGAGCTGCACTTGCGACGTCGGCGCGTTGAGCAAGCGGCCGATCGACGGCAGCGATGCCAGATACATGTCGACCGATAACGGACCGAGGCCAGTCAGCATCGCAAGCAACAACGTGAGAGCGAAGGAGCCGGGGCGAAGCATTGGGGCGTTCGGTCAATCCTGGGCCGTCATCATCCGCGAAAGCGGATGATCCAGTAACCTATGCCAGTGGAAGAGTCTTCGAGGCCAGCGATTACGGGATGCCCGCATGCGCGAGGCATAACGGCGGTCGTGGCGGCATTAGCCAGCCGACATGCCGAAGCGGTGCAGGTTGGTGCCGTGAATGTCGAGCCATGCCTTGGCGCGGTTGGCGTCCGAGCAGACGCCGTTGACCAGCCGCCAGAACCGCGGCGAGTGGTTCATCTCGATCAGATGCGCCACCTCATGGATGGCGAGATAATCCAGCACGAATGGCGGGGCGAGGATCAGCCGCCAGGAATACGACAGCACGCCAGTGGTCGAGCACGAGCCCCAGCGGCTCGACTGGTCGCGCACCGAGATACGCTTGATAGCAACGCCGAACTGCTCGGCGGCGCGGCGGCTCGCAACGTCGAGATCGCGCAACGCCTCGCGGCGGAGAAAGTCGCTGACGCGGCGATCGATGTGCGGGGCTTCGCCGGCGACGCACAGCAACGCTTCGCCGTCGGCGCTTGTTTCCGGCCACACTGTGCCGCGCAGGCCGGGCCGGTGCACGATGCGATGCTGCACGCCACGCAACGGCAGCAACGTGCCATCGGCGAATGGGGCCGCCTCCGGCAGGCGGCGCAGCCGCGCCGCGATCCAGCCGCCATTCTTCTGCGCGAACTCCTTGGCCTCGCGGACGCTGCCGCGCGGCGGCATGGTGAGGATGATCTCGCGAGTCGCCGCGTGAATGCGCAGCGTATAGCGGCGGGCCTGGCGGTGGCGGCGGATGCGCACCGGATAGATGGCTTGATCGAAGACGATCTGGATCGTCTGCGGTTCGCTCGGACGGCGATAGAGCAAGGCGCGCAGCGGCATCGTTGAGGACCCGAATCCCGGGTCACAGACTAGCAGATCGGCCGAATTTTGCGCGAACCGTTTGTGCCGACCGAACCGCCCGAAGGCTAACCCACGACCTTCAACGGCGTCCGGTGCACCACCGTTTTTGCCGGGGTCTGGATGCTCAGGATGAAGTCGGAGATGCGCGGAGCCACCTCGGAGCGGAAGCGCGAGCCGTTGAACACACCGTAATGGCCGACGCCCAGCTGCAGGTAATGCATCTTTTTCTCAGGCGGAATGTTGACGCAAAGCCTGTGCGCGGCCTCGGTCTGGCCGACGCCGGAAATGTCGTCGTGCTCGCCTTCGATAGTGAGCAGCGCGCAGTTGCGGATCTTGCCCGGATCGACCCGGACGGCCGCGATGGGTCATCTCGCCCTTGGGCAGAGCGTGGCGGACGAAAACGGTATCGACGGTCTGCAAATAATACTCGGCGGTCAGATCCATGACGGCGAGATATTCGTCATAGAACTCGCGGTGCTTCTGCGCCGAATCGCCGTCGCCCTTGACCAGATGGACGAACAGGTTGCTGTGCGCGTCCATGTGGCGGTCGAGGTTCATGCTGACGAAGCCCTGGAGCTGCAGGAAGCCCGGATACACGTCGCGCATCACGCCGGGATGCGGGAACGGCACCTTGGTGATGACATTGCGGCGGAACCAATCGACGCCGCGCTCCTGCGCCAGCTTGTTCACCGCGGTCGGATTGCTGCGGGTGTCGATCGGACCGCCCATCAGCGTGATCGAGCGCGGCGCGTGACGATCGCCGTCCGACTCCATCAACGCGGTCGCCGCCAGCACCGGCACCGACGGCTGGCACACCGCGACGACATGGGTGTCGCCGCCGAGGAAGTGCAACATGCTGATGACGTAGTCGATGTAAGTGTCGAGATCGAAGCGCCCGTCCGTCACCGGCACCATGCGTGCATCGGTCCAGTCGGTGATGTAGACGTCGTGGTTGGGCAGGAAGGCCTCGACCGTACCGCGCAACAGCGTCGCGTAATGGCCCGACATCGGCGCGACAATCAAAAGCTTCGGCTGCGGCCGCCGCGGCATGTGGCAGAACATGCGTTCGAAATGCAGCAGCCGGCAAAACGGCCGCTCCCACACCGTCGCAATATTGATCGGCGCGCGCTCGCCGCCGATCAGGACGGAATCGATGCCCCAGCTCGGCTTGGCATAGCGGCGGGTCGAGCGCTCAAACAGCTCGGCGGCCGCAGCCATCGATTTGCCGTAGGTGGTGTGCGCCAATGGATTGAGCGGATTCTTGAAGGCGAGCCGCGTTATGTCGGCGAGCGCGCGCGCCGGCTGAAGCGCCGCGTGGCCCGCCTCGTACATCCAATAAAGACCGTTTGAGAGGGCCGGACCGCCGGAAGCAGGCGCCCCGCCGAACTCTCCGATAGAGGCCGGCGCCCCGCCGAATTCGCCGATTGCCATGCTTTTTGGGCTCCCGGCCCTATTGCTGCGTTGCAGCATAATGACGAAACGATGACATCGTCAACATATATGATCGGCCTTGGGGAAGCGTTACCGCCGCAAAAACGCAGGGCTTTCATGCAATCGACGGCGGCGGAAGGCTGCCGGACTCAATCACCGCCTTGCAGCAAGGTGCCTTCGCGGCGGGCGCTTTTGAGAAACAACAGGAAGCCGATCACCCCGCCGGCAAAAAGCACGATGTTGAGGGCGAACGCCTGCACCATCAGGTCGGCGCGGAACACGTGCTCGATGATCAGCGCGCGCATGCCCTCGAACACGTAGGTCGGCGGCAGCATCCAGGCCACCACTTGCAGCCAGGAGGGCAGCACCTCGACCGGGTAATAGACGCAGGTCAGCGGCAGGAACAGGAACATGAAGCTCCACGCCATGTTCTCGGCGCCAAGGCCGTGACGCAGCAGAATACCCGCGACCAGAATCCCGATCGCCCAACTGGTCAGCAATAGATTCAAAAAGAACACCGCGAGCGCGAGTCCGAGCCCCCACAGGTTGAAGCCGAAGAATGCGATCGCCAACAGCGACACCGGCACCATGCCGACCGAAAGCCGGATGACGCTCTGGATCATCAGCGCCGCCACGAATTCGGCCGGACGCAACGGACTCATCATCAGGTTGCCGAGGTTGCGCGCATACATCTCCTCAAGGAACGAGATCGAGAATCCGAGCTGGCCGCGGAACAGGATGTCCCACAGCATCACCGCGCCGATGAAGGTGCCGGCCGCCTTCATGAAGAAGCCGGAGTTCTGCGAGACGTACTGCTGCAGGAAGCCCCACATCAGCATCTGCACCGCCGGCCAGTAGATCAGATCGAGCACCCGCGGCCAGGACGAGCTGAGCAGATACCAATGGCGCAGCACCATCGCACCGACTCGGCGCGGCGAGAATGCAACGCGTGCCGGCGATTGCGTCGTCATCGCGCGGCCTCCCGCGCTTCGCCGGTACCACGGGCGATGTCGAGGAACACCTCCTCCAGATTGCTGCGGCCATAACGGGCGATCAGGCGCGCCGGCGTGTCGTCATCCTCGATGCGGCCGGTCTTGAGCATGATGACGCGGTCGCACAACCGCTCGACCTCGCTCATGTTGTGCGAAGCCAGCAGCACGGTGGCGCCGTGCTCGCGGCGATAGCGTTCGAGCCGCCCGCGCACCCAATCGGCGGTGTCGGGATCGAGCGAGGCGGTCGGCTCGTCGAGCAGCAGAATCTCCGGCTGATTGATCAGTGATTTGGCGAGCGCGACGCGGGTCTTCTGGCCGGACGACAGCTTGCCGGTCTCGCGGTCAAGGAAGTCGTGCATATCGAATTCATCAGCCAGCGCCCGGATGCGGCCGGCGACATCCTCGCAGCCGTACAGCATGCCGAACACGTTGAGATTCTGCCGCACCGTGAGCCGCATCGGCATGTTCACGTAAGGGCTCTCGAAGTTCATCCGGTGCAGCACCCGATGGCGCTGGCGCGGCATCGCGGCGCCGAGCACCGTGACGGTCCCAGCGGTCGGCTCCACCAGCCCCATGATGGTCGAGATGGTGGTGGTCTTGCCGGCGCCGTTGCCGCCGAGCAAAGCCGCGCAGGAGCCGGCCTCGATGGCAAACGAGATGCCGTCCACCGCGGTCACGGCCTTGTAGAGCTTGACCAGGCGGTCCACGGCGATAGGGGCTTCGGTCGCGGCGGGGGCGAGCATGATCCCGCAGATGTGACGCGGCGCGCGGCCCGGCGCAAGCCCCAAAGGCGTTGCGGGCGGCCCAACGTGCCATCCGCCACCGCTGCGTCGGTTGGCAACATTGAGAACAGCGCGCCGGCGCACTAAGATGAGTTCATGCTTGAGGACACCGCCGACGTCTTGCACCTGCCGCAGCGGCGAAACGTGCGTCTCGACACGCTGCTACGGCTGCGCTGGCTGGCGATCATCGGCCAGACCACAGCGGTCCTGGTGGTCCAGTACGCGGTCGAATTCCCGCTGCCGATCTGGGCGTGCCTCGCGGTGATCGCGCTGTCGGCCTGGCTCAATGTCGCGCTGCGGGTGCGCTTCAGCCTGACCCAGCGGCTCGAGCCCGAGCGCGCGGCATGGCTGCTCGCCTTCGATATCGCCGAGCTCGCGGTCCTGTTGTTCCTCACCGGCGGCCTGGAAAATCCATTTGCGTTTCTGTTTCTCGCTCCCGTGTTGCTTTCGGCGACCGCGCTGCCGCCGCGCATCACCATCATGCTCGGCGCGTTCGCCGTGCTGTGCGCCACCGTGCTGGTGTTCGTGCATTATCCGCTGCCGTGGGACGCCGACGATCCGCTCGAACTGCCTTGGATCTATCTGCTCGGCGTCTGGCTTTCGATCCTGCTCGCGATCGGCTTCATCGGCGTCTATGCCTGGCAGATCACCGAAGAGAGCCGGCAGATCGCCGAGGCCCTGGCCGCGACCGAGCTCGTGCTCGCGCGCGAGCAACATCTGTCGCAGCTCGACGGCCTGGCGGCGGCCGCCGCCCACGAGCTCGGCACGCCGCTGTCGACCATCTCGGTGATCGTCAAGGAACTGGAGCTGGCACTCGAAGCGAACTCGCCGCACATCGACGACGTGCGGCTGCTGCGCGAGCAGTCGCAGCGCTGCCGCGATATCCTGTCGAAGCTGACGGAGCTTTCCGCCGGCGAGCCGTTCGACCGCATTCCGTTGCCGGCACTGATCGAAGAGGTGGTGGCGCCGCATCGGAACTTCGGCATCGCCATCGACGTCGCACTGCAACACCAGTCGGGCGCCCCGATGGGCGGCCGCAACCCGGCCATCCTCTACGGCCTCGGCAACATTCTGGAGAATGCCGTCGATTTCGCGCAGAGCCGCGTCGAGGTCACCGCGGATTGGAGCGACGAGGACGTCGCCGTCACCATCAGCGACGATGGGCCGGGCTTCGCGCCCGAGGTCATGGACCGGATCGGCGAGCCCTATGTGCGTTCGAGCAAGCGGCGGCGCATGAACGCCGGCAGCGAGACCACCGGCTTGGGCCTCGGATTCTTCATCGCCAAGACGTTGCTGGAACGCTCGGGCGCCACGGTCGATTTCGAGAACCGCCGCTTTCCCGACCGCGGTGCAGTAATTCGCCTGCGCTGGAATCGCAGCGATTTTGAGCGGCCTCTGGGGTTTGCCGGCTCTTGAGGTGGGGAACGAGGTTCCTTAGATTGGACATCGGATGAACCTGGCAATGATCGATATCCCGCACGAGGTCGCCAAGACCGAGCGCACGCTGCTGATCGTGGAGGACGACAAGTCGTTCCTGCAGCGGCTGGCGCGCGCCATGGAAGCACGCGGCTTCGAGGTGAGGACCGCCGAGTCCGTCAGCGAAGGTTTGCAAGCGGTGGAGACGTCGGCGCCGGCCTTCGCGGTGTGCGACATGCGGCTCGGCGACGGCAACGGCCTCGACGTCATCGTGGCGCTCAAGCAGCGCCGCCCCGACGCCCGCGCCGTCATCCTGACCGGTTATGGCAACATCGCGACCGCGGTCAACGCCGTAAAGATCGGCGCGGTCGACTATCTGTCCAAGCCGGCCGATGCCGATGACGTCGTCGCCGCGCTGCTGGCGCTGGAGGGCCGCAAGGCCGAGCCGCCGGAGCATCCGATGTCGGCCGACCGCGTGCGCTGGGAGCACATCCAGCGCATCTACGAATTGTGCGGACGCAACGTGTCGGAGACGGCGCGCCGGCTCAACATGCACCGCCGCACCTTGCAGCGCATCCTGGCCAAGCGCGCGCCGCGCTGAAGCGCGGTCACTTGATCAGGTTGCTGACCCGATCGATGATTGCTTTCGGCGTCGCATAAATCTTGTTGATCAATGCCGCCAGATGCTCGCCGTCCTCCGGCTCGAGATCGAACTTGTTGCGTTTGACGTCGGCGGCGAACTCGGGATCCTTCATCGTCGCGTTGAAAGCGTCGCGGAGCATCTTCAAGCGATCCGGGAGGAAGATCGGGAGGCGCCACGAACGGCCGCCCGATGTCCTGGCCGGCGTAGAGATACTCCAGCACCTTGCGCTCCTCGTCGTTGCGGGCAAGCGTGAGGACGTTCGGAACACCGGCAAGCTCGGGGCGCGACTCGGCGCCGGCCTGCAGCAACACATTGACGGTCTTGTTGGCAATCCAATCGGGTTTGCGCTGGTTGATGCTGTCGAGGCTCTCGCAGATGCCGTCGACTTCGCCGCGCTCCATCGCAAGGAACACATCCGCCGACGAGCGAAAGCCCGAAACAAGCTTGAACTTGTAGCCAAGCAGGTCGTTCAGAACCTTCGGATAGGACCGCGTGCCGGTGCCCGGCCCGGTGTCCCCGAGGATCAGTTCCGTGTCGCGAAGCTCATCTCGCTGTTTTCACCTTGGCGGTGGCGTTGGCGATGCAGGCGTTGTGCTCCCGGGTCGGGCTGCCGAGCCAAGACAATTTCGTGGCGTCGAAGCGCGCGCCCGGCGCGTTGCTCAAGGGCCCCAGCGCCGCGTCGCGCGCGATGATCGCGAACACCGTGCCGTCCTTTGGCGCGGCGCCGTAAATATGGCTCGCGGCGACGTAGCTGCCGGCGCCCGGCATGTTCTGCGGCACCACGGTCGGATTGCCCGGCAGGTGCTTGCCGATGTGGCGGGCGACGAGGCGGCCCCACAGGTCATAGCCGCCGCCTGCTCCGAAGCCGATGATCAGCGTGACGTTCTTGCCGGCAAGCGAGTCTTGCGCGCCGGCCGCCGAAACGCCGAGCAATGCCGCCGCGACCAGCGCCGCGACGGTCCGGTTCATGGTCTTCTGCATTCCCATCCTCATGGCTTGTTCGCCGCTGCCGTCTTCTCCGGATGCAGGATGAGCTTCTGCACGCGCCAGTTCAGAATCTCGGCGACGAACAGCACGTTCTCGGACGGACACGCCATCTCGTGAATCCAGCCGAACTGCTTGAGCTGCTTGCCCGACGAACCCAGCACGCCCAGCACCTTGCCGTCGAGCGAGAGCTTGTAGATGCGGCCCGGATAGGAATCCGAGCTGTACAGCACCTGGTTCGGCGGCGGCGTGATGCAGAGCGCCCACGGCGCGCCGGGCGCGAAGCTGCCGCCGGTCTGGAGATAATTCTGCAGGTTCGGCTTATCGCCGATCGCCGGCCTGGCGTTCTGATCGAACGGCACGTCGATCTTGATCTCGCGCTGAAAATTGCCGTCGCCGTCGAACACCTGGATGCGCCGGTTGTTGCGGTCGCCGACGTAGACGTTGCCCTTGGCGTCGGCGGCGATGGTGTGAACCAGGTTGAATTCGCCCTGGCCCTTGCCCTTCTGGCCCCACGACTTGATCCAGTCGCCGTCCTTGCTGATCTTGGCGACGCGCGAATTCACATAGCCGTCGGAAATGTAGATCGTGCCGTCCGGCCCCCAGGTGACGTCGGTCGGCTGGCGGAAGCGGCCGTCCTGGTGCGGCAGCGGCTTCTCCAGGTTGCGCTCGTAGGGTTTCGCCTCAAGGTCCGACGCCTCCGGCTTCCGCCCGAACACCATCACCACGCGGCCCTGCGGGTTGAATTTGACGATCATGTCCGAGCCCTTGTCGGTGGCCCAGATGTTGTCGTCCTTATCGATGCGCACCGTATGGGCGAACGACCAGGCATAGAGATTCTTGCCGATCTCGCGGACGAACTTGCCGTCGGCGCCGAACTCCAGGACCTGCGACGCGGTGTTGCCGAACGCCGGGCCGGCGCTCGAGCCGCCGCGCGCGTAGACGAAGATGTGACCCTTGGAGTTGACGGCGACGCCGGCAACTTCGCCAAGGTGCATGTCGTTCGGCAGCTTCAGCAGGTTGGGGACCGAGTCATAGGGAATGGCCGGTGGCGCTTCTTGGGCCAGCGCCACGGGGGCGATGAGCGAAAGCAAAACGGCAACCCACACTCTCATGGAAATCCTCCCGGCAGTCTTTTTAGCGGCGCGAACGCGCACTGTGCTCACTATAGCGGAATGACCGTGGCCGCCGTCATTTCCAACTGCACGAAAGCGCATGCGGCGGTGTTCTATGAAACCGCCGGCCGTGTTATTCAAGGATGACAGTCCTTCGCAAGCGATCGCCTCCCGCGGCCATTTTCAGGGGACGCCCATGCGGAAGCTTCTCGCACTGACAGCCGGCGCGCTGGCACTGGTGATCTTGACCATCGCGGTGGCCGATCATCCCGCATGGTCGCAGGCCGCGCGCACGATCCGTGTCGTCATCACGGTTCCGCCCGGCGGAAGCATCGACATCTTGTTCCGCCTGCTGGCGGATCAGATCTCAACCACACGGGGGCAGACCATCATCGTCGAGAGCCGGCCGGGCGCCGGCGGTGTCATCGCGGCTGAAGCCGTGGCCCGCGCGGCGGCAGACGGCAACACGCTCCTAAGCAACAACAACGGCATCATCATCAGCGCAATCCTGCGGAAGGTGAACTACGATCCGCTGACCAGCTTCGAGCCGATCTGCTATCTGGTCTCGACTCCGCAGATCGTCGTCGTCAACAGCGCGTCGCCCTATCGCACCCTGGCCGAGCTGTTGGACGCGGCCCGCTCCAAGCCCGGCGAGCTGTCGATTGCCAGCGTCGGGCCCAACACCACCCAGCATCTTGGCATCGAACGCCTCAAGCGGCTCGCCGGAGCCAACTTGACTTACGTGTCGTATCCCGGCGGCGCGGCGACCGCGAATGCGCTACTCGGCGCACATGTGACGTCCGCAGTGCTGAACTGGTCCGAGGTGGGCGAGCATGTGATCACAGGCAAGGCCCGTGCGCTTGCCACCATGGCGTTGCATCGGATCGAGTCGTTGCCGGACCTGCCCACGGTTTCGGAATCGGGCTACCGGGATTTCGAGACCGACGTGTGGTTTGGGCTGGTGGCGCCCGCCAAGACCCCCAAAGAAACGGTCTCGCAGCTGATCGATTGGTTCCGCGAGGCCCTGCTTGCGCCGCAGGTGAAGACGAAGCTGATCGCCCAGGCGCTCTATCCCAATCCCAAATGCGGCGCCGACTTCGCCGCTCATCTCCGCCGTCAGTCCGATTTGTTCACGCAACTGATCCGCGAGCTGAACATCAAGACGGAATAGCGCTCGTCCCTAAGCGTGCTTGAGGAGAGCCTTCTTGAGCCCGACCGTCGGCTTGAGGAAGAATACCAGCATGGTGCAGCCGTTGGGCGCGGTCGGCGCGTGGTGGCTGCCCTTGGCGCGGATGACAAAATTGCCGGCAGTACATTCACCTTCGCCGTCAACCAGCGAGCCTTCGAGAACGAAGGTCTGCTCCAGGTCCTCATGCACATGCGGCGGAATTCCGGCGCCGGGCTCGAGCTTGCCCAGGATGGTCAGCATGCCGCTGGCCGCATCGTGATAGATCACCTTCATCTTGCTGCCCGGTCCGGTTTCGACCCACGGCAGCGAGTTGGTATCGACGAAGCGTGAAGCCAGCGCGGCAAGCGATGATGCTTCAACCATGGGTTCCTCCTCCAACATGGTCCCGTTGCGTCAGCCTACGCGCAGGCCATGGAGCGGTCTACGTCCTAGACTTCCCCTGCGTACGGCCCGGTCGGGTCGATCAGCGATTGCAGACGTAGCGCGGCGGCGCGGGCGATGCTCAGCATCATGCTCTTGCGGGTCGAGGCGTGCAGCTTGTGTTCGGGCGCCTCGCAGACGATCTGCGCGCCGAAAGCATCGGCGACGATCAGCCCGGTGTCCGGCGGAAATATCTCGCAGGGCACCTCGACCGTGGTGGCGAAGAACAGCCGGTCGCAGTGCATCCGGTAGTCCATCCATTTCTGATCGGCGCGGAAATCCGCCACCGAGGACTTGATTTCGACGATCCAGATTTCGCCGTCGGCGCCGAGCGCCACGAGGTCGGCGCGGCGGCCCGACGCCAGCGGCAACTCGCTGACCACGCAGAAACCATGCGCATGCAGGAGCCGCGCGTGCCCCGCGCAACCTTCAGCGCGATCTGCGACTGCCGGCCGTCGACCGGAACTTCCGTTGGCTTGACGAGTGAGACGCTCACGGTCCCTTTGGTCCCTTGCCGAGTTCCATGATCATGCGAGTCACAAGATAAAACCGCGGCACCATGCTGTCGACCACCGCGAATTCGCGGTCGGTGTGGGCATTGCCGCCGATCAGGCTCAATCCGTCGAGCGTCGGCTTGAACACGCCGGCGGAAAGCGACGAATCCGCGGCGCCGCCACTGCCGCCGAGCGTCAGCGTCTTGCCGATCTCGCCATAGACGCGCTGCGCCATGGCGGCAAGCGCATCGGTCTGCGCGTTCTGCGGCATGATCGGGAAGGTGCGGGTGAGGCTCGTCGTCACCTCGGTGTCGGGGATCAGCTTGTTCTTCGCCGCCTCGGGCAATTCCCGCTCGACCCGGTCGAACTCCTCCGAAACCACGGCGCGGATATCGGCGTCAGCCACCGCGTAATCCGGAATGACGTTCTTGCGGTCTCCGGACTTGACGATCGTGAAGTTGATGGTCGTGCCCTTGTCCGCATTGGCGAGCTTAACAAGCTGGAGCATCTGATGCGCCAGCTCCATCGCGGCGTTGCGGCCGAGCTCAGGCGCGCCGCCGGCATGCGAGGCGCGCCCCTTGACCTCGACGTTGATCGTGCCGGAGCCCTTGCGCCAGATCGTGATGCCGTCGCCAATACGACCACTTTCCAGGTTGAGCGTGACGTCATGCTCCCTGGCGAGCCTCTCGATCAACGCGCGCGAGCCGCGCGATCCGGTTTCCTCGTTGGTGTTGAGCATCAAGGTCAGTCGGGCATAGTCCTTGAATTTCAGGTCATCGAGAATTTTCAGCACCGACAGCGCCACTACAATCCCGGCCTTGTCGTCCGCCACGCCAGGACCATAGGCGCGCCCGCCCTCGATGCGGAACGGCCGCGCCGCGGCATCGCCCTTCTTGAACACCGTGTCCATGTGGGCGATCAGCAGGATCTTGCCTTTGCCCGAGCCGGAAAGGCGCGCGACGATGTTGTCGCCATAGGCCGGCAAGGCCGGGACGATCTCGATCGCCGCGCCGAGTTTCTTCAGTTCGTCGACCGCAACAGCGCCGACGGCGTTGACGCCTTCCATGTCGCCGGTGCCGGAATCGATATTGACCAGCCGCTCCCAAAGCTTGAACGCGCCGGGTTGCTGGCGCTCCGCGCTATCGAGGATCGGCTTGTTGGCTTCGACCGCTGGCGCCATGGCCGGCGTGCCCAGCAGCAGCGCCGCAGCGGCAAGCGCGCGTCCTGCCGCAACCATCATCGTCCGCCTCCCGCACGTTCCGGGAACGCCGCTTGCAAGCCCTCGCGCGAGGCTTTGAGCACGCCGCGCTCGGTGATCAATCCGGTGACGAGCCGCGCCGGAGTCACGTCGAAGCCATAGTTCGCGACCGGCGAACCGTCGGGCACGATCTGCACCGTCTCGATCCGGCCATCGGCGGTGCGGCCGGTCATGGTCGATTGCTCCTCGCCGCCGCGCTGCTCGATCGGAATCTCGGCAACGCCGTCCGACACCGCGAAGTCGATGGTCGGCGACGGCAGCGCCACGTAGAACGGCACGTTGTTGTCCTTGGCGGCGAGCGCCTTCAAATAAGTGCCGATCTTGTTGCAGACATCGCCCTGCGCGGTGACGCGGTCGGTGCCGACAATTGCCATGTCGACCATGCCGTGCTGCATGAGGTGGCCGCCGGTGTTGTCGGCGATCACGGTGTGCGGCACGCCGTGCTTGCCGAGCTCCCAGGCGGTCAGCGAAGCGCCCTGGTTGCGCGGCCGCGTCTCATCGACCCAGACATGAACGGGTATCCCCTTGTCGTGCGCCGTGTAGATCGGCGCCGTCGCGGTGCCGACATCGACGGTGGCGAGCCAGCCGGCGTTGCAATGGGTGAGCACGTTGACCGGCTCGCCGTTCTTGCGGGCCGCAATGTCCTCAATCAGCTTCAGGCCGTTCCGCCCGATCGCCTGGTTGATGGCGACGTCCTCGTCGGCGATCTCCGCGGCGCGGCGATAGGCCGCCGCAACACGCGCCTCGCGCGGCCGGTTGCGGACGGCGGCGACGATCTCGTCGAGCGCCCACTTCAGATTGATCGCGGTCGGCCGGGTGGCGGCGAGCGCCGCGACAGCGCGGTCGAGACCCTCATCCGAGGTATCAGCCCGTAGCGCCAGGCACAGGCCATAGGCTGCAGCAGCGCCGATCAGCGGGGCACCACGCACCTGCATGGTCTTGATGGCGCGCGCCATGTCGTCGAGCGTCACGAGCCGCAGCGTGGTGAAGCGATGCGGCAGCACGGTCTGGTCGATGATGCCGACCGACCAGCCATCGGCTTCGAGCCAGATCGTGCGGGTGGGCTTGCCGTCAACCTTCATGCTGCATTCATAGAGCACGATCCCGAAAAGTGGAAACCGGTTTCGCCTTCGCTGAAGGCCCGCTCTTGCCCGGCCCAATGCCTTGCGCCACTCTCTGCGAGAGCACAGGGAGCATGTCATGGCCATCGACTGGGAGGTCGAATACAACAACCGCGCGCGGGTGCCCGAGCATCCGCAGATTTTCGCGCAGTGGGCGCGCGATGCCGCCGCCTACCGCGAGGAAACCTCCAAGGACGGCCGCGCCGAAATCGGCTTGAAGTACGGCCCGTCGCGTCGCCAGACCATCGACCTGTTCAAGCCGCGCGGCAGTGCCGACGGCCCGCTTGCTCTGTTCATCCATGGCGGCTATTGGCGGTCGCTCGAGCCTTCGAGCTTCAGCCAGATGGCGCGCGGCATGAACGCGCACGGCGTCACCGTCGCGGTGTCCGGCTACGACCTGGCGCCGCAGGTATCGATCGGCCAGATCGTCGAGCAGACGCAGCAGGCCTGTCTCTATCTCTGGAGACGGTTCAAGAAGCGCATCATGGTGAGCGGCCATTCGGCCGGCGGACATCTCGCCGCCTGCATGGTGGCGACCGACTGGAAGGCGCTCGATGCGACCGCGCCGGCCGATCTCGTGCCCGTGGGCTACGCGATCTCCGGCCTCTACGACCTCGCGCCGCTCCTGCACCTTGCCACCAACGCCGACTTCAAGCTCGATGCCGCCGAGGCACGGCGGATCTCGCCGCTGTTCTGGCCGGTCGCGAAGGGCCGCGTGCTCGACGCCGTGGTTGGCGGCGCCGAATCCTCGGAGTTCCTCCGGCACAGCAGAACCATCGCCGACGGCTGGCGCGAGAAGGGCGTCGAGACGCGCTACGAGGCAATCCCCGGCATGAACCACTTCACCATCTGCGATCCGATGATCGACCCGACCAGCGCGATGACGAAGCGCCTGGTTGAACTGGCGAACAAAACCTAGAACCAGTAGCGCCAGGCGAACACCGCGGTCAGCAGCGCGCCGACCGCCACGACAACCACCCGCATGGCATCTTGCGGAACGCGGCGGGACAGATGCGCGCCGCAGAAGCCGCCGACCAGGCACCCGCTCATCATCACCAGCGTCTGCGGCCAGCTCACCGCGCCGTGGCTGATGAACCACGCCGAAGCCGCGACAGTATTGAGGCTCGACACCAGGTTCTTGGCGACGTTGGCGGAGCGATAGTCGCCCTCGGTCGCGATTGTCAGCACCCCGAGCAGCAGCGTGCCGGCGCCGGCGCCGAAATACCCGCCGTAGACCGAGATCGGCAGCACCAGCGGGACGCTGGTCACGCTCATCTTCCACTCGCGGCCGCGAGCGGTCGCCCGCACGCGCAGCCATTGCGTGATCCGGCCGGCAAAGGCGAACAGGATGGTGGCGAAGCCGAGCAGCAACGGAATCAACTGCTCGAACATGCGCTCCGGCGTCGCCAGCAGCAGCACCGCGCCGAGCAGTGCGCCCAGCACCGACGCCAGCACGAGACCGACGAAAGCGCGGTTGAACGGCGGCAGCTTGGCGCGATCGGTGAGCGCTGCGAGAAAATTGCCGGCGCTGACCGCCACGAGATTCGACGCGGTGGCGACGACCGGCGGCAGGCCGACCGCCAGCAGCACCGGAAAGGTGATCACCGACGCGCCGCCGACCAGCGACGCCATCAAGCCGCCGACCACGCCGGTGGCGATCAGGATCAGAACGGTGGGGAGGTCCACGCGGCGGCTGTTACATGAACGCCTGGATGCCGGTCTGGGCGCGGCCGAGGATCAGCGCGTGGATGTCGTGGGTGCCCTCGTAGGTGTTCACCGTTTCGAGGTTGCACATCACGCGCATGACATGGAATTCGTCGGAGATGCCGTTGCCGCCGTGCATGTCGCGGGCGACGCGGGCGATGTCGAGCGCCTTGCCGGTGTTGTTGCGCTTCATCAGCGAGATCGACGGCGGCGCAGCCTTGCCGGCCTCCAGCATGCGGCCGAGCGCCAGCGCGCCGCGCAGGCCGAGCGCGATCTCGGTCTGCATGTCGGCGAGCTTCTTCTGCACCAGCTGATTGGCGGCGAGCGGGCGGTTGAACTGCTTGCGGTCGAGCACATACTGCCGCGCCGCGTGCCAGCAGAACTCGGCGGCGCCCATGGCGCCCCAGGCGATGCCGTAGCGCGCCATGTTGAGGCAGCCGAACGGACCGGCAAGGCCCGATACGTTCGGGAAGAAGATTGTCTTCCGGAATCACCGCGTCTTCCAGCACGACCTCGCCGGTGACGGAGGTGCGGAGCGATAGCTTGCCCTCGACCTTCGGTGTCGAGAAGCCCTTGGTGTCGCGCTCGACGATGAAGCCGCGGATTTTTCCTTCGAGCTTTGCCCAGACGATGCAGAGATCGGCGATCGGCGCGTTCGAGATCCACATCTTGGCGCCATTGAGCTTGAAGCCGTTCGGCACCTTCTCGGCGCGCGTGATCATCGAGCCGGGATCGGAGCCGAAGTCCGGCTCGGTCAGGCCGAAGCAGCCGATCAGCTCAGCCTTGGCAAGCTTGGGCAGATACTTCTTCTTCTGCGCCTCGGTACCGTAGGCATAGATCGGATGCATGACGAGCGACGACTGCACCGACAGCGTCGAGCGATAGCCGGAATCGACGCGCTCAAGCTCGCGCGCGATCAGGCCGTAGGCGACGTAGCCCAGCCCGGCGCCGCCGTATTCCTCCGGGATGGTGGGGCCGAGCAGGCCCAGCGCGCCCATCTCCGGCAACAGCTCCTTGTCGACCCGTTCCTCGCGCCAGGCGAGCCGCACCCGCGGCATCAGCTTGTCCTGCGAGAACGCCCGCGCGCTGTCGCGGACCATGCGCTCTTCCTCGGTCAGTTCGCCGTCGAGATCGAGCGGGTCCTCCCAGTTGAAGTCGGAATCCTTCAGCACCTGGGCGGGCTTCGGCGAGGACTTGGCGGACGCGGCGCTCGACATCACGGGCTCCCATCGGGCTTTGGTTTTGGGGCTTTGATTTTGGCGGCATCTTAGCCGCTCCCGCCCGTCCTGTCGTCATCGCGGATGGGCGCTGCAATTGCCACAGCGGCCCCGCCCGAATGCCGGCGGGGTGGATCGCCGAAGACCTCGGGTTCGTTTCGCCAAACCGCGGTTTTGCCCTTGGGACCATCGGAACCTGCACTTGGGGCGTCGAGTCCACCCGCGTGGCGGAGATTGCTTCGTCACATCTGCCGTCAGTGCGAGCGAAGCGAAGCAATCTCGCTTCACTTCGGCCGACACCGCGGAACGGTGGTTGTCTTCTTTAATTTCGGCATCGTCGTTCCTCCGTGCATTTGCTGAGCCGTGCGGGAGCGTTGACGCCCTCTGCGAGCAGGGAGGGCGGAATATCGTCGCGGTGGGTGACGGAAATCAAGCGGGTGGGGAGTCGAAATCTGTGAGGCTATCTAACAAGAATAACGGGGAAGCCCTGGATCATCTGGGAATAAAAAACTTCTCCGCGCGTTGTGCCGAAAGCCTACCGAACAGATGCCGTCGAGTTCTGCGATCCATACCCAGAATACAATGCCGTTGCCGCTCGATGCCCCGTCCGCTATCAAAGACGGAACGCGCCCGTAGCTCAGCTGGATAGAGCGCTGCCCTCCGAAGGCAGAGGTCAGAGGTTCGAATCCTCTCGGGCGCGCCATGAAATCAATGGCTTATGAAAATTCTTGGCGAGGGGTCGGCCTTGGAGTCACCAAGGAGTCACCACGGCTACGCCGAGGAGGATACCGTCAAGAAAGAGGCCGCCAACTGAGGCGGCCTCTTAGCTCAGAGAGGCTGTGTGGGGCTAGTTCAGTGCGGCATCGACCTTGCCGAAGGTCGTTGCGAGCTTGCCGCCAAGGCTAGACACGGTGGCGATGATGGCCACTGAGATGCCAGCGGCAATCAGGCCATATTCGATGGCCGTGGCACCGGACTTGTCCTTCAAGAACTTTGCAATTTTGGTCATTTGTATATCCGTGTGAGTGGAGTTGCCGTGTGTCGTTCTACATACGATTTATAGAGAGTCTGTTGCCTAGTTCCCTCAAGTTTTAAGCCCTGTTGACCGAGTAAAGCGGGGAGGTGCCTCCCCGTTTTCGTAACAATCGAATCCGAGCAAAGTGATTTTTGAATTGTTGTTGCTCGTTCGACGCTTAAGATAATTGTAGGGAATTGGCTGAGCCAATCTTCACGGTTGGAACTGAAAATTACGCAACAATGTGGGCAGAGTGTCATGGACAAGTTCATCAATGAAAGTGCCGTTGTTATCGCCATTAGCCTATCATTTTCCACGTTCGGCTTTGTTCTCGGGACGCGGGTGTTTGACTTGGACTTTCATAAGCTAATCGGCGCGCTCATTGCAGGTGCTGTCTGCGGCATCACGATATTAATGATAGAGTTTTACAATTCGAAGCGAAGTGCAATTCGCACTCGCCTATGCTCGCCAAAAATCTAATTTAGAACTCCAACTTTCGCCTCTGACTGATCGACGCAACACTCGCGCTACGTTCTCAAAGGCGCGCTCTAATTTGAGGCGCTGCTTTGATCTTCGCCCATCGCTTGGCCTGCCAGACCGCGAGCCACGGACTCGGCTTGCCATCGATGATCGGCGCGGCGTCCAACTCCCCGGCCGCGATCCTTTCGGCGACGATGCTGCGGCTGTAAGCGGTAATTTGCTGCGGTGCATATGGCAGCTAATGGCACTTAGATGCGGACAAACCGACCGCCTCTGCGATTGTCTGCTCTTGGGGGTGTAGCGGACATGGTCCCAAAGCGGCGGGATGTCCGCTTCTGACCCGTAGCGGAACATTAGGCTTGATCAAATCCGATATCGGTCAATTGCCCGTTCATCCCATTCAATTCCTACGCCAGGCCGATTTGCGATCTCGATACGACCGTCGCGCACTGGAAAAGGCTCCTTCAATATCGGATTTGCCCAATCCTGCCATTCCAGCCAATGGGCGGTCTCGGTCACACGCATGAGATGCGCTGCGACCTCAGGATAGAGGTGCGTGGAGACCTGCACACCCGCCGCGGCCGCGATCGGGGCGCTACGCAGCCAGCCGCTGACGCCGCCGATCCGCATCAGGTCCGGCATCACGTAGTCGCCGGCGCTCGCCGCGATCGCCCGGTGCATGTCGCGCGGCCCGTAGAAATTCTCGCCGAGTTGCACGGGCGTATCGAGCTCGCGGGTGAGCTGCGCGTAGCCCGCGATGTTATCGTAGGCGATCGGCTCCTCGAACCAGTATAGGCCCTGATCGTCGAGCGCGTGACAGCGGTGCAGCGCCTCACCAAGCGGTAGACCTTGGTTGAAGTCGACCATCAGCAAACTGTCTTCGCCCGCTCCCTTGCGGACCTCGCGGATCGCTGCAAGGTCGTCACTGAGCCGGTCGCGGCCGAGCCGGAGCTTGAGCCCCTTGAAGCCGCCCTCGGCGACCAGCTCTGCGGCTTCGCTTGCGAGCTTCGCCACGTCGATCAGCCACAGGCCGTTGCTGTTGTAGGCCGGCACCGCGCCCACGGTGCCGCCGAGCAGGACCGCAAGCGGCATGCCCGCGGCTTTTGCCAATGCGTCCCACATCGCCATGTCCAGGCCGGACACAGCGATCATGGTAACGCCCTCGTAGCCGATGAGATTGAGACTGCGGCGGTTGCCCTGGAAATCGGCCAGCGGCGCGAGCGGTTTGCCCGCCTGCGCCGCCGCAAGATCGTGGATCACCGGAACGATCGAGCGCGCCGCATTCTTCAGATACGGCTCGAGATAGCTTCGCCCGACCACGCCCTCCTCGGTTTGAAGGTCGATCAGGATCAGCGGCCAGTCCTTGAACAGGCCGACCTTGGAGACGACGGGCCGCCGCAACGGCACGCAGACCGCGCGAACCTCGACCGATTTGAAGGTGAGCTTCTCGAACACGGGCCGCTCCGTTTCGATGCTGAATTGATGAGACGGCGGTCGCGGCGGAATGTAAATTCACTCATCGGTATACTTGGTGGCAATCGCATGCGGCGTTCACGCGACGAGACGCATCGGCGCATCCTGGATGCGGCCTACGGCCTGTTCTGGCGGCAGGGCTTCCTGCGGGTCTCGATGGACGAGATTGCGGCGCGCGCCGGCATCACCAAGCGCGCCATGTATCAGCATTTCCGCAGCAAGGACGATCTGATGGCGGCGGCGCTGGCGCAATCCAGTGAGCTAGCGATGCAGCGGCTCGAACAGTTCCAGCGTCCTGCAAATGCGGCCGAACTGATCGATACATTCTTCGCCGATCTCGCTGCATGGGCGGCAAAGCCGCGCTGGGCCGGTGGCGGCTTCACCCGTGTCGCGGTTGAACTCGCGGACCAGCGCGGCCATCCCGCGCGCGCGATTGCGCGCAAGCACAAAGCCGCGGTCGAGGCGTGGCTCGCCGACGGCCTCACCGCAGCCGAAGTCGCATCCGCCCGCGATCGTGCGCGCGAAATAATGCTGCTCATGGAGGGCGCCATGGCGTTGATGTTGATCCATGGCAATCGAGACTTTGCGAATGCGGCGGCTAGAGCAGCTAAAACCCTCGTTCGTCAAAGCTGAAATGTCGGTTGTTGGCACTTAGCGGACATCGCGGAATTGAGGCCTGAGGTCCGCTTCTGACCCATCGCGACTTTTGCTAGCGGGCAATGCCCCTTTCACTAGACCAGGCAGACCCGTTACGCTGATGTCTCCTGAGCCAAGGGGCGGGACATGCGGCGGCGGGACATCATCGCTGGACTTGCAGGTGCGGCGTCGTGGTCGCTAACTGCGCGGGCACAGACGTCCGGCCGCATCTATCGCATCGGCTTCCTGATTCCTGCGGCGCGCGACACGCCGGCGATTGCGGCGTTTTTCGACGAACTGCAGCTGAACGGATTTGTCGAAGGCCAAAACCTCGCGGTCTTGCCGAATGGCTTTAAGATCCGCCGCGAAGACATCGAGACTGCGGCAGCGACTCTGCTGGCGGCCAAACCAGATGTTCTGGTCGGTGGTCCCGATCTGTATACGCACGCACTCCAGAGGCTGACCCCGACGATCCCCATCATGACCATGAGCGAGGACATGCTCGCGGAGGGCCTGGTGCGATCCCTGTCCCGCCCGGAGGGCAACACCACTGGCATAAGCATTCTCTCGACCGAACTCAACGGTAAGCGACAGGACTTGTTGATCGAAGCGACGCCCAATGCGCGGAAGATTGCGGCGCTGAACGACGCGACCGTACCGCGGCCAGAACAGATTCGCGTGCTAAAGGAGGCCGCGAGCAAGCGCGGCATCGAGCTTGCGGTATTCGACGTATCCAAGCCCGAAGACATCGGGCCGGCTATCGATGACGCCAACGCGGCCGGCGCCAAGGCCCTCAACTTTCTAGCGTCCTCGCTATTTTTCCCAATGGCGCCCGCCGCCCTCGAACACATCAATCGCGCCCGCCTCCCGGCGATCTTCCACTGGCCCGAGATGGCCGAGCGTGGCGGCATGCTCGGCTACGGTACGCGATTCACCGAAGTATTCCGCCAACGCGCGCGGCAGACCGCCAAGGTGCTGCGCGGTGCCAAGCCTGCGGACATCCCGGTCGAACAACCGACCCGCTTCGAACTGGTCATCAACCTTCAAACCGCGAAGGCGATCGGCCACGAAATCCCGGCTGGTCTGGTGCTGCGCGCCGATGAGTGTGATCGAATAGATGCGTCGATGTCGCCTATTGGCACTTAGCGGACATCCCGACGCGTCCGCTCAATGTCCGCTTTCGGGGGGTGAATTCAACGGATCAGCGCAACACCTTCTAATCCTTCTGGATGGGGAGGTGTCACATGCTGACGTCACGGACATTGTTCACTTGGAAGCAGAAGGCCGAACTGTGGGAGCGGTGGAAGAACGGACAAAGCGTGTTGGCCATCTCCCGGGGGCTGGAAAGGAGGAACAAGACCGGCGTCCAGCGGATCGTGGCTCTCCATGGAGGTGTGGCGCCGGCGCCACGTCGCAGAGCTGTTGCGGCGTTGAAGCTTGAGGAGCGCGAAGAGATTTCTCGTGGGATTGCGGCCGGTCGGTCGATACGTCGGATCGCGCAGGGTCTCGGACGATCGCCATCGACGATAAGCCGGGAGATTCGACGCAACGGTGGTTTGCAGGCTTACCGTGCAAACCGGGCCGACAGGCGCGCGTGGGCGCGGGCGCTGCGCCCCAAGCCTTGTCGCCTGGTACTCCATAGGGAGTTACGATGGTTCGTGGCGCAGAAGCTTGCGCTGCAATGGTCGCCAGAGCAGATCTCCGGTTGGCTGAAGCAGCAGTTCCCGACCGACCGAGACATGCGGATATCTTACGAAGCGATCTATCGCAGTCTCTTTGTTCAGACGCGCGGCGTGCTGAAGAAGGAGCTGACGGCACAGTTACGTACAAGAAGGCAGATGCGCCACGCCAAAGGCGGCAAGGCCAAGAATGGACAGGGACACATACTCGATATGGTCTCCATCCGCGAGCGACCCGCCGAGGCCGAGGATCGCGCCGTGCCGGGCCATTGGGAAGGAGACCTTCTTACCGGAGCAAGCGACACGCACATCGCGACGCTCGTCGAGCGCCACAGCCGCTTTACAATGCTCGTCAAGCTTCCAAGGAAGGACACGACGACTGTGGTGGCCGCGCTCGCTAAGCACATCCGCAAATTGCCCGAACAGCTACGACGCTCTCTGACGTGGGACCAAGGCAAGGAGATGTCTGGCCACAAGCGCTTCACGGTTGCCACCAACGTGCAGGTTTATTTCTGTGATCCGCGCAGTCCATGGCAGCGCGGCAGCAACGAGAACACCAACGGCCTGCTGCGACAGTACTTCCCGAGAGGAACCGATCTCTCGCGCTTCTCCCAGACCTACCTCAACTCAATTGCGCTGCGGCTCAATCAACGCCCGCGAAAGACCTTGGGCTTCGAAACCCCTGCCGATAGACTGCGACTGGTGTTGCACTGACCGGTTGAATGCACCGGGCAAAGCAGACGTGGCAGCTCAATTTGGTGATTGAACCCCATTTCGCTGGTCGCCATATCTTGCTTTGATAGCCCGCGATGTTGACGCGCCGAAGACTGCTTTATGGAACGGCTGCGGTGGGCGCCTCGGTCGCCATGCTGCGGACCGGGGGTGCGCGCGCCGCGGCTGTCAGCACGGTTAAGACGCCAGTCAATTTCGACATCCCGCGTGGCGCCTGCGATTGCCATGTCCATGTGTTCGACCCGGCAAAGTTCCCGTACTTCAGCGGTCGGGTCTACACGCCGCCGGAGGCCACCGCCGACGATCTGCTCAAGCTTCAGAACGCGCTACATTTCGACCGCGTCGTCATCGTGCAGCCGAGCGTCTACGGCGTCGATAATGCCTGTACGCTGGACGCCATGAAGACGCTTGGGCCGGGCCGCGCGCGTGGCGTCGCCGTCATCGACAAGTCGATCAGCGCGGGCCAGCTCGACGACATGGCTTCCGCCGGTATCCACGGCGTGCGGCTCAACTTCGAGACTGCGGGCGAGAGCAGTCCTGACAACGCCAAGCGCACGCTCGCCGCCATCGCCGAACAGATAAAGAGCCGCAGCTGGCACATTCAGTTCAACGCCGCGCTGCCGCTCGTGGTGGCGCTCAAGGACGAGCTTGCGGCGCTGCCGATGCCGGTGGTAATCGACCACTTCGCCCGCTCTAAGGCTGTGGCCGGCCCCAATCAGCCCGGCTTCGACGTGCTGTTGGCGCTCGTCAAATCGGGCCGCGCCTATGTGAAGATTTCCGCGACCTACCGCATCTCCGACAAGCCGCCGGATTATCCCGACGCGCCGCCGATCGCGCAGGCCATCATCAATGCCAACCCCGACCGCGCGGTCTGGGGCTCGAACTGGCCGCATCCCGGTCGAGGCAAGACCCGCGAGGACATCGCCCCACCGCACGACAGCGACGACGGCGCGCAGATCAACCAGCTGCCCCGATGGGCGGTCGATCCGGCGATCCGCAAGAAAATCCTGGTCGACAATCCGGCGCGGCTCTACGGCTTCCCGGCGGGTTAGCACAGGACCGCCGCGATCAGTTCTGCGGCTCCAGTCCTGCCGCGATGTCTGTTCCTGGCACATCGCGACCATTCTGCCCCACCCCTTGAGAGGTCGCGTTTGGACCAAAGCGGACAACGGTCGGTCTTGGAGCTGAATGGCTCGGACGTGATTGACCCACAAGGGACATCGAGTTCCGGGCTGAGAACGACCAGCATACCGGGTGCCGCGACGGAGAAGATGTTCCGCAGCGCAATCAGACATACCCATAAATGCTCACCTCGTGGGAGCACCACCCGACGGGGCCGCAGGTGCTGGGTTGGATACTCCGTAATGATCGGCCACGAAGTTGCCCGGATTGCTATAGGCTGCCGGCGTCGCCCGTTCCGGCAGCATGGTGTCATTCCAGGCCTCCCAGTTGCTCTTGAGCCGATCGAAGACATCTTTCTGCCGATCCTTGAGATTGGCGCGTTCACGCGGGTCCTTGACGACATCGAAGAGAAATTCGTTGCCGGCGATCCGCAGATATTTCCAATCGCCGTCGCGGATGGCGCGCTGCGATCCGGCCTTGTAGCGCCAGTACAGCTTGCGCGGATGCGGTGCCGCGCGGCCGGTCGCGATCGGCCCCAGGTCCTCGCCGTCGGATGGATAAGCCGCGTCCGGCGAGGTGCCGGTGGCAGCCAGCAGCGTCGGCATCCAATCCATCGTGACCATGACCTGTTCGGAGACCAATCCCGCTGCAATCCGTCCAGGCCAGCGCACGATCGCCGGAATACGAAGGCCGCCTTCAAGCAGTTCCGTTTTCATGCCGGTGAACGGCCAAGTTTTAGAGAACCGCTCGCCGCCATTGTCGCTGGTGAAGACGACAATTGTATTGTCCGCCAGACCGCTCGCGTCGAGCGCCTGCAACACTCGGCCGATATTGACGTCCAGGCTCTGCACCATGGTGGCGTAGGTCTTTTGCGTGCCGCCATCGCGGTGAAAGATGTTCCTGATGCGCTTCGATTCAGCCTCGTCGTCCGGCCCCTCCCACGGCCAATGGGGCGCGGTGAAATGCAGGCTCATCAGGAACGGCGTCTTCGACTTGGCGTAGCCTTCGACGGTCTGCACCGCCCGATCGCCGAGGAGGTTCGTCATGTAGCCGTGCCGCTCGACCGGCACCTCCTGCTCGTGGAGTTGGCTTGACTCCGCGCCGGTGCGCAGCGCGTCCGCGCCATGATTGAAATAGTCGGCAGCGCCGCCGAAGATCCCGAAGAAATGGTCGTAGCCGCTCTTTAATGGACTGAAATCCGGCAGGGAGCCGAGATGCCATTTGCCGACCAGCGCAGTGCCGTAGCCCGCCTTCTTCAACAGTGACGGTAGCGTCGGATGGCTCGGCGGCAGGCCGGCATTCTTGGAACTCGACGCATTAATTGGCTCTTCAAGCCCGACCGGCAGACGATATTGATAGCGCCCGGTGATCAGCGCCGTGCGTGTCGCCGAGCACACTGCGGAATTGGCGTATCCCTGCGTGAATCTCAATCCTTCGACTGCCAGACGATCAATGTTTGGCGTCGTGTAGTCGCGCTGACCGTAGCAGCTCACATCGGCGTAGCCGAGGTCATCCGCCATGATGAACACTATGTTCGGCTTTACCGATTGTGCCCAAGTGGGACGGCCAGAGCCAATCCCTGCAAACGCCAATGAACTCGCGGCAGTTGTCTGGACAAATCGACGACGAGAAATTCCGCCCTGCTGCGTCATGTGTCGCCCCTACTCTGAACACCGCCGGTGATCACCATAAACGCTAGCATTCTGCTCAAGTTCGCAGAAGCTTAAAGGCGGCCCAAAAGGCTGAGCCGAAGGATGATCTGCCCGTTAGGAGATCAGCTAACCGGGACGTCCGGTTGGCACTTAGCGACCATTCAGGTCCTTGCCTTCGAAGGTCGCTTTCGGACCATAGCGGACAAGTACGGGCGTCAGCCCTGGCTGGCTAGGCCGTGAATGACCCAAAGCGGACATCCGGCCCCTTTCGGAATACTTGGCTGAGCCGCTACGATGCCCTCGTCGGAGGCGTGGGCGAACATGAGGCGGCGCGCGTTCATCGCGGGCTTGGGTGGGGCGGTGGCGTGGCCACTAGCGGCGCGCGCGCAGTCAAAAGCCACTCCGGTGGCGGGCGTCACGAAGCACGATGACTTTGCGGGCGAACTCGATTCCCTTTTGCAACAGGCGCAGCAGCTCGGCGCTCCCGTAGCCGCGATTCAGCGCGCCGTTGCGATCTCACGCCAGCCGATTTTCCCCAAAAAAGACGTGCTCGCGGTCTTCGACATTTCGCAGCCGTCGGCGAACAAGAGATTCTACGTTTTGGATTTCAAATCAGGTCAGGTCGCCGCCCACTTCGCGGCGCACGGAAGAACCAATGGACCCAACGCGAGAGCCACCAAATTCAAAGGTTTTCAGCGGGACTTGGACATGGTCCCGCTGGGCCCGCTCAAGACCGCGCGTCCCGAGGTGATGGAACATTACAGGACGATCGTGGACCGCTACGACGGAACCGTTTATCGAAACATGCTCGTTGCCGTCCTCGAGGGTGTGACCCCGTACAATCGTTACATCAATCACACGCCGCCGTATAAATGGATCATCCACCCGAACTGGTACACGACCGCTGGTTATCGCGCCAAGAATAACGGCATGCTGGGACGGAGCAACGGCTGCATCACCGTCGATCCGGTCGAAAACAATAAGCTCATCACGCGCCTTCAGGGAGCACTGATCTACGTGACGGTCGGAGATGCCCCGATCGAACAATATTTGTAATACGAGCTTTCCGTCCACGGACCAGTGAAGCGGCAAGATTTCGCCTCTCGTGTGCCATTTTGCTGTACGCGCGCATGCCCGGAATCCCCTTTCTAGACTGTTGACGGCTGCTTTTGGCAGATTGTGTTGCAAAAGTCGAAAGTTGCAGGGCCACGAATTTTTCGCGAAAATACAACACGGGCAGCAATCGCTGATTGATATGGCCTCAATCTCGTTACCGAAGTCGCCTGTGAGTTTGTCACTGGGCGATGAGGTCCCTCACATGTTTACTTGAAAGGCGCGTCTACGGCTCGGAGAAATTTCGATCAACAGTGCAAAAAGACTTTTGCAACAATATCTGCCAATAACGACCATTCGCACCGCGGCAAATAGTTTCGCTATTCGATTACCTCGTCGGCGAGCACGAGCAGCGCAGCGCAACTCGAAGAATGGCGAGCGAGGGATTCGCGCAACGGGAATTACGGAATACCCGGCCCGGTCAATCCGCCTTAATGTTGGCCGCACGGATCACCTTGCCCCATTTCTCGATTTCATCGCCAATGAGCTTCCCAAATGCCGTCGGCGAAAGTACAAGAGGGGCACCCCCAAGCTCGGCCAATCGCTCTCTCATCCTGGGGTCAGCGAGATTCGCATTGATGGCCTCGCTGAGTTTGCCAATGATTGCGGCCGAAGTGTTCCTGGGCGCACCGATGCCAAAGTAGGCGCTCGCTTCATAACCAGGCAATAACTCACTCAGGGCCGGGAGTTGAGGCAGTGCTTGAGAGCGTTGGGCGGTAGTAACGCCGAGCGCTCGTAGTTTCCCCACCTTAATGTGCTCGATAGAGGCAGGTAAATTGTCAAACGCAGCGTCAACCTGGCCGCCCAGCAGATCGGTGAGCATAGGTGTCGATCCGCGGTAAGGCACATGAAGCGTGTTTATGCCTGTCGCGGTCTTAAAGAGTTCGGCTGCCACGTGTGAGATCGACCCAGCGCCGTACGACGCCATTGTTATCTTTCCGGGATTGGCTTTCGCGTACGCAATGAACTCATGAACATTCCTGACCGGAAGCCCTGGATTGACCTCCAGCACAAGGGGAGCCGTGTTGAGCCCCGCTACCATTTCAAGATCGCGCCGCACATCGAAGCTCAGTCTGTCGTAAAGCGACGCATTGAGCACGTTTGCAATGCCAACGATAACGAGAGCGTATCCATCCGCGGGCGCTCGAACGACCATTTCCGTGGCCAGATTCGAATTCGCCCCTGGGCGGTTCTCGACGATGAATTGTTGGCCAAGCCGTTCGGACAGACTTTGTGCGATCAGACGCGCGACAATGTCCTGCGTCCCGCCCGCGGCAAAGCCGACCAAAATGCGCACCGGTCGCGCTGGATAGCCTTGCGCCCGCGCGATCCGCGAAACGGCGGGCAAAGCGGCAGCGCCCGCGGCCAGATGCAGAAAATTACGGCGGGGAAGTTTCACGGCGACGACCCCTCTTCAGCCTTTTCGCGAGGATAGCACTTCTCAACATGGCAACAGACCGCTCAGCGCAATATTTCGACCGGGCTAATGTCGCCTTTGGGTCAAAAGCGGGCGTCGCGCATTGATGGCGCCTAGTCCGCTAATCCCCTGATCGCGACCAGAAAAGCAGACATCGGATACGGCGGAGCATGCTCGCCCCCCTCGGTAACAGAGGAGCACGACCATGCAAGATACGACCACGCCAACGGCGAAACGGATCCCTTGGAACAAGGGCAAATTGACCGGCGCGAAACCGCCGCTCAGGCCGAAGCACGTCTGGGCAATTCGAACGATGCTTCAGAATGCTCAGCTAGCGCGCGATCTGGCGCTGTTCAATCTGGCGATCGATAGCAAGCTTCGAGGCTGCGACGTTGTTGCCGTAAAGGTCGATGCTGTTGCGCCCAACGGCTACGCCGTGGATCGGGCGACAGTTCGTCAGCGAAAGACAGGGCGTCCCGTCCGGTTTGAACTGACGGAGCAAACCCGACACGCCATCGATGCCTACATCAGACTGGCAGGTAAGAAACCTGGTGAGTTTCTGTTTAACGGTCGGCAACTGGGGAGCAGCATGACAACTCGTCAGTATGCACGGCACTTGGCTGACTGGCTTACCAGCGTTGATCTCGACCCGCATCTCTTTGGGACCCACTCGCTGCGCCGAACCAAGGCAACGCTTATCTACCGGCGCACCGGCAATCTCCGGGCCATCCAGTTGCTCCTAGGGCATAGCAAGATCGAGAGCACAGTGCGGTATCTGGGCGTCGAGGTGGACGACGCCATCGCCATTGTGCGGAGCAGGTCGACGTCTAAAGGTACCTGGGCAGAGCGAAAATGCTCTGCCCCAAGTCCGCTATTACGGTCGCAAACAGTGGCATCTGCGACATCACTCCGACCGCCGCCATGTCGGCTTTTGACCGATATTGTTGCAAAAGTCCGAAATTGAAGAGTGACAATTCTCCCGCCGGAAGACGTAGCAGGCCGAGATCGCTGATTGATATGGCCTCAATCTCGTTACCGAAGTCGCCTGTGAGTTTGTCACTGGGCGATGAGGTCCCTCACATGTTTACTTGAAAGGCGCGTCTACGGCTCGGAGAAATTTCGATCAACAGTGCAAAAAGACTTTTGCAACAATATCGACCCATAGCGGACATCGCGCCACCAGACCGAAACTACTCGAACTGGCGTCAATCCCGACTTCCGAAGCACCTGCTGTTGTCAGTACGATAGCGTCTTAACCGGGGGCGCGTCGGCCATGCGAGTACTGGTAGTCTTCGCTCATCCGCTTGAGGATAGTTTCGCTGCCACCCTACGGGACACCGTAGTTGAGGCGCTGAAAGCGAGCGGCCACCTCGTGGATTTGTGCGATCTTTATAAGCAGTCGTTTGACCCGGTTTTATCCGCACACGAACGGCGCACCTACAAGGACACATCAGAGAACGCAAAGAACGTATCCGAGCAGGTTCAGAGTTTGCAGCAGACCGAAGGTATAATCTTCGTATTCCCATCGTGGTGGTACGGAATGCCCGCTATTCTAAAGGGCTATTTTGATCGCGTCTGGCTTCCAGGGGTTGCTTTTGAGTTCGGCCCGCAAGCCATTCGGCCACTGTTAACGGGTATCCGGCTGTTCGGTGTTGTCACGACGACCGGCGCTCCGCAGTGGTTCACACGTTTCTACATGGGCAATCCCTCTCGCAAGGTGTTGATGCGAGGGCTCGCTCGCCTGATGGTGGCTCCTCGAGCCGAGCGGTTTTGGCTTGCGCTTTACGGGATGGAAAATGCTAGCGCCGCCAAGCGAACGGCATTCATAGGGCGTGTGAGAACGCGTATCTCGCAGATGAGATCGTGACACTGCGTTCTGTTATTGACCCAGAGCGGACATGGCGCTTTAGGATAGCCTGCTACCAACTTTCAAGGTAGAGCGCATATCTCGCAGGCGGACTGTTGTGTCGCCTATCTGAATTCCGTTCCGTATCTGCGAGCAATCTCATTCACCTGCTCCTTTGTTCGCGGGGTGGCTGGTACACCGGGCAAAGTGGCAACCTCACGGAAAAAAGCTTCCACACCGGGAGGCGCGACAATCCAGAGCAAAACCAACTCACGATCGGCGTTCTCAAAACCATGCCAAGTGTTTTTGGGGATGAAGATCGACCCACCCTTCTCAACAGGGTGCCGCATATCATTGAGAATAAACGTTCCGCTCCCTTCGACAACGTAGAACGCCTCGTCCATCTCGAAGTGTCGATGAATCGGGATACCCACACCGATCGGTACTTGCTGGGTTCCCATTGCCAGACCGTTGCAGCCCCTGCTGGGGTCTGCATTGATGAAGATATCTCCTCCACGCAGAACGAGGTGTTCGCCTTTGCGAGGGTCGAGCACACAACCTTGGGGCACTATTTCGCCCATGCGTTCCTCCATCGAATGCGGTTAGCTAACCACCGACGTATGGCAGCTATTGGCAGATTTTGTTGCAGAAGTCGGTTGATGAATGCTGTGGCCGATGATTCGGTGTCTCTGACGCAATTCGTTGCGGAGGCGCGCGATGATGGGGCGGCTCAATCACGACCAGAGGCAGCTTTTTTATTCGTTTTGCCTTGATGAGGTAGTACCGGACGATCACCTGGTTCGCGCGATAGCGTCGGTGCTTGATCTATCGTGGGTTCATAAGGAATTTGCCCCCTACTATCCCACGACGGGCCGACCTTCGATTGATCCGGTGCTGATGATCCGGATGCTGATCGTCGGCTATATCTTCGCAATCCGCTCAGAACGGGCGCTATGCCGTGACGTGCAGGTGAACCTGGCCTATCGCTGGTTTTGCGGTCTGTCGATTGAGGACAAGATCCCTGATCATTCGGCGTTCTCGCGGGCCCGCAACGAGCGGTTCCGCGATGGTGACCTCTTCCTTCATGTGTTCGAGCGGGTCGTGGAGGAGTGCATTGCGGCCGGTCTGGTTGGCGGCGAAGGCTTTGCGGTCGATGCCAGCCTGATTGTAGCGGATGCCAACAAGCAGCGGTCGATCCCGGGCAAAGATTGGGACAAGAACCGCGCTCCGGAGAAGGCGAGCCGTGCTGTGAAGGAGTATCTCGCCACACTCGACGACGCGGCCTTCGGCGCAGCCAGCGATAAAGTGCCGAAGTTTATCTCACCTTCCGATCCGGCAGCGCAGTGGACTGGTGCGATGCGGGGGCCGGCGTTCTTCGCCTACTCCGACAACTATCTGATCGATGTGAAGTGCGGCGTCATCCTCGGCGCCAAGGCTTCGCGGGCCATCCGACAGGCGGAGGTCGGCGCCTCCCAGACGATGGTCGAGCGAACCGAACAACGCTTTGGCCTAAAGCCCAAGTGGCTCGCCGGTGATACCGCCTACGGCTCAGGAACGAACCTCAATTGGCTCGTCAACGACAAAGACATCAAGCCGCACATCCCAGTCATCGACAAGTCGAAGCGCGAAGATGGCACCTTCAGTCGGGAAGACTTCACCTTCGACAAAGAGCGCAACGTCTATGTCTGCCCGGCAGGCAAGCTTCTGACGACGACCGGCACGGTGATCGATGGCGAGACGCTTCGTTATCTCGCCAGTACATCCGACTGTCGAGGCTGCCCGCTCAAGGCACGATGCTGCCCAAAGGCGCCGCTCCGCACGATCCCGCGCAGCATCTACGAAGAGGCGCGCGACGTTGCCCGCGCCCTGGCCAAGACCAAAGCATTCGAACAATCGTGCCGCGAAAGAAAGCGGGTTGAGATGCTGTTCGCCCACCTCAAGCGTATCCTGAGGCTTGCTCGCCTTCGGCTACGCGGCCCGCATGGCGCCCAGTTCGAGTTCACGATGGCAGCCGTCGCTCAAAACCTTCGTCGGCTCGCCAAGCTCGTGGTTCGGCCACCACCAGCAGTCGCCGCGTGCGTCGCATAGTCGTTGTGGGTATCGGTGCCACCGCGTCAAAGCCGCCGCTCCAACGGAGCAGGCGCAAGCCAGCAGCTTCAAGAAATCGCTTCAGCCGCCCCAATTCCTTCAATCTCAGACTTCTGCAACAAAATCGGCACTTAGCGGACAAACCGACCGCCTCGGAGTTTGTCCGCTCTTGGGGGTATAGCGGACATCGGCCAAGGCCGCTGCTTTGTCGGCTTTTGACCCAGAGCGGACATCGGCCAGCATCTCATGTTGCAGTAGCGAAGCCGGTTTCAGCCCCTATCAAAGTGCTGGTTTGAGCCGTTACGATGGCTGTCTCCTGACCTGGGGGCGGACATGCGGCGGCGGGATTTTCTCGGCGTTCTCGGTGGTGCGGCGGCGTGGCCAGTGGTGGCGCGGGCGCAGCAGTCAGCTATGCCGGTGGTCGGATTCCTCGCGAGCGTGGCCGCCGACGGTTTCGAGCCCTTTGTGGCAGAGTTCCGCCGGGGTCTTAAAGAAGCCGGCTACATTGAAGGCCAGAACGTCACTATCGAGTATCGTTGGGCGGAGAACCGATATGATCGGCTACCAGCTCTCGCGGCCGATCTTGTCGCTAACCTAGTCACCGTGATCGTTGCTGCTGGCGGCGAACCTCCAGCAGTGGCAGCGAAAGCAGCCACGTCCACCATACCGATTGTTTTTTCGGCTATCGATGATCCGGTCCGATTGGGCCTTGTCGCGAGCTTCAATCACCCTGGCGGCAATATGACCGGGATGAGCATCTTCAACACAGTGGTGAACACGAAGCGGCTGGAGATCTTGCATGAGTTGCTCCCAAAGAACAGAGCAGTAGGCGTGCTTGTATCGCTCAAGATTCCCGACATCGAGAACCAGTTGGCGGATGCCCGAATGGCTGCGCGCGCGCTTGGGATCAATTTCCAAATTCTGAATGCCGAGAATGAAGGCGACTTCGAGAACTCCTTTGCTACTGCCGTCAAAATGCAAATTGGTGCAGTCATGGTTCATCCCACAGCTTTTGTGATGAACCGGCGCGTTCAGCTTGTATCGATGGCAAACCGGTACGCGATTCCGACGATCTATCCCGGCCGACCATTTGCTGCCGCTGGCGGTCTCGTATCCTACGGGATCGACTTTGTGGACGTGTACCGGCAAACCGGTCTCTATACCGGGCGAGTTCTCAAGGGCGAAAAACCGGGCGACCTGCCGGTTCAGCAACCGACAAAATTTGATCTCGTCATCAATCTCAAGACCGCGAAAGCCCTCGGCCTGGAGGTGCCCCCCATGCTGCTTGGGATCGCCGACGAGGTGATCGAATAGAGAGGCTATTTGTTGCACCTGCTCACGGCAGCTATTGGCAGCACATAGCGACCAATCGCGGCGCTGCAACAATTTGGTCGCTTCGGGCAACAGCGGACATCGAGCAAGCCGCGCTAAAGCTGACTAGCGCCAAATATCCTTAAACCTGCCGGGGGCTAGCTCGGTGTAACGGACCGTGGACTGGATCGAGCGGTGACCCAGGTATGCCTCCAGCGTTCGGGTGTCGGTGCCCTTGCTCGCCAAACACAGGTTCTTGAACCGGCCCGGTGCCAGTTCGGTGTAAGTGCACTGTGCTCTGGATTGAGCGATAGCCCAGGTGGCTGCGGCGCGGGTCGAGATCAGCAGCGTCGTCGAATTGCCGCACCGGATGAGCAGCAGTACAGCCGGGCTCGGTATCGGTGGTCCTGTTTCCACTGTGACTTTTCGCACTCCAGAGTTACTCGAAGCCGCACAACTGTGACTTCGTTCACTTTAGATTTTCTCGCAGCGGGGCAATTTCCGGAGCAGCGGACTGAGGAGGCTTCAAAGCTACAGACTTCGGAGGCTTCGATGACCCAGACAATTCACAGCACCCAGATTGTCACGCCATTCGGCACCGGCTACGTCCATGAAGACCACGGTCCAGTCCCTGCTCTGGAAGAACATTGGAAGCGGTCGGGGGCTCAGATCGCAATTGCGCTGACGGTCGCGCTGTTCAGCGCTATGACGGCAGCAGCCATCGCGGCGTCGCACCAGAACCGTTCGTCGGTGTCGACATTTTGGCAACAAAACCCGCCCTCAATTCTGAAGAAGCTCCCGGGGGCGTTCGGGCCCGACGAGATGCTGTTTTGAGGCCACGTGACTAAAGGGGCTTTCTGTGAAGGTGCCGGGGCGTCGATGGGACCGGAGGCGCTTCAGCGTGGGGCGCTACCGCCACTCGGTTTGATCGTGCGGATGGTTCTGGTGCCGCACGTTTCGCAGAAGTAGGTCACGTCAACGAGGCCGTCCGTGGACAGAATTGGTTTCTGCTCGACGGGCTTCATCGGCTCGTCGCAGCCTGGGCACATCACAATTGATGAGTTCTGATCCAGGATCAATGCCCGCCTCCGGCGTCCATGCTGGTGCGTGCTATCAATGATAGCCCGGCACGACACCATCGCGCCAGCCGATCACTTATCGCGGCTTGTTCAGCAGCTATTGAAGGTCCGAAAAACTTTTGGAAATTGAGATCAGCACCGAGCGTCGGTTAGGGTGGTTTCGATCGCCTGCTTCCCCCACAGGGTCGTGGGGGGTCGCCCTATACCGCCGCCTGCCTCTGTGCTGTAGGCTGACCCAGCGGGGGGTATATGCGGCGGCGCGACTTCATCGCAGGGCTGGGTGGTGCGGCGGTCATTGGGCCGAATCCGGCGCGGGGGCAGCCAATTCAACAGCCGCGACGGATTGGCGCGCTGATCACCGGTAGCGAAGGCAATCGTGCATTGGAGGAGATCACCGCATTCCGCGGCGGGATGCAGAGGCTCGGATGGATCGATGGCCGAAATATCAAGTTCGACTATCGATTGGGTACCAGCGCCGACCAACTGCGTGTGCATGCTGCGGAGTTGGCCGGTATGAATTTGGATACGCTCCTGTCACGGCTCATGACAATAACGGACTTGGAATCAATCGACTGGTGAAGCAACGCGCAATGCAAAAAAACAGCTCGTGGCTCCAGCGTCTGCGAGTGGCTCGCGCTTATCTGTCTGCGATGTGGCGGGGACGGCAGCTGCCGCCTGGCACGCTGGTTCAGCTCGATCTCATCGAGCGGCTAAACAGGTACATTCTTCTTGATCGTGCAAAAACCTTCGGGCCCGTTTTCAAGGCGACCATGCAAGACCGGCTAGTGATTTGCGCGATCGGCGGCGACATCGGACGACGATTGTTGCGAGAGCACGCTGAGGCTCTACAGCCGGTGACCATTCAGCTGGAGAGCCTGGTTCCGCATGGGTTCATACGGCAGATGCAGGGAGAAACGCACCGTCGTTATCGCCGTCAGCTTGTGGGCGCCTGCCAATACCTGGATCTGGATGGGCTCGCCCTGCGGCTGGAGGCCGCCGCCGCCGATTGCCTTGCGGAGTTTGCTGCATCAAGCATGCAGGATGGACCCGCCTGGTCCGAAACCCTTTCAGCGATCGCCACCGGCGGTCTGCTGGACGCGTTCTTTGGATTCGTTCGGGCGAGCAGGGGTTTGACGACCTCACCAAAGGCTACCACCAACTTGGTCCCCACGGCATTGTCGCCAACATCACGCCAAAGCAGGTTAGCGCTTTCCAGTTCTTGAGCGAACGGCTGCGACGGCTTGAAGGGGCGCGCGAACCCAGTTGCTTGCTGGGCCGCCTGGCCCCCGCCGACGAGACGATGCTGGGTAACCTGATCTACATGGTCGAACTCGGTCGATATGATCTGCGGAGCCTTTTCAGGTGGATCTCGAAATACGCCGCGGAAAACCCCGATTGGCTCGCGCGCGTCGCCAGCGAGAGCGGGCTGCCCCTATCCGCGCGGGCAAACACGCGAGCGTTTGCGCTTGAAGTGCTCCGCCTCGAGCAGAGCGAGCGCCTGATGCGAAATGTCCGGAGCGGTTTCGTGTTCGACGGTTTCCATGTGCCGCGGGGAGCATTGGTCCGGGTCTGCATGTGGGAGATGCACAAGGACGCCGCCATCTTCCCCGCACCCTTCGCCTTCAACCCCTCCCGTTTCGTCTCTCCGGCGCGATTTGGTGATGCCTATTCCCCCTTCGGGATGGATCATCACCAGTGTCCGCTTTCCTCCCTCATCGACAAGTTTGGCGATGGCGTTTCTCACCGCACTCGCCAGTCGCTACACTGTTGAGAAAGTCGGGCTTGGGCGTCCTGTCCGCGGTCCCTGATCATTGGGAGCCGGGGCCTGATCTGGCAGTGAGGCTGCGCCCTCGCATCCACGCGCAGGTGGCGAAAGCGAAATGACGTCCGACGGAGTGCCGCCAGGCGAGCACGTTTACGCGCTTTTTGCGCAGCAGGCGCAGGCCACGCCGGACGCCGTCGCCGTGATCGACAGGGACGCGAAAACGACCTACCGCGAACTCGCCCTCCGGGCAGAAGCGATAGCCCGTCGTCTCGTTCGGGCGCACCTCGCGCCCGAACAGCCGGTCGGCGTCCTGATGGAGCGCCGCGCGGAATTGCTCGCGGCGCTGTTGGGCGTGTGGAAGGCCGGCGGCGCTTACGTTCCCCTCGATCCGAAAGATCCGGTCGAGCGTCTGTCGCGGATCCTGGCGGCGTCCCAGTGCGGGATCGTGCTGGGGGACCGGATTTGCTTCGAGCGCCTAGCGAGCGTGAAGGCCGGTGGCTTTCCAGGAGTCGACCTTCAATGGATCGCCGTCGCCGAGATACCGCCGCTCCGTGAAGATGTCGAAGAGGTTGTGTGCCTCCCAGACGGCGAGCGGCTTGCCTATATCCTGTTCACGTCCGGAAGCACAGGAGTTCCGAAGGCGGTCGAGATCGAACACCGCCACGCCGCCAACCTGCTTCGCTCGGCGCAGGCCCTGCTGGGCTTTGGCCCATCGGACAGATACCTGGCCGCCTCGACCATCGCCTTTGACAGCTCCATTACGGAATTGTTCCTGCCGCTCGTGACCGGCGCAAGCCTGCTGCTCCGCGATCAGGGCATCCTCCTCGAGCCCGCGGAGCTGGCGGACGACGTGCGGGCATTCGGCGTCACCCTGTTTCAGACAGGGCCTTCAATCTGGTCCGCCATACTCGCCAACGTCCCAGATTTCCCGAAGTTGCGTGTCGCCATCACTCACGGTGAGGCGATCTCGCCGGCGCTTGCGCTCCGCCTGTGCGCGTATGCGGACGAGGCCTGGAATCTCTACGGGCCCACCGAGACGACAGTCTGGGCGACGGGGTTCAGGTTAACCCCTGATCTAGCACTTGATCCGTCCGAGTTCTCGGCCCCGATCGGTCGCCCGCTCGCACACTTGAAGGCGCGCGTCCTCAACGAAGCCGACGCCGAGGCTGAGGACGGGGCGCCCGGCGAACTCGTCCTTGTCGGCTCGAGCGTCGCGCGCGGCTACCGAAACGCAGCCGACCAAGTCGAGGACAGGTTTGCGGTGATTGATGGGGTGAGGGCATACCGCACCGGCGACGTGGTGTTCCGCGACGCGCAGGGCGTGCTCCATTACCTGGGCCGCAACGACGAACAGATGAAGGTGCGCGGCATTCGCGTCGAACCCGGCGAGGTGGAGGCGGCTGTCCTGCGCCATCCAGGCGTCGCCCAGGCCGCCGTGACCTGGTATCCGACGCCGTCTGGATCGCGGGCGATCGTCGCGGCGATCGTTGCCAAGCCAGGGCGGAAAGTCTCGGTAGACGACCTGCGTCACCATTTGTCGACGATCTTGCCGCGGGGGATGATGCCGACCCGCTTCATGTTCGTCCCCTGGCTGCCGGTGACGCTGGGCGGGAAGATCGACAGGAGCGCGGTGCGAAGTGCGGCGGCGAGCGGCAAGGACGGGCCGGAGCGGGAGGCGGTTCCGGCGCGCGCGCTGTCCACGACAGAAGAGACGATCGGCGCGATCTGGCGCCGGATGCTGCGCCTCGAGAGCATCGCCGCCGACGACCATTTCTTTTCGATCGGCGGAGATTCATTGTCCGCCGTGGAGATGATGATTGAGATTGAGAGCGCCTTTGGTGCGCGTCTGCCGGTCAATCTTGCATTCGAGGCGCCGACGCTTCAGGCGCTGGCGCGCGAAGTTGAGAAGGCGAAGGCAATCTCGACAGACATCTGTGATGATTATGTTTTTCATCTGGCGGGCGACGGCAACGCGCCACCCATTTTTTCGTCAGCGTCGATCTCAGCCTCGCGCGCCGGGGCCTTTGGACCCTGCCGTATAGTCTTTACGCTGTCGCCTACTTGGCGGCAGGCGCGGCTTCATGAAGGTGGACACGCTGGAGGCCCTGGCGGCGTCGTACATCGAACGCATCCGGCGCATTCAGCCCAGGGGTCCCTACCGTTTGGCCGGCTATTCTACGGGTGGCCTGATCGCCCTGGAAATGGCGCAACAGTTCCGGGCCATGGGCGATGAGGTTGAATTGCTGTTTCTTCTGGACCCGATGCTGCCAACGGGCGAACCGGTCAAAAGCCCGAGAGGCTGCGGAAAGCTCAGACTGCAATGTCTGTCCTGCCGGACCGTCGCCGAAGGGGCGCGCGGCCGGCGCATCCTGAAGGGGCCTGTGGCGGAAGGCTGGGGGCGGTGGCCTGTCGCTCTTTGTTCCCCTGCCGTTGCCGCTGTCGCGCCTGCGTTATCCGGACGGATCAATCACGCCTTGACCAATTGGCATCTGCGCCAGCGGAGCGCGCTCTCAGGTCTTTTGTTTCCCAAGGATCGCTGGCCGGAATCCGGTTCGCCATCCAGCCGCTTGTGAGGGGGTATCGCCGACGCCGCTATGAGGGACGCGTCTTGGCAGCTTTTGTCGATGAGGAACGCAGATCGGCGTGGAAGCGCTGCGTTCCCCAAGCCGAAGTCGAAGCGCTTCCCCAGGGGCATCACGACGTGTCCAAGGGGCCGGTCATTGACCAGTGGGCACCCCGCCTAGCCGAGTGTTTGCTATGCGCGCCGACCCAACCTGGCTAGGACATGTGGCGGACGCCAAATGGGACTGAGCGACCAACAGCCCGAGGGAAGGGGAACTCCGCCGCAGCACATGAGACGATCGCCTATCGGTGGCCAGGATGCGACAGGTTGGCCCTGCTTTCCTGAAGTAGTCGGCCGAAACAAGGTCGCCGACCTTTCTAGAGAGCCGCATCATGAGCATTGACCTTCCTTTGTCTGATGCGCCACGCGTCTCAGTGATCATTCCCAGCTCGACCAGGATCGACTTGCTCCGCGCATGTTTCATCGCTTGCTCGCTTCGGCCCCACTTCAATCCCGTACGAGACTATCGTTGTGGGCAACTTCCGAAGTGGAGAGCCAATTACGCGGAAGCGTAACAGGCATTCAGCTAGTGAGTTCGCCCGTGAATTTTGGTATGGCCGGCGCCGGCAATCGCGGCCGTGCGCTCGCACGCGGCGAATTGCTGATCTTGCTCCACGACGATGTGGAGATTGAAGCTGGATGGATGGAAGCCTTGGTCGAGACCGCCGACGCGCACCCTGAGGCGGGCGCGATCGGGGGTAAGGCTCTTTTTCCCGATGGGCGTTTACAGTCGGAGGGTGCGATCTTGTGGCGAACAGGGCAAGTCTCTCTGACTTGGGTCGGCGAAGCCCTATCGTTCAATCGACTACGTGCAGTCGATGTCTGCGGAACCAGCTCGCTCCTGGTGCGCGCGGCATTATGGGATTTGGTCGGTGGACTCGATGAACAATTTTACCCGGTCTACTACGTCGAGGTAGACCTTGGCATGGCGATACGGGAACACGGCTTTATCGTGTTATATCAGCCGAACTATGTATTCGTCATCACCAGGGCGCGAGCACCAATAATTACGACTTCAAACTTTTCGTCTTTCATAGAAATCGACTTCTGCTCGTCAAGAAGTGGGGCGCGGCGCTGGACAATCAGGAGCCCTTCGAGAGCGATTCGCCGGCCGCTGTTGAACGCGCCTTGGCGAGAGCTGAAATCTTCGCCGAACAATGCCGCCGCAGGGGCAATGTCATCGCCAAAAATCTAGGGTCGCCGAAATCGTTCGATGCCGCAGAGCAGTATTCTCGCCATGTCGAAAAAAGCCGGGAGTTGCAACAAGCCTATGCAGCGTATCGGACCCGTCGCAGACGTAGAGCGTTTGCTAGGCAGGTTGCCTGCTCGCTAATGGGTACCAAGTTGTATGAAAGAGCCCGACGAATGTTAGGTCATATTATACCGCAGAACTTCCCGTGACCGGGGCCCCGCCGCAGCATTCGCGCCACGGCGGGGTACGTGTTGCCAGGACGGCGATGGCATTGCCGACTTCGAAGTGATCATCAACCGAACGCGCGACGGGGACGTGGTTGCGCTCGCGTTCGATCTGGTGATGTTTGCGGCCGCTGCCGCTTGGTGGGGGTTTACCGAATTCGGTTTTGAAATGGCCCCTGGCCCTAAATTTACTACGAACAGTGATCCTCCCCCCTTGAAGTGGTCCGACCTGAAGTATGTCTTTTGGCATCAAGGAGGACCAAATGCCGAGGAAGCATCACAAGCCTGAAGAGATCGTCGCGAAGTTGCGGCCTGGACCGCGGTCCACGCTTTCGATTATCGACTTTAGATCGATAAAGGTCGTGTAAAAACCGGATCGACATTCGAGTTAGGGCTGAGCGCCCATTCCACACCTTGAACAGGTGGACGACTTCTTCGGTCCTGAAGTTGACCTCCATGCGATAGTTGCCCGTGTAGGACATCTTCTGCCGCCGGTAAAACAGAAACAGGCTGGGCATGTCTGCCCTTGCACTTAGCGGACAAACGGCCCGCCTCCGAGTTTGTCCGCTCTTGGGGGTATAGCCGACATGGGGCGGCGTTGGGGCCGGATGGCTCGGTAGCGATTGACCCAAAGCTGACATGCAAGCGGCCAGTACCCTAGTCTTGGATTTTTATGAGAAGTCTATCGGCAAACGAACGGCATACGGTTGCCGCAACGTACGCAGCCACAGTTGCCACTAGGGTGGATACAGCCGCCACAATTGCTGGGTCGCTGAGCTTGGCTTGTCCGTCAAGCCAATCCGGCACCCAAGCAATCAAATCAACTATCCAATAATTGAGGGCTAGGTAGGGGATAATTAGACCCGTCAGCGTGAGGCCTGCAGAAATGTTGTTCCAATAAGTGGCCGCCAGTTTGAGCCTCTCATTAAATGCCGACTTGCCCATCGTCCTCCTCCTTTGGTTTGTGCGCGAGGCATTCATGGTTTCAAATGCTATTCCATATTGGAAAGCTGTCCGAAACTAATGGTTCTGAGCTTGGCAAAACTCCCGCGTGGTTCGGACGCAGAGCCGAGTAGCCACGTCGATCCGATTGGCGGCTGTGCGCCGGACCGCAGATGGGTTCGACCCGTCTGCACCGACGGTCGACCCAAGGGAGGAGCCTGGTGCGTTAGCAGCGCACGCCGGGATCTGTGCTGACGGTCCGGTACAAGAGTGGCGACGATGTCAGCCAGGAGTAAGCTGAAGCAAGTTCCGGCAGCCATCGAATAGAGCCGCAAATTGCTGCGGTGCGAATGTCGCTGATTGGCACTTCGCGTCATTTCGGACGCTTGCGTTGAAATTGGTCGCTTTCGGAGCATAGCGGACAAGTACGGGCGTCGGCCTTGACCGGCTAGGCCGTGGATGACCCATCGCGGATATGAGGGCCTGATGACAGCTCTCATTCTCCGGACCTAAACTCTTGTTCCAAAGCTCGGCAGGGGCTGCCCCCGCAGGACGATAAGCGTATGGAACGACGGCTCGCAGCTATTCTGGCGGCAGACGTTGCCGGGTACAGCAGGCTTATGGGAATCGACGAGGAGGGCACGCACAAGGACCTAAAAGCCCATTGTCATGAATTGGTTGAGCCGAAAATCCAGCACCACCGCGGACGCATTATCAAAAACACAGGGGATGGTTTTCTGGCAGAGTTTGCGAGCGTCATAGACGCCGTCCGGTGCGCCGCGGAAATCCAGCAAGGGATGACCGCGCGTAATGCCGAGATCGCGGATGACCGGCGAATTGATTTCCGCATTGGCGTTCATCAAGGCGACATCATCACCGACACCGGTGACATCTTTGGAGACGGGGTGAATGTGGCCGCGCGTCTGGAAGGCATAGCTGATCCCGGTGGCATCTGCATATCGGCTCGCGTGCAAGAGGATGTGCGGCGCGCGTTAGATTTGCCTTTTGATGACATTGGTGAGCAGCAGCTGAAAAATATACAAAGGCCAGTTCGTGCATATCGCATCAACTTGCAAAATAAATCTGCAACGTCACGACCCACTCCTGCTTTAGCTGATAAGCCTTCAATAGCAGTGCTGCCATTCCTTAATTTGAGTGGTGATCCAGAACAGGAATATTTCGCTGACGGAATGGTGGATGAAATCATTACCTCGCTTTCCCGTATCGGCTGGCTCACCGTAGCCTCGCGCACTTCGACATTTGTCTTTAAGGACCATAGCGCAGACATTCGCGACATCGCTCGCAAATTGAATGTTCGTTATGTGTTGGAGGGTAGCGTCCGCAAGGCTGGAGATCGCGTTCGCATTATCGGCCAGTTGATAGATGCCAATTCGGGCGCTCACCTTTGGGCTGATCGCGTTGAAGGCAAATTGGATGATCTTTTCGAGTTGCAGGACCGCGTCACGGAAAGCGTGATAGGCGCCATAGAACCGAAGTTGCAATTTGCCGAGATTGAAAGAGCCAAGCGGAAGCGTGCTGAAAATATGGATGCCTATGATTATTATTTAAGGGCTCTACCAGCGTCACATCGACCAACTCCAAATACGGTCGATGAGGCACTCCGATTGCTCGAGAAGGGACGTGCACTTGATCCGAATTATCCGCCCGCAAACGCTCTGGCGGCATGGTTCTATTTCTGCCGAGTTGCGGCGAACTGGTCGGGATCACCGCAAGACGACAGAGCGAACATTGTCAGGCTGGCTCGCGCCGCGGTTGATTACGCGGCAGATGATCCTTCGGTTCTGGCGCTCGGCGGCTTTCTCTTAGCGGCAGGCGGAAGAGATGTAGACGTGGGCACTGCTGCTGCCAATCGGGCGGTGGGACTGAGCCCGAATTCACCACTTATATTGCAAAATGTGGCTTGGACTTTAACATTTACCGGCGACCAAGATCGGGCTCTCGGATATTTCAGGACGACGATCCGGTTAGAAGGTGCAAATCCGCGGATCTACAGGGCTCTGACGGGCGCCGCCGCAGCTTGTGTATTAGCGGGGCGATTTGCAGAGGCAGTAGAATTTGGAGAAAGGGCTCGTCGCGATTTTGCAGGATGGGGGCCGACGCATAGGTTTCTTGCGGCTGCTTACGCTCAAACAGGTGATACAAAAAAAGCAGCTGAAGCTTTGGCACGCCTCGACAAGCTCGAGCCCGGGGTAACGATTTCACACCTGCGAAGTCTTCTACCTTACCAAAATCAGGAGCAGGCGGAGCGGCTTTGGGAAGGCCTAAGGAAAGCTGGGATGCCGGAATAATCAAGATGTCCGCTATGGCACTGAACGGACATCGACGCAGCCGGTCCGGATGCCCTTAGCTGACCATTTCGGAATGTCGGCTCAACGGTCGCTGTTGGATTGAATTCCTCCTATGCGGGGAAGACCCAGGGCAGAACGCTTCTGTCTGCAAGCATGATACGGCCTGCTCGACTTCTATATTGAGGCACATGTTCGCATTCGGGGGAAGAGCGGACATCGCGAATTTATGAGTACACGCCCGAGGCTCTTAGGTCCTTGGACCTCGCGGCACGAAGGCTCTTGGTCCGTGGCTCGTCCGACACGCTGCCGTGGGCGGAGCGTCAGTTTGGCGGTGGCTAGTCGCGCGATATTTTCCTGCTCGATGATATGAGTACCGCGACGAGAAACCAAACAACTCCCACCACCGCCCAACAAGTCAAAGCCATCCAGGCCGGAATTTGGAGGACGGGCCCCCTGAGCAGCCCAACGAGGAAGAATAGGAGGCCTGTGGCTACGAAACCGATCACGGCGCCTCCCAACACGCCTAGCCAGAGCAAGCGCCACGCGACCCTCAACACCATTTACGTCGCTCCTGAAAGCTGACGCGGTTCGTTTCACAATCATACAAAAAACGCGGCCTCCGTCCTCTCCCTTCCGGGAAGAGGTGGCGACCGCTCGCGGTCCTTGGACCTTGGCATCATTCCCATCCGCCATTTTTCCTGTATCGATTGGTATGGCCCCTCGCAATTCTTGGTCATGCCGGTCACCAAGTATCTGGAGCGGGCGCGGGAGGCTGCGGCCTATTGGCACTTAGCGGACAAACGGCCCGCCTCCGAGTTTGTCCGCTCTTGGGGGTATAGCGGACGTCGCCAAAAAAGGCCGCGACGGCAGGTTTTGACCCGAAGGCGACGTCGTCGATATGGCGAATTGAGCTCCGACCCTATATTTGGAGAATAATGTTTACGTAACGGGGTTGATAACTGGGACAAAGTCAAAAGGGGGACTTGATGGCTGCTGATCGATCGACCGTTCACGAGTCCGATCTGGACATCGTGGCAGGAAATGGCCTCCTTCATCGCCGTATGTTTTTGACCGCGGGTACTGCTGCTGCGGCCGCCGTTGCCAGTTCCGCTCTGCCTAATCCAGCTGCTGCCGACGCGTTACCGGTTGAGCCCTGGATGAAAGTGCCGGGATCCGGATTCGTCGGCTACGGCCAGCCCTCGAAATACGAAGAGAAAGTCGCCAGAATCTGGAATACCGCGCCCGGCACGACCGGCACTGGTGCCGCCCGCACGCCGCTCCATTTGCTCGACGGCATGATCACGCCCAACGGCGTGCATTTCGAACGTTCTCATAGCGGCATTCCCGACATTAACCCGGATACCCACCGGCTGCTGATCCACGGCCTGGTGAAGCGTCCGCTGATCTTCACACTGGAAAGCCTTGAACGCTATCCGCGGGAGTCGCGCGTCGCATTTCTCGAATGTGGTGGTAACGGCCAATTGCTGTACCAGAAGGAGCCCGCCGCAGTTGGTGTCCAGGCTATTCACGGCCTTGTCTCCTGCGCCGAGTGGACCGGCGTGAGACTATCGATCCTTCTGCAGGAAGCAGGCGTCGATCCGAAAGGCAAAATGGATTTTGGCCGAAGGCGCCGATGCCGCTGGTATGAGCCGAAGCATTCCGCTAGCGAAGGCGATGGATGACGCATTGATCGCGCTCTACCAGAACGGCGAGCGTGTGCGGCCATCAAACGGCTATCCTATGAGGCTCCTGCTGCCGGGATACGAAGGCAACATGAATGTGAAATGGCTTCGGCGAATCAAGTTGACCGAAGGGCCAACGATGACCAAGGACGAGACATCGAAGTACACGATCACCTTGCCCGACGGGAAATCCCTGCAGTTTGTGCTGCCTCAGGAAGGTAAGTCCGTGATCACACGACCTTCACCTGGGCTGACTATGAAAGAGCCCGGCCTTTATGAAATCTCGGGCCTTGCCTGGTCGGGATATGGCAAGGTCACCAAGGTTGAGGTCTCAGCTGACGGCGGCAAAAGCTGGGCAAAGGCGGCGCTGCAATCCCCGGTGCTGTCGAAGGCGTTGACGCGTTTCCGTATCCCGTGGAGGTGGAATGGCGGGCCGGCGGTCCTGCAAAGCCGCGCGACCGACGAGACCGGTTACGTCCAGCCGACGCGTGAGAAGATGATCGCCGCGCGCGGCAGCCGAACGATCTATCACTCCAACGCCATCACGGCCTGGGCCATTTCCGACAAAGGCGAGGTGAAGCATGTCTATGCGTAACGCTCTCCTCCATCGCCGCCTCAGGTCTTGCCATGGCTTCGGCCGGTTACATTCGCGGCTGAAAGTCCAAATCTCGGACGAGTGGCAACACCGGAGGAAATTGCCTCGTGGGACATCAGCATTGGTCCAGACGGCGTTGGTCTGCCGCCTGGCAGCGGGACCCCGAAGCAGGGTGAAGCCGTGTATGCAGCAAAATGCACCGCCTGCCATGGCGAAAAAGGAGCCGGAAAACCCAATGATCAGCTCGTGGGCGGACAAGGGACGCTTTCCGGCGACAAGCCTCCGGTCAAGACCGTGGGAAGCTTCTGGCCCTACGCTACGACTGTCTTCGACTATGTGCGGCGGGCGATGCCGCATAACGAATCGAAGTCACTGACCAACGACGAGGTTTATGCGGTCGTCGCTTATATCCTGAACCTCAACGGCATCATTGCAGACACCGACAGAATGGATGCCCAAACACTGGGAAAGGTGAAAATGCCGAACCGGGATGGATTTGTGACATTTTCGCGCGGAAAATAAATGATCTCTGGACCAAAAAATTATGGGAAGTGGCGGATAGAGTTTTTCGTGTCTAGCGTTGATGGCCCAGCCCGATCCCGAGCTTGAGAGCTTGCTGGCGTAGCGCACCAACTGTTCGCCTCATCACCTTCGAAATCTTGGAAACCGGCGTTCTTGCCTTGGAGTGTTTGCGCAGTTCGGCGTGATGAGCTTTCGTCCATGCAACGCGCTTTCCCTTTAGCCAATTGACTACTCCTGGTTTTGAGGAAGCGCGGGTTGTATCACACGCCATTGCCAGCGCAACGATTACTCATGTGCGTGAGAGCTCCAGGATCACCGACAGCGGGTCTAAACGCCGCTGCAGTGACCCATACCTGATACTTGTAAAATTGACGACAGTGCAGTCGTCGGCTGCACAAAGAAAAAGGATAAAAAGATGAAGCCTGCAACCATTAAACAAAAGTCTGCCGAAGATCACTGGAACTCGGAGACCTACCACCAGAATCGAATTGCGTATTCTGCAAACGGCACGTGCATCAAAGAATACGACTCCAGCAATTTCAATATCAAATGTCTCTCGGTCGATGAGGATTGCCCTGCATATGTTTCGGACGAAATCGTCGTGGCAGTGGGCGAGCATGTGTCCAAGGCGCAGGTACTAAAGAGACTGCGGTCAATAATCAGGGTAATTGTGGGTTAGAGTGCTCGAAGCGTTGGCCTGCCTCGCCACCATTATCGTTTCATATAGGCGACACCGCCAGGCGACGCCATTTTCATGACTAATTTCATTAGCGAACTCGGCGGCGATTCTCTTAACACAGGCGACGCCAAAGGCGACAATAACAGGTCAAAACGGGCGGCAAAATGCGCCAAAGTTTGATCTCTGGCGGCAACGAAAGCGTGTGCGGAGCGTTTTGATTAGCTCCGCTAGGGAACGAGGAACCGTGGCACGACTTCGGCCCATACGAACAATCTTTGCTGTGGCCTGTAGTTGTGCCGTTTTGTTGGCGGTCTTGGGCTTGGGTCTAATTGGATTTCTGTGGAGCAAGAGCGTGTATCGCCCGGATGAGCCATCCGCCGCAGCTCCATCCGAGCCAATGGCTCCAATTGCACTGCCAGGGCAGGACATTTTGTCGATTAAGCAAGCAATGACCAAATGTGACGAAGAGGCCGCACACAACCCCGACGGGATGTATTTTTTGGTAGTTCCCGTGGTGCCCGCAAACTTCGAGAGCGCCACGCTCCTTATCCCGCCGGGAGAGCCCTATGGCTCGGTTTCCTTGATTCCGTCACAGGCATTGCTCAGCGGTCTGGAAGATCGTTCATTAAACCTCAGTGAGCGTCAGTACGAATTTTCCGTTCTTGATACGGAGTTGGCACAAATCCAAAAGTGGACTCCCGCGAGCGGCGCATCAAAGTTCACGCAGTCGGATGCCATCGCTTTGTCAAAATTCCAAATGAGTTTCGATTTCGGAAACGAGAAGGTGATACAGACCAATCAGTTTGATAGGCAGAAAGGCATTTGCTATTGGGCAAATGTATTTTTCCCCGGCAATCCGTATGCGCCTCGATCCGGACGAACCAATTTCGCGGTATCGAAGAGTTTTCCTGCATCGGCCACGACTTTACATTGCGCAAATCGCGTGTGTGAACCTGACCTGCAATTGGTGCTGCAAACGCGAGAGTGAATGTGGCAGTATTCCGATCTGGTGCTGCTTCCTGATTTGTATCGACCCGCTTCACCACGCAATCGCGGGGATCATCGTGGTTGCGTTTCCTGATAGCCCGCGAGGGGACAGCGCCAGGCGACGCCATTTTCATGCACTAATTTCAATTATCGAATTCGGCGGCGCTCTAGAGAACACAGGCGACCCTGAAGGCGACGAAATCAATCAAAAGAGGGCTCAAAATGACCCCACTCGCCAATTTCGCCGGAACGTCAGTTGAAGCGTTGCAAGCAGCTCTCATGTTGCTCCGAACGCAGGAGCAACATGATCCAGGCACCTCGCGAAGATTTATCGCTTCAGGGATGGAAGTGGTGGAACCGAATTGTCTCGGGGCTGAGCTTGCATCGTGATTAGCGTCATTGAGACAAGATCGTAGTATCCAATTATGCCAATGACATCCATGATGCCGCGCTCGCCAAATTGCTTTAGCGCATCTGCATAAGTTACATCCGATACCGACTTGTTGCGATAAAGCTCGGTCACGAGCTGATACAATGCGTTCTCATCTTCCTTCATTTTTGCAGGCTTGCGGCCTTGCGCGATGTCGTCTGCAACTGATGGTTCCAGACCTCCCTTGATTGCAAGCGGGTAATGCGCAGCCCATTCGTATTGGGAGCTCCACTCACGCGCCGTGAGCAGAATTGCCATTTCACTTAAGCGTGCTGGCAACGAGGTGTTCCAGCGGAGGTAATCGGAAAGGGGAGTTAGACGCTGCGCTAATTCGATGTTGCGGATGTAGGCGCGGTAAGGCGGATTCGTAAATCGGGCATTTCGCGGTGGTGGAACAATTGTATCAACCCAGGCCTTCTGTGCTGGCGACAGTTGCTCCTCTTTTAAAGGCGCGAATCGCAGCTCCTGACCAAGCGCCGTGCAAGCAATCGCCGATGATAGCAACAAACCAAAAACGATCTTGAGCATGTTTTTCCCCAGTGCTGTATCCATCAAGCTTGGCACATTGATGCGCGTCTGGAAATTGCAGTCTTGGAGTACCCGGACTTGTCATCTTGGCAAATGCCGCACAACTGCTTCTGCTCCCATCGACTCCGTCCGGACCTGCGCCGCGCACGCTAATATTTAGCCTCTGCAACAGTTTAGCTCGCTCTGCTTTGAAGCTCCAAAAGCGATAAACTCCTAACTTCCCGATCTCCCAAATGCCCAAAATATCTTTGGAATGATTAGAGCAATAAGCCTTAATTGGACCGAGCGTTATCCCTGGATTGGTCGTCATCGCCGTTCTCGTCGTCGTCGTCGTCGTCATCAGGCAGTTCCGGCTGCGGCGGAATTTGCGGCGGGATCGGTTGCGGCATAGGCGACGGTTGGGGTTGCTCGTGCTCGCGTTGCGACATGGTTTCCTCCGATTGCTGCAAGGCGGCCTTTGTCGAAACTCTCCCCATCGTGGGGGACATCGTCCGCGCTACGCCTGGGCTCCCGACACCGCGAGGTCGCGCAGCACGCGCTTAAGACTCTTGATATACTTATCGTGATCTTTCCAGTGCCTTGCTCTGATAGAGACGATACGAACTCTCGCTCGGAAACTCCGAGTTCGATACCACCGAAGGAGGGTGGTTCGCATGAACTGCGTGAAGCCGCCGAGCTTCTGAAAAGAATTTTGGCTGCAGGGCTGAGCAAGTATGAGCCCGACCCGCTGCGGGCGCTCGCCGAAGCTGAAGCAAAGGCCGCACCGCCATAAAAAAACCGCGCGGGACAAAGGGTCCAACCCGCGCGGCCAAAGTGTTGAGGGAACGAAAGAAGGAGCATCCTAGTGCCATTCGTCAGCATTTCGGCGGTATCGGGATGACGCCATGATCGCGTTGAGCGACGATGAACCGCTGCAGCGCAAGCATTTCGATCCGCCGGACCTCAACGGCGTGGTCTCAAAGTACGACTGACCCGCAAGGAATTGTACGAGGCGGGGAGACCGGCCCCCAGATGCAACCGGCTCGGCTCCTGACAGTAGCTACCGCGCGGTTAAGCCCGCCGGTCTGTTGTACATCTGGTCGAAGTAAGCGAACGTCTTTTTGGCGGTGTCGGCAGTTACGGCGCTGTTAACCGCTATGTCGGCGACTGCGGAAATCATTTCTCCGGACGCAACCGTAAAAATTCCGACTATGATTATCGATACTGAACTGATAATCGCGAAAAACACGATCATGCCTGAGTCATAGGAGTTGGCTGGCAGTTTACCGGCCCCGATAAAGGGGATAAGTAAAACGAGAATACCGAGTGCGATGATCAGCCAGCCTACGAATTTTAAAAGCCCCGCGACAAATCGCATTGCGCCATAATTTTTCATCGCATCCTCCTCGAAAACGTGTCGCATCGTCTCCTGCGTTTTGGCCATCGCAATATCTACCTCTTTTTAGCGCTGCTGGCGCGTCGTGAACCTTCCGAGATTGCGCCCGCTGGCATCATAGACGGTCGTGGTGTTGCGCTGGTCGATTCACGGCTGACGACCCGGCCACGCGCGTCGTAGTTCGTCACCGCGCCGCTGGAGCTGGTCGAGGAGCGTCCGACGACCATGCCGCTCGCATTGTAGAACGTGCGCGACTGCGCCGACGCAGCGGTCGCCAGAGCGGCGAGCGCCAGCGCGGCGATGATGGTCACTCGAACGCGGCGGGCGTAGGCCATTATGGCACGGTAGCACGGCGCAGGCCGGAATCGGCAGGGGCGGCCGCGGCCTCTTGCCGGAAAAAGTTGAGCGGCCTTACGAATTGTTAAGCACCAATCCATCCGCCACTAACTTTCTGCGTGTGATTTTACTTTGGCTTATCCACGAGCGTGTCATCTCGCATGCATAACTGGAGAGACGTCCATGCTCACTATTCGCAAGTTTCTAAGAGACGAAAATGGTGCGACCGCCATCGAATACGGCCTGATTGCCGCTGGCATCTCAGTGGCCATCATCGCCACCGTGACTAGCCTTGGCGGCAAGCTGGTAACGACCTTCGGCAAGGTGAATACCGCACTGAACTAACCGTTTCCCACTGTCTGTACTGAGCGGAGGCCGCCGCAGTTGGCGGCCTCTTTCATTTCTAACATGTGCGCGATGTCGCCACGGCAGCACTTTGCGACCATTCCAGGTTTGTCGGCTCCTGGAGCAAGAGCGGACATCGGGCGGCAGTGAGGCCCGGACGCCTTGGTAGCGATTGACCAAAACGTACATGGGTTGTTTCGAGTAGGGCCTGCAAGGCTCAATTGACTTAGCGAGCGCGGCAAGATCAAATAAAATGTCGATTTTCTGTAGGAGAAATTCGATGGACGAGAAACGCTTATCTCCACAGATGCAAAAAGCGCTACCGATCATTAGATCGGTGTTCGAAAGGTACGCGCCTCCTGGTTTTCAGTTAGAGTTTACGGCTGGACATGAATGGTACAATCACTCGCACAAGTCTCTGCATCATTCCGGCAATGCCGTCGATGTGCGGACAAGAACGCTTCCGGATCACGGAATTGGGATTATTTCGAATATGATCGGCTACCACTTGCAACAGGCACTGGATTGGAAGTTTTCTAAGTGGTTTTTGGTTTTGGTGAATGATCAGGGGCTCCAAGCCCCGCATATCCACGTACAGTATAATCCCGGGAGCAGGATGACCACTCCTGGCAATGACGAAAAAAGCCCGGGATGGAGACGAGGTGTTGTCTGAGGGAGATGACCCCGCAGGCTTTGCGCTAGCTACCTGATCCAAAAACACCTGATCGAATTTCGGGAGGACCGCCGCAGCTGGCGGTCTTTCTGTCTGTGCTGTTGCTGTGTTGGTCGTTATTGGCAGATTGTGTTGCAAAACTCTTTGTTGCGTTGCGAGAGCGCAATAATCGAATCCGCCTGAACGTTTCTTTGAATTCTTGCGCCAGAGCAACCCGTCAAAGGGTTTTCACACAGCCAAGACCCGAAGCGGACATACGGCACATGTGCGCCTTTCGCGAAATTACTTCACGGCTCCTTGCGATAAAAGGCTTGGGTGCCTGTCTCATAGGTAAGGTATAGTGTCTGTCCGTCTAGCCTAAAGCGATAAATCGTATTTTTAGGATCCAGCTTCTGCTTGTAGTTGTTCGATGACGTGAGGTCGCCGCTCAGTCTCTGAACTATCAGTTTGTCTCCGCTTAAAGTATAAGTCCCCTTTTCGGAGCTTTGTGTATCCATTCCAGCGGTGACGATCACAGCAAGATAGGCGTACGTCTCGTTATCAAGGAACTGCCATACGAAACGTCGATCTTCACTCCTCCAGGTCCCCACGATCGACTGGGCGGGAGCCACTGTTCTTTTCTCAGGAGTTGGACCGGTGGTGGGTGTCTCTGGGACGCCAATGGGAATTTGAGCTTCTTGGTGCCAGGAGAAAACGTTCAAGCCGAACCACGCCAGCGCTGCCACTAACACTATGACCGCTGCAATAAGTAGATTGCGCCGTCTCAAACGCTGCCAGCCTCGTTCGGACTTCTCGTGGCCCAGCGCCTGATGCATTTTTTTTGCTAGAGCTTCAGCATCGCGGCCAAAATTTGCATGGCGCACTTCAAAGGCCTGGCGACGCGCGAGCGGCTTCAGAGGATCCGGAAGCTCACTTGCCTTCGGCGGACGCGCTCCGTCAATCAATACCGGTATAACGGGAATGTTGCGAGCAAGTGCCGCTGCGATCTCGACCCTGACGAAGTCTTCAGGACTGTCGAGCCGTCGTTGTTCCGTTTCGTCCTTCGCATCCAGCCATTTGGGACCAATGATGGCCAGCATGGCATCACACGCCGCTACTTGGCTGTGCAGGTAGTCCTCGAAGTCTCTCCCGACCGGGATGTTGTCGACATCCATAAACAGCTTATTTTCGCCGAACGTCTCGGCCATCCGATCATGCAGCCGACCGGCCATACCGCTTGATTCATCTCGGCGGTAACTGATGAAAATGTTGCCAGCCATTGCCGCTAGCCCCGATAGACCACAACACCTTATCGCAGGACCGGTCAAAGCACTATGAACTTGCTCACAAGAAGATGCGCCTGCGACGTGAGACGGTCGAGCACCCGTTCGGCACTATCAAGGCCAGGATGGGCGCAACCCACTTCTTGATGAAGACATTGCCAAAGGTCGCCACCGAGATGGCGTTGCACGTACTGGCCTACAATCTGACGCGCGTCATGAACATCATCGGCGTCCAGCCGCTCTTGAGGTCGATGTGGGCGTAGCCGCCGGAGCTGTTGAAGAACCGCCCAGGACGGCTGAAATCCCAATCAGGAGTGCATCCGGAACGGAAAACCGCAAACTCCGGAAAATCACTGCATCCGCCACCGCGCAGGGGTGTCACTAGGCACCAATGCTTCAGACGATGCGTTTTTACACGACCAAGTAGGCTGTGTAAAAACGCTGACCCGAAGCGAGCCCGATGTTCAGCGCGGTGGGGCTTCACCAAAATGTCATGCGGCCCCGAATGGACTGTAGCAATTTTGGAGTGCAACATTGGTCGCAGTTATTTTCGCCCGCCGGACGATGTCTGGCCTAAGTGCGAACGAGCCTTAAACAAGAAACAGAGCCCTCGCACTGCGCCCGGCGCCGTTTGAGCCGCTAACGAATTGAATAACGCAGGAGAGAGCCATGAAGAGAACTCCATTCACAATTGCAATGATCGGTGCGGTATCGCTCGCTGTTCTGGGCGGAATAGCCTTTGCTGCGCAGGACAAGTACACCGTGAAAGTGCCAGGTGGGCTCGCATTCTCTGAGTTCAGGGGATACGAAGGCTGGCAGGTTGTTGCCACCAGTCAGAACAACAAGCTGGTCGCTGTGATCCTCGCCAATCCCGTGATGATCAACGCTTACCGGTCTGGCGTTCCCGCCAACGGCAAGTCTTTCCCCGACGGCTCCAAGATGGCGAAGATCCATTGGAAGCCGAACAAGAACCAGTACTTCCCGGATACGACGGTGCCGGGCGCCCTGAATGACGTGGACTTCATGGTGAAGGACCGCAAGAGATTCGCGGATAGCGGCGGATGGGGGTGGGCCGTGTTTAAGTATGACGCCGCATCCGATACGTTCACGCCCGGCACCGTGGCTGATGAGCCGCCGCAGGCGAACGACGCCAAGTGCGGGCTCGCGTGCCACACGACAGTGAAGACAAGAGATTACGTTTTCACGGATTACGGGAAGCGCTGAACGGATTTACCGATCCGGGACAGGAGTTTTTTCTTGGCGCAATGCTGCGGTGCATGAGTTTGCGTCTGGCACTTAGCGTCATCTCGCTGCGCCGCATCATTTTTGGTCGCTTTTGGGGAACAGCGGACTGAGCAAGCCGCGCTGAAGCTACAGCAACCCCGCGCCTGCATGATCGCGGAACAGCTCCGCGTCCCGAACGTAGCCGCGCAAGGTGTCCACGCTCTTGTGGCGGCTGGTGTCCATCATCTTGAATATTGACGCGCCCTTGGCAGCAGCTGACGTCAAGAACCCGGCACGCAACGAATGACCACCGAACGCGGCTGGGTCGAGCCCAAGCCGCGAGACGTGCCGCTTCACAATGTCGGCCACGCTCTTGTCCGAAAGCCGCGCAGTGCTGATGCGCAGCCGGGGCGATCACCGACGGGCCGGTGTTCCGCTCGCCCTTGGCGATGGAGCGAGGAAATAGCGTCGTCGGTCAGAGAGGGGATTCTCCGATCGGGTGACGAACAACTCATTCGGATTCTTCGAATCTTGCCGGAAGAGAGTTTTGCACGCCTGAGGGGTATCTTGGCGGAGCCCTAGTCATCTGGAACTGAAGTTCATGTCATTATAAATTCTCGCTTTCACCTGCGTCGTGAGGGCGAGGTCATGACAAATGCAGTGGGGCGCCTGATCGCGCCGTTGGTTCTGAGCTCGGATGAACGGACGTCATCGAGCGCCATAACGAAAAGCCCAAGCCGTATCGATGGACCAAATCCGCATATGAAATTCTCGCGTCGGTTAAGCGCTTTTGTCAGAAAACCCAACAGACATTATGCAGCGAACTTTAGATTTAGATGACTAGGGCGCGTACTCATAAATTGCGCTATTGGGCAATCGCTGGCTGATGTCCGCTTTGTGCCTAGCGACCATCAGCGCAAGCAGAAAGACCGCCAACTGCGGCGGTCCTTCGAAATCCGATCAGGTGTTTTTGGATCAGGCGGCTGCAAGACGGCAGATGCCTTCCGCTTCCTGCGCCACCAGCCGAGCAGGCCACCGCCCGCGAACATCAGGCCGGGCAGGCCAGCGCCAGCGATTGGCCCTGGCACCCATCGGCTGATATGCCGATAGGCCATTAAAACTATCGGGCCAGTTGCCCGATCGCGTCGGCGTCGGCGCCAAAGATTTGTGCCAGAACGTCCGGGCGTCCGGGTCTTCGCCGTCAGCAGGGTATGAAGTGTCTTTTCGTCGGGCTCATGCGGTCGATACTCGACGTTCCAGCCGTCTGCGGTCTCTCGCGGATGCTTGGTGACGACAAAAAGTTTGCTGATCTCTCTCAGGACCTCCGGGTCGACCGGCACGCACCGGCCTGCCGCGATCCAGATCACGCAGGTGTCCTGATCGAACAGATCCGCGCTTGAGCAGGCGATGCAGTCGGCCAGGATGCAGGCATCTTCGACCGGGTCCCGACCGAGCGGCAAATAAACTTTGCGCCCCGCAATAGTTTGGTCGCTCCTGGAGGCATAGCGGACAAAGATCGGCGCAAAGGCTGTTTGACTGCGCAGCGTTTGACCCATAGGCGACATCGGCCAGCATCTCATGTTGCAGTAGCGAAGCCGGTTTCAGCCCCTACCAAAGTGCTCGTCTGAGCCGTTACGATGTCAGCTCCCAACCCTGGAGGCGGACATGAGGCGGCGGGATTTCATCGCGGCTGTCGGCTGCGCGGCGGCGTTGCCGTCCGCCGTTTTCTCAGCGTCGGCGCAAGTCGTAATTGCTCAATCATATCCGGCACGACCCGTTCGGATGATTGTGCCATTTCCAGCCGGTGGTCAAATCGACATCATTGCGCGAGTGATCGCGCATTGGCTTTCCGAGCGTCATGGCCAACAGTTCGTCGTTGACAATCGCCCCGGTGCGGCAAGCAACATCGCGACCGAGGCCTTGGTTCGGTCACCGCCTGACGGCCACACGCTCATGTTCGCGACGGTGAGCAACGCAGTCAATGCCACGCTGTTTGACAAACTCAATTTCGATTTTATTCGTGACACAGTTCCGGTGGCCAGCATCAACCGTATCCCCCTCGTTCTGGAAGTTCACCCGTCATTCCCGGCCCAAACGGTTTCCGATCTTGTATCGGAGGCCAAATCCAAACCGGGCAAGATCAATATCGTGACTCCACCCAAGGGCACAGCGCCCTTTATGGCGGCAGCCTTGTTCAAGGTGATGAGCGGCGTGGATGTAGTACATATCCCGTATCGGGGTACTGCACAGCTTATGCCGGATCTCCTTAGTGGTCAGGTCCAAGTCGCGTTCGATGGCATATCCTCATCGCTGGAGTACATCCGAACGAACAAGCTCAGGGCGCTCGCGGTCGCGACAGAGCGTCGGTTGGACGTATTGCCCGATATTCCGACCGTTGGCGAAACGCTGCCAGGATTCGAGGCTAGCGGTTGGTGTGGCGTGGTGGCTCCGAAGAGCACGCCGCCTGAAATCCTTGAGAGGCTCAACAAGAATATCAATTTGGCGCTTGAGGATGCCGTGATTGCGTCCCGGCTCACAACCTTGGGCGTGACCGCACTGGTCGGTTCGAGCGCCGAGTTTGGAAAACTGATAGCCGACGAAACTGAGAAATGGAGCAAGGTGATCAAGTTTATGGGAATGAAGCCCGACTAGCGCAAGGTCAGCGCCCGTCATTCGCGTCGTATGAGACGCGCCTTGGCATCGACGCGCAGCCGCTCGCCCGCGCCGACGAGGTGATCGAATAGCGATGCTCGTTTGTTGCGACGCGAAGTGACGCTAATGGCAGATTGTGTTGCAAAAGTCGAAAGTTGCAGGGCCACGAATTTTTCGCGAAAACATGAACCGAGAAGCAACCGCCGATTAATTCCGGTCGATTTCATTCTGTTCGGCCTGACGCTGCTCGGCGTCGCGATCTTCCACCACAAGACGTTGCAAGTTGCGTTGACCGGGCTTGCGGTAGTTACCGTCTACAAGCTGCTCTTCACCGGCTTCAGACAAGGCGAGGGGTTCAGCGGCCTTGTGCTGCAAATGCACCACGAGTGGGTAATCCTCGCCAACCTGTTCCTGCTGCTGATGGGCTTTGCGATCCTGTCGCGGCACTTCGAGAACAGCCGCATTCCGGACGAGATGCCAGCCTTCCTGCCGAACGGATGGGGCGGCGGGCTTGCACTGCTCGCCATCGTGTTCGTGCTGTCGAGCTTCCTCGACAATATCGCAGCCGCCCTGATCGGCGGCACGATGGCGCGGCATGTGTTCAAGGGCAAAGTTCATATCGGCTATCTCGCCGCCATCGTCGCAGCGTCCAATGCCGGCGGCTCCGGCAGCGTGGTTGGCGACACCACCACGACGATGATGTGGATCGACGGCATTAGCCCGCTAAGCGTCGTCGAAGCCTATGTCGCTGCCGTTGCGGGCTTCCTGATTTACGGGATTCCCGCCTCGATCCAGCAGCACCGTCATTCGCCGATCGTGAAGGACGCGCCGCGCGGCCTGCAAATCGAATGGACCTACGTGGGCATCGTGGCGGCGATCCTGATCATCGCCATCATGGCCAACGTTATCGCCAACCTGAAATTCCCGGCAGTGCTGGACGCCATTCCGGTAATCGGGCTCGCGGTCTGGATCGTTATTCTCGCGACCGCGCCGCTGCGGCAGCCCGATTGGACGATCATGCCAGAAACGTTCAAGGGCACGATCTTTCTTCTGGCGCTTGTTACCAATGCCTCGTTCATGCCGGTCGAGGAATTGCCGCTTGCGTCATGGCAGACGGCGCTGGGCCTGGGCTTCCTGTCGTCGGTGTTCGACAATATCCCGCTCACCGCGCTTGCGCTCAAGCAAGGCGGCTACGACTGGGGCTTCCTTGCTTACACGGTCGGCTTCGGCGGCTCGATGATCTGGTTCGGCTCGTCTGCGGGCGTCGCGATTTCCAACATGTATCCGGAAGCAAAGTCGGTCGGCCGCTGGCTCCGCCACGGCTGGTTTGTCGCAGTGGCCTATGTCTTTGGGTTCTTCGTGATGCTCGCTATTCTCGGATGGCATCCTGATGCAGAGCACAAGAAGCGATCGTCGAACACGCCGCCAGCAACGATGGCTGTTGTCGTTAAATCGTCCAACTCGAAGAATTGAGATGGGAATCCGATACGTCGGAATGGACATGGGACATCGAAACCGTTTCATATTGTTTGCAGCGCTCCTCGTAGTTGCGACCTTTTTTGCGCTTAGCAGCATCGGCGAATTGCCGGGAAGAGTGGCTATCCATTTCGACACCAACGGCGCAGCCGATGGCTGGATGAGCCGAGAGAGCTACCGTCTTGTCATATTGATTGGTCTGGTAGGCTTGCTCTGTCATTGCGGGGCTGGAACTTGCGAGACCCTCGCTAGACAACTCACTAAAACGTCATTCGATTACGTCATCAGCCCTCAGCCAGGATCGCCGCCGTCCGCGCCTTCGCCCCGGATAACCAACGTAATGGTTAGGGTGTCGAGAGGAATGCTGCCGACCAGAAAGAGTTGATTGCCCAATGTCACCTCTTCATCAGCGCCAGACTGGGGAGTTAGCCCCACAATTTGCGACTGGCGATCCGCGCGCCTTCCACCAGCGCCTTGAGCTTCGCCCAAGCCACGTCGGGATGGACTTCGTCGCCCGCGCCCGAGGTGCCGAAGCCGCAATCGGTACCGGCCATCACACGCTCGCGCCCGACCACGTCGG
>CAWKOD010000028.1:0-69731 GCA_963850885.1 uncultured Alphaproteobacteria bacterium | reverse complement strand
ACTTCTACGCGCCACCCGCTGCCATCCTTGAACGGCAGCGGCTTGAACATCGGTCTCTTGTGGGTTTTGTGGTCATGGTTTCTTACTCGCCCGTCCGGTCAGTGCCGCTAGTTGCCCGATCATTTCGCCGGTCGGAATGGGCGATAACTACTGCCTGCACAAACCCCGTTCGTACCTTTTTGACGGTCGCGTTCATGGCTTCACTTCTTGCATCGCGATCTCGCCAACGTTGTCGCGTTCAGAAGTCCGCCTGCCTCCTTCGTGTATTCCTCGTCGGTCAATAGTCCAGAGGCACGGTGCCCTTTGAGGGCTTCGTGAATGCTGTTCAGGCGCTTCACTGTGCCGCCCAATGGCCCGATGCTGCCAGTAATTGCTTTGAGGTTGTCAGCAATTCTCCTGTCCAGCTCCGGCGGCTACGTCGTCGCTCATGACAGCCGCCGCGCTGCGATGACGGCAACTAAGAGCAGGGTGAAAAATCCGACACAGTACAACACCCTTGCCCGCCAATCGCCAAACTCATTAGCACGTTCTGCTTGGTGATTGCGCACAACCTCTTGCATCTGACTTAACTTAGGCATCTCATGTCTGTTTCCACTATTGATAAAACGGTATCGAGGCGAGGCCGAAAAACACCATTCCGCCGATCCATCTGCAGCTTGCCGTCCCAGCATCGTTCGGTGGTGGGCAGAAATGACGCTCACAACGCTGCACCTGTTAGAGCGGACCAAGCGCCTTATCGATTGCATAAATCAACCGTTTGGCTGGGAACGGCTTATGCAAATATTCCACGCAGCCTACGGCGATGGCATCTCGTCGGCAGCTCTCGTCCCTCGATCCGGTCATGAAGATTATCGGAAAACTGAAGCCGGTAGAGATGAGGTGGCGAGCGACTCAATGCCAGTCATGGCACCCAGTTGGACATCAAGAAGCAGGCATGACGCTTGCGTTGTTACCGCGGCTGCGATGAACTCAGCAGCCGACGTGTACAACTCCGCACAATACCCGAGAGAGGATAGGAGGCCGTCCAACGCCTCCCGCATCAACGGGTCGTCGTCGACGACCGCGATAACGCGTCGCTCCAAGATAAAACCCATGTACTCCGCTGCGGCACGACATTGAAACCGCAGGCTAGTCGGCAGGGATGTATGGGCGACTTGAGAGGCGCGGCTTGTTATTTTGTGCCAATCTTTTGCGATCGCAGGCCAATCTGAATTAGATCGCGCCACATGTCAGACATTTTGCCCGGATGCAGCGCGCCCGCGGAACCAGTTACACGTCATCATTGCACAAGCAACGTGGTGTGATAGAACACGCGCCTTCCCCTCAAAACAGGAGCAATCAATTGGCTAAAACATCCAAGAAGCGAAAGCGCGTGGCGTGGACGAAAAAGCTGCACACCGAACTACGCAAACACTCAAAGGCGCGAACGCCGGTTACCAAAATTTCCAAGCAGATGAAGCGGACGATTGGTGCGTTACGCCAGCAAGCTCTTAAGCTCGGGATTGGCCTCGGCCATCAACGCTAGAAAAGTCACGAATTTCAGTTGGCCGTTAGGGCTGACGAATTTCGCGTTTTGCTTCTCCAATTACATGACACGAACGAGCAGCCGCGCGGTGGATGTTCCGCCATGCGGCGCTCTATTTCAGCTAGGCCACGTTGCTCTGAACCGCGGAAGTTAGGTTCAACTCGCACATTCACGGGAGCCGCGCCATGGATGATCAGGCGCATAGTGCGGCAGCATTCGCAGGATGCAACATACAGCCTGGGCGTTTGCGCCTCGTGGAGCGAGTTCTGGGACGGCAAAGGGGCACTAGCCGCCGCCAGCCTGTTTCAATGCCATTAAGGCCGCAAGGGCCTCCGATGTGGGCTCTCTGGCACGATCTATACGGTTCATCCACCAGCGATATTTGTGCGGCTCGCGGCGGTTCAGGATAGGCCAAGTCCATGCAATTGCGCGGCGCACATTGCCGTCCTTATCCGCCAGCCAAATACGACCAGTGCTCAAGGGTATTCGCGTTTTATCGATTTGCTTCCACGTTTGATCGCGTGGCTTCCGCTTCCACGCTTGTCTAATTTGTTTTGAGATCATCTCGGAACTCCTCGCGTTTGCCGACGCGATATCCGAACAACAAGGTCAGCATGTGCCAATTATACCCGAAGCCTCCCGGGCCACACTGCGCCTTCAAATAAGACACAAAAGAAGGAGCAAATTCAACAGAGGCGCGGCGATGATATTCGGTACAATGGTCCGGGTGTGGTGACCGATAAGGACCACGATCCAAAAGGCGAGCAGCTCAACGCGCGCTGCGCTGAGATCGAGCGTATCGCCACGATGAAGTACGCCGCAGGTGACACGGACCCACACGGCACCGTGCGCGTCTCGTCATCCTGATCCCGGTGCGGCTTCGCTGGCGAGCTGTCTTGTCACGCCAGAGTGTTGCGGAAATCCTGGTGTGTGACTTTGCGCGCTTCTGCGATTTCGAGATACGGGGGAAACAACAATATCAACGCTCAAGGACAAAGACTATGAAGAGATTGATCGCCGTTTTCGCAATCGCATTCGCGTGCGAGTTGCGTCGAAAGTTCAGGCGATCTTCTGCCGCCGTCGCCACCAGCAGAGCAGACCAGCACCTGCCAAGAGCAGGCCGGGCAAGCCAGCACCAACGATTGGGCCTGGTATTGGCGATGGCGCTATGCCTAGACCGGAAACCTCTGTGTTCATGTCAAACACAAAGCGAATAGTTTCCATCAACCAATTCAACAAACCTCAGGACAGCAAAGAGCGAGGAAGAAAAAGGACCGACTGCGCTTGGAGTCCACGTTGCTGTAAACGTACAAGAACCGAAACTGAAACAATTGTTGTCGCTAATTGAAACTTCAGGCTTGGCGTCTATGAGGAATGGGTAAAAGTAAAGCCAGCCTCACCGGTGAGGGTCACCCGAATTGCTGCGGTACGGATGTGCCGACTACAACGGAGCCAAAATCGTGACTTGACGGAGTAATGCTTATGAAATCGCCCCGAACCGGGCCAAGCATTACGACTGAAAGCAACACCGTTCCGATTATCCTGGACAACATCCATTCAGAGCGCAGCTCCATGGCGATTTCCTCGCTGCCGTCCCCTCCCATTGAAAGACGATGATTACATGGTGAGACAGGCTGTAAAGCAGTGACGCTGACGTACCTGTCATAGCGCCGTCACATCAGCGCCGTTCCACGATGCCCAAAAGCGACGTCGAGTACGCATCACGCTCTGCTCAGCGGCACGACATTGTCCTCGGGATTGACGATGCGCTGAACTAACCCGGCCCAAGCCTCAAGCGCATGGCGTTTCTCGTCGGCCAGATCATGGACGTCATAGGTTTGTCGTGATGCGCTAACCCAATGTCGGCGGACCAAGAAAAGCCACGGCCAGCAGGACCAAAACGGCGAGTGCCAAGAACAGCGCCAAGAACGAACCGTTCGTGATCATGAAAACACCCAGCCTCCGCTGCCGCCGTGAACAGCTGGCCCTCACCGAACAGGGGGGGTGAAATTGCGGTGAGGGCCAGTCGTTGGAAGTTTCAGAAGGCACCGACGATGCCCCGGCCCGGTTGATCGAGCGTAAACGCCGAAGGGCCTTGCCCGGTGCGCTCGGTGCGCTGCTACCGCGCTCCGGTACGGTGCTACCCCGCGTTCGTGATGCGCTAACGATGTCGTCAACGATGTGCGTCGTGCGCGGTCGAGGTCGCAGTGCGGCGAGGCGTGACGCGATGTGCGCTTGGCTCCGCGATCCGTAAATCGCTTTAGGGATGCGCGGCGTTGATGCGGTGACGCTGCCTGCCGCCGCCTGTCCCCCTGACGCTCGCCACCCACGCTGGCCCGCGTCGAGGCGGTGACGTGATCACGATGGCTCGCATAAACAAAAAACTGGCGCAGTCAAACAAGCACAGACCTCCGGCAGCGGCTACCTGATCCTCACTCGCCCGGATTAGTCCCTCCCTTTACCGGGCTAGAGAGACGCCCGCCCGGTTCGCACCACCACCACCGCGCGCCGGGTGGGCCGCTCCCTTCACGCTTGACGCGAACGGAATGGTAGGCTGCGAGAATTGCGATGCACCTTGAACGGATCGGGGCGTGGTTTGTTGCAGCGACCGTGCTGCTCGCCGTTGCCGGTAATGCGGCTGTCGCTCAAGAACACGATATCTACCGCTGCAAGGTGGCTGATGTTGTGACGTGGGACGACGACGGTAGCTTGCGACTGAACAGCAACCCACCGAACTGGATACGGCAGTTTTACGACGGCGTCATCATCGACACGCTGACGGGTGTCGCGACCTATGCCGATGGCATCCGGATGACGTGGAACGTCGTTCAGCAGGGCGACGACCGCGAGAGCGACTACGTGCTAGTCCAGCCGAAGCCACCGCGCTTTGGTCCAGACCACATCCGCGCAAGCGCGGCGACCCACTTCATTCGCATTCGGACGAGCCAGAACCCCGTGCCCATGGTGCGCTTTCTGGCGTTTGATGAGAGCAGCTTCGCCTCTGGTCCCTGCGATGTTGTGCGCTGACGTGCGGCGATGGTGTAGCGCTATGCCCTGCTGATCGACGCTTGCCTGTCGTGTCCGTCCGTCATCGACCACCACCACGATGATCGAGGCGTGCGGGTGGTGCGATGCGGGTGATGGGTGTCGGTGTTCGCCGCGCGTTGTGTTGATACGTTGCGACGCCGCACGACACGCGACACGCTCGCAGCGATGGTGCTGATGACCGTCGCAAAGGATGGCGACCGTCCGCAGGAGGGTGTACCCCCCCTGACCCTCCGCAGGTACTGTGGAGGCCGGAAGAAAGGTGCGGGGCCGCGCGACGGCACAATTTCAACATAACTGCTCGATGAGAAACCGCAGGTGCAGTGCCGCCGTTTCCCGGCCTATGATCGCCGCAACCACGGTGAGGGTGACGATGACCGAGATGGCGGTGCAGCACGGCGAGCGACCGAAGCGACGCAACGGCGCGGAGCTTGGTCCCGTACTGATCAGCGGCAATCGGCTGGCGGCGCACTTCGGCATCAGCAGGCAGCACGTCGAGCGGCTGGCGGCGCAGGGTGTGGTCGAGCGGCGTGCCGATGGTTTGTTCGATCAGGATCATCGCGGCTGAAATACCTGACGTATTTGCGGTCGGAGCATCGGCGGTCGCCGCGCACGGAAGCCGACGCCGCCCACATCGCGGCCAAGACCCAAATGCTGGAACTGAGGCTGATGGAAAAGCGCCGCGAGTTGGTGAAGCGCGAGGATGTCAACGAACTGACCGACACGATGGCTGGCGTCGTGCTGACGCATCTGAGCGGCATGGCGGCGTGTTGCAGCCGCGACCTGACGGTCCGTCGCGAAATCGACGCGGTGGTGTATCAGGTCCGCACCGAACTGGCGCAGGTCTGCACAAGCATGGCCGACGAGCGCGGCGAGCCGCCACTTGACCAACAGGGCTGATCCGCTCGGCGCATGTCGAGCGTCGAGGTCGTCGTCGTCGCGGTCGCGGTGCTGCTGCTAGCCTGATCGCTAGACTGTCTCTAGAGGACGGCTGTCTGTGAACTCGGGGCTCTCCACGACCGCGTTCATTTCTTCTATCGCAACTTGTGCCCTAAAAATCCGCAGTCGCTTTATGCTGTGGCCGTATGCGCCACTCAGCTTTTCCGACACGTATTCAGCTATCCATTTCTTTGCCGCTGGCGGCAACGTAGGCGATCGCAACATTCTCTTGATCACGGAGCCTGAGACACCCGAACCTTTGTGACTGGCTTGTAGAATTGCCCAGGTCGTACTCCGGCCCAATCCGAGAGCGCTCGCTTGCTTGTCGAGAGAATGATGCCCCGATTGCTCCAAAGCCCATCGCAGTTCCGCGATTTTGGAACACTGCCGAGCCTTCATGGATTTCATGCGGCCTTCCGCTCCGTGTCCAGCACGGCATCAAACAAATCATCCAGCCCGATTGTCTCAAGCAGCTTGCTGGCGAGTTGTGCTTCGGTCATGCCACCGGCTTCCGCCCGCTGGCGCAGCCGGGACATCGCAACACGGCTCAACATGAGCGACGATTGCACGGTGAGTGGCTGCGGGCTGGATACCGGCTTCGGCAGCATCGTGACTGTCGTGGCCTTCGGCTCCGCAACACGCTGCTTCCGGCGATCCCTCCAATCCGGCGTTCGCAGACTGATCTTGTACTCCGAGCACCGCACCTTGAGGGTTCCCAATGTGCAACCGATACGCTCGGCAATTTCGGCTGGCGGCACGTTCTGCGCCACCAGCGTCGGTATCAACGCCAGCACGGCGTCGGTGAAAATTGGCTTTCTCATCGCATGGCCTCATCGGATGCTGGCGCGAGTTGCGCGGTGTCGAAACGTCAGTTATTGCGGTTATTCTCAGCCGAAAGCTGCGGAGCCGCTGTTGTGGCTTGCCAACGGCTCCGCCAGTGGCAAAGCACTCAAAAAAAGTATTTTTTGTTATTATGATTGCTGTTTAACGACCGGACCGGCGGCGGTCTTGTGATTTCAAGCCAAAGTCTTGTTCACAGCGTATTGTCGCGCGGGCAGCTTTCAGGGAAATCGAATGCTTCGGCTTGCGCCTCGTGGAGCGAATTCTGGGAAGGCACCAAAAGACTTTCATCCGATAGCGAAACGCGATGCTGTTCGCTATCGGTTATCCGTCCGCAATGCTCGCACCATGCGCCGTCCGGTCGGGTGATGCGATGACTGTGCGACCCATCCGGGTTCGATGCTGCCGCGTGTCGGTGGTGACGTTGGCGTGGGTCGTGGTCGTGTGTCGCCACGTCACATTCAATGCAAGCTAATACCGGATCGCACGGCCCCCAAGCCAAATAAGGGCACCCCAGCCGACGACTACCAATCCAAGAGGGTCCGTGTTCGGTCGAGCGAAATAAAAATAGATCAAAAGCCCAGCAGCGATAAAGATCACCGCGATCCACGTCGTGAGAAAATACAATAGGTGTCCGAGACGCGGCGGCATTCAGCGAACTCCTGTTGCTCCCGTTTTGAAGTGGCGCGATGTGGCTTGTCGGACGCGCGTGTCAGTGATTGCTCATCACCGCCGCCAGAATTGTGCGGTTGCGCCTAAGAAAAGCATTGTCGCCCGCGTGAGAGTGACGATGCCAAGCCTCGCGACGGAGGCCGCGCTTCCATGTCTTGCGCCATCATCTCAACAAGCTCGCTGGCGAGTTTGGCCACGTCCACGCCGACGATTTTCGCGTGTTCGCGTAGTAATGACTTGGTCCTTGGTGACAAGAGCTTCATTGCGTCTACGTTGGTCATGCTCCTTTAAAACACAACTGGGCTGGTCCGGTCTTGTGATTTCAAGCCAATGTTTTGGGGAGCTATACTTTCGCCCGCCGTTTATCATCCGCGCGTATCACGAAAGATTGCCCGCAATGCCCCTGACGATCCAACTAGCGAAAGAGCTATCCAGCGGCCCCGCTTACTTATTTGCCGATTGGCCCAACATCGTAATGCCAACATTCGGCGCGGGGGTCACTGACGGCGAAAAGTCAGATCGCCGCGAATTAAAATGAATATTACACCTTGAGCTGGGAGCCGAAGGCGGCGATGCATCACGGATTATTTTTCGAGGCGGTCGAGTTCAGCAGCTTGTTACGCTCGCATCCCGGCCTCTCCCTTATTAGGGAGAGGCAGTATCCGAGCTTTGACACTATTGTTTTGTGCCGGTGGTCGTTGGGGTACCTCCACGCCGCGTCTCCCGCCGTTCGTGGCGACCTTTGCGCCGCGCTTCACGCCGCTCGTGGCGACCAGTGCGCCGCTCCTGACGCCGCTCCATCCCGGCTGTTTCCGCCTCAGCGTCCGATGCCACTAGCATTGCAGTTGGCGCTGCAAGCGCCAAGGCAACCCCAAGCCCCAGAAGTGAAAAGGCTCCTCGGCGCGAAATTTCGGATTTGATCGTTTCAGTCATCACAATCTCCTGTCCAAAGGACGACCTACAGATTTGGACCTGTCTGTCTGCCAGTGCATGATAATTCGGCCTGCCTGACTGCTATACTGAGCGAAAGGAAGAAGGGCCTAGACCTTGGTATAGAATGGGAAGGCAGTTGTGTGCCGCCCTTCAAGTCGTGCTGAAACTCGGCGACGGCATCGCCACGCGGCGGTGACACCGGCTGGTGCAACAATCGCGATGAGTTGATGGCGTTCTGGGCGAGCGGCAAGTACACCACGGCTTCGATCTTTCCCGACAGTAAACCCTGGCTCATCGTCCGCGGCTCGCCCGACACCCCGCCGTGGGCGGAGCGGGTGTTGCTATCTGCGCAATGACGCGGATGCCAGTGCCATGTCCTGCTCACACACCTGTGAATGGTAACGTAGATTTACCTAGCTTGCTGAAATGACGAGGCACCCTAGTTAAGTTTTGAACCGGACAATCCCCTCAGTCCCCCCTGAAATGTCCGGTGAAAAGAGTGGCCCCTGGTGGGTATCTGCCAGGGGTCATTTCTTATGTTGGGTTGGAATTTTCACCGGCACTCGGTGTTTTTCCCAGAGGGGCACGGGCCTAGTTTCAGGTCTCACATGCTTATTCGGCATACCCTATTGATTTGCTCCGCCGCAGGTCTGGCGTTGTGCCTGGCTTCGCCGGTCGAGGCTGCAAAGAAGCACCGCAAGTCGACTGTTCAATATCACCCGACGCTGTATCGCCAAGCCGCCGTGCCGGGGTCTGTTTTTCAGGGAGGCGTGCTGGCTGGTCCGCTTTACAACGGGCAGGATTATATCGGCAACGATCCGGATCCGAATATTCGGTCTTATCTGATCAGAGATCAGACCCGGTACGGCGGCCGCGATTGATGCAATCTGTAAAAAGTTCGCTCGGTCCGCGCTGGGACCCATCTTGAAGCTGAGGCGCGTCACCGGGAATTGGAAGCAGCGTTGGAGCCTTTGAGGCGAAGCTAGGCAAGATCGCTAAGGCTACGAGCAGCAATCCCCGGCCTGGATCGGCGGACACGGCACCGAGCCGTAAGAACAAAACACGCAGCAATCGCCAGGCTTAGGTTTCAGGCGACCGCCACATCCTTGGCAGTCATAGAAGAATTGGCAGGCATCGGTGGGCATCGTCTCGACGGCCTGATGACCGCAGGCGGGACATGTCAGAACGGACTTAAATTCCATCCCGGCATAACCCACAATCAGGCTGTCACGTTCCATCGCACGCTAGCGATTGGGGTAACTAGCCCCTCGCAATTCTTGCGCTCCGGGGGTTTAATTCCCCCTGTGGGGAGGGGGTCATGCCGGTCACCAAGTATCTGGAGCGGGCGCGGGAGGCTGCGGCCTTGGCCGACACGTTGACGGGCGATACCCAAGCGAAGGTTCTCGATATTGCCGAGACTTGGCGAAAGATCGCTGTGATCGAAGCGGACGAGATAGCCAAAGAGGAAGCCAAGAAGCGTAGCCCGACAAGGCCGCCAACGATCCGTCCTGATGTAAACCGGCGCTCAAAAACTCGGCACTGACGAAACCGGTCGCAGCGACCGTTTTCGATTTTAAGTCAAGCAACAAGAACCTGTGTCGTGAGCTTGAGCGAAAGGCCAGCCGTGTAGAGCCACGTTCTAGCACTCGGGTGAGCGGGTGTTGAAATGACCTATCCAGTAGGCAAGGCGCGAGTGGTGGAGACGGCAGTTATTGGGCCGCTCGCCCGGTGATGGTGGGGACCGCGACGCCGATCTACAATCTTTGTTACGGTCCCCTTGCTCACTCTACTGTGTCCGGGTTCTTACCCCAGCAGAGTTCGCAATCTATCGATGGCATCACCACGACCTACCTCCATTGGTGTAGACCCGACGATCAGCCTTTTTTTTGGCAACCTGGCTTGCACCCTTAATGTCCGCTAGAGCAGACGCAGACGGGGGGCGAGGACTGAGGTCCTCGCGCCGCAATGGACCCCGCCGCACCTCCGCGCACTTGAGCCGTGGGCGCTTATTCGCTCCGGCGACGGCGACGCCGCAAACCGCAAGACTTCGCGTCGCTTCCCCTTTTCAATCGTTAGCCCGTCCTTAGTTGAAAACGTATTGGCTCTCAAGAAATCCAATAATATCAATGGTGTATGCGATTTGAACGGTTAACCCGGCATTAACCGGGCGGCGCCACGTCGGATTTCGGGCATCCGGCCGCCGGTCAATTCCCAAGCCAAGCCTGGATTCCCATGGTTTCCGGTCCGTTAACGGACCGCTGCTAGGGTCGCGGCCAAAGCCCGACCGCTCCGAATCGCCAGAGAAGAACCGTCGACAGCCCGATGCAGATTGCCTGTCCAAACTGCAAAACCTCCTACCAGCCCGCCGATACAGCGATCGGGGCGAACGGGCGTGCGGTGCGTTGCATGCGCTGCCAGACCCTGTGGCGCGCCATGCCGCCGGCGATCCCGGCACCGGCTGCGGATGAGACAGCCGCAGTGGCAGCATTCGGCTCCGAGCTTGGCGCGGAGCCGCCGGCACTCCCTGACCCTCCAGTCGATATTCCAACAGCGCCGCCATCGGCCGCGAACGAGACCCCCCCGGAACCATCGCGCGACGACCAGGTCGGCTTGCCCGAAGACGCCGCCAGCGCGCCGGCCGATGCCCCACCGATGGCGCTATCGGATATTCCCATTCCGGTCGATGACGCCCCGCCGCTCGTACCAGCGGCCGACGGCGAGGCGCCGCCTGTCCCGTCCGCCGAGATAGACAACGGTCCGCCGGATATCGAAAGCGTCGCCGCCCGCCGCGCCCGCTCTGCGGCCCGCAAGCGCCGAAACCGCTGGCGAAGAATCCCGCTTCCGGTCGCGATCGTTGCGCTGATCGCGCTCAGCGGCGGGCTGCTCAGCTGGCGCAAGGACGTCGTGCGGTATGTTCCGCAGCTCGCATCGTTCTATAGTGCGATCGGGATGCCGGTGAACCTGCGTGGACTTGCCTTCACCGATCTGAAAATCGGCAACGAGATTCATGACGGCGTTCCGGTGTTGGTGGTCGAGGGCTTGATCGTGAGCATGGTGTCGACGCCGGTCGAGATACCGCGGATTCGCTTTGCGCTTCGCAACGCGACCGGCGCCGAGGTCTACTCCTGGACCGCGCAGCCGCCACAGCCGGTGCTGGGGGCCTTTGAAACGCTGCCGTTCCGCAGCCGGCTTGCCTCGCCGCCCGCGGAGGGCCACGACATTCAGGTGCGGTTCTTCACGCGCCGCGACGCGGTCGCAGGTCTCCGCTGAGGGGCCATGGCTGACGGGACATGGCACACATCCTGATCGCTGAGGACGAGGAGCCGCTGCGCATGCTGATCAAGCGTGCGCTCGCCGAGGAAGGTCATTTTGTGATCGCGACCGCCGACGGCAGCGAGGCGCTCGAAACGCTCCAGAGCGAGGGCGGCGGTTTTTCGACCTGCTGCTGACCGACATCAAGATGCCGGTGATGGATGGCATCGCGCTTGCGCTCGCGGTGGCGCGCGACTTTCCCAAACTGCCGATCCTGCTGATGACCGGCTACGCCGACCAGCGCGAGCGGCTGTCCGGATTGGAGGCGCTGATCTGCGACGTCATCTCCAAGCCGTTCGCGCTGGCGGAAATCAAGTTCGCCGTCGCCTCGGCGCTGGCGAAAGGCAAGCGATAACAGCGCCCACATGGCTGCTGCGACGCCGGCGGCGTGTTATGCAAATCCGATGACCAATAGAGGAATGCGGCCTGGCCGCGGTGGCGCGTCATGCCAGACGCGGGGGAATGAATGCCGGAACTGATCCACGATCTAGCGCTGTCTATCGTCATGGCGTGGATCCTTGGCGTTGCCGCCCATCTGGCGCGCCAGCCGTTGATCCTGGCTTATCTGGTGGCCGGCTTCGTGGTCGGCCCTTCCGGGCTGAAATGGGTTCAATCGCAACAATCGATCAAGACGATCGCCGAGCTCGGTCTGATCTTCATGCTGTTCATGATCGGGTTGGAGATCGACCTGAAAAAGATCATCCGCGCCGGCAATGTCATCCTGGTCACGTCCGCGGTGCAGATCTTCGGCTGCTTTGTGCTCGGCCTCGGACTGTTCCTGCTGATCGGCATCCCGCTCGGCGATCGCCGCTTCGACGCGGTCTATCTCGCCGCGGCTGTCTCGCTGAGCTCGACCGTCATCATCGTCAAGGTGCTCTACGACAAGTACGAGCTCGACACGCTGCCGGGGCGCATCACGCTCGGCGTGCTGGTCGCACAGGACCTCATCGCCATCCTGTTCCTTGCGATCCAACCGAACTTGCACGACCTGCAGATCGACGTGTTGTTTCTTTCGGTGGTGCGTGTCGGCGCGCTGCTTGCCGCGGCCCTGCTGATCAGCCGCTATACGCTGCCGCACCTATTCCAACTCATCGCCCATCTGCCCGAACTGGTGCTGGTCGGCGCGATCGCGTGGTGCTTCGCGGTCGCCGAATTGGCCGAGTTTCTCGGCCTGTCGCGGGTCATGGGCGCGCTGATCGCCGGTGTTTCGCTTTCGACCTTCCCTTACGCCGTCGACGTGACGGCGAAAGTCACCTCGCTCCGCGACTTCTTCATCACGCTGTTCTTCGTGGCGCTCGGCATGACCATCCCGGTGCCCACGCCGTCGGTGCTGGGGCTTGCACTCATTCTCGTGGTGTTTACCTGGGCGAGCCGGTTCATCACTGTGTTCCCACCGCTCTACGCCATGCGGCAGGGGCTGCGGGCAAGTCTGCTCCCCGCCATCAATCTCGCGCAAGTCAGCGAGTTCTCGCTGGTACTGGTTCAGATCGGTGTGCAATCCGGCCACACCACGCCCGGCGTCGCGGGCGCGGCGTCCACCGCCTTCGTCGTACTCGCAGTGCTCAACACGTTCCTGATGATGCGTAGCGATGCAGCGACCCGACACATCATTCCGATTCTCAAGCGGCTTGGACTCCGCGATCTCGATCACGCCCGCGCCGATGACGAGGAAACCACAACCGAACGCAAGCGACGCATCCTGGTGCTGGGCTTCTACCGGATCGCCAGCTCATTCCTCGCCGAGTTGGAGCGCCGGAATTCCGCTTTGCTGGAGCAGGTGGTCGTCGTCGATTTCAATCCGAACGTCTACCGCGCGCTGCAGAAGCGCGGTGTGCGCGTCCAGTACAACGACATTTCCAACGCCGATTTGCTGGTGCATGCCGGCATCGCCGACGCCGAGATCGTCATCTCCAGCGTCCCGGATTCGCTTCTGAAGGGCACCACCAACGAGAAACTCGTTCGCCAAGTGCGGACGGTCAATCCGACCACGAAGATCATCGCCACCGCGGAGGAATTCACGGAAATGCAGATGCTTTATGCCGCCGGCGCCGACTACGTGACCATCGCGCGGATCGATCAGGCCAACGAGCTGATCGACGTGGTCACCGCGGCAGAAGCAGGTCTGCTCGACGAACTGAGGGCCAAGCTCGACGCACAATTGCGCGACCGGCAGGAGATTTTGCCATAACGGCGGTATTTCGCCGCCTGCCCGCGCCTACGGCAGATTTCAAAGGTCGCCATCTTAAAAACATGATTGGCCCGCGGTGCGAGCACTATTCGCGCCGATTGCCGCGCCCCGCAAGCCTGTAAAAGTGAGCAATTCAATACACCGCATGGCAAAAGCGTCCGGTAAAGTGTAGGACTGCTCCTTGGCGCACGCGACTCGCGATCGGCGAGCGGAGCAGGTGCGTCATCAGCAAGAAATTGGAGAGACATGCGCGAAGCCGATGCATTGACGCTGCCTGTTTTCTTCAAGCACCCCGTCGGCTTGACGGTTGGCGAAATCGCCACGCTGACCGGAGCCAAGCTTCGCACCGGCGCCCGCCTCGATGACCTCATCACCAATGTCGCGCCGCTCAATCGTGCGGGCGCATCCGATCTCGCATTTCTCGACACCGCCAAATACGCCGACGTCCTGACGTCGACCCAGGCCGGCGCCTGCCTGATGACCGAACGGTTCGAAAGCCAGGCCCCTAGCGGCATGAATGTGCTGCGGGCGAACGAGCCCTATCGTGCCTTCGTCATCGTGGCGCGGCGGCTGTTCGAAGATTCCTTGCGGCCATCTTCGCTGTTCGAAGCGGAGGGAGTGCCGTCAACGGCGGCCATCCATCCGTCTGCCCAGGTCGCGATCGGGGTGACCATCGATCCAGGCGCGGTGATCGGGCCGCGCGCTTCGATCGGGGCCGGAACCGTGATCGGCGCCAACGCGGTGATCGGCGCGGACGTGCGGATCGGCCGCAATTGCTCGATTGGCCCGGGCGCATCGATCATTCATGCCATCGTCGGAGACAGCGTGATCTTCCATCCGGGCTGCCGGATCGGTCAGGACGGATTCCGCTACCTCGCCGGCACGAATGGGCACACCAAGGTACCGCAGCTCGGCCGCGTCATCATTGGAGACAATGTGGAGATCGGCGCCGGCACGACGATCGACCGGGGTGGCAGCGGCGACACCGTCATCGGCGAAGGCACCAAGATCGACAACCTCGTCCACATTGCACACAACGTCGCCATCGGCCGTCACTGCATTATCGCCGGCCAGTGCGGGCTCGCCGGCAGCGTGACCCTGGGGGACCGCGTGATGCTCGGCGGTCAGGTCGGCATTGCCGACCATCTCGTGATTGGCGACGGCGCGATGATCGGAGCCAAGAGCGGCGTGGTGTCCAACGTGCCCGCTGGCGAAAAATGGTTCGGCTATCCCGCACTGCCCGGCCGCGGATTTCTGCGCGCCATGGCGATGTTGCGCAAGCATGCGACGCGAGCCGGCAAAGTCCTTTAAGGCATGGCGGTCGTTTAAGGCATAGCGGTCGTCGGTACGATCGGCGGCCGAGGGTATATCCGGACATTCATTGCACGGCGCTCATGGCCACGAATGTCCGTGGCGCGCAGGGACGCGCGTACCGCGAGGATGCGATCAATAATCTTTCAGCAGCCGCTCGATGTAATCGAGCTCAAGCTGCGGGCGGAAGTTTTCGCCGAAGCGCTTGCGCAGCTCCTCGAGGATGCGGCGTGCCCGCTGCACGTCGATCTCGCCCGGCACCTTGACCGTGGTGTCGTCGCCGTAGTCGCGCCCGCGCAGCGGACGGCCGAGCGGATCGGTGTCCTGGTTGGCGCGCGCCTGCCCGGTGCGGCTCGGATTGCCGGGGCCTGGGCCCTGCCCCATCTGCTGCTGCATCGACTGCGCCATGCCCTGCGCACCCTTGCGCATCGCCTCGAGCGCACGGCCCTGCGAGTCGACTGCGCTGTCGGCATCGCCCTCGCCGAGCGCACCTTGCGCATCGCCCATCGCCTCGCCGGCGCGGCCGAGCGGATCGCCCTCGCCCTTCTCGCCTTGCTGACCCTGGCCCGGCTGCGGGAAGCCCTTCTTTTTCAATTCCTCCAGCAGCTTGTTGAGCTGCTCGCGCAGCGCCTGCTGGTCCTGGCGGAGCTCGCCCATCTGGTTGCGGTCGCCCTGCTGGCCGCGCTGGCCCTGTTGGCGCTGCTGACGGCGCTGGTCCTGGCCCTGGCGGAAGGTGCGGTCGCGCAACTGCTGCTGCTGACGGATCATGTCGCCAAGCTCATCAAGTGCCTGCTGCATGTCGTCGCCGTCGCCCATGTCGCCGTTCGGTTGCGCCAGCTGCAGGTTGTCGAGCATCGCCCGAAGCTGATCGAGCAACTGCTTGGCGGCATCCTTGGCGCCCGAGCGGGCCAGGCGCTCCATGCGGTCGAGCATGTTGCGCAGATCCTGCGAGCGAAGCTGGCGCGTCGAATTGGGGTCGAGCGGCCGCGCGATCTGCGGATTCTTGCGCAACTCCTCGGCCAGCGCCTGCATGAACTTGTCGAGCGCGGCGCGAAGCTCGTCCATCAGCTTCTTGATCTCTTCATCGGAGGCGCCGCGCTCCAGCGCCTCGCGCAACGCCTCCTGCGCATTCCGCAGCGTCTTCTCGGTCTCCGAGACGTTGCCATCCTCGAGGAAGACCGCCATCGCCCACAACCGCGCCACCACGTCGCGCAGACCGTCGTCGCTCTCGGCGCGCGCAAGCTGCCAGTAGATCGAGCGCAGACCCAGATAGATGTTGGTTTCCGGAATGAACCGCTCCGGCGCGATGGTGAGCGCGTCCAGCACCATCAGCACGTGGTCCTTGGCGTTGGCATCGAGCGCTAGATTGCGGCGCTGCTCGATCAGTGCGCGCGGCAGGGGCTTGGCGAATGGCCGCTCCGGGAGCCGCATCTCATGAGGGTTGGAGCGGCCCTCGTTGTTGGCCTCGTCACGAGCGACGAGGGTCATTGCGACGTCGACGCCGGCCCAGGGGTGCTCGGAGAGATCCTTGGTGGTCTGCCCAGCGCCGGCGCGGGTGCGCGCCTGCGGCAGCACCAGCGTAAAATTGGGCGCGTCGAACAGCGGGCGCGGCGGCTTGGTCTCGGTCGAGGCCGGCTTTGCCGTCGAGGCAGTCTTGCGCTCGAACGTCGCCTGGGCGTCCACCACGCCGTAGTCGTCCTCGATCTTGTAGTTGAGCAACAGCGAGCCGCGGAGCTGGGGTTCCGGCTCCTTGGCAAGCGCGATGGTCGGCGGCCGATCCGGAATGGCATTGAAGGTCCAGACCACGTCGTCGCCGCCGCCCTTGACCGTGGCGGTGCCAGCGGCGGTGATGGTGAAGTGCCGCTCCTCGGTGCCCTTGGGCGCCTGCGGCTTCGCTTCGGCCTGGGCCTCCGCGATGCCGCCTTTGACGGCAATGTCGAGTCCGGATTGGCCGGTGGCCCGCACCACCAAGGTCGAGCCGGCCGGCACCGTCACCGGGCCATTCGCCCGCGCCTGCGATTGCTCGCCCGGGCGCAGCCCCGGCAAGATCAACGGCGGGCGACCGGTATAGGCTGGCGGCGTGACCCAGGCGTCGATCCGGTAATTGGCCGGCGACACCACGCCGTGCCAGTCGAATGCCGCGGCGATACGCTTGGTGCGATCGCCGCCAGCAGCAAAGAACGCAGCGACCACGAGAATGAGCACGAGCCCGCGCAACGCGTAAGGGTCGCGGGCGGCAACGTGCGGCACCGGCGTTCCGGCTTTCAGCGCCGTCGCCGCACGCAGCACCCGTTCCAAATGCGCGCGCCACAGCGCGACCGCAATTGAGTCGCCGGCCTCGGGCGCCATGCGGTCGGCAATCGCGGTGGCCGGCCGATGCGGCATGAGGCTTTTGCAGTCGAGCCGCCGCAGGCCTTCGATGACATCGGGCCAGCGGACCTTAAACAATGGAACGGTCGCCGCCACTGCCAGCACAAAGAACGCGAACAGGCCGATGGCGCGGCCGAGTGGCGGCAACGAAACCCAAAGGCCGAACCAGGACAGCGCCAGGAACAGTCCGACCGCGGTCGCGATCGAGGCGAGCGCCGGCCACAGTTGTTCCCAGAACAGCGCCAGCCGGGCGCGGCCCAGCGCGCGCGAAAGCACGGCCGTTCCCGCGTGAACCTCACGCTCGTCAATGGGCCTGCTGGTGTTCGGCTCGCTCAAAACGGCTCCCGAGCGGAGAATTTGTCAGTACCAACACTTTAGCACGCGGTTTGATCGTTCAGAAACCAAGCAAAAACGCAAGCCAGCTTCATAGCCAAGATGGGAGCTTATCCAGACCAATCAATTGGTCGGCTTCAAGGCGGGGCCGCACCAGCGCCCATTCGCCATGCCGGACAAGGACTTCCGGGATCAGCGGGCGGGTGTTGTAAGTGCCGGCCTGGACCGCCCCATAGGCGCCGGCGGTCATGACCGCGAGCAAATCGCCCGGCTGGGCTGCCACCATATCTCGACCCAACGCCAGGAAATCGCCCGATTCGCATACCGGCCCGACCACGTCCGCCGTCAGGTGTTGGGCGCCTGAAGACGGCTCGACCACCGGCTGAATCTCGTGATGGGCCTCGTAAAGCGTCGGGCGGATCAGGTCATTCATGCCCGCATCGACGATGACGAACGTCTTGGCCTCGCCGCGCTTGAGATAGAGGACGCGCGTCACCAGAATTCCGGCATTGCCCACGATCAGCCGGCCGGGCTCGAAGATCAGCTTGCAATTAAGGCCGCGCGTCGCCCGCTTGACCACCTCGGCATAGGCGGAGGGGTCCGGCGGCGGCTCGTTGTCCTCGCGGTACGGGATACCCAAACCACCGCCGAGATCGACGTGCGAGATCGTATGGCCATCGCCGCGCAACGTCCCCACGAAATCCGACAACAGCGCGAAGGCGTCGCCGAATGGCGACAGCTCCGTGATCTGGCTGCCGATGTGCATGTCGACGCCGGCGACGCGCAGCCCCGGCAACTTCGCGGCTTTCGCGTAGACAGCCCGCGCCCCGCTGATCGGAATACCGAACTTGTCCTCGGCGCGCCCAGTCGCGATCTTGGCGTGGGTCTTGGCGTCGACGTCGGGATTGACGCGGACGGAGATGTCGATGCTGCGCCCTTTGCCAACAGCTATGGCGGACAGCAGCTCCAGCTCCGGCTCGGACTCGACGTTGACGCACAGGATGTTCTCGTCGAGTGCCAGCGCAAGCTCGGCCGCGGTCTTGCCGATGCCGGAAAATATGATCTTGTCCGGCGGCACGCCGGCCGCGAGCGCGCGCTTGAGTTCGCCGCCGGAGACAACATCGGCGCCGGCGCCGAGCTTCGCCAGCGTCGCGATCACCGCCTGGTTGGAATTGGCCTTGAGCGAGTAGCAGACGAGCGACGGCACGTCGGCAAAGGCGCCGGCGAACACGCGGTAGTGCCGCTCCAGAGTCGCCGTGGAATAGCAATAGAACGGAGTGCCGACCGTCTGGGCGAGGCTTGCGAGATTCACCGCCTCGGCGTGCAGCACGCCGTTGCGATAAGCGAAGTGGTGCATGGCGCGCTCAGTCGATCAGCCAATCGGCGGGAAGTTTTTTTCTCGTACCCACGGGAGCGATCGGCCGGCCGTTTTCATCGTATTCCGTCGGCTTCACCGGCGGCGCCTCCGCGCCCCTGCGCGAGACCGGCGTCCTGACCGTGCCCGCTTCAAGCTGCGAGCCGCCGGGCGGCGGATCGAGCGCACCTTTGCGTCCGCAGGCCGAAAGCGGCAGGGCCAAGGCCAGTGCGCCGATCACAGCCAGGAAAAACGATGAGCGATTGGGCCGGGACACGGCGGGCTCCGATATTTCGCGCACCATAACAGATTGTGTGTCATTTGCGAGGCTGACTCCGATGGCATCAATCATCGGCGTGTCCGCTCCGCTCGCTCGCCAGTTTCTTCAGCCATGTCTTCGCCTGCGCGCGGACGTTGTTCGGCGCCGTGCCGCCGTAGCTGGTGCGGCTCGCCACCGAGCGATCAACCGGCAGCACGCCGAACACCGCCTGCGTGATCCTCGGCTCGATCTTCCTCATCTCGGCGAGCGACAGCTTGTGCAACGGCAAGTCGGCCTGCGCCGCCTTCGCAACGATGCGGCCAGTGACGTGATGGGCCTCGCGGAACGGCATCTTCAGCGTGCGCACGAGCCAGTCGGCGAGGTCGGTCGCGGTGGCGTAACCCATGCCGGCGGCGGCCTTCATGCGCGCCGCGTCGGGCTGCATGTCGCGCACCATTCCGGTCATGGCGCTGATCGAGAGCGCCAGCGCGTCGAGCGCGTCGATGGTGCCTTCCTTGTCCTCTTGCATGTCCTTTTGATACGCCAGCGGCAGGCCCTTCATCACCATCAGCATCGCGTTCAGCGCGCCGACCACGCGGCCGGTCTTGGCGCGAACGAGTTCGGCGGCGTCCGGATTGCGCTTCTGCGGCATGATCGAGGAGCCGGTGGTGAACTTGTCGCTGAGCTTGACGAGGCCGACCAGTGGCGAGGTCCAGATCACGATCTCCTCGGCGAAGCGCGACAGATGCACCGACGCGATAGCGGCAGCCGAAAGAGTTTCCATGACGAAGTCGCGGTCGGACACAGCATCGAGCGAATTCGCCATCGGCCGCGCGAACTTCAGCGCGGCCGCGGTCATGTCGCGGTCGATCGGGAATGAAGTGCCGGCAAGCGCTGCGGCTCCCAGCGGCATGTCGTTCATCCGCAGCTGCGCATCGGAAAAGCGCCCGCGGTCCCGTGCCGCCATCTCGACATAGGCCAGAAGATGATGACCGAACGTCACCGGCTGCGCGTTTTGCAGGTGCGTGAAGCCCGGCATCACCGTGCCGGCGTGCTTGAGCGCCTTCTCGGCCAGCGCCCGCTGATAGTCGGCGAGCAGCCCATTGATGTCGTCGATGCGCGACCTGATCCACAGCCGGAAATCGGTCGCGACCTGGTCGTTGCGCGAGCGCGCGGTGTGCAGCCGTCCGGCCGCCGGCCCGATCAGGCCGGACAGCCGGCTCTCGACGTTCATATGGATGTCTTCGAGCGCGCGATTGAACTTGAACTTGCCCGAGCCGATCTCTGACAGGATCGTGTCTAGACCGTGAGCGATCTTGCGGGCATCGTCCGCCGTGATGATGCCCTGTTTGGCGAGCATCTCCGCATGGGCCTTGCTGGCGGCAATGTCCTGGCGATACAGGTGCCAGTCGAAGTCGATCGAGGTGTTGATCTTCTCCATGATGGCGGCAGGACCGGATGCAAAGCGGCCGCCCCACATCGTGTTGCCCACGACGGGTTTCTTGCGACCCTTGCTGATCTTCTTCTTGTCCTTGTTCTTGGCCACCAGGATTCACCGATGATGAGTTCGCACGACGTCGCCGCGCACCCACGCCAAGAAGCGGATCGCCTTGATTGTTCTCGGCGGCGTGGTTGGCGTCGCGGTCGGACTGGCGGGGGTATACGGGATTGGCCGCCTGACAGGCAATGCGGGAGCCGATCCGGCGTGCCAGGCTTCGGTGGAAACCGCCCGCCGGATGGCGCCGCTGGTCCGCGGCGAGGTGGCCGCCGTCTCGGTCGCCAACGCCCCGAAAAGCCTGCCGCCGCTGGCGTTCAAGGACGGCAGCGGGGCTGCAAAAACCCTGGCCGACTGGCACGGCCGCACCGTGCTTTTGAACCTGTGGGCGACCTGGTGCGTGCCCTGCCGCAAGGAAATGCCGGCGCTCGACGCCTTGCAGGGCAAGCTCGGCGGCGCGAACTTCGAGGTGGTGTCGATCAACATCGACACCCGCGACACCGACAAGCCGAAGGAGTGGCTGAAGAACGTCGGCGTCAACACGCTCGCCTATTACGCCGACAACAGCGCCCGCGTATTCCAGGACCTCAAGGCGATCGGCAAGGCGTTCGGCATGCCGACCACGCTGATCATCGATACGAATGGTTGCGAGCTCGCGACCCTGGCGGGGCCGGCGGAATGGGCGAGCGACGACGCGCTCAAGCTCGTCACCGCAGCGTTGAAGAAATAAGGCCACTCCGCATCACGCGGTGATGTCGAGATTGCCGCCGATGCCGGTCGCGACATTGGCGAGGCGGCTGAAATTCTGCTGCGCGGCTTCCAACAGCTTGGCGGTGTCGGCAGACGCATTCGCGTTCATCTGCATCATCTTGGCCGCCGCAGCCTGCTGCAACTGACCAACTTGCGCTGCGACGAAGGCTGCGGCGATGGATGCGATCATCGTTGAAACTCGTTACTCGGCTGTCAGACCGTGATTTTCAAGCCGGTGATGGTGTCGACCTGGGTGCCGTCGGACATGTGGAGGATGTTGTTCTTGGTGTCGAGATAGGCGCCGTTGGCCATGCTGACGATCGACTTGGGGTCGTGGTACTCCAGGCCTGTCGTGGTGTCGATCTGCTTGCCGTTCGACATCGTCATGATGTTGCTGGTGGTGTCGATCGACGAGCCGTCTCCGAAATAGATGACCGGGTCGAGCCCCTTCGGCGGCGTGTAATTGGCATGCACCGGATTGAGCTTCACCTGGAGCGCGACCTGCTCATCATATCGTTTTTTTTGCGGCGGCCTGCGACATCTGTAACGCAAGCGCGCTGGACGATGTCTGAGCGTTCTGCGCAATCTGCGCCAGCGCGAACAGGTTGTTCTGGCTCTTCGCCAGAAACGTCTTGATGCTGTAACCGGCACGAGAGTCCTGCAGCGCACCCATCATGCCGCCCGGCGTCTCCGAAGCGACCAGCGATTCCTGCGCTTCCTTCAGCCAGTTGGAGGAGGTGCTGGACGCAGCGCTGACAGAAGCAATAGCCATAGGTGCGGGACCGGATCCGTTCCCTGCACCCTAGGCCTCCCAGGTTAACGAACCCTGACCATTACCAAGAGGTTAACGGACCAGAAACGGGTGGTCCGGTGCGAGCCGGATCGTGCAGGGTCCGGCGCTTTGGAGCGCCTTGCCTCATGCCCCCCTCGCGCGCGGCCAGCACAGCCCTTTCGATGTCGGCGACCGACTGGCTGCTGCTGCTCGTGCTTTCGGTGCTCTGGGGCGGCTCGTTCTATTTCGCCAAGATTGCCGTGCTGGAAATCCCGCCGTTGACGCTAGCGCTCGGCCGCGTCGCTATCGCGGGGAGCGCGCTTGCGATCTTCGCCCGCGCCATCGGCGCGCCGTTCCCGCGCGATGCCGACGCTTGGTCGCAGCTCACCGTGATGGCGGTTTTCAACAACGTCCTGCCGTTCACGCTGCTGTTCTGGGGCCAGATCCACATCTCGATTGGCCTGGCTTCAATCCTCAACGCCACCAGTCCGCTGTTCGGCGTCCTGGTGGCCCATGTCATGACGCAGGACGACAAGCTTTCGGTCGGACGCATCGTCGGGCTGATCGCAGGCTTCGCCGGCGTCGTCGTGCTGATCGGCCCCGATATGTTGAGCGATCTCGGTGCCAACGTGCTGGCCGAACTCGCCTGCCTCGCCGCGGCCGCCTTCTACGCCTTCGGCGCGGTCTTCTCGCGCCGCGTGCGCGGCGTGCCGCCGGTCATGATGGCAACCGGGCAATTGATCATGTCCACCGTGCTGCTGCTGCCGGTCGTGTTTCTGTTCGACCGGCCAGACACCTTCCTCACCGCGTCGCGAACGGCGATCTGGGCGATGGTGTCGCTCGCGCTGTTATCCTCCGCGCTCGCCTATCTGATTTACTTCCGCCTGATCGCACGGGCCGGCGCGACCAATGCCCTGATCGTCACGTTCCTGATTCCGGTCAGCGCCATCCTGCTCGGTATCGTTCTGTTGAATGAGATCGTGGACGCGCGGCAAATCGCCGGCATGGCGGCGATCTTCATCGGCGTCGCCGCCATCGACGGCCGGGCGGCGCGTTTCATCGCGCGGACGCTGCGCCGCTGAATTCGTGATTTTCCAAATAGCGGTTGACATGCCGCCGGCGCGTTCCTATACTTAACTGTATGGTTAAGTATCAAGATACCGCCTTGGACCGCACTTTTGCCGCGCTTTCGGACGCGACGCGGCGTGCGCTGCTGGCCCGGCTGAACGACAACGACGGCCTTTCCGTCAGCGAACTGGCGCAGCCGTTTTCGATGTCGCTGCCTGCCGTCATGAAGCACCTCGACGTGCTGAGCGACGCCGGCCTTGTCACGCGAAGCAAGACGGGACGCACCGTGAGCTGCGCGCTCAAGGCCGCCCCGATGGAAGACGCCATGCAGTGGCTCAACCGCTACCAGCGCTTCTGGACTTCTCAACTCGACCGCCTTGCCGCTTTTGTGGAGGAAGATTCATGCCCGCCAACCCAGCCCCCAACGCCGCCGTCAACCCCAGTCTCACCCTCAAACGTCGTCTCAATGCGCTCGCCGGAAAAAGTCTACGCGGCGTGGACGGAACCGACGCACCTGACCCAGTGGTTCGGTCCGGAGGGCGGCGTCGTCGAGCGCGCCGAGCTGAATGTGCGGCCCGGCGGCCGCTACACCATCGTCTTCCATACCCAGGACGGCGAGCAGCATCACGTCAGCGGCGTCTACAAAGAGGTCGTTCCGAACGAGAAGCTCGCCTTCACCTGGGCGTGGCGCAGCACGCCGGAGCGCGAGTCCTATGTCACCGTGATGATCAAGTCGGATGGGCCGGGCTGCATGCTGACGCTGATCCACGAGAAGTTCTTCGACGAAGCCGCGCGCGACCGCCACAACACCGGTTGGACCGGCGCACTCAACAAGCTGGAAAAGCTGTTCGCTTAAATTTTGGGAGTAAAAAATGACTGCACACGGAAATTTCCACTGGAACGAGTTGCTCACCTCTGATGTCGAGCGCGCCAAGAGCTTCTACGGCGAAACCATCGGCTGGACATATCAGCCCATGCCGATGCCGGACGGCGCGACTTATTGGGTGGCCATGATGGACGGCAAGCCGGTCGCCGGAATCTTCCCGACCAATCGGCCGGAGTACAAAGGCGTGCCGGAGGCCTGGATGTCCTATCTCGCGGTCGACGACGTCGATGCGCGCGTCAAGAAGGCCGTCGCCGCCGGCGCCAAGCTGATGAAGCCGATCTTCGACGTTGCGGATGTCGGCCGGCTCGCCATTCTGACCGAGCCCGGCGGCGCCGGTGTCGGCTGGATAACCCCAGTGAAATAAACAATCGTCGCAGGAGCGTGTCATGCAACCGCACAAGATCGTCTCGGAAACCGAATGGGTCGCCGCCCGCAAGGCGCATCTCGCAGTCGAAAAGAAATTCACCGAGGCCCGCGACGAACTGAGCCGGCAACGCCGCGAGCTGCCGTGGGTCAAGGTGGACAAGCCGTATGTATTCGAGGGACCTCAAGGCAAGGAGACGCTGGCCGAGCTGTTCGGCGGGCGCAGCCAGTTGATCGTCTATCACTTCATGTTTGGCCCGGGCTGGGAACAAGGCTGCCCGAGCTGCTCGTTCCTTTCCGATCACTTCGACGGTGCCATCGCTCACCTGGCCCAGCGCGACGTCACCATGCTCGCGGTTTCGCGCGCGCCGCTGCCGCAGATCGAGACGTTCAAGAAACGGATGGGATGGCGCTTCAAATGGGTGTCGTCATTCGGCAGCGATTTCAATCGCGACCACCATGTGTCCTTCACCAAGGATGAACTGGAGCAGAGCAAGGCCTACTACAACTATCAGCTCGGCCAATTCCCCGCCGAAGAAGCGCCCGGCGTCAGCGTGTTTTACAAGGATGCGGCGGGCGCCATCTTCCACACCTATTCGGCCTATGCGCGCGGGCTCGACATTCTGGTCGGCACCTACAACCTGCTCGACCTTGTGCCCAAGGGCCGCGACGAAGCAGCGCTGCCGTGGACCATGGCGTGGGTCCGGCACCACGATCGCTACGAGAACCAGCCGAAAAACTCCGAATCGTGCTGCGCTTGATGCCCCTTGCCACCGCCCGGTCATATCGGCCGGGCAGACTTGTCATTCACGGTCATGAGAGGATTCGAACATGAAACTCTATGCATTTCCGCCCTCGCCGAACACCTGGAAGGTCCGCGCCGTCGCCGCCCATCTCGGCGTCCCGCTCGAACTGGAGTTGGTCGATCTCATAAAGGGCGGCTCGCATTCGCCCGACTATCTCGCAATCAATCCCACCGGCCGTACGCCGACGCTGGTCGATGGCGATCTCAAGCTGTGGGAATCCACCGCGATCATGCAATACATCGCGAGCCAGAAGCCGAATTCGCTCTGGCCGAACGACGCACGTGCCCAGGCCGACATCGCGCGCTGGCAAAGCTGGCAGCTCGCCCATTTCAGCAAGGAGGGCTGCGAGCCGCTGCTGTTTCAGCGGCTGGTCAAGCAGCTCTTGAATCTCGGCGCCCCCGACGAAGCCGTGGTGGCCAAGGGGCTCGAATGCTTCAACAAGGAAGCCAAGGTGCTCGACACGCATCTCACCAAGCAGCCGTATCTGGTCGGCAAAGAACTGACGCTCGCCGACTTCTCGGTCGCGGCGCCGTTGTTCTATGCCGACCGGGCCGGCATGTCGCTGGCACCCTACGCAAAGCTCAAGGACTGGTTCGCTCGCGTCTCGGCGCTGCCATGCTGGCGCGAAACCGCGCCGCACCCTGTAGCCGCGGCGGCGTAAGGCTGCCGACATGGCGACGTGAAAGGGCGGCTGCGGCCGCCCTTTTCACTGCTGCACTGCCAGGCTTAAATTCGGCGGATGGCCGAACCAGACCTCGCCGCGTATCCGAAAACCGCCGCCTGCGCCTGCGGCGCACTGACCGTCACGGTATCAGCGGCGCCGCAGTTCGTTCACGCCTGCGCCTGCCTGGAATGTCAGCGCAGCACTGGCAGCGCGTTTTCCTATTCCGCGTTTTTTCCGGAATCCGCTGTCAAAGTCGGCGGCGCGTTCAAAAGCTGGCGGCGTTCCTCGGAAGCAGGCCGCTGGAATGAAGCCAACTTCTGTCCGACGTGCGGCGTGAATGTCTTCGCCCGGCTGGAAGCGTTGCCGGAGATGGTGTGCGTTCCGGTCGGCTGCTTTAACGAGCCGGATTTTCCAGGGCCCGGAAAATTGTACTGGAGCTCGAAAGGCCATCGCTGGCTTGAGCTGCCCGTCGGCATCGAGCGGGTCGAAACCCAATAGTCCGGACTAGCGCGTCGGAATAGGCTTGGCGCCGCGGTAATCGTAGAAGCCGCGGCCGGCCTTCTTGCCGAGCCAGCCGGCCTCGACGTATTTCACCAGCAGCGGACACGGCCGGTATTTGGAATCCGCCAAACCTTCATGCAGCACCTGCATCACCGACAGGCAGGTGTCGAGGCCGATGAAGTCGGCCAGCTCCAGCGGCCCCATCGGATGGTGCGCGCCGAGCCGCATCGCGGTGTCGATCCCCTCGACGTTGCCGACGCCCTCGTAGAGCGTGTAGATCGCCTCGTTGATCATCGGCAGCAGGATGCGGTTGACGATGAAGGCCGGGAAATCCTCGGCCACCGCGATGGTCTTGCCGAGCTTGGTGACGAACTCCTTCGCAGCCTCGAAGGTGGCATCGGCCGTGGCGATGCCGCGAATGAGCTCGACCAACTCCATCAGCGGCACCGGGTTCATGAAATGAATGCCGATGAATTTCTCCGGCCGGTCGGTCGAGGCCGCGAGCCGCGTAATCGAGATTGATGACGTGTTGCTGGCGACCAGCGTCTCCGGCTTCAACGATGGGCAGAGCTCGGCGAAGATCTTGCGCTTGACCTCTTCCTTCTCGGTCGCCGCCTCGATCACCAGATCGCAGTCGGACAGACCGTCGTAGGTTTCGACCGTGCTGATCAGCTTCAGCCCCGCCTGCTTCTGCTCCTCGGTAATGCGCTGGCGGCTGACCTGGCGGGACATATTGCCGTTGATCGTGGCCAGCGCCTCCTTGAGGCGCGGCGCGGCGATGTCGTTGATCACGACCGGGATGCCGGCCAGCGAGCAGACATGGGCGATACCGTTGCCCATCTGGCCCGCGCCGATGATCCCGACCTTGCGAATGCTCTGCGCCATGATTTGGGTCCGAAAATCCGATTGTAGCCGATAGTCAGCGCTTGATCTTGGCCAATTCCGCCTGAAGTTCCGGCAGTGCCTGATAGAGATCGGCCACCAGCCCGTAGTCGGCGACCTGGAAGATCGGCGCTTCCTCGTCCTTATTGATAGCAACAATCACCTTGGAGTTTTTCATCCCGGCGAGATGCTGAATGGCGCCGGAAATTCCGACCGCAATGTAGAGCTCAGGCGCCACCACCTTGCCGGTCTGGCCGACCTGCCAATCGTTCGGCGCATAGCCGGCATCGACCGCGGCGCGCGAGGCGCCGACGCCGGCCCCCAACTGGTCCGCCACCGGCTCGATATATTTGGCAAAGTTTTCGCGGCTCTGCATGGCGCGGCCGCCGGAGATGATGATCTTGGCCGAGGTCAATTCCGGCCGGTCGCTCTTCGACAATTCCTCACCGACGAAGGACGAGATGCCGGGGTCGGCCGCCGCCGTGGCATTCTCGACCGGCGCCGAGCCGCCCTCACCCGCCGCCGCGAAGGTCGAGGTGCGGATGGTGAGGATTTTCTTGGCGTCCTTCGACTTGACGGTCTGGATCGCGTTGCCGGCATAGACCGGCCGCTCGAAGGTGTCGGGCGCCACGATCTTGCTGACGTCGGAGATCTGCATGACGTCGAGCAGCGCCGCGACGCGCGGCATCACGTTCTTGCCGTTGCTGGTGGCCGGCGCGACGATCGCATCATAGGGACCGGCGAGCGACACGATCAGGGCCGCCAGCGGCTCCGCCAGCGCGTGCTCGTAGAGCGCGCCGTCGGCGAGCAGCACCTTCTTGACGCCGTCGAGCTTGGCGGCGGCGTCGGCCGCAGGCTTGGCGTCCTTGCCGGCGACGAGGATGTGCACGTCGCCACCGAGCGCCTTGGCCGCGGTCAGCGCCTTGTTGGTGGAATCCTTGAGCGACTTGTTGTCGTGCTCGGCGAGAAGCAGCGTGGTCATCCGATCACTCCCGCGTCCTTGAGCTTGGCGACCAGTTCGGCCGGTGACGCGACCTTCACGCCGGACTTCCGGCTTGGCGGCTCGACGGTCTTTACCAGTTCAAGTCTCGGCTTGGCATCGACGCCGTAGTCGGCCGGCGCCTTCTCCTCGATCGGCTTCTTCTTCGCCTTCATGATGTTCGGCAGCGACGCGTAGCGCGGCTCGTTCAGCCGCAGGTCGGTGGTGACGATCGCCGGGCCTTTCAGCTTCACCGTCTGCAAGCCGCCGTCGACCTCGCGCGTGACCTGAATGGCCTCCCCGTCGATCGCGATCTTGGAGGCGAAGGTGCCCTGCGGCCAGCCGGTCAATGCCGCCAGCATCTGGCCGGTCGCGTTGCAGTCGTCATCGATCGCCTGCTTGCCCATGATGACGAGGCCGGGCTTCTCAGCGTCGACAATCGCTTTCAGGATTTTGGCGACGGCGAGCGGCTCGACCGGTCCATCGACCTTCACCAGGATGCCGCGGTCGGCGCCCATGGCGAGCGCGGTGCGGATCGTCTCGGCGGCCTGCTGCGGTCCGATCGACACCGCGATGATCTCGGTCGCCTTGCCCGCCTCCTTCAACCGGATCGCTTCTTCGACCGCGATCTCATCGAAGGGATTCATCGACATCTTCACGTTGGCAAGCTCGACACCCGAACCGTCGGCCTTGACGCGAATCTTGATGTCCTTGTCCACCACCCGCTTCACGGGCACCACGATCTTCATGTGCGTAATCAGCTCCTCGGGCCATTTTGCCCCGGAATCCGGGCCCGGAATTGGTGCGCCGCACACTAATGGCCGCCTTATTCGCGGTCAACGTTGCCTGGGTGCTACGCCGGGTTCCGGCGTGGTCACGGCCTCTTCGACAGCGGCGCAATTCTTCATATCGGTCCGGCGCAGCAGGAAGACCCGGTCATCGGCGCCGAACTTCATGCCGATCAGTTTGCCGCGGTTGGCCCGTTTCACCATGATCAGGCTGTCGTCGAGGTAGACCATCAACGTGTCGCGGTCCTTGCCGCGGTCGAGGATAAGATCGCCACCTTCCTGCGCGCTGACCGCGTCAAAGACGTCCGGCCGCGCCGATTGCATGCAGACGAAGCCGGCTTCCTTCGGATAGGTCTTGATCAGAACATTGTTCGACGTGTCGCGATTTCCGGTTTTCTGATAATCGCAGCCGCCCTGCGAATACAGCGCAGCGGGATCGCCGCGCTGCTTGACGGCAAGCGCTATCGCCAGCGCCATGACCGGCGGGGCGCCGCCGAAGTTCTCGTACTTCATCCAAACCGTCATCGCCGTGGTTTTCTGTTTTGGATGCGCCTGCAGGTGCGCCGCGTCATAGACGCGGGTAAAGCAGGCGGCGCTGTTCAGCTCGGGCTTGATCAGATCGTCGAGCGGTGTCTCGGCGAATGCCGGCGATAGGAGAAGCACGCCCGTCACCAGGACAGCGAACACCTGCGATCGCAGCGTCATCGATTCTGGCCCGGCGCCCACAGCACATCGCGCGCGCCCTTGTCGTTGGCGTAGCGGCCGGCGACGAACAGGAAATCGGACAGCCGGTTGACGTATTTCAACGAAGCGTCGGTGACGGTCTCGCCGGGCTGGTCGCGGAGCTCGACCATGATGCGCTCGGCGCGCCGGCAGATGGTGCGCGCCAGATGCATATAGGCCGCAGCCGGCGTGCCGCCGGGCAGGATGAAGGATTTCAGCGGCGTGAGATCAGCGTTCAACCGGTCGATCTCGCGCTCGATCCAATCGACCTGCGCATCGGTGACGGTGAGCCGCGCGCCGCCGGGTCCTTTCTCCGACAGACAAAGATCGGCCTCGACGTCGAACAGGTCGTTCTGGATGCGCCCGAGCGCCGGATCGAGCGCGGCATCGCCCGCAGTGTGCAGGCGGACGAGGCCGATCGTGGCGTTGACTTCGTCGAGCGTGCCGTAGGCGGCCACGCGCAGGTCGTATTTCTTGCGGCGGTCGCCGGAGCCGAGCGCCGTCGTGCCGTCGTCGCCGGTGCGGGTGTAGATGCGATTCAATACGACCATGGCGTTCTCGTGGACGTTTTCTCGGACGTTCTCTGGGCGTTCTCTTGGACGTTCTCTTGCGCGCGATGAGCCTTCCGAATTCCGGGGGAATGTCTATTCTATCTTATCTGAAAACGACGAGGAGGAATCCATGCGTTTCATCGCCATCATGGCAATCGCTGCATTGCTTGCCGTTCCGGCAGCCACAGCCGCGTCGTCTGCCGCGCAGAATACCGACATCTCGGCCGCGAAAAAGAAGGCCAAACCGAAAAAGGAAAAGGTCGAATATATGCGGGCGGTGCCTTCGAAGTAGCTGCGGCTAGCCGCGCATGATCCAGATCGTCGCCATGATGACGATGATGGCGGCGAACTGCAGCAGCACGCGCAACCGCATCAGCTTTTGCGAGGTGTTGGGCGAACCGCCGCGCATCATGTTGAGGAGACCGAGCAGCAACACGACCGCCACCGCGCCGATGGCGATCGGGACCATGTAATGCGACATGAAATCGGACATCGTGGATTCCTTGGCGTGTTCCTAGCATTCGAAACCGGCGGTGGCCATCAGTTCAGCGCCATGATGGCGGCGTCCCACACCATCTCTATATAGGCGCCGACCGTGAGCACCGCCCATGAAAGCGACGAAATGAAAGGCCGCATCCTTGTGCTCGGCGCTGCCGGGCGGCTGGGCTTCGTGGCGGCCGAAACTTTCCGCGACGCCGGCTGGCAAGTGAAAGGCCTGGTGCGGCCCCGCCGCTCCAGCGCGGTTCCACGCAAGGTCGAGGCCATCGAAGCGGTGACGCGCGACGAGGCGGTCGCCGCGGCGCAAGGCTGCGACGTGGTGCTCAACGCATTCAATCCGGTCATCACCGAATGGCAGAAGAACGCGCTGTCGCTCGCCTATGCGGCGATCGCGGCGGCCGAAGGCAGCGGCGCGACCCTGTTGTTTCCGGGCAGCGTGTGGAACTACGGCCGCGGCATGCCGCCGGTGCTCGACGAGAGCACGCCGATGCAGCCCACCACGCGCAAGGGCGGCATGCGCGTCGAGATCGAGCAGCGCATCCGCGAGGCCTGCGACCGCGGCATGCGCGCGATCGTGCTCCGCGCCGGCGATTTCTTCGGCGGCGGCAGCGGATCCTGGTTCGATCTGGTGATCGCCAAGGACATCGGGCGCGGCCGCCTCACCTATCCCGGGCCGCTCGACGTCGAGCACGAGTGGGCCTACCTGCCCGATTTCGCGGCGACCTTGGTGCGGCTCGCCGAGCAACGCGCAACCTTCAGCGCCTGCGAGACCTTCGGATTTTCCGGCCATGCGGTGACGGGGCAGGAGTTCGTCGCCACCATCGAAACCGTGACCAAAAGCAAGTTCACGCTGCGGCCGATGAGCTGGTGGATGATCAAGACCTTCGGGCAATTGTTGGCGATGGGCCGCGAGCTGGCGGAACTGGAATATCTCTGGCGCGTGCCGCATCGGATTTCCGGCGACAAGCTCAAGGCAACGATTGGTGAGGTTCCGCACACGCCGCTGCCCAAGGCGATCGCGGCGTCGCTTCGCGCCATCGGCTGAGTTGGCAAGGGCGTGTACTCATAAATTTGCGATGTCTGCTGTACCATCAAAGCGGACGTGGGAGCGGGCATGCCGTGATGTCTGCTAAGTGCCAATCGCGTCATTTGGCACGGCAGCAAACAGCTTCTCTATTCGATCACCTCGTCGGCGCGCAACAGGAACGCCTCCGGGATGGCGAGCCCGATGGCGCGCGCGGCCTTCAGGTTGATGATCAACTTGAACGACACCGGCGCCTGCACGGGCAGGTCACCTGGCTTTTCACCTTTGAGAATCCGATCCACATAGGTTGCCGCCTGCCGGAAGATGGCAACGGTATCGATCCCGTACGACAACAAGCCGCCGCTGGTCGCGAAGAATCGATACGGATAAACGCCCGGCAAGCGATATTGCTCGGCCAGATGGATGATCAGGAGACGGTGGACCTGCACGAACACGTCCGGCACGACGAACAGCGCGCTATCCGGCTGCTGACCGAGCGCCCTGATGGCGCGTTCGAGCCCGGCAGCGTCGACCACCGGCGTTGCGACCGCCTGCACTCCAATTTTTGGAGCCGCCACTTCGAACTCGCGGAGATAAGAGTGATAGGGCGACGTGTCGGGGTTGAAGATCAACGCAACGCGTTTGACCTTGGGTACGATTTCGATGATCAGCTCCAGCCATTTGCTGGCCATGGGAGCATCTACGTTCATGAATCCCGTCATGTTGCCGCCGGGACGCGCAAGGCTCGCGGCAAAGCCGCTGCCAAGAGGATCGGCGATCAGCGCGAACACCATCGGTGTGGTGGTGGTCAGCTTGCGGACCGCGTTGACCGCCGGGGTGCTGTGGACGACGATCAGGTCTGGCTTGAGGTCCACAATTTCCTGGGCAAACCGCTGCGTCCGCCCAAGGTCGCCCGCCGTCCAACGGTATTCCAGGTGCATGTTGCGGCCTTCATACCAACCTCGCTCCCGCAAACCTTGCTCCAAGGCTTCGACGCGTGGCCGTGCTTCGGGGTCGTCTTCGCCAATTCCCATCAGCACGCCGATCAGTCGCGTCCCGCGGGACGGTTGTGCACGCGCTACAAACGGCCACGCTACCGCCACACCCCCGATAACTCCGAGAAATTCCCGCCGCCGCATGTTCGCCCCCAGGCTCAGGAGACAGCATCGTAGCGGCTCAAACGAGCACTTTGGTAGGGGCTGAAAACTGGTTTCGCTACTGCAACATGAGATGTCGTCCGATGTCGCAGTTGGGTCATGTATGGACGACGCCCGCGGTGCAAGGGGAAAATCGGGCATTTCAGCGAAGGGTTCGGGTGCAGCCATGTATCCGGCCTTTAAATGCAGCCGTTATGGCCGCTGGCCCTGATGTAATCCGCTGATCGGGTCCCAATCAAAAGCACGCGCTCAAGTGTCGCGTGACCCATCACGGGTTTTCCCGATCGACGGTCTCGACCGTTTCGCATCAATGCCGTCATCACCCCTGCAGTTCTTGAACGCACGAACGCAACCTCATTATCCCATTGCCGGGCCTGTTCTCACGCTGCCGCGAGCTGAGGCGCCCGGTATGTCCCACCCTTGGCCAGCAGCGCCCAGGCGATCCGCGCCATCTTGTTGGCAAGGGCGACCGCGACGACCTTGAATGGTCGCCGGGCGAGAAGCTGTGTCAGCCAGGGATACTTCTCCGGCTGCTGGCGTGCGCGCCGCAAGACGGCACAGGCTCCAACGACAAGGATGCGGCGCAAGTAGCGATCACCCTGTTTCGAGATCGGCCCGAGCTTCTGCTTGCCGCCGGTCGAGTCTTCGCGCGGCACGATCCCGACCCATGCCGCGAAGTTACGGCCTGATCGGAAAACCTTCGGATCCGGAACGAGCGCTGCAATCGTGGTGGCCCCGATAATGCCGATGCCGGGGATCGTCTTCAGCCGCTTGCTCTCTTCGCTCGAGCGATGCTGCGCAACGATCCGTTTCTCGATCGATCCGATCATCGTCTGCACAGCCTGAAGCTGAGCCGCCAGCACCATCAGGCTGGCATGAGCATCGACCGGCAAGCGTGGAGCTCCATCTTGGGCGACGATCGCCAACAACTCCTTGACCCCTTCGCGTCCCTGCGCAGCCGCTATGCCGAGCTCCGCCAAATGCGCCCGCAAGGCATTGATCAACTGGGTTCGTTGCCGCATCAGAAGATCGCGTGCCCGATGCTGCATCAATCGAGCCTGCTGCTCGGCCGACTTGACCGGTACGAACCGCATGGTTGGGCGCCGCACCGCCTCGCAGATCGCCTCAGCATCGGCGGCATCGTTCTTGTTGCGCTTAACGTAGGCCTTTACATCCTTCGCCGGCATCAGCCGCACCTCATGACCCAGCTTGGTGAGTTCACGCGCCCAATAGTGCGCCGTCGCGCAGGCCTCCATACCGATAAGGCACGGTGCCAGATCTTTGAAAAACGCGATCACCTGGCCGCGGCGAAGTTGCTTCCTGACGACGACCTTCTCGGCCGCATCAATAGCGTGAACCTGGAACACGTTCTTGGCGATATCCAAACCGATCGTAGTAATTTGCATGTCGAGAGCTCCCTGATGTGATTTGTCGCAACGAGCACCCTAGGGCAGCTCGTTGCTGGGAGCGGGCGCCGTCCACCACATCAAAAGCGGTAAGGCTCAGAGTGAGCACAACATTTCCGCATTACCCCTGAAAGCAGCTTTAATTGCTGGCGGGGCAGGAACACGGCCGGACGATCCCATCAACGGACAAAACCAAACCGCAACGATCGGTCACTGATACACCAAGCTAAAGTGTGTTAGGTTGCAAACCGCCATGCGGGCAGGCCCCGCTGGCTTGGATTTTCGACAATTGGGAAGTGATACCGGCGGCGTGCGGCGCCCGTCGTCCGATATTCGTTGTTGCGCGCACAGTGCCGATCCTGACGTGACGGCTTTAGTGAGGGTACGTGTGATGACTTCGGTCGTGCCACTTTTTAGGGATAGTGCATTCGACGCCGAGGCGACCCAGGCTATGGGCAACGCGTATGACATCGCTTGCCGCTCGCTTCGTCCCAAGGGGCGATTGCCCGTCATCCAAGAGCTATTAGCTGGCGAGATTGTTCAAGCCGCGCAGCGCGGTAAGCGTGATCCCGAACGGCTTGCAGCGATTGCTCTGGGACTCCTCGGCCCCTTCCACAGCGACGTATCCCGGCGCTTCGGGCTGGTGCCCAACTTTTTTATGTCGGCCCCTGATGCGCCAGAGATTGTCGAAAAGCTTTGGGACTTTGCCAAATCGGCTTATCTCGACAATCCGATACCTTCGCTCTTCAAGGAGCGCCTATTCGTTTTTTTGTCACGATTCTGCCAAGTCCGTTATTGCATCGTTCGTCACTGCGGGTTTCTAGCTGGTTACGGCCATTCATCGGGTGATGCTTCTGCCCCGCCACAAAACATCGAGCAGATGCTCAGGCTTCTGAGAGTGTTGCCGCCGTGGCGGCGCGAACTCGAACCAATTTACAAACGTCTGGCAGCCTTCAAGACGCCAACCGATTGGCCCGATCCGGAAAGCGAGATCGAAGACTGTGTCTTTGCGGCTGCGGCGGTGATCTTTGTCGAGCCGGGAAAGTCCGAGCGCGCACGGGATGTATTGCGCCAAGCTCTGGGCGGTAAACGCTTTGAATATTTGTTGGCCCTTCTTGCATTTATCAGAACCGCACATTTTTGGACCGTGACGCATCCCGGTCTGGAGATTGAGGACGACATGAGAACGCTCATGAGCGAAGAAAAGGAACTAGCCTCGTTGCTCCTGCAAGACCCCGATTTGCCCGACCGGTAATCGAATAGCGGCCATGTCTGCTATTGGCGCGCGCCCCTAATTGGAGCCGTCGAGCAGCCGCCGCGCGATGACCTGCGCCTGGATTTCCGCCGCGCCCTCGAAGATCGACAGAATGCGCGCGTCGCACAGGATGCGCGAGATCGGAAATTCCATCGCAAAGCCGTTGCCGCCGTGGATTTGCACGGCGTTGTCGGCGTTGGACCAGGCGATGCGAGCGGCGAGCAGCTTCGCCATCCCGGCTTCGAGGTCGCAGCGCCGTCCGGAATCCTTCTGCCGCGCGGCGTAATAGGTGAGCTGCCGCGCGATCATGATCTCGACCGCCATCATCGCGATCTTGTCGGCAACGCGTGGGAATTTCACGATCGGCTCGCCGAACTGCACGCGGTTCTGCGCATAGGACAGCGCCTGCTCCATCGCCGACTGCGCGACGCCGATGGCGCGCGCCGCGGTCTGGATGCGCGCCGACTCGAAGGTCGCCATCAGCTGCTTGAAGCCCAAGCCCTCGACGCCGCCGAGCAGGCTCGAAGCCTTCACCTCGAAGCCGTCGAACGCGATCTCGTATTCCTTCATGCCGCGATAGCCGAGCACCTCGATCTCGGTGCCGGTCATGCCGGCGACCGGAAACGGATTGTTGTCGTCGCCGCGCGGCTTCTCCGCGAGCAGCATGGAAAGGCCGCGGTAGCCCTTCTCATGGGGGTTGGTGCGGACCAGAAGAGTCATCAGGTCGGCCCGCACCGGATGGGTGATCCAGGTCTTGTTGCCGTTGACCTTGTAAACATCGCCGGAGCGCGTCGCCCGCGTCTTCAGCGAAGCGAGATCGGAACCGGTGTTCGGCTCGGTGAACACCGCCGTCGGCAGCACCTCGCCGGACGCAAGCTTCGGCAGCCATTGCCGCTTCTGCGCTTCGGTGCCGCCGCCCAGGATCAACTCGGCGGCGATCTCTGAACGGGTGCCGAGCGAGCCGACGCCGATGTAGCCGCGCGACAGCTCCTCCGAGACCACGCACATCGATTCCTTGCCGAGCCCCATGCCGCCGAATTCCTCGGGGATGGTGAGCCCGAACACCCCGAGCTCGGCCATCTGGGTGATGATCTCAAGCGGGATGTAGCTGTTGGTGCGGTGCCAGTTCTGCGCGTGGCCGATCACCTCGCTGTCGGCGAACTTGCGCATCTCTTCGCGGATGGATTCCAGCGTCTCATCGAGGCCGCAGGCGCCGGCCGTCGCGCCGTGGCTCGAGCAGATCAACTCGACCAGGCGCGCGCGATGCTCGGGGGTGTTGCCCGTGGCGATCAGCTGCTCGACGTCCGGCGTCAGGCGCGCGGCCACCGCCGCGGCGGACAGGCCGAGGTCGGCCGGGCGCACGATCTCGCCCTGGCTGATCGGGATGCCGCCTTGGATCTGCGCGAGATATTCACCGAGACCGATGCGCACGATCAGCTCTTCGATTTCGGTAAGCAGCCCGGCGTCCTGCATGCGCTCGGCGTAGGCCGTAAGCTGCCGCACCGCCTCGACATAGGTCGCAAGCCAGGCGAGGCCATGTGTCGCACGTTGCTCGCGGTCCAACAGCCGCGCAGCCGGCCGCCCCTCCAGCATCACCCGCTCGCGCACCTTCGCCGCGGCGTCGGACAGCAGCGCCTCGACGGCGCTGGTCGCGGCTTGCGCCATGGTCAGAAAGGTGCCGGCTTTGGCGGAACGCAGGGCGGCTGGCGGCATGGGCGAGGTCCGGACGTCGAACGAAATTCGGCGCCTCTAGTGTGCAGCGCACCAATTCTGATCGCAATGCGAATCCGGACCAACATCGAGGCAAAAGCCCAGATTTGCGACATTTTTAACCCTTTTCGGCTCTTTCTTGGGGAAGGCTGCGATGCCGGCCGTCCCGGCCCATTCGTGGAAGGCCCGTATCTGCAATGAAGCTGTCGCTCTACCGCATCATCACCCGCATCTCGGTTCGCACCCGCATCATCCTGCTGGCGGCAATCCCGGTCGGCGGATTCCTGGTCAACGGCATCGCCTTCACGGCCGGCGAGCGCGAGGTCGAGAGCGCGTTTCGGACGGCCGATCGTGCATCCGACCTGGCCGAGGTGAGCCGCGAGTTCCGAGGCGCGCTGATACAGATGCGCGTGCGGACGCGTGACTTTGCCCTGCGCCCGAGCCAGGACGCGATCCGCGGTTTCGAAACCAGCCACGACACCGCGGTCCGCACGTTCGGGATCATCGAGGCCGCAGTCGATCAACCGACACGACACAGATTCGCGCCCATGAAGCGTCAGCTCGAGGAGATCGCCGCGCAGTTCGACGACCTCGCCCGCCACCAGAAAATCCTCGGCTTCACGGACTCCGAGGGCATCCGCAACGGCATGACCAAGGCCGCCGCTTCTGTGGAGCGCATCATCCATGACGATATGTCCTGGGCGAGCGAGGGCGACGCGCACAAGCTCCTGGTCTCGCTGCTCACGATGCGACGCTACGAGGCCGAATACCGGCTGACCCGCTCAACGCTGATGCAGACGGTGTTCTTCGACGAGTTCAATAAATTCGAAAAAATCGTGGAGAATGTCGACGGCGCCGACGCACGGAAGCAGCAACTGGCGCAGCAGGTCAAAGCCTATAGCGACACGTTCGCGGAATGGATCGAATACACCGACAAGGTCTCTCCGCCGGTTGCGGTGATCGAATTCAACGTCAAAAGCATGATTCCAGTCGCCGAAGAGATCATCGGCTCAGCCAAGGTTCACACCCGTGGAGCGGCGGCGGCGCTCACGGCATCGCAACAACGGACGCGAGCCATCATTGCCGGCGTCGGGATTGCGGCCGTTCTGATCGGCCTCGGCTTCAGCTGGCTGATCGGGCGCAGCATCGCCCGCCCGCTCGACGGCCTGGCTGGAGCCATGAAACAGCTCGCCGATGGCGATGTATCGGCCAAAATTCCAGCCACCCGCGCCTCCGACGAGATCGGCGCGATGGCGCGGACCGTGATCGTGTTCCGCGACAACATGATCGAACGCGACCGCCTGATCTCGGACCAGACCGAGTCCGCGCAAGAGAAGGAGCAGCGCAGCGAAAGCGTCGCGAGCGCCATCGCGGCATTCCGGGGCTCGATCCAGCAGGCACTCGGCAATCTGCGCGGCACCGCGCAACAGCTCGAAATGTCCTCGACCAAGCTCAACGGCGCGGCCGACGCGGTGACCGCAGAGTCGCGCACCGCCGAGAGTCGCGTCAACGCCGCGTCGCAGAACGTCACCTCGGCGGCAAGCTCAGTCGAGGAACTGGCGACATCGATCAGCGAAATCGCGGGCCAGGCCACGAAATCAACCGAAGTTGCGGCCCGCGCCGTCTCCGAGGCGCAGCGGACGGCGCAAACGATGACCGAGCTCGGCAGCGCCGCGACCCGCATCGGCGAGGTGATCGGGCTGATCCAGGCGATCGCCGGCCAGACCAACCTGCTCGCGCTCAATGCCACGATCGAGGCCGCACGCGCAGGCGAAGCCGGCCGCGGCTTCGCGGTCGTCGCCTCCGAAGTCAAGTCGCTCGCCGCCCAGACCGCCCGGGCCACGGCGGAAATCGCCGAGCAGATCGGCGCCATCCAGTCCGCCGCCGTCGATTCCGCGCAGGCGATCAAGCAGGTCAACGCGATCATCACCGAGATGTCCGCCATCGCCGCCACGGTTTCCATCACCGTGGAGGAGCAGAATGCGGCGGTGTCGTCGATCGCCGAGGGCGTCAACCGCGCCTCGCTCGAAGCGCAGAGCGGCGCCCAGGCCATGAGCCGCGTTGCCGGCGCCAGCACCGACGCCCGCGTCACGGCGGGCGATGTCAAATCGCTGGCCGACACGCTGTCGGCAGAAGCCGAAAGTCTTGACGCCGAGGTGCAGCGGTTCCTGGCCGGGGTGCAAGCGGCTTAACAAGCCGCTTAAGCCGCCTGCGGCGCTCGCCGCCCTCGCCTTCATTCGCAAATTCAGGCACGCTCGCCACCGAACGGAGGCGGCGGTTGCACACACTCGGCATCTTCTATCGCGTCACGATCGACGCCTATTACAAGTTCCTTGCCGACGATGGCTGGGCGATCGCAAGCCACATCGCTTTGTCGGCGCTGATGGCGCTGTTTCCCTTCCTCATCCTGGTCACCGCGCTCGCCGGCTTCCTGTTCGGGTCCACGCAACTTGCCGATGAGGTGGCAAACATCGTTCTGCAAATGTGGCCGACCGAGGTGGCGTCCCCCATTGCAAGCGAGATCCGCCGCGTGCTGCTTGGCGCGCGCAGCGATCTGCTTACCATCGGCGTGGCGCTGGCGATCTACTTCGCCTCGAGCGGCATCGAAAGCCTGCGCATCGGGTTGAACCGCGCCTATGGAGTCTCCGAAAGCCGGAGCTGGTGGATTCTGCGGCTGGAATTGATCGGCTACGTCCTGATCGCAGCGGTCGGCCTCCTGGTGCTGTCGTTCCTGGTCGTGCTGGCGCCGCTGATCTTCGCCAGCGCGGTGCGCTATGTCCCGCTGCTGGAACCGTTGTGGTTCATGTTCAATTTCCTGCGCATCGCGGTCGCTTCGATCGTGCTGATCGTCGCACTGGTGATCGTGCACAAATGGCTGCCGGCGGGCCGGCGGCAGCTCTTGACCGTTACGCCCGGCATCGTGGTCACGCTTCTGCTGTGGCTGATCGCCGGCGAATTGTTCGGCGATTACCTCGCGCGCTTCGCCTACACCTATGTCACCTATTATGCAGGCTTGGCGTCGGCGATGATCGCGCTGGTGTTCCTGTACGTGATCGCCACGATCTTCATTTTCGGCGGCGAGCTCAACGCCGCGATCCTGCGCTGGCGCGAGTACGGGAAGGCGCAAGCGGAAATGGCCTCACGCCCATAATTCGATGTTTAGCCGTCGCAGGGCATGACAGGCTGGTTGCCAAAGCGGCCGCTGCGAGGCTGACTAGCGCCCCGCCTCGATCACGTCCTCCAGGCTCTTCAAGCCCGGCTGCGGCGCGTTGACCAGCACCGCCATGTTGCCGGGCTTGTGCTCGTTCTTCCACATCATCTGATGGGCGCGGGGAATCTCGGCCCACGGCAGCACCTCGCTCATGCAGGGATAGATGCGGCGGTCGAGCACGAACTGGTTGGCGGCCGAAGCCTGCTTGAGATGGGCGAAGTGCGAGCCCTGGATGCGCTTCTGCCGCATCCAGACGTACCGCGCGTCGAAGGTGATGTTGTAGCCGGAGGTACCGGCGCAGAACACCACCATGCCGCCGCGCTTCACCACCAGGCATGACACCGGGAACGTCGTTTCGCCGGGATGCTCGAACACGATGTCGACGTCGCGCTTGCCGGTGATGTCCCAGATCGCCTTGCCGAACTTGCGGGCTTCCTTGAGCCAGTCGTTGTACTCGGGCGTGTTCACCGTCGGCATCTGACCCCAGCACTTGAAGTCCTTGCGGTTGATGACGCCAAACGCGCCGAGGTCCATCACGTAATCGCGCTTGCTGTCGTCGGAGATCACACCGATGGCTTTGGCGCCGGCTGCGGCGGCCAGTTGCACCCCGAATACACCCAACCCGCCGGAACCGCCCCAAACCAGAACGTAGTCGCCGGGCTTAAGCGTGTGCGGCGGATGGCCGAACAGCATGCGATAGGCGGTGGCGAGCGTGAGCGTGTAGCAGGCCGCCTCCTCCCACGGCAGATGCTTGGGCTTGGGCATCAATTGCCGCGACTGCACCCGGCAGAACTGCGCGAACGAGCCGTCCGGCGTCTCGTAGCCCCAGATGCGCTGCGACGCAGACAGCAGCGGATCGCCGCCGTTGCAGTCCTCGTCGTCGCCGTCGTCCTGATTGCAGTGGACGATGACCTCGTCGCCGACCTTCCAGCGCCGCACCTTCGATCCGATCGCCCAGACCACGCCGGCGGCGTCGGAGCCCGCAATGTGAAATGGGTTCTTGTGGCCATCGAGCGGCGAGACTGGAATCCCGAGCCCGGCCCAGACGCCGTTGTAGTTGACGCCCGCGGCCATCACGTAGACCAGCACCTCGTCCTCGCCGATCGGCCAGGTCGGCAGCACTTCGAGCTGCATCGAGGTGACCGGAGGACCGTGGCGCTCCTTGCGGATCGCCCAGGCATGCATCTTCGGCGGCACAACGCCGAGCGGCGGGATTTCCCCGATGGCGTAAAGGTCTTTCGCCGCCGAGGCTTTCGACGGATTGAGTGGCACGACTTCAGCCATGGCTCATGCTCCGAAGCGCCCATCCGGGCTGCCCAAAGTCTGCCCCCGGCCATGCTGCATGGCAATAAGATTTAAGTCTGAATGCTCCAGAAACCGCCTGACGGTGGGCCTTTCTTGCATTATGATCCTGTTTGCATTGCAAAAATCCCTGCTCGGCCGGCGGCTCGTCCCCTGAAAGGCCAAGGCGGATCAAGATGCGCGACAAGGCCCAACGCGACAAACCTTGGATCTTCCGAACCTACGCGGGCCATTCGACCGCGCGCGATTCGAACGCGCTCTACCGCAAGAACCTGGCCAAGGGACAAACCGGACTCTCGGTCGCCTTCGATCTGCCGACCCAGACCGGCTACGACTCCGACCACGTGCTGGCGCGCGGCGAGGTCGGCAAGGTCGGCGTGCCGGTCAGCCATCTCGGCGACATGCGCGCGCTGTTCGACGGCATCCCGCTCGACACCATGAACACGTCGATGACCATCAACGCAACCGCGGCGTGGCTGATGGCGCTCTACATCGCGGTTGCCGACGAGCAGGGCGCGTCGCGCGGCGCGCTTCAAGGCACGATCCAGAACGACATCATCAAGGAATACCTGTCGCGCGGCACCTACGTGTTTCCGCCCGCACCATCGATGCGGCTGATCAAGGACGTGGCGATCTTCACCACATCCGAGCTGCCGAAGTGGAATCCGATGAACATCTGCTCCTACCATCTGCAGGAGGCCGGCGCGACGCCGGTGCAGGAGCTGGCGTTTGCGCTCGCCACCGCGATCGCCGTGCTCGACACGGTGAAGGCCTCCGGCGAGGTCACACAGGAGAAGTTCGGCGAGGTGGTCGGGCGCATTTCGTTCTTCGTCAACGCCGGGCTCCGCTTCGTCACCGAAATCTGCAAGATGCGCGCCTTCGTCGAATTGTGGGACGAGATCACCAGCGAGCGCTACGGCATCACCGATCCGAAGCAGCGGCTGTTCCGCTATGGCGTGCAGGTCAATTCACTGGGCCTCACCGAGCCGCAGCCGGAGAACAACATCGCCCGCATCATGATCGAGATGCTCGCGGTCACTTTATCGAAGAACGCGCGCGCCCGCGCCGTGCAGCTTCCGGCCTGGAACGAGGCGCTCGGCCTGCCGCGGCCGTGGGACCAGCAGTGGTCGCTGCGCATGCAGCAAATCCTTGCCTACGAAACCGATCTGCTGGAATACGGCGATCTGTTCGACGGCTCCGAGGTGATGACGCGCAAGGTCGACGAGCTCAAGCGCGAAGCCAAGGAAGAACTAAAGCGCATCGAGGAGATGGGTGGTGCTGTCGCGGCGGTCGAAACCGGCTACATGAAGCGGGCGCTGGTCGATTCCAACACCGCGCGGCTCGAAGCGATCGAGCGCGGCGATCAGATCGTGGTCGGCGTCAATAAATATCTCGAAAGCGAGCCGTCGCCGCTGACCGGCGGCGTCGAGTCGATCATGACGGTCTCCGCGGAGGCCGAGACCGGCCAGATCGAGCGGCTGAAGGCCTGGCGCGCTTCGCGGGACGCCGGCGTGGTCGCGGCGGCGCTCAAGGACCTCAAGCGCGCCGCGGCCGGCGGCGCCAACATCATGCCGGCGTCGATCGCCTGCGCCAAAGCCGGGATCACCACCGGTGAATGGGGCTGGACGCTGCGCGAGGCGTTCGGCGAATACCGCGCGCCGACCGGGGTCGGCAACGCCATGCGCAACGACGTCGGCGGCCTCGACGACATCCGCGCCGACGTCGATCGCCTGTCGCGAAAGCTCGGCCGGCGGATGACATTCCTGGTCGGCAAGCCCGGCCTCGACGGTCATTCCAACGGCGCCGAACAGATCGCGGTGCGGGCGCGCGACGCCGGGATGCAGGTGGTCTATCAGGGCATCCGGCTGACGCCCGAGGAGATTGTCGACGCCGTCCGCGAGCAGAGGGCGCATGTGGTCGGTCTCTCGATCCTTTCGGGCAGCCATTTGCCACTGGTCAAGGACGTGATCAGCCGCCTGAAGGAAGCCGGCATCCTCGACGTGCCCGTCGTGGTCGGCGGCATCATTCCGCCGGAGGATGCCGAAGCGCTGGAAGCGGCCGGCGTCGCCGCGGTCTATACGCCCAAGGATTTCGAGCTCAACCGCATCATGTTCGACCTGGTGCGGATCGTCGAAAGCCAGGCCGACGCCGGCTGACAGCGGGGTCCGATCGGGCTACGCTCGATGCATTGCGCAGGCGGGCGGGGCAGCCTTCCGCGCCGGGGAGGAAGCGTCATGACACTCGAAGCAATTCTCATCATTCTTGTTATCGGTGCGGTCGCCGGTTGGCTCGCGGGCCAGATCGTGCGCGGCATGGGCTTTGGCCTGATTGGCAATATCGTGGTCGGCATCGTCGGCGCTTTCATCGCCGGGTGGCTGTTGCCGCGCATCGGCATCGTGATCGGCGGCGGGATGCTCGGCTCGATCATCAATGCCACGATCGGCGCGGTGGTGCTGTTGGTCATTGTCGGCCTGATCAGGCGCGGTTGAGCTTAGTGTCCCCGGTTCCGAAGTTCGCACACCCTTGCGGTAGCCTCTGATGCGAACTTCGGAATCAAAGGGACACTAGCAAGCATATAAATCCAGTGTGGTTTGGTTCAGAAATTCCCTCGGCGGACTCGCGGCGAGAATGGAGGGAATTTCTGAACCACCACACTAGCCGCCATCCGCAGCGCCTCGTTCAACTCGGCGGGCGACGCCGGCTTGCGGAGATAAGCATTCATGCCGGCTGCCATCGCGGCCGCGGCATCGCGTGGCTCGGTGCGGCCGGAGACTCCGATGATCGGAATGCGGCCCGCGGGCGCCGGCAAGGCGCGGATGCGCCGGGTCGCCTCGATGCCGTCGATACCGGACAGCGCAATGTCCATCAGCACGACGTCGTGCTCGTTGGCCGCGACCGTTTCGACCGCCGCCTCGCCGCTGCCGACAAAGCTGACGACATGGCCGAGCTCGCGCAGCACCGCGCTGTGCACGATGCGGCCGTAAGGATTGTCCTCGACGCAGAGCACCTGCAGTCCTGCCACCGGCTTGGCGCCGGGCGCACCCCGGCGCACGGCAGAGGCTGCGTCCTTCATCACCACCGTCAGCCGAAATGTGCTGCCGCGACCAGGCTTGCTGGTCACCACGAGGTCGCCGCCCATCGCCTTGGCGATGCGCTTGACGAAGACCAATCCCAGGCCGGCGCCGCCATAGCGCCGCGCCACCTCTACGCTCGCCTGCGCGAACGGCCGAAACAACCGCTTGAGGTCGGCGGCGGTGATGCCGATACCGCTGTCGGTGACGCTGAATGTCAGTCGCACACGCCCTCGCCCCAACCCCACCGACGACGCGGTGAAGCCGACACGGCCACGCTCGGTGAACTTCACCGCATTGTCGACCAGGTTTTCCAGCGCGCTGCGCAGCCGCACCTCGTCGCCACTGGCGCGACCGGGCAGCCGCTCGGCGATGTCGATCTCGACATCGAGCGCCTTGCCTTGCGCCCGGGCGGTGAGCGAGCCGGCGACCGACTGCGCAAGCTCGCGCGGCGAGAACGGCTCATCGCGCAGGACAAGCCCCGTGGAGTCCGCCTTGGCCGCATCGACCACGAGGGTGGTGAGCCGCGCCAGATGGTCGGCGGCGCCCCGGATCGCCTCGGCCCAGCCGCGCTCGCGCTTGGGCAGCTCGGAGGCCTGCAGCAGTTGTGACAGCGCCAGGATGCCGGTCAGCGGCGTGCGGATATCGTGCGCAAGGCCCGCGAGCGCGATCTCGATCGCGCGCGGGCGTGACTTGCGGGCGCGCTTTGCTCGCGTCCTGCGCTTGGCCTTCGCCATGAGAGCCCCAACCCCGGGCTAGACGAGAATGGCACGCCACGACGGCCCGCACTACACGGCAATGTTCACAAGTCTGCGAATATCGGCCGGCGTCAGGCCTTGCGCGCGGAGCTCTCGCAGACCGGTTGCCTGTGTCGACTTGGACAGCTTTTTGCCGTCGGCGTCGAGGATCAGCCGGTGATGGTGATAGCCCGGCGCGGGCAGATCGAGCAGCGCCTGAAGCACGCGATGCACGCTGGTCGACCAGAACAGATCCTGCCCGCGCACCACATGGGTCACGCCTTGCAGCGCATCGTCGATCACGACCGCAAGATGATAGCTGGTCGGCGTCTCCTTGCGGCCGACGATGACATCCCCCCAGGCGGCGGGCTCGGCGGCAATGTCGCCGCTCTCCCCGGCGGGCCCGGCGCCGGTCTCGCGCCAGCGCAGCGGCCCGGTCCATTCCGTCGCCTTTTCCATGTCGAGGCGAATGGCGTAAGGATCGCCGCGGCTGATGCGCGCCTGCCGGTCCTGCTCCTTCATCTGGCGCGCCGCGCCCGGATAAAGCGGAACGCCGTCCGGATCGCGCGGCCAGCGCTCGCGGACGTCGCGATCGCCCACCATATGCGCGATCTCGGCCCGGCTCTCGAAGCTCGGGAAAGTCAGGCGCATCGCTTCCAGTTTTCCGAGCGCCGCACGGTATTCGTCGAAGTGCTCGGACTGCCGCCGCACCGGCTGCTCCCATTCGATGCCGAGCCAGGCCAGGTCCTCGATGATTGCGGCCTCGAACTCCGGACGGCAACGCGTCGCGTCGATGTCCTCCATGCGCAGCAGGAACCGGCCGCCGGCGGCCCGCGCCATGTCGAAGTTGTGCAGCGCCGACAGCGCATGGCCGAGATGCAGATGGCCGTTCGGGCTCGGCGCGAAGCGGAATACGGGTTGCGGCATGGCGGTGGCTTTGCGACAAAACCTAGAGCATGACGCACATCATTCACACCCAGGCCGATCTGGAAACAGCCGTCGGTGTCCTCATCAAGCAGGATCCGCGGTGGCAGCCGGTTTTCGCCAAAAGCGGCATGCCGGCGATTCGCCGCCGCGAGGGTGGCTACGCCGGGCTGTGCTCGATCGTCTGCGGCCAGCAGGTTTCGACCGCATCGGCGGCGGCGATCCGCGCGCGGCTGTTCGCGGCGTTCGAGCCATTCCACCACGATACGGTGCGGCTCGCGCGCGGCGACAAGCTCGCGCGGCTCGGCCTGTCGAGACCGAAGATCAAGTCGATCAAGGCAATCGGCAAGGCCATTGCCAGAAAGCACATCGATCTCGACGCCGTCGCCGCGATGGAGGCCGACCAGGCGCACGCGGCGCTGACAGCCCTGCATGGCATCGGCCCCTGGACCGCCGACATCTATCTCTTGTTCTGCCTCGGCAATGCCGATGCCTGGCCGGCCGGCGACCTCGCCTTGCAGGAGGCCGCGCGCCTCGCCTTCGGGCTGAGGAAGCGGCCCGATGCCAAGGCGATGGCGAAGCTCGGCGAAAAATGGCGGCCGTGGCGCGGGGTGGCCGCGCATCTGTTGTGGGCCTACTATCACGTGGTGAAACGGCGTGAGGGCGCGCCGGTGCAAGCAACCTGGCCGGCCGTGACGGAAAAGCCAAAAGCGCAAAAAGAAAATGGAGCGGCCGATGGCCGGTGAACTCGACGGCCCACGGCTCGAGCCGCCGGGCGGACAACCGGCCAAGCGCCTCGTCGTGTTCCTGCACGGCTATGGCGCCGACGGCAACGACCTGATCGATCTCGGCCGGGCCTGGCAGGGCCTTTTGCCGGACACCGCGTTCGTCTCGCCGCACGCGCCCGACCCTTGCGGCCAGGCGCCGACCGGGCGGCAGTGGTTTCCGCTGTTCACCCGCGCGCCGAACGAGCGCTGGGAGGGCGTCAACAAGGCCGGGCCGGGGCTGGAGCATTTCGTCGAGGCCGAGCTCGCCCGTCGGAAATTGCCGCCGTCGGCGCTGGCGCTGGTCGGTTTCAGCCAGGGCACCATGATGGCGCTGCACGCGGGGCTTCGCCGCGCGACGCCGCCCGCCGCCATCGTCGGCTATTCCGGCGTCTTCGTGCTGCCGGACAAGGTCAAGGCCGACGCCGTCGCGGGCGAGATCAAATCCAAGCCGCCGGTCCTGCTCGTTCATGGTTCCGAGGACGATCTCATTCCGGCGCAGACGCTGTTCCAGAGCGCGCAAGCGCTGGCCGCACTTGAAGTCCCGGTCGAGTGGCACCTGTCGGAGGGCGTCGGCCACGGCATCGACCAGGAAGGCCTGCGCCATGGCGGCGCGTTCCTCGCCAAGCGATTCGGCTTGCGGACCTGAGCGACAGCGCATGGCCTTAGACTTGGCGGTGCCCTGATTCGCTCACAGCCTGCTTATTTCGCGCGCTTCACAATCCCGTCACCCTCCCTATACACTGTCCGCCGGCCGCCGCTGCGGCGCGCGGTTTTTGGGGGTGTCGAGGGAACCTCGCCTTGAACGTGCACGTAACGCCTGGGAACGGTTTTCCCGCTCTGGTGCTGAACGCGGACTTCCGTCCGCTCAGCTATTATCCGCTGTCGCTGTGGTCGTGGCAGGACACGATCAAGGCCGTGTTCCTCGAGCGCGTCAACATCGTCGAGGAATACGATCACGCGGTGCACAGCCCCTCGATCGAGATGAAGCTGCCGAGCGTGGTGTCGCTCAAGACCTACGTAAAGCCGTCCACCAATCCCGCCTTCACCCGGTTCAACGTCTTCCTGCGCGACCGCTTCTGCTGCCAGTATTGCGGCTCGCGCGACGACCTCACCTTCGATCATCTGCTGCCGCGCTCGCGCGGCGGGCACACCACCTGGATGAACGTGGTGGCCGCCTGCTCGCCCTGCAATCTGCGCAAGGGCAACATGACGCCGGCGGAAGCCCGGATGTTTCCGTCGCAGAAGCCGATGCAGCCGAGCGTGCAGCACCTGCACCGCAACGGCCGGCTGTTCCCGCCGAACTACCTGCACCGCAGCTGGCTCGATTATCTCTACTGGGACACCGAGCTCGATCCGTAAGCGCCGGATTGCCGGGACTGATGTGGCGCACTCACAAGAGCGTCATGGAGTCCGACTTTGCGACCGCCTCTAACAATGCCGGACATCCTCAACGAGCGATCCAGACTGTCATGCCGGGCTCAAGCCCGCTCGCATCGCCTTGCGGATCGAGGCGTAGCCGCAGCGTATTGCGGTCGTGATCGCCGACCGCGCGCTCGGCCTGCCAGGTCGCGAAGACGCCGAGCGGCCGCATCTCGGTGACGACGGCCGGCATCGGGTCGCGTGCGCCCGCCCGCGCAACCTGAACCGTAGTTCCGACCGTGAGACCGCCGAGCAAGTCCTCGCGCGCGTTGAACGACAGCCACTGCTTGCCGTTCGCCGCGATGGCGAGCACCGGCTGGCCGGCACGCACGTTCTCACCGACCTCGGCGACCATCACGCTGACGATGCCGTCGACGGGAGAGCGCAGAACGGTCTTGCCCAGATGCCGCTCGAGCACCGCGAGCGCGGCGCTGGCGGCCTGCACCTGCGCGTCTGCGATAGCGCGCTGTTCTTTGGTTGGCCCGGCGACTGCAGCGTCGTGGTTGGCTTGCGCCTCGGCGACGTCGGCGCGTGCGCTCGCTGCGTCGTTGGTGGCCTGATCGAGCGCCTGCTGCGTGGCGGTATCGCTGCGCGCCAGGCGTGGCAGTGCGGCTGAGCTGCTGTTCCGCATACTCCAGCCGCGATCTCGCCTTGGCGATCTCGGCCGCCAGCGCGGCGATCTGCTCCGCGCGCACCCCGGCATAGACGTTGTTGCGGTCGGCAGTCGCCGCGTCCAGGGCCGCGCGCGCCTGCGCCACCGCAGCGGCCAGTTCGTCTGCCGACAGCTCGGCTACGACATCACCGGCACGGACGGTATCGCCCTTGCGGACCTTGATCGCCGCGAGCTGGCCGGCGACTTCGGGCGCGACGCGGACCTCGGTCGAGCGGACAACGCCGGAGATCGGCGCAGCCGGCGCGGGGCGCAACAGGAGATATCCGCCGGCGCACGCAGCGATCAGGACGACACCAACCACGAGGATCCGGCGGTTAGCCATGGGCGTGCCTCCGCTTGACCAGGGCCGCCGACATCACGGCGAGCGCGAAATAGACAAGCGCAAGGATCCACAGCCCCCGCCAGTCACGCGTCACCTCCCAGAGGCTGGCGCCCAGCTGGTCGATGCGCACGATGCCGTCGATCGCGAAATCCGAGGGGAAGATGGTCCCGACGGCCTGCACCGGCTTGGGGATACGCCTCGCGCGGCCAGGAAAACCCGGTCAGGAAGAGCTGCGGCAGGCTGGTGCCGAGGAAGATGAGCGTCGGCGTTTCCGGACGCTTGAACCACGCGCCGACCGCCTGGCCCATGAAGCTGGTCGCGAGAACGAACACCGAGGCGAGCGCGAACAGTTGCAACGGATTGCCGAGCGTCGAAAAGCCGTAGAGGCGCGGCAGCACGACAAGATAGAGCGCGAGCGGCGCCAGATAGATGGTCAGGTGGGCGATGCCGCGCCCGAGCACGTTCGCAAACGCGCTGCCGGCGGCCTGCGCCACGGCCAGGCCGCTCAGCGCCGCGGCGCCGATCAGGAGCGATCTGCTGCAGGATCAGCACGAAGGCCGCCGGCACGATATAGCTCGCATAGCCGCCGACCGGATTGAAGATCGGCTGCAGCAAGGTGTCGGTCGGGCTCGCGGCGGCGAGCGTCGCCTTGACCAGGCTGCCATCGGTGCGCGCGCCGCCCGCCGCGAGCTCGGACGAGAGCGTATTGATCGCGGCCGCCATGCCGCTGTCGGTGGTCCGGAAGATGAACAGGTAGGTGGCATCGGCGTAGATCGGAATGTGAGCCGCCATGCCCTTGAGCACGTCCCGCTCGGTGCCGGGCGGGATGCCGACCACCGCGAAGACCTCGCCGCGGTCGACGGCGGCATGCGCCTCAGCGAGCGTATTGGCCCGCACCGCCACGCTGACCGCACCGCTCGCGTCCAAGGTCTGCACGATGCTCTGGCTCAGATCGCTCAGGTCATTGTCGACGACCGCGATCGGGATCTTGCGCAGGATCTGGCCCAGATAGGGTTGCGGATAGATACACGCCGTAGATCAGCGGCGCCATGATCAGGATGACGAAGGGGCCGCGCATTCCGAGCACGCGACCCCATTCGGCCGCAAAGGCCTCGCCGACGCTGCGCGGCGCGGCGGCGGGCGGCGCTGGTTCCGGCGGTGGCGCTTCGTGGCCGATGCTGGCTGCCACCGAGCGCAGGCGAAGGAGCGCGAGCAGCGCGTAGAGCACGGCCAGTCCCGCCAGCGCCGCGAACGGGCGCGCGGAGTCCTGCAGCGGCAGCCCGCGCGCCGCCTGCCCGAGCAGCACCGCCATATACCAGCGCAACGGCAGGATCGCGCCCCAGGCGATCGAAAACGCGTTCATGGCGAGGATCGGGAACCCGACCCCGGCAAAACCGAATGCCGGCGAGACGATGAGGCCGGTGAGGCCAAGCCCGGTCGGCAGGTCGCGCACCAAAAGCTGCAGCAGGGCTCCGAGCGCCAGATAGCCAATGATCATCAGCGAGGCGGCGGCGACGATCATCGGCACGTCGCCCTTGAACGAGATATCGAATATGCCTTCAAGGATCAGAGGCACGGACAGCATGATGAGAAAGAAGATCGCGAACAGCGGCGCGAGCTTGCCGGCGAGTGCAACGATCGGATTGCCGCCGGCGCATTGGAGCCAGGCGCGCATGCTGCGCCGCCGGAACTCGGAGCCGACCGAATAGCCGGCCGCGAGCGCGACGACGACGTGGATGACCATCGGCAGCAGCGCGCGCAGCAGGAATTGGGCGTAGTTGCGCCCCGGATTGACCAGCGCGATCGTTTCGGGGACGAGCGATCCGATGCGAGCCGCCTTCGGCGCTGCACGCTCCGCGGCGTTCTTGGTGGCGGCGGAGAGACTGTCGCTCAGGCCCGAGGTCGCGACGCCGGCTGCGGTCAGGAACTGCTGGTTATAGAACGCGACGACCTGCGGCCGGCGCTCGGCCTTGAGGTCACGCTCGAAATTGGCCGGGATGTAGATGGCCGCGATGGCGTCGCCGGCGCGGATCGCCCGCGCCGCGGAGGCGAGATCGCCGGTGCGCTCGACGATGCTGAGATTGGGCGAGGCCGCCACCTGCTCGACGAAGGCGCGCGAGACCTCCGAGCGGTCCTCGTCGACGACGACCACGCCGAGACCGCGGATCACCGGATGACTGAAGGCCAGGGACAATACCACGAAGGCGAACAGCGGCACGCCGAAGATCAGGATCAGCGCCACGGGATCGTGCAGCAGCCATCGCCATTCGCGCCTGGCGACCAGCCAGAAGCCGGGCTTCGGCGCCGCTCTCATCGGCGCCAGTCCAGATAGGCGCTCATGCCGGGCCGCAGCTCCGGCACCTTGTCGACCGGATAGGCGCGGATCGAGAAGGTGCGAAGGTCGAAATCGCCGGTGGCGCGGGTGGCGCGCCAGCTCGCATATTCGCCCTTGGTGGCGATCAGCTTGACCTCGACGGTGATGCGGCGGTCGCCGAGCGCCGGAACGCGGACGTCGAAGCGGTCGCCGACCTTGAGCGTCTTGACCAGGTCCTCGCGCAGGTCGAAGTGGATCCACAGGTCGTCGAGATCGACCAGCGTGACCAGCGGCACGCCGGGCGAGACATATTCGCCGGGCTCCACGTTGCGCTGGTAGACCTGCGAGGCCACCGGCGCGTAGACCACCATCTGATCGATGATCGATTGGACGGCCTTGATGTCGGCGAGCGCCTTGCCGACATTCGCCACCGCGATCTCGCGCTCCTCGCGCGTATAACCGTTGACCGCCTGTTCGTAGGCCGACTTGGCCTGATCCACGGCGCGCTCGGCTTCATGCAGGCTATCGGTCACCTGGTCGAGCCGCGCCTGCGGTGCATTGTCGCGCTCCGCCAACTGGCGGACGCGTTCGTAGGTCTTCTGCGCCAGCACAAGGGCCGCCTGCGCCCGATCGAGCGCGGCCTTGCGCGCCGCGATGACCTCTGCCCGCGTGCCGACATTGATATTGGCGAGCTGCGCATCGGCGACGACCTTGGCGGCCAGCGCCTGCTCATGCTTGGCGATCGTCTCGGGATTGTCGATCCGCACCAGCACCGCGTTGGCGGCAACATTCTGCCCGCGCGCCACCGGTATCTCGCCGACGCGCCCGTCGACCCGCGCTGCGATGTCGAAGCGGGTGGCATCCACCTCGCCCTGCACCAGCAACGGCTGGCCCCGCACCAGATAATAGATCGACAGGGTGGCGACGGCGGCGATCACCACGCCGACGATGATGGCCGGAACGTTGGCAGACCTTTCAGCCTTGGCGCTCGACGGTGCGGCCTGGGCTTCGGTTTGTGTGGGCGGCGGCTGCAATTCCATTCGGGCTTCTCCGCTTGTCACAGCTCCTCGGTTCCCAACAAGCCAATGTTGTATTGGGTGCAGAGCGCTGGCGGGCTGCTGGAATTTAACAGCAAAAGCTGCGACGAAATCAACGCATCAAGCGCGCATGATCTCTGACGCTCGCTCGGGACGGGACGAACAGTTTGCATGTACTTGGTGCAATTAGCGACACTCAAAACAAAACCGCGGCGCCCATTGAGCGCCGCGGCTTTCTTACCACCCGCGTTGGCTAGTTCGCCGCCAGCGCCTGACCAATCTCGGACTGCTTCGCCGTGGTGCCGTGACCGCCGGCGATGGTGGCGCCGGTGATGTTGGCCTTGCGCAGCACGTCGCCGACCGCGACCGTCTGCGGGTTGCGGCCGATCGGGCCGCGCGGCGAAATCAGGTCGGTGACATAGACGATGTTCGGGCCGGCCAGATGGGCGATGATCATGCCGTCCACGTGCGGGTTCGGAATGTTCATCAGCGAGATTTCCATCGTGTCGTCCTTCATCGCCATGGTGTCTTTGACCTCGACGATCTTGGCTGCCTTGTTGCCGGCCTTCTGCTGGGCGTCGGGGGCAACCGTGTGTGGCGCCCGCGCGTCCTTGGCAAACACGGCGCGGGAGCCCTGCGGCACCACCACCGTCGCGCCCTCGGCCACGTAGGTCCGCATGCCGCCGGCGTGATCCATGTGATGATGAGTCAGCACCAGAAACTTGATCGGCTTGCCGGGATACTTGGCCTTGGCGGCGTCGATGACCCAACGCGACTGCTGCTCGCCGTAGGGCGCGTCGAAGATGACGAGATGGTCCTTCATCGCGACGATCAGGTTGTTCGCCGAGCCGCCCTGGACGTGCTGCACGTTCGGAGCAAGCTCGACAAGCTTGAGGCTGCCGCCGTCGGGGACGATGACGCCGTCGCTGTCGAGGAGCCGCGCGAGGTAGATGCGGCGCAGCACCCACTGGTACGGCACATTGCTGCCGCTAGGCGGACCCTTGGCGGCCTTGGCCTTGATCTCGTCGGGCACTGTGCCGAGGCTCGCCAGCATCGGCGCGTTGGCCGAGACCTCTTTCTCGGCGTAGCGCACGACTTCGACGCCGTTGACCCGGTCCGACTTGGTGTGCGCCATCTGCACGCCGTTGACCGCCTTCCAATCGCTCAGCACCAGGTCGAAGTTGGAATCGCCGGCGATGTTGTCGTCGTCCTTCGAGCGGATCGCCGCCGGCAGCTTGGTCTTGCGGTCGAACAGGACCGTATAGTTGTACTGCCCGACCTTGAGGGTGATGGCGGGCAGCGAGCGGCCGTCAAGCTTCTGAATGCCGGCCGACGTCACGTCAGCCGGATGCTCCAATGCGTAGAGCATCAGCGTCGGCGAACTGCGCACGATCTCGCGGGTCTGCGCCGCAAGCCGGATACCGGCACGAGCGCAACAGTGGACACAACGATACGCAACATGAAGATCCTCCCGGTTGGCAAACACGTTGGTTTGCGGCGCCCGTTAATCCGGGCCCTTCACATTATCAACCCCAGCGGGGCCAGGCTATTCGGCTGTTGAGCCCGAAGGGTCGCGATCCGGCATCCGCCACGCGCCAACGGCGCCCCAGGCGGCGACGCCAGCAAGGAACAGCGACACCAGAACGTTGTAGCCGGCGAGCGAAAGCCCGAGAAAGCGCCACGCTGCCTCGTCGCAGCGGATCACCCGGGTCTTGTTGATCTGATCGAGCAGGCTGCCGCCGGCGCTGAAGTTCGGGATCGCGCCCGAGCAATCCGTCGGGCCCTGCCACCAGTGCCACTCGACCCCGGAGTGATAGGCGCCGAGCCCGGCGTTCCACAGCATGGCGGCCGCGATCGCGAGCAGCGCCAAGGTAATAACCTTACGCGAGAAGCCGACCGAAAGCCTGAGCAGGATCATCGCGGCGAGCGGCACCGACATATAAAAGGCATAGCGCTGCTCGAGGCACAGCGGACAAGGCGGATAGCCCAGCACGTATTGGAAGGTGAAGAACCCCGCGATGGTCAGAACGCCGACGCTGGCGATGACGATGGCCGCGGTGGTGGCCGGCTGGGCGCGGGCCTGATCGAGCGTTCGTGCGAGCATGCTTGTTCCCTGCCGGCGAAAGGCTTCGCATACCGTTCCGCCGCAAATGTGTCGATCCACCGGGCCAATGGCTCAAGCTCAATTTGTCCGAGCCGGGGATGTCTATTGTCCAAATTCGGTCCGGGAGGCTATAGCTAACCTCTTGGCCGGTGTGGCGGAATGGCAGACGCAATCGACTCAAAATCGATCGCCCAAAAGGCATGGGGGTTCGACTCCCTCCACCGGCACCACCCGCCTTCGCAGCTTCGGCGCGCAAAGCCTCAGTCGGCGGGCGTCCGCCGTAGCCTTGGCGAAGGCGGACTGGAAAATTCGCGGCTTCGCCGCTACGGCTCGGCAAGCCAGCCACACATTGCGCGCCATGGGGCTGGAAATCGAAATCTACAACGCCAGCAGTAGCCGCGAAATCGATGCGGTTTCGGCGGCTTTTGTACGTGAGCGCCCCGACGCGCTTCTCGTCGGCAATTCACTGAAGGGCGCTTTGTTCTTGGCGTATCCACCCATTCTCTTAACAGCGCCTGCCAGCGACCGAAAAGGATCGTCCGTGAGATACCCAATGGAGGTTGGCATGTTTTCGAACGCGCATCGACAACCTTTGTCATCGAGCGGGGCGATCTGCATCGCCCAGGCCTTGAGCCAAGACCATTTCTTGGAGCGCATCATGGCCTGAGCTGCTTCGTAGAGCATCGTCCGCATCATCTCATCTCCACAGCGCGATATTCTGCCGTCCCAATCCACCTCACCCGATTGATACTTGGCGCACGTCAGCCCAAACACCGCCCCGACGGACTTGGATTTGCGGAAGCGAGCCGGAATGTCGACGGTGGCGCGATAGGTCAGCGACACCACGGGGCCAACGCCAGGGGTCGTCATCAAGCGCTGGCACACCTCATCGTCCCGGACGATGGCCAACAGGCGGCGATGCAGGATGACGATCTGTTCGCGCAGCACCCGCCGGACAATGAGCATCGGTTCGACCAGAACGGCCAAGTCCGGGAGGTTCTCGACAAGCTCCCTGATCCGGGCCTCGAACTTTACCTTCCCAACCATGCCGAACTTGAGGCCGAAGTTGCGCAACGTGCCGCGCAGGTCGTTCTCAACGGCGATGGCCTTGGATTGCAACAACTGGCGATGCGTCAGCAGCATCCGCAGTTTCTGACTGCGCAGCGTCTTCACATGCACTGGACGGTAAAGCCCAACCCGCATCATCTGCGCGATGCCACGGGCATCGTTGCGGTCGGTCTTGTTGATCTGCGCCTTCAATGCCGCCCGCATGTGCCGCGTCTCGACACAGATTACGGGCAAGCCCGCTTCGGCGAGAGCGCTGAACAGCCATTGCGACAGCGGTCCAGCTTCCAATCCAATCCGCTTGAAGCGGTAGGCGGGGTTTGTCAGCACCGCCAGCAGAGCCTCGGGTTCGCTCGCCGCTTTCACTTCCCGAACGATCCTGCCCGTGTCATCCACAATGCAGATGCTTGTGTCCTTGACCGAAACGTCCATTCCAACAAAATGGTCCATGCTGCGCTTCTCCTTCTAATGCTTGAGGCCGCTCAACGCGGACCTCGTTTCACCATCAGCCTGAAGCGCAGCACCAAAAATCTTCAGCTATCCACAAGCCGCCGGCCGATTACCCCATCTCTTGGGGGCACAGCGTCTGATGATCGGAATCTATTTTGACGCCGTTTCGAGCCAGGTGTTGCCGCCTGTCTGTCGATGTGATATCACGCGGTCGTGGTCGCCGACCTTATTTCGGAAGGCATTCCACATTAAAGGCAATGATGATCTGCTTTGGGTCAGCCTGACCCAGGCTCTTCAGGTCTTCTAAACCACTTTTTAGCCTGGCTCCCGCTTCCTTTAAGCTGTCCTCAAGTTTCGACTTGGCCGTCTTGCATCGCTCTTCATTCGAGAATTCCTGGAACACCACGGTTGGGAGGAGCCTCCATTCCGCCCTGTCGTTTGTAGCGGCCGGACTGACTGAGTAGGAGAAGACGTACATCAGGATCCACATCGGAATGCCCCATTTGTGGCAGACGGCACCCGCCCGGCGCCCACTGCTGTTAGGATTGCCTTGATCGATCAGTGCGCCTCTGTCCGGTCGAGCCAACGATAAGCTCTCCAGACCGTGATGGTCTAGCTACGTCAACGCCGCGTAGGTCATGCGTGCTTGCTGACACAGCGATGCGCTGGCAGCGATAGCCAGAGGTCTAGCTGCTTGTTTCTTTTTTGCTCTGGTTACTCGGCAATTCCCGAGGCAAATTCCCACGCAACGACTTACTGCTCCTTGAGCGGAGCCCACACTGCCCTGAGCCTTTTCGCATCTTGCGCTGCATCTCGCCTCGCACGTTCCGCCCTGAGCAAATGTAAATTCCGATAATGACAACAGAGCCAGCGCAGAAATTAAAACAAGCATCTTCGACATTGTTGCTGCCTCCCATGGGAGAGGTGGATTTCCGCCTCTTATGTCAAAGTTTGAGGGTAAAAGAAAACCTAGTCTGGTGGGCGAATTTGTTCCCCCTCGCGGACGTCCATTTTCGGGCCGAGAACAAACTTAATACTTGGCGCTGCGTTGGCCGCTAATGATGTGGTGGACGGCGCCCGCTCCCAGCAACGAGCTGCCCTAGGGTGCTCGTTGCGACGAATCACATCAGGGAGCTCTCGACATGCAAATTACTACGATCGGTTTGGATATCGCCAAGAACGTATTCCAGGTTCACGCCATTGATGCGGCCGAGAAGGTCGTCGTCAGGAAGCCACTTCGCCGCGGCCAGGTGATCGCGTTTTTCAAAGATCTGGCACCGTGCCTTATCGGTATGGAGGCCTGCGCGACGGCGCACTATTGGGCGCGTGAACTCACCAAGCTGGGTCATGAGGTGCGGCTGATGCCGGCGAAGGATGTAAAGGCCTACGTTAAGCGCAACAAGAACGATACCGCCGATGCTGAGGCGATCTGCGAGGCGGTGCGGCGCCCAACCATGCGGTTCGTACCGGTCAAGTCGGCCGAGCAGCAGGCTCGATTGATGCAGCATCGGGCACGCGATCTTCTGATGGGGCAACGAACCCAGTTGATCAATGCCTTGCGGGCGCATTTGGCGGAGCTCGGCATAGCGGCTGCGCAGGGACGCGAAGGGGTCAAGGAGTTGTTGGCGATCGTCGCCCAAGATGGAGCTCCACGCTTGCCGGTCGATGCTCATGCCAGTCTGATGGTGCTGGCGGCTCAGCTTCAGGCTGTGCAGACGATGATCGGATCGATCGAGAAACGGATCGTTGCGCAGCATCGCTCGAGCGAAGAGAGCAAGCGGCTGAAGACGCTTGCGCGCAGCACCCAATATCTTCAGCTATCCACAAGCTGCCGGCCGATTACCCCATCTATCGGGGGTAACCCGGACATGGCACGGATCGGCCGAAATCGACGTGATTGACCCATCGCGTCGATTTGCCATCGTCAAATGACGCATTGCGAAACATTCATTCGCCCATCGATGTGGTGAAGCCATCACGGCGCCCGGCCTAAGCGCCCGACCATCCTGAATTGACACTTTCAAGGCGGCGTCAAGCCATCTGGATATTGTGCTTCTTCAGCGGGAATGAACGGATGCGCTGGCCCGTTGCCCTGAAGTATGCATTGAGCACCGCAGGCGCCGCCACGCAGATCGTCGGCTCGCCCACGCCGCCCCAGGGGCCGCTACCTCCGGCCGGCATGAGGATCGATTCGACCTTCGGCATTTCGGCGATGCGCATCGAGTTGTAGGTATCGAAGTTCGTCTGCACGATGCGGCCGTCCTCGACGGTGCATTCCTGATAGAACAGCGCAGACAGGCCGTAGACGAATGAACCCGCCACCTGCCGGTCGATCTGCGCCGGGTTGATCGCGTAGGTGCAGTCGGTAGCGCCGACGATGCGGTGGATCTTGATCTTGTTGCCACCGACGACGGAAATTTCCGCCGCGCCAGCGACATAGCTGCCGTAGGACTTCATGTGTGCGAGCCCGCGATAGATGCCTTGCGGTGCCGGCTTGCCCCAGCCGATGCGCTCGGCCACCGCGTTGAGAACGGCCAGGTTGCGCGGGTGCTTCGCTCATCAGCTTGCGTCGGAATTCGAGCGCGTCCTGGCCGACGGCGTGGGCGAGCTCGTCCATGAAGCATTCCAGGAAGATGGCGTTCTGGTTGGCGTTCACGCCGCGCCAGAACCCCGGAGGCACGTGCGGGTTGCGCATGGAATGGTCGACCAGCAAGTTCGGAATCGCTGTAGCCGAATGCGTGCTCGCCGGCCTCGACGAACGCCCTGGAACACCGCCGGGTCGCGCCCCTTCTGCTGCTCCAGGATCTGCGGGACGCACGCGGCAAAGATCGACTGCCCCGACAGCCGCATGTGCAGGCCGGTCAGCTTGTTGTCCTTGTCGAACGCACCCACCAGCTTGCACTGCATGACCGGGTGATAGTGGTCATGGGTCATGTCCTCCTCGCGCGACCACATGAGCTTCACGGGCGTGCCGGGAATCTGCTTTGCGATGTTGACGGCCTGCTGCACATGGTCCTGGAACAGGCTCCGCGCCGGCCGAAAGCGCCGCCGAGATTGATCTTGTGCACCTCGCATTTCGTCCGCGGGCAGGCCCGATGCCGCCATGCACCGCCGCAAACGATGCTTCGCCGTTCTGCGTCGGCACCCACACCTCGCACTTGTCCGCGGTATAGCGCGCGGTTGCGTTCATCGGCTCCATCGGCGCGTGGTTCTGATAAGGATAGGCATAGACCGCCTCGACCCTTTTTGCCGCGGCAGCGATGGCCGCTTTGGCGTCGCCGTTCTGGTTCCCAACGAAAGCCTGCTCGGCATCGAGGCCATCTTTCAGCCACGCGGCGATCAATTCGCTCGACACCTTGGCGTTCTCGCCCTCGTCCCAGACGATCGGCAGCGCGTCGAGCGCGGCATTGGCCTGCGGCCAGGTGTCGGCAACCACCGCGACCGCCGTCTCGCCCACCTTGAGCACATGCTTGACGCCCGGCATGCCCGTGACCTTGGCGGCATCGAAGCTCTTGATCTTGCCGCCGAACACCGGGCAGTCCTTGATCGACGCCGTGAGCATTCCGGGCAGCTTCAGATCTGCGCCGTAGACCTGCTGACCGGTGATCATGTTCAGCATGTCGAGCCGCGCCACCGGCTTGCCGGCGATCTTCCAGTCCTTCGGGTCCTTGAGTTTGATCGATTTCGGATCCGGCGCCGTAAGCTTGGCGGCGGCCTCCGCCACCTTGCCGTAGTTGGTGCTGCGGTTCGAAGCCTGGTGCCTGATCACGCCATTGGCCACGGTCAATTCGGAAACCGGCACCTGCCACTGGTTGGCCGCGGCCTGCTTGAGCATTTCGCGCGCGACGGCGCCGCCCTGACGCACGTATTCATGCGACGCGCGGATGCCGCGGCTGCCGCCAGTCGCAAAATCGCCCCACGGACGCGATTGCGGGCGACGCTTTGGCCGGGCGTGGGATATTCCCAGGTGACCTTCGACCAGTCGCATTCGAGCTCTTCGGCGACAAGCTGGCAGAGGCCGGTGGCCGTGCCCTGCCCCATCTCCGAGCGGGCAACGCGGATAACCACGGTGTCGTCGGGTTTGACCACCACCCAGGCGTTGATCTCAGGCGAGCCATCCTGGGCGCGAGCGACGGGCGGGCCGCCGAACGGAATGTCGAAGCCGAGCGCAAGCCCGCCACCGGCTGCGGCAGCGGTCACGACAAAGCTGCGGCGACTCATTTTCCGCATGGAATTCATGACGGCCTCCCTTTTCACGCGTTCGCAGCGGCGTGAATCGCCTCGCGTACCTGTTGGTAGGTGCCGCAGCGGCAGATGTTGGTAATGTTGCGGTCGATGTCGGCATCGGTTGGCTTCGGCTTTTCGTTGAGCAGCGCCGCTACCGCCATGATCATCCCGCACTGACAATAGCCGCATTGCGGCACTTGATGTTCGAGCCAGGCCTTCTGCACCTTGTGCAGCACGCCGTTCTGCGCGAGCCCCTCGATCGTGGTGATCCGCTTGCCCACGACCTCGCTCAGCGGCACCGAGCATGAGCGCACCGCAACGCCGTCAACATGCACCGTGCAGGCGCCGCAGCGCTTGATGCCGCAGCCGTATTTGGTGCCGGTCAAGCCAACATAGTCACGTAGCACCCAAAGCAAATCCGTGTTGGGATCGGCGTTGACGTCGTAGGTCTTGCCATTAACGCTGAGTGCAACCATTGGCGAACCTCCCATTCATCGCCATGACGAGGGGCGATGATCGGCGCGGAAACCTTCGGCCATACCGCGCGTCTGTCCTGAAGAACCGGGAGCTCCCCGGATGTGCCCGAACTTAAGTCGATGGTAGCGATTTTCCGGGTTGCCCGGAAGCGTGGGCCAAGCAACTCCAACCTCTCGCGCAACAAGTGAAGGTGCGGCCTGCGGGCTGGTCCGGCAATGGTCGCCGTGCGTGCACGTTGAGCGCCGCGGGCCTGCACTATTTCCCAAAAACAGGCTAACATATTGCCCGATTGGAGGTACAGATGGCGGTTCAGTCTAACAAGACATTTTTATATGCCTTCGTCGTGATGTTGGCATTATCCGGCGTGGCGGTCGGCTACTCGGTCGTCGGATCGGCCGCCGAGGCAGACGAGGAAACGACGATTGCGAAGAGCCTGGCGGCCATGGTGAACGCCGGCCTCGCCGTGATTTCGAAACATCAGGACCATATCGACAATGCCAATATTGGGAACAAGGGTCTCGATGGAAAGACCGTCCTCGCGCAAGCGCAGCAGCTCTTTCAAGAAGCCACCGGCTCCGATCCGCTCAAGATCGACCCGAACTCCCGACACGGCCGCCTTCTCGGCATCGAAATGAATGCCATCGTCGAGATCATGGATGCCAACCAGAAATCCATCAATCAAAGCGGCATCGGATTCAAAGGCTTCATTCCATCGACCTTCGGCCGCCTGATCATTGAAAGATTTAGCAAGGGCGCCGAGGGGGATGCCGAAATCAAGATCACCGCCCCACCGGAATTGGTCCGAAACCGAAAGTCCCGACCGGACACTTGGGAAACCAGCATTATTCGCGAGAAGCTCTTGTCGGCGAGTTGGCCCAAAGGGCAAATTTACGCCGCGGCCGCCGAAAGCAAGGGCCGCCCAGCGTTCCGCACTCTGGTGCCGATGTATTACTCGGCGTCCTGCCTGCGTTGCCACGGCAGCCCAAAAGGCGAGAACGACGTTACGGGTTATCCGAAAGAAGGTGCCAGCGAGGGTAACCTCGGCGGAATCATCAGCATTACGCTTTACCGCTGACGCGAGGCGCCGGTTCGCGGCGAAGGAGCGATTATGCTTCAGAACTTCAGTATCAGGAGCCGGCTGCTATTTCTGTCCGGCGCACTGATACTCATGATCGCCGGCGCAATCTACTATCTGACCACAAAGCTGGCCGACAATTCCCGCGCCGTCGCGCATAATGTGGAACTGGCTGAGCTCATTGATATCGCTCAGGACGTTCGCAACATATTCGGCCAATTTCGCTATTGGACCACCGATCTCGCGGTCAGTCAGCTGCGTCAATCGGAAGTCAATGCGAAAGCCACGCGAGAACGCCTGCTCCGACGGTTGGACGATTTCGCAGTCAGCAAGCCTGATGAGGCGGCGGCGCTGAAACGACAGGTCGCCAATTTCGAGGAAGCTGCGTTACAGGCGGTCGAGCAATACACCGACGACCAGCGTGTCCTTGGCAACACCCTTCTGGCCGAGGCGCGTCAACACAGTGTACGCATCAACGATCGGCTGTCGGCCATCGTCGACGATCTCAATCGTGAAGTGGTTCGAGCACGGGATCAGGTCGTATCCGATGTCGCGCAAACAACGCGTATCGCGTATATCCTCGTTGTCCTCACGATCATATTGGGAATCGCGACGACCCTCGTGATCCTGCGCTCAATCCTGGTTCCGTTGCGCCAGGTCACTGCCGCAATGGGCGGAATTACGGCGGGTGACCTGAATACCCCGATTCCGCCGGCGTCAGGCGATGAAATCGGTTTGATGGCCAAGACGCTGCAGCTGTTTCGCGAGAGCATCGTGGAGCGGACCCGACTGGCGGACGAAAGCGACCGTCAGCGTCGCTTGATCGAGACGGCGCTGAGGACAATTTCCGACGGTTTCGTCCTCTATGGTCCGGACGACCGTCTCGTGCTGTGCAACAGCAAATTCCGTGACCTCTATCCTCGCATTGCCGATCTGATCGTCCCGGGGATTCCATTTACAGCGATCTTGCGCGCTGTCGTCGATCGCAAGCTGATTGACCTCGACGGCAAGACGCCTGATGGCTGGATCGCCGAACGCATGCGGCAGCACGCGGATCCCAAAGGATTCTCCGAATATCAGTACAACAGCGCTTGGGTGCGCATCAGCGAGCGGCGAATGCCGGATGGCAGCACCGTCTCGGTCTATACCGACATCACCGAGCTCAAACAGCGCCAGACCGAGCTCGAACGGGCTATGGAGCAGGCTGACCAAGCCAATCAGGCAAAATCGAGTTTCCTCGCCAACATGTCGCACGAGCTGCGCACGCCGTTGAATGCGATCATCGGCTACAGCGAAATCCTGCAGGAAGACGCCGCCGACAAGGACGATAAGGCGGCGATCGACGACTTGCAGAAGATCGAGCGCGCCGGCCGGCACCTGTTGGGATTGATCAACAACATTCTCGACCTGTCGAAGATCGAGGCTGGCAAGATGGATGTCTTCATCGAGCCGGTCGACATCCAGGCCCTGGTCAAGGAGGTGCTGTCGATCGTCAAGCCGCTCGCCGACAAGAATGAGAACGCCGTCGAGGTGATCTGTCCGGCCGATATCGGCAGCTTCCGTTCCGACCAGACCAAGGTCAAGCAATGCCTGCTCAATCTGATGAGCAATGCCAACAAGTTCACCACCAAGGGCGTGCTGACGGTGACAGTGGCGCGCGAGAAGGATGCGCAGGTCTGCTTCCGGGTATCGGACACCGGCGTTGGCATGACGGAAGAACAACTCGGCCGGCTGTTCCAGGCGTTCAGCCAGGCGGATGCCTCGACCACCAAACGCTTCGGCGGCACGGGCCTTGGGCTCGCCATCACCAAGCGCTTCTGCATCATGCTGGGCGGTGACGTCACGGTCGAGAGCACGCACGGCAAAGGCTCGACGTTCACCATCCGCCTTCCGGATCATGGTGCTGCGCCGGCTGCCGCGGAGTCGTCCGCGCCGCTGACAACGGCGGCAGACGGGCGCGCGACCGTGCTGGTGGTGGACGACGATTCGTCGATGCGCAACCTGCTGAGCAAGACCCTCGAAAAGGAAGGCTATCGCGTCATCGCGGCAGGCGACGGGGTCCAGGCACTGGCGCTCGCACGCCGGCACAGGCCACAAGCGATCACGCTCGACGTGCTGATGCCTCATATGGATGGCTGGGGCGCGCTCAGGGAGCTCAAGGCCGATGCCGGACTGCGCGACATACCCGTGATCATGGTGACGGTCCTCAACGAGCGCGGCATGGCGATCCCATTGGGCGCCGCCGATTTTGTGACCAAGCCCGTGGATCGAGCGCGCTTGACCGCGATCCTGCGCGAGCATTGCGCCAGTCCGAGCAACGCGTCGATCTTGGTCGTCGAAGATGACCTGCCGACCCGCGAGGCGCTCTGTCATTCGCTGACGAGCATGGGATATGAGGCGCACGCGACGGTCAACGGCCGCGATGGGCTCAATTGGCTCGCCAACAATCCGGTTCCAAACCTGATCTTGCTCGACCTGATGATGCCGGAGATGGACGGCTTCGAGTTTCTGCGCGAGCTGCGTGCGCGGCCGGCGTTTGCGAATGTGCCGGTCATTGTGGTGACCGCGAAGGATTTGACCAGGGAGGATGCCCGCATCTTGAGCGGGCAGACCGACGGAGTTGTCACCAAAGATCAGACGTATCTGACTGAACTCGCCGCCGTCGTGCGCGGACGCTTGGCGCGACAACCCGCCCGTGAGGCGGAGTCTGTCACCAACTGAAGATCGAGCATGAGAAAACAATAGCGGGGAAAGCATGGCAAAAATTCTGCTGGTTGAAGACAACGAAATGAACCGCGACATGCTCTCGCGCCGGCTGGTCCGCAACGGCTTCGAAGTGTCGATTGCGATCGACGGGCAACAGGGCGTCGATATGGCGACGTCGCAATTGCCAGACCTCATCCTGATGGACATGAGCCTGCCGGTGATCGACGGCTGGGAGGCGACGCGCCGGATCAAGGCCAACGATGCGACCCGGAAAATCCCGGTGATCGCGCTGACGGCGCACGCGATGGCCGGCGATCGCGAGCAGGCAATGGAGGTTGGCTGCGACGACTACGACACCAAGCCGGTCGAAATAACGCGCCTGCTCGGCAAGATCGCAGCCTTGCTTGCGACCAAGGCGGCCTGAGCGATCGCGCCTGCGTTGCGACGGGAGAGTGCCACGACCGATCGAGCCAACCAGCGCGCCGACCGGCGAATGGAACGGGCGCTCGTTGCCTACGTGCGGCAGGAATTGAGCGCGCCCGCGATCGCCCTCATGGGCTACGCCGAGATCTTGATGGATGACGCGGTGCAGGCCCGACCGCGGGCAGTCGATTGACGATCTTCAGCGCATCCTCGATGCCAGCCGGACTTTGCATCGCCTCATCGTCAGCCTGCTCGATCCCGCAGCCGTCCGCCACGCCGCTGGCGACACCGACCCGGCGGAGTATCGCCGGACGTTGCGCCACGACCTGCGCACTCCGATCAACGCGATCAAGGGATATGGGGAAATGCTGCGCGAGGACGCAGCAGACGGCAATGCGGACGCGTTGGTTGCCGATCTCGACAAGCTGCTGGGAGAGGCAACTCTGCTGCTCGACCGGATCGACGGGCTGGTGGCGTTTTCCGGGAGCGATGCCCCGCCATTGGATGGCACGGGCGCGGCCGCCACCGAGGCCGACGCACCGGTGAAAATGGTCGAGAGCCTGCTCAAGGCGGTCCGCCCCATCGCCGACAAGGAAGCCGACCGCGCGGCCGTACAGCCCAGCCGAATCCTGGTGGTGGACGACAATGCGTCGAACCGAGACCTTCTTTCCCGTCGCTTGCAACGCCAGGGACACACGGTGCTGCAAGCCAAAGATGGCGCTACCGCGCTCGCTCTGATCGAAAAAGAGGTCCTCGATCTCGTGCTGCTCGATCTGATGATGCCGGGCGTCAGCGGATATGACGTTCTCACCTTGCTCAAGAATGATCCACGATTTCGGGAAATTCCCGTCATCATGATCTCGGCGTTGACCGAACTCAACTCGATCGTCCGCTGCATCGAGGCCGGCGCCGACGACTACCTTGCCAAACCGTTCGATCCCGTCCTGTTGCGGGCCCGGGTTGGTTCATCGCTTGAGAAGAAACACCTGCGCGACCGGGAGCGGGAGATGGTCGAGGCCCTGCGGATCGAAAAGGAGCGTTCGGAGCGACTGCTTCTTAACATTCTGCCGAAGAAGATCGTCTCGCGTTTGAAGGGGGGCGAGACCGTCATTGCGGACCAACTGTCGAATGTGACAATTCTGTTCTCCGACCTAGTCGGGTTCACCAAACTTTCGTCTAGGCTTTCGGCAGCGGATTTGGTTCGTCTTATTAACGAACTGTTTTCGGAATTTGATCGGCTGGCGCTGAGGCTCGGGATAGAGAAGATCAAGACGATCGGAGACGCCTATATGTTGGTGGGCGGCTTGCCCGAGCCGCGAGCGGACCACGCGCATGCGGTAGCCGACATGGCTTTGGCGATGATCGAGGTGGTCGAGCGAATGAATCGCGAGTTGGCCACCCCACTGCAGATACGCATCGGCATCCATTCGGGCGACGTGGTGGCGGGATGATCGGGACGCACAAATTCGCCTACGACATCTGGGGTGACGCGGTGAACATCGCCAGTCGAATGGATCCCACAGCTTGCCGAACTGTATTCAGGTATCGGCTGCAACCCACCGACACATCCACGAACGCTTTCGGCTGGAGCCGCACGGCAGCGTTGATGTCAAAGGAAAGGCCCCATGGACACCTATTTCCTGCTCGGCCGGGCCGTCAAAATGGCCGAATGAAGATGCCGGCTTGCTGCAGTGCATTCGGTCGCGAATGGCAGATTGTGCAAAAGTCGTTTTGCACCGATAATAAAAATTCCAGTACCAGGCGCGCATTTAGTAAAGATGCGGGTCTGGCGTCGCCAAACCACCAGGCGATTTCGGTAACGCGATTAAGGGTATCGAATTGGCGATTTGCTCCGTGTTGTATTTTCGCGAAAAATTCGTCGCCTGCAACTTTCAACTTCAACGGATCGGACTGGACATCCCAACCGCTCCACCGCATGTCCGCTTTGAGGGGGTAGGCCGGACATGGCCAAAGCCAGATGCAGTCTTGCTTAATGACCCCAGAGCGGATATGGGCAGTCCCGATATAACTAGACCTGTACATAAGTACAGTATTTTGCCCCAGGGCTATTCAGACACGGTGAAAAAAGACCAGGCACCGGCCCCCAGTTCGGTCGCGCCGGGCTGAGCTTGGGCGGTTGCTTTCGTTGATAAGGGTAGACGCTGCCCCGGCTATTACCAAGGGCTAGCCCGACATCGGGCAATGCCTGTTGTTCCGACGTGCATAACTCCCACGGAGGACTGCAGATGCGTAAGCTCATGTTGTTGCTGTTTGTTGGCGCGATAGCGGCGCCTGTTCCAGGCCACGCGCAGGTGACCTTGGATATGACGCGGATCACCTGTGCGGACTATTTGGCCATGCCGGCCAGCCAAGCCAGCACCTTTTCGGCCTGGATGAGCGGCTGGTTCAACTACAAACTCGGTTACGTCTCGGTCGGCTTCGACGACTTTGCGAGGAATGTCGCCAGTGTCCGGCAATGGTGCACCACTTCGCCGGGCGCGACAGTCATCGCAGCCTTGGAGCGTTCCATTCCGCAACCAGCGCCTGGGGGCCAGATCAAGGTCGACATGTCGCTGATCACCTGCAAACAGTATTTGAGTTCAGACCCTGAGCGACGGAACATGATTGCCGCCTGGATGAGCGGCTACTTCCGCGCCTCGAGGGCACAGCCGGTATTCGACTTCCAACGGTACGCAAACAACAGAACGGCCGTCAGCAGCTATTGCAAGAAGCGCGGTGGCGAGACGCTGATGAGCGCCATCCAGAAAAGTGCGCGTTGAGTTGGGCGAGCCGCCGCGCGTAAGATAAAGCCGGTCTATCCAGCTGAGGCGGCGGCTGACAGCCAACTCATGCGTTCGGATCGTTAGCGTTCGGAAAAAATAGCTGCTCGCCATTAATCTTGTAGTCGGCGATGGCCTTCTGGCCATCAGGCGACACCAGCCAGTCGATGAACGCCTGTCCGAACTCTTTCTTCACATTGGGGTGCTTGTCCGGATTCACCAGTATGGCGGCGTACTGGTTAAACAGGCGCTTGTCGCCTGCCACCAGAATTTGCAGGTCGTCCTTGTTCTTGTAATGGCTCCAAGTGCCACGGTCGGACAGGACATAGCCGCCGCGGGCGCTCGCCATATGGAGCGTCGCGTCCATACCCCGGCCGATCGATTTGTACCAGGCACCATTGTCCTTCTCGATGTTGATGCCGACATCCTTGTTCCAGAGCGCGAGTTCGGCCAAATGGGTGCCCGAGTGGTCGCCGCGCGATATGAAGGTCGCTTGTTTGTCTCTGATCGTCTTAAACGCTTCCGCAACGTCGTCCATGCCCTTGATGCCGGCGGGGTCGCTCTTCGGCCCAACCAGCACAAAGTCGTTGTACATCACCGGAAATCGTTTCACGCCGTGTCCTTCGGCGAGGAACCTCAGTTCTGCAAATTTGGCATGCACGAACACCACATCAGCATCGCCGCGCCGACCAGTGTCGAGCGCCTGACCGGTGCCTTGCGCCAGCACCTTCACGGCGATGCCGGTCGTCTGCGTGAAAATCGGCAGCAAATGCTCGTACAGACCCGAATCTTTCGTCGAAGTCGTTGAGGCGATGACAATCGATTTTTCTTGCGCCATCGCGTGGCCCGGCAAGAAAACGGCGATGCCAAGGAACGCGATGAAAGCGAGTATGGTGTTCCGCATTGAAAGCATGTGGCCCCCGAGTCCCGGTACAAAGGTAGCGCTGCGTGCGGCAGTTTAAGGCGTCGCGGCGACGTTTTTCAATAAGCCACGCAATCAGCCAGTCAGAAAAACGATACAGCCCATTTTGCTGTATCGAGAGCAATTATCGGGCCGTTATGACCCCCTCGCCCCAGCAAGTAGCAGGCACGGGTGGCAGGCGACCCTTGATCCCCACAAAAATATCAAGCGGCGTCGGGGTCTTGGCTTTCTCTGCATCCTTTTTGCCACTCATGGTGCTCCTCCTTCTCGCCGTCTGCATCCACATCCTCAAGCTTTTTTGGTCGCCGAGATGGTTACGGTGTCTTTTTGGTTGGCGTCCGGATGCCGCGGGGAGCTATACTCTGG
>CAWKOD010000027.1:0-97171 GCA_963850885.1 uncultured Alphaproteobacteria bacterium | reverse complement strand
CGGTCGCGGCGGGGTTTGCGGCGTGGCTTGTCGCTGGGCCCATCGCGTCCGCGCAGACCGACGGCTATCCGTCGCGCCCGATCACGCTGCTGGTGCCGTTTCCGCCCGGCGGCAGCGCCGACGTGGTGATCCGGCCGGTCGCCGCCAAGGTCGCGGAGGCGCTGAAGCAGCCGATCGTGATCGACAACCGCAGCGGCGGCGGCGGCAACATCGCGGCGCAGGTCACCAAGCAGGCGGCGCCCGACGGCTACACGCTGTTCCTCACCAACATGGGCGTGATGTCGGTCAACCCGATCCTGTCGCCGGAGCTCAATATCGATCCGGTCAAGGATTTCCAGCCGATCACGCCGATCATCTCGTTTCCGCACATCTTGGTGGTGCCGCCCGACAGCCCGGTGAAGACGGTGGCCGACCTCGCTGCGCTTGCGAAGACCAAGCCAGGCGGACTGAGCTTCGGCTCGCAGGGCGTCGGCTCCGGCGGGCAGATTTTGGGCGAGATGTTCAAGACCCGGCTCGGCGTACCGATGGTTCACGTGCCCTACCGGGGCGCCGCCCCGGCCGCGACCGACATCATGGCGGGGCGGCTCGACTTCCTGTTCACGTCCTACATCTCGATCGGCGAGCAGGCCAAGGCCGGCAAGCTTCGCATCGTCGCCATCGGCGGGCCGAAGCGCATCGACGCCGAGCCCGGAATTCCGACCATGGCGGAAGCCGGCTTCCCCGGCCTCGACCTCGAAATGTGGCACGGCATGGTGGCGCCGGCCGGCACCCCTGCCGCGATCGTGAAGCGGCTCAACGAGGAGTTCATCAAGGCGACGCGGGATCCGGACATCCTGCGCATCGTGGTGCCGCAGGCGACCGATGTCTTCGTTGGCACGCCCGCTGAATTCGGCAAGCGGATCGCCGCCGACACCCAGCGCCTCGGCGAGGTCATCCGCGCCGCCGGGATCAAGCCGCAATAGGCATAGAAAATGTCCCTGGCATTGCTGCCCGGGACGTCATCGAATCGGCGATCGGCGCTTAGCGTTGCGAGCCGCCGCTGGCGCTGACGCCGAGCGTCGCCATGTCCACCTTGATGCCCGGTCCCATGGTCGAGGAGATCGAGACGCGGTTGATGTAGTGGCCCTTGGCGCCCGACGGCTTGGCCTTGTTCACCGCATCGGCAAACGCCTTGATGTTCTCCACCAGCTTGTCTGCGGAGAACGACGCCTTGCCGACGCCGGCCTGCAGGATGCCGGCGGATTCGACCCGGAACTCGACCGAGCCGCCCTTGGCGCCCTTCACGGCATTGGCGACGTCCATGGTGACGGTGCCGACGCGCGGGTTGGGCATCAGGCCGCGGGGGCCGAGCACTTTGCCGAGCCGCCCCACCAGACCCATCATGTCGGGCGTGGCGATGCAGCGGTCGAAGTCGATGTTGCCGGCGTTGACCTTCTCGACCAGGTCCTCGGCGCCGACCACGTCGGCGCCGGCGGCCCTCGCCTCGTCGGCCTTGGGTCCGCGCGCGAACACGCCGACCCGCACCGAGCGTCCGGTGCCGTTCGGCAGGGTGACCACGCCGCGCACCATCTGATCGGCGTGCTTGGGATCGACGCCGAGATTCATCGCGATCTCGATGGTCTCGTCGAACTTCGCCTTGGCGCGCTCCTTGATCATCTGCACGGCTTCCGCGAGCGGATAGGCCTTGGCGGGATCGACGCCTTCGCGAGTGGCTTTTGTGCGTTTTCCGATTGCCATTGCCCTTACCCCTTCACTTCCAGGCCCATCGAACGGGCGGAGCCCTCGACCATCTTCATGGCCGCTTCGATGGTATTGCAGTTCAAGTCTTTCATCTTGGCCTCGGCGATCTCCTTGACCTGAGCCTTGGTCACGGAGCCAGCGATGTCGCGGCCGGGGGTCTTGGAGCCGCTTTCGAGCTTGGCCGCCTTCTTGAGGAAGTGCGACATCGGCGGCGTCTTCATCTCGAAGGTGAAGGAGCGGTCGCCGTAGATGGTGATGACCACCGGGATCGGCGATCCCTTCTCCATCTTCTGGGTCTGGGCGTTGAACGCCTTGCAGAACTCCATGATGTTCAGGCCGCGCTGACCGAGCGCGGGACCGATCGGCGGCGCGGGGTTCGCGGCGCCGGCCGGGACCTGCAGTTTGAGGAATCCGGTAACTTTCTTCGCCATGTCTCACTCCTGTTAGTGGTGCGGATCTTGACGGCTGGCGACCGCCTCACCTCCCACGACTTTCATGACCGACGACGCCGGCCATGCCTTCAAGCAGGCCTTATACCTTCTCGACCTGCGTAAACTCCAGTTCGACCGGCGTGGCGCGGCCGAAGATCGAAACCGCGACCTTGACGCGCGAGCGGCCTTCGTCGACCTCCTCGACGGTGCCGTTGAACGACGCGAACGGACCGTCCGAGACGCGGACCTGCTCGCCCACCTCGAACGAGACCGACGGCTTCGGCCGGTCGATGCCCTCCTGCACCTGATGCAGGATGCGATCGGCTTCGGCGTCCGAGATCGGCATCGGCTTCTTGTCGGTGCCGAGGAAGCCTGTGACCTTCGGGGTGTTCTTGATCAGATGGTAGGCCTCGTCGGTGAGCTCCATCTTCGCCAGCACGTAGCCCGGGAAGAACTTGCGCTCGGTGTCGATCTTGCGGCCGCGCCGCACCTCGGTGACCTTTTCCTTCGGCACCAATATCTCTTCGAACAGCTCGGAGAGCCCGCGCTGCTTGGCCTGCTCGCGAATGGATTCCGCGACCTTGTTCTCGAAATTCGAATAGGCGTGGACGATGTACCAGCGTTTTGCCATGTGCCTGATCGCCTAGCTGGCGACCCCAAGGATGAAGGTGATGACGACGCGAATGATCTGATCGGCCACCGTGAAGAAGATCGAGGCCGCCGCCACCATCACGAACACCATGATGGTGGTGATGAGCGTCTCGCGCCGGGTCGGCCACGTGACCTTGTCGGCCTCGGCGCGCACCTCTTGCAGGAACTTGAACGGGCTGAGCTTGGCCATGATGACTTCAGGGGTCGATTTCAAATAGGGACGAGCCGCCCAACCTTTAAGGATGGGATCGGCCAGCGATCCTGTTTTGGGGATACGTTCGCCGCGGAAGTCCGTTGCCGGGCCGCAAGCGATGGCGGGTTCCTATAGCGGCCCGGCGGCGGCGTCAAGCCGACGGCGGGTTTGCAAGCCTGATCAAGTGCTTGGGTGGAGGGACTACCCCCCTCCAATGTGTCGCGCCCCATCGAGCGTGGTTCGCTGGAACAACCTATCGGCGTGGCCGCCGCAGGGACAACCAGTCAAATTTGATGAATTTGGTTATTTACGCTACCCAGACGTTCGGCGCAAAAATTGGCGCGAGGGAAGGACCCGCCCGAATGCTAACTAATATAATGCCTCTTCGAATCCGTAGCCCAATGATCGCGGGCCGAAATTCGCCGGGAGGCTACTATGGAAATCGGTTTGCGCGGCTACGGACTTTAGCCTGAACGTGATTGCCGTAGCTGCGGTTGAAAATCCGAACAACATCGCAAGAAACGTCGCAATCACCCAGCGGCTTGGGCGGGCCCGGATCGTTCGATTGGTGATACGGCCGCGATATCCCTCGGGGATATGCTCCCCGCCGAATAGGCTGATGACATTTTGATCGTGTTCGACCATTGGAATCTCCCAGTCCGTCGCTTGGACTATTGCCGGGAGGGGCGCAACTTAGAAGTGCGAAAAGTCACAGATCAAACGGGTGGCAGCTAGAATCATCTATTCATCACGCCATGCGCACTGACCAGGCTTTGACATAACACAACGGGATGCCCCGGACCTTTTGGGACAAAAAGGAAATGGCTTACGAGGCCGCGCGCTTCGCCAAGACCCGAATCCTGCCGACATCATCGGAATTGTGGACCGCGCGAACCGTACCGAGTTGGTAATGCTGGCGGATGGCCGGACCGCTTTGGTGCTGCCCTGTTACGTCCCAAGCTGGCATGACGTGAACACGCCGGTGCGAAAAGTCTCAGATTGGCTGAACTTTCCTGGGCTATGGGCGATTGATGGTCGTGTTGCCTGAAAAACACGCATCGATTAAATCGGCCGCTTTCCCCCTTTAAGCTAGTGAAATCCCCGGTGAATTTGTTGCTCGCGACCAAGCCATAGGCTTCATTCAGCCAATAGAACAAAACGTGGAACACTGGGTCATGAATTTCAAACGGATCATTATGCTCGCCGGCGTTGCGGCCGCAGCAGCGACCGCGCAAACCGCGCTAGCCGCTGATTTACCTGCGCAGCGCGCTTACACTGCGCCCGCCGTCGTAGCGCCCGTCTCGAACTGGACGGGCTTCTATGTGGGCGGTGGCGTCGGCTATGGCCTCATGGACGTCGAGTTGCATACCAACGCCCCGGGATTCGCCCCTCTCGCGACTAACGGCGACACCGGCGGCAGAGGTTGGTTAGGCAGGGTGCAGGTCGGCTATGATGCTCAATTAGCGAATTGGGTCGTCGGCATTTTCGGTGACTATGACTGGTCCGATATCAAGGGCACGGTGTCAGACCAGAACACAGGTCTTAACTTTGCGCTCAAGCAAAACTCTGCTTGGTCGTCGGTGGTCGCATCGGTTACTTGGTGGTGCCGCAATTCCTGACCTATTTTTCCGGCGGCTACACTGAGGCCCACTTCCAAGGTAACACCGGGGTCTGCTCCGTCGCCGGTTGCGGAGTTGCCGCCACGCTGCCCAATCACGCCTTCTCCGGATACTTCCTGGGCGGCGGATCGGAATATGCCTTCTCGTGGTTTGGCCCAGGTTGGACCATCAAGACCGAATACCGCCTGGCTGAGTTTTCCCGCGATACGTTTGCAGTAACGGCGCCTGCGTTCCCTGGCGCAACGGCGACGATGAGGCCGTTCGTGCAGACTATTACCAGCGAGCTCACCTACAAGTTCAACTGGGGCCGTTAATCGGTTTCCATCAGTTGCGAAAGGGCCCCTGCCTCGTTGGGGGCCCTTTCTATTTGAGGTCCTGATTTGGCGACCCCCTCCGCGTTTCTAACTGTCGTCGTAACATTCGGCTTCGCCGTAAGGCTAAAGCTTGAGCACCTTCACCACTCACTAGGGGATGATCTAACGGCCCCGGTGCGGTTACATCCGCCGGGGCCCGTCAATTTGAGACAGCAAGAGAGGGGCGTTGCTCAGACGCTCCCTTTCACAAGGCCCGACGGCGCCAACCATGCGGGCCTTTTACTTTGACCCTGGGGGACAGGGTTGCGCCATGACGGCTCCAGGAAAAGCTGTGGAGGAGTGGGAGCAATCTCACATCTGAAGCAGCGCGCGGCGCGGTAGTAGGTACGGTCAGATTGGAAACGTTGGCTCGATGCAGCGGCAAAAGCTGCGTATCGCAGGCGTCGTTCACCGGCTAACTGCCCTTTAACCCAGACAACGGATGTTGGGCGGACCAGCCGGTGAACCACACCGGGCCAAGCTTGAGATGGGTCGATAACTGGTGAGCAACATCGCGCAGAAACTTCTCGCGTACCTCCGGCGCTAGCGGCGTGGCGCAATCCATCACGATGGCAAGAGGAACTTATGAATTCGAAACCGGAAATCTCACTCGAGCCAATACTGAAGTCGATGGAAGAAGAAATCATCAACAGCGTGCGCGGTGACAGGCTCACCGATCGCCTCGCTGGGTTGAAGCCTCAGCCCGACGTGGTCGGGGACGTGAACCAAGCGATTGGCGCGCTTATTGACAAGGTGAGCGCGACCTCGATTGCAGAGATTGAAAAGCTGATCAGCGATCTTGAGACCGTGCGTAATTACCTGAAGGCGGAGGGCGACCGCATCCAGCAGGAGATGGCGCGTTATGCGCATCTGAGTGATATGGCATCGGCCTCGGTGAAAATTATTGCAGAACGTCTCGGCCAATGGCGCGAAGGGCCGACGATGATCAAGACGGACAACGTGAGCCTTGAAGCCGAGGCACGGTAATTCGCACGCCCTCTAGCAGCCTTGAAACGGTCGCAGAAAATGTGACGTCGCGAAATCGCTTTCGACACACGCTCTTGCGATGATGCGGCCGCGCGGCGCGACTAGGCCAAAGCAAACAACTCGCGCGAGGCACGACGAGCTCCACGACGCACTCCGGGCAAAACGTTTTGATCTTGCTATCCATTCTAGGCCCGCTTCAACAGTTTGACGTTCCCACCGGCAGCCTGGGCGAGCGCAGTCTTGATATAGACCGCCATTGCATGAAGCGCAGCGCGCTTCTCGGCAGCGTACAGGGCGCGATTATAAACCCCCGCCACGCCCGCGGTTAGCACCCGCTCGCGTGCTGCGGACTTCTCCAGCCTGGCAGTCCCGATCACCGGGTTATCGTCGCACCGACAACGCTCGATTGCCCACTTGAAAAACGATGATAGGGAAATGCGCACGTTGCTCGCAGCCACCCGCCCGTGGTGCTTGTCGATGTAAGTCCAGCCGTTCGGCAACCATGTTGCGCTTGATGGCTGGCAGCGTCAGGCCATGCAAGTCCCTCCGAGCCGGCCGTCCCCCCTTTTTCTTGTTTTTTCCGCTTTAAACCGGGAACAGACCGCAACCATTCCGGCGCCGCCGCGTTATTCGGCAGCAGGATAGGTATGATCATGGCTCACTGGTCGAATGAACTCAGGATTGATCCGGTGGTCTGGGCGACCGCCCTGTTCGGCGTCGTCACGGCGGCGATCCTCGTCACCGCGATTTAGAACCTTTTGCGGCCCCTATCATCCACCTTCGGTGCCATTATCATCATCATCCCCAGCCGCCCCATCCGGGCGGCTTTTTTCTTGGTGTTCCGGACAACAAGGCTCGCCTGCCGTCCCCTTTGTCCGCTATTTTACCGGACGGGGATGGTCCCTCATGAGAGAGCCTCGTGAGAGTGTTGGGGTTGATTTCAGGTTTGGCGCTGGCCTTTGCCAGCGCCGGCAGCGCGGCGCAGAACGTGTCGGCGCCACGCTTGTCGTTCGCGTCGATCGATTGGACCGCGGCCATCGCCACATTGACGGCCGTCGACGCGCCAGCGATGGCGCCGATGTCGGCCAAGTCGCGGCTTGGCGGCGCCAACCGCGCGGTCGCTCCCGCCCTGACCCGGCTGAACGGCGTGATGTCGCAGCAGTTTCGCCGGCCTCGCCACCAGCCCGGTGCCGGTGCTGGTGCCGTTCGACGTCGGGGCACTGCTGCGCGACCAGGCCGCCGGCGCTGACCCCGGTCGATCCCGAACGTTATTTTTCCGACTTCCACGCCGCTACATTTTTCTATCCGGGCCCGGCCGGCTATGACGCCGCGTTCGCCATCCGCGCGAGCGAAGTGCCGGAGTTGGCTGACATCAAGTTCGCCGAGCCCATCCAGGTGCAGATCTCCGGCTCGGCGCTGCTCTATGACCTCGATGCCCCGACGCTCGCCGAGGTGCAGGGCCAGCCGGTGTCCAGCCTCGAAGAAGACTTCCCCGGCATCCGCCGCATGATCCTCGAACACAACCTGCGCTACACCTTCGTGCGCTTCGGCGTGCCTTATGTCGTCTCGATCGCCTGCTTCGATGCCAGCGTCTCACGCTACAAGATGCCGACCTGCCGGGCCGCCGATCAGGTCGCGCTTCGCTTCCTCCGCGCGTTGCGCGTCGTCGGCGGCATGCCGCGAAGTCTGCGCGCGGCGAAACCGCTGCCGATCGAACGCCCGACCGCCGTGTCGCGTTCGTTTGGCTACTATGGGCCGGGCCAGCTTCTCTCCGGCACAGGATTTCGCAGCCAGCCCGGACGGGTGGACTACACCGTCTATTCGCAAATCCGCTTTCCGCTCGCGGACGCGCCGGCCTTCGCCACCTCCGAGTTGTACCGGCGCCGCAACCGTTCGCAGGCCGCCGAGTCGGACGATACGCTCGGGCCGGCGCTGCCCTGGCGCGACAATTTCTGCGAACGCCGCAGTTTCCCGGTCGGCCAATGTCCCGCCGGTATCGGGCACCAGGGCCAGGACATTCGACCCGGACCGTGCAAGCCGCTGCCCGGCATGGAGCGTTGCACGCACCGTGGCAACATCGTCGCGGTCCGCGATGGCGTGATCCTGCGCTCGGCACGACAGGAGGCCGCTTATCTGTTCGTCAACTCGGCGAACGAACATATCCGGTTTCGCTACTTGCACATGAGCCCACGCAGGATGGACGCGGACAATCTCTTGAGCGGACGCCGCGTGCACGAAGGCGAGATTATCGGCGAGGTCTCAAACTTCAGCATGAAGGAGGCCGGCACCAGCTATCACGTGCACTTCGATGTGCAGGTTCCGACCAAATACGGATGGGTGTTCGTCAACCCCTACATGACCCTGGTTACGGCATACGAGCGGCTGGTAGGCGAACGTGGCACCGAGCTCGCCGACCCCAGCGTGGTCGCCACCACCGATCCGATCAGCGCGGCCACTGTGATGGCGACGACGCGGATCGAGCCGGACCGGCCGCGGCGGACAAAACACGCGAAGTCCGGACGCGCCAAAGCCAAAGCAGGAGCCAAGCGCCACCGGCAGCGCGTCGCGCATCAGGATGAAGCCGCGGCTCCGCATAGCGCGCGCTAGAGCCGTTTCCCACTTGCACTGAATCAACCGTCGTCATAGCCGGGCATAGCCGGCCGAAGGACGGCGTCGCTACGCTCGCCTATGACCCGTCGATCCACGTACTTTTTACTTTGGTGCCAAGGCGTGGATGCCCGCGACAAGCGCGGGCATGACGGCGGAGATTGACGCAAGTTATGTGGGAAATGCGCTAGATCTTGAAGCTCTCCAGCGTGCCGGGATGAAACAGCTCCTCCGCCTTCAGACGGCGCGATGACAGCCCCTGCGCGTGATGGTGATGCAGGAAGGTGTCGAGGGTTTTCCGGTTCGAACTCGACGCCATAGGGCCAGTAGTCGTCGCCCATCAGCGCGCGCGTTTCGGCGATGCGCTCTTCGGTAAATGGCATCGTCACCTTGGTCGCCGAGGTGTCCCAAAGATGCGCCGTGGCTATGGCCTTGGACTGCTCGAATGCTTTCAGCACCGCCGCCGGCAGCCACGGATGTTTCTCGGCCAAGGTCCGCCGCACGCCGATCAGATGCATGATCGGGAAGATGCCGGTGCGCTTGTAGTAGTCTTTCGCCGCCGCCACCGGATCGCGGAACAGCCAGCCGATGTTCTCGCTCTGAATCGCCGGCGGCCGCGGCGCCATGAAACCGTCGATCGCGCCCTCGGCCAACAGCTCGGAGATGGTCTTGCCCTCCGGCGCGCTGTCGAGGCGCACGCCGTCCGGCAGCTTGATGGTGATCTTCTCGGGCCGTCCGGCGTGCTCGATGCCGCCGCGAATCCAATGCACGTCCGAAGGCTTGACGCCGAAATCGTCTTCGAGAATGGCGCGCGCCCAGACGTTCGCCGTGAGCTGGTATTCGGGCAATCCGATCTTCTTGCCCTTCAAATCCTCCGGCCGCTTGATGCGATCGGTCCGGCAGAACATTGACGTATGACGGAACATCCGCGACACGAAGGCCGGCACGCCGACATAGGGACAATTGCCCGCCGCGGTCTTCACCGAAAAGCTCGACAGTGAACATTCGCAGATGTCGAACTCTTCAGAGCGGAACGCCCGGAAGAAGATTTCCTCCGGATAGAGCTTCATGAACACCGGATCGACACCGTCGATCTGCACGGCTCCGTCGATCAGCGGACGGTTGCGGTCGTAGTCGCCGATCGCGACCGAGAGATTCAATTTCGACATCGAGAGATTCCGTTGGGTATGCGCGGCACGTTAGCCTCGCAGCATCCGCTTTTGCAACCGGCCTTGTCACGCCTCTCTTGCAACCAAGCTGTCATGCCCCGCGAAGGCGGGGCATCCAGTAATCACGATCTCGAGCAATGCGATTACTGGATCGCCCGCTTTCGCGGGCGATGACGGCTGAGATCATGGGAGTGATGAATCCGGCAACGCAATGTCGATCAGCCGCAACTGCACGCGCTCGCCACCGTTCCAGCGGTCGATCGAGAGCGTGCCGGCGGCATGCAGCGCCTGACCGCGGCTTTGCAACAGCGTTTGGCCGAGCGGCTGGCCGGCGGCACGGAAAGCGATGGCGCTGAGCATGGTGCCGTCGCCGGAACGCAGCCGCACGCGGACGTGGTCCGCTCCGACCGGATCGGCATAGGCGACCACGTGATTGGGCAACGCCACCACCGGCTCCGGATTGCCGGCGCCGAACGGCCCCGCCCGCGCGATGGTCTCGACCAGCGCGGCATTGGCGCCTGCGGCGCTCACCGCCCCATCGATCAACAGCGCTTGGTCGGCGCGCGCCGCAGTGACCCCCTCCGCCAGTTCGCTTTCGAGGTAGGCGCGGAATTCCGCCAGCGCTCCGTGCTTGACGGTGATGCCCGCGGCCATGGCATGGCCGCCGCCCTTGAGCAGCAAGCCCTCGCTCACCGCGCGGCGCACGGCTTTGCCGAGATCGACGCCGAGGATGGAACGGCCCGATCCGGTCCCGATGCCGCCGGGCTCGAGCGCGATGGCAAAAGCCGGGCGGTTGAAGCGCTCCTTGAGACGCGCCGCCAGCAGACCGACCACGCCGGGGTGCCAGTTGGCCGCGGCCGTCACCACCACCGCGCCCTTCTCCTCGATGCCGAGCGCGGCGCTGGCCTCGGCCTGCGCCTCCTCCAGCATCGCAACCTCCATGGCACGGCGCTCGCCATTGAGGCGGTCGAGCTCGGCGGCGATGCGGCCGGCCTCGACCGGATCGTCGGTGCGCAGCAGCAGCGAACCGAGATCGGCGCGGCCGATGCGTCCGCCGGCATTGATGCGCGGCCCCAGCAGGAATCCCAAGTGAAACGGCTCGGGCGGTCCCGACAGCCGCGCCACGTCCATCAGCGCGGTGAGGCCGACGTTGTCGCGACGGCGCAGCGCCAAAAGTCCCTTGGCGACGAAGGCGCGGTTGAGGCCCTTGAGCGGCACCACATCGGCGACGGTGCCGAGCGCGACAATGTCGAGCCAGCCGAGCAGGTCGGGCTCCGGCCGCGCTTCGGTCCAGATAGCCGCGGGTGCGCAGCACGCGGTTGACCGCGACCACGGTGACGAATACCAGGCCAACGGCGGCGAGATGGCCCAATCCCGAAAGATCGTCGAGCCGGTTGGCATTGACCACGATCGCATCCGGCAACCGTTCGTCGGCCTGGTGATGATCGATGACGATGACATCAAGACCAAGCCGCCGCGCCTCGGCCAGCGGCTCGATGCTGGCGGTGCCGCAGTCGACGGTGACCAGTAGTTTCGCCCCGCGTTCCGCGAGCGCACGGATCGCCTCGATGTTGGGGCCGTAGCCTTCGAAGATCCGGTCGGGGATATGCACGATCGGCTCGCTGCCGCCGATGCACAAGAAGCGCGCCAACAAGGCCGAGGCGGTTGCGCCATCGACATCGTAGTCGCCGAAGATCGCAACCTGCTCGCCGCGCGCCATGGCGTCGGCGAGACGCAGCGCCGCCTCTTCCATCGCGGTGACGGTGTGCGGATCGGGCATCAACCGCCGCACCGTCGGATCGAGAAAGGCTTCGACCTCGTCGACTTCGACGCCACGGCCGGCAAGAATGCGCGCCAACAGCTCCGTCACATTGTGCCGCTGCGCGATGGCGAGCGCCCGCGTCGTCGCGCGCTCATCGAGCCGGTCCCGCCACGGTCGGCCGCAGACCGAACGCTCGACACCGAGAAACAAGCGCGATGCAACCTTTGGCGTCAACGCCAGGGCGGCCGACATGATTTCTCCCACCAATTCGAAACTATCAGGAGGCTATATAGTGCTGCATTACAGCGCACGCCTTTGGGCCGCGGTGTTGCCACAATCCACCGCCGCGAACGCAAACGTGAAATGACCGCGGCCGCGAACTGTGGGACGCTACTGCCAAGGGCGCCTGTCAGGGTGGAGACGAATATGTTGCGAAAATCCCCCTGTTGGCCTGTGCTGCCGCGGTCATTGTCGCGGTTGTCGCACTGCCGACCGACGCCTCAGCGCGCGGACGTGGCGGCGGGGGATGGCACGGTGGCGGTTTTCGTCGCGGCTGGGGCGGCCCACGCCTTGGCTTTTATCCGTACTCCCGCGGGTATAGCTGGCGCCTACGGCTGCCACCGGCCGGTAACCGTGTACACGCCGTTCGGCCCGCGTGTCCGACGCGTCTGGGTCTGCGGATAATTCCGCAAGCTTACTGAATGCTGATGTTGTTGCGAACGACGACGTCGGTCCACCGCCGAACGTCGCCTTCGACACGCGCGCGGAATTCCTCCGGCGTCGAGGGTGCCGGCACCACGCCGGAATCCTCGGCCCATTTTTTCACTTCGGGCAACTCCAGCGCGCGGCGGAATTCGCCGTTCAATCTGTCGATGATCGGCCGCGGCGTGCTCGCCGACGCGGCAAGGCCAAGCCACGACTCGCATTTGATGCCGGGAACCGCCTCCGCCATGGTCGGCACCTCCGGCAACAGCGGATAGCGCTCCGCCGAGGATACCGCCAGCGCCCGCATCTGGTCGCTGCGGACGCGCGGGATGGTGCTGGTCGCCGCATCGCTCAGCACGTCGACGCGCCCGCCGAGCACATCCTGCAAGGCCAGCGCCGTGCCGCGATAAGGCACCGCGTTCATCTCGACGCCGGCCTGATTGTCGATCCACTTGCCGAGCAGATGGTAGAGCGTGTCGGCGCCGACGATGCCGTAGCTGACCTTGTTCGGATTGGCCTTGGCGCGCTCGATCATGTCCTTGAAGCTCTTGATCGGCGAATCCGGCGGCACCGCGTAGACGATCGGATAGCGCACCACCGAGGTGATGAAGACGAAGTCGGCGATCGGATCGTAGGGCAGGTTTTTCAGCACCGCGGCCTGGGTCGCGAAGCCGCCGGTGAGCATCGCGAGGTTATAGCCATCGGCGGGCGCGCCCTTGGCGACGAGCTGAAGACCCGCGACACCGCCGGCCGTGGTCATGCTTTCGACCACGACCGACTGGCCGAGGCGGCCTGAAATCTTCTCGCCGATCAGCCGCGACGCGATGTCGGGACTGCCGCCCGGCGCGGTCGGCACGATGATGCGGATCGACCGTTGCGGCCAATTCGCATCCTGTCCCCGTGCGGGCGCGGCCGCGAATGTGGCCGCCGCTCCCGCCAGCATATGCCGCCGCGTCACTAGCATGTGCGCCTCCCCGCGTTCAGAACACCTTGCGGTACTGAATGAATCCCGGCCGGTCGGCAAGCGTGTCATAGAGCGCCCGCGCGGTCGCATTGGTCTCGTGCGTGTTCCAGTAAACCCGGCTCGCGCCCGCCGCCCGCGCCTCGCGGTAGACCGCCTCGAATCAAGGCGCGGCCGAGCCCGAGCTTGCGCGCACCCTCGGCCACGAACAGGTCTTGCAGATAGCAGTAGTCGCCGACCGTCCAGCACGAGCGGTGATAGAGGTAGTGCACGATGCCGAACAACTTGCCGTCGACGGTGGCGCCGAGCAGCCACATCGGTTCGTCCGGGTCGTGCAGCCGCGCCCAGGTGGTGTCGTAGGTCTGTTGCGGCACCGAGGTCTTGTAAAAGTCGAGATAGCCCTTCCACAGCGGCGCCCAATCGGCGCGCTCGTCGAGCCGCAACGGGCGAATGGCTATGCCGGCGCTCATCGGACGGGTCATGCGGCCACCTCGGCGTGAATGGCAAGCAGCTCCGGTATGGTCTCCGGCCGCCGCCGGCCGAAACCGCATTCCGTCGCAATCGAGAAATCCTTGACCCGCTTTTCGGCCGCGGCCAAGCGCCGCCGCGTCCCGGCCACGCCGTCGGTGTGGTGCACCAGACCGAGCGATAGTTCCGTCGCGGGTTTGAGCCGCAAGTTTTTCAGCGGCGCGAAATAAGCATCGTCGGAGCGATCGCGCGGCACCGGCATATGGATCAGTTGGATCGGCCGCTTGATGCCGTCGGTCAGACGGTTCGCCATCGCCACCATGTCAGCCATGTCGGTCGGCTCGACCACATGCTTGTGATTGGAATCGCCATAGCAGAAATGAAACAGCAGCTCGATGTCGCCCGGCACGTGGCTTGCGAGGTCGATCAGGATGCGCGCGAAGGTCTGTTGCGTCTCGTCCTTGCTGCGGCCGTAGCTCGACCGGTCGTTGCGTTCGAGCCGCGCGAACACCGCGGATGCGACGTCGAACTGGATCGCGATCTGATCGTGCGGCAGGCGCGATGCGATCTTGTCGATCTCGCGCTTGAGGGCTTCGTTGTAGACGGGATCGAGCGGCGCATGCAGATCGTCCTGCAGAAAAAGCCAGATTACCGAATGAGCCGGCACCAGATCGATCTGAAAGCGGCAATGGGCCGGTATCTTTGCCTCGCGCTTGAGCCGCGCGAAGTCCTGATACGAGCGCTCGGCGATGTCGGCGTAGAACAGGTTGTCGAACCGCACGTCCGCCGCCGAGCGACCGGGCTTGAGGCGATAGCGGATGCGCGGCGTTGCCGTGGCATGCAACCGGAACACCTCGTCCGACTTCTCCAGCGCCGGGCTGTTGGCGAATACCGGCTCGAGCCAGACGATCCAGTCGGCACGCTCGCCGGTTTCGCCGTCGGGAATGCGCTTGAGATGCGGGCCGAGCACGGCGCTGACCTTCTCGAACACCGCGGCCGCGCTTTCGCCCGGCACGCTGCCGACCAGATGAACGTGACGCGGCATCGAAGTCCTCGGTGTCTGCGGCCGCTCGGCCCGGGCCGTGCGGTACGGGAACATCAGCGTGGGCGAAACGTTGTCTGCCCAGGGGCATTGTGAATTCAGGAGACCATCATGGCCAGTCCCTATTCAACGCAGCCAAACCTGCCGGTCGTCGTCATCCGCACTGCCGACGAGCCATCGATGCCCGCCGAGGCAACGGGAACGCTGTTCGTGCTGGCCTCCGGCTTCGGCATCGGCGCGCTGGTGATGCTGTTCGGTTTCCTGTTCCTGATCGGCATTGGCCAGGTCGGCCATCCCACCACATCCGGCCTGACCGCGGCCGCGCAGTCTGCCGCCACCGCGCCTGCGGCGCCCGGACCGGCCCCCAACCCCGCGCCGAACACGGCGGGCCGCACCGTGCCGGAAACCACCGGCCAGGCCCCCGCTCCTGCCAATCCGAACACACCAAAAGCGCCGACCGCGCAGCAGCAGCACTAGCAGCGCCGGCTCATCAATCCAGATGGAATTTTTCGAGCTGGCGGTGCTCGGCGACGATGCGCCGGACCGTGCCGGTGACCGAGCGCATCACCACGGTGTCGGTCTCGATCATATCCTTGCCGAACTTCACGCCGTTGAGCATGGGGCCGGTGGTGACGCCGGTCGCGGCGAACAGGCAGTCGCCTCGCACCATATCCTCGATTTCGTATTTCTTTTTCGCGTCCTTGATGCCCATCTTCAGCGTGCGCTCGCGCAACGCCTCGCTGTCGATGACGAGCCGACATTGCATCTGGCCGCCGATGCAGCGCAACGCCGCAGCCGCCAGCACGCCCTCCGGCGCGCCGCCGATGCCGAGATATATGTCGATGCCGGTCTTGGGCTCGGCGCAATGAATGACGCCGGCAACGTCGCCGTCGGTGATCAGGCTCACCGCCCCGCCGACCTTGCGGATCGCCTCGATCATGTGGGCGTGGCGCGGCCGGTCGAGCAGGATCGCGGTGATCTCCGACGGCTTGACGCCCTTCGCCTTGGCGAGATTGAGGATGTTCTCGTCGGCCGGCGCGTCGAGATCGATGGTGCCCTTCGGATAGCCCGGCCCGATCGCGATCTTCTGCATGTAGCAGTCGGGCGCGTGCAGCAGCGTGCCGGCGTCCGCCATCGCCAAGGTCGCGATAGCGCCCGGCATGTTCTTGGCGCAGAGGATGGTGCCTTCCAGCGGATCGACGGCGATGTCGACCTGGGCGCCGGACTTGTTGCCGACCTTCTCGCCGATGAACAGCATCGGCGCCTCGTCGAGTTCGCCCTCCCCGATCACCACCGTGCCGTCGATCGGCAGCTTGTTAAGCTCGCGCCGCATCGCGTCGACCGCGGCCTGATCGGAGGCCTTGTCCTTGCCGTGGCCGCGGAGCCGCGCGGCCGACACCGCCGCGCGCTCGGTCACGCGCACGATCTCGATCGACAGAACGCGCTCCAGCACCAGGTGCGACTGGACGGTGATCGACGCCATGTTTGCATTTCCCCTTTAGCCGGCCAGCACCATCTTCAATTTTTTTCGATGCGGATCAATTGCGGCCGCCCGGATATCACCTTGTCGTGCTGCACTGCGGCCAGCGCCTTTCGCACCGCATCCTCGGTGGTGGCGTAGGTGATCAATATGACAGGCACCGGACCCTTGCCTTTTTCCGCGCCACCGGCCGGCGGACCGCTATGTCGCTGCACGATCGATTCCATGGAAATGTTGTGCTGCGCGAGGCGCTTGGCGATGGTGGCGGCGGTGCCGGGCTTGTCCACGGCGAGCATGCGAATGTAGTAGCCGCCCTCGTGGCGCTGCATCGGCGCCTTCTTGCTGACCTTGAGCTTGCCCGAGGGGCGGCCGAACGGCGCCGCCCGCACGCCGCGCGCGATATCGGCGATGTCGGCGACCACCGCCGAGGCGGTCGCCGTGCCACCGGCGCCCGGCCCGACCAACGTGATCGGCGGGATGCCCTCGGCGTCGATGGTAACGGCGTTGGTGACGTCCATGACCTGGGCGATCGCGGAATCCTTCCGCACCATGGTCGGATGCACGCGCTGCTCGATGCCTTTGTCGGTCTTCACCGCGACGCCGAGCAGCTTGATGCGATAGCCGAGTTCTTCCGCGGCTTCGAGATCGGCCGTGGTGATCGAGGTGATACCCTCGACGTAGATCGCGGCCGGATCGACGCGGATGCCGAAGGTCAGACTCGCCAGGATCGAAAGCTTTTGCGCGGTGTCGTGGCCCTCGATGTCGAACGACGGATCGGCTTCGGCGTAGCCCAGCCGCTGCGCCTCCTTGAGACACTCGTCGAACGACAACCGCTCGCGCTCCATGCGCGTCAGCATGTAATTGCAGGTGCCGTTGAGGATGCCGTAGATGCGCGCCACCGCATTGCCGGCAAGCCCCTCCCGCAAGGTCTTGACGATCGGGATGGCGCCGCCGACCGCGGCCTCGAAATTGAGCGCAACCTTGTGCTTCTCGGCCAGCCCTGCAAGCTCGACGCCGTGCCGCGCCAGCAGCGCCTTGTTGGCGGTGACGACCGGCTTGCCGGCCTTCAGCGCCGCACTGACCGCCGCAAGCGCCGGGTTGCCGTCGCCGCCGATCAGTTCGACAAATGCATCGATGCCGGGATCACGCGCAAGCTCCACCGGGTCCGCGACCCAGCGCAGCTTCTTCATATCGATGCCGCGATCCTTGCCGCGCGAGCGGGCGCTGACCGCCACGACCTCGATCGGGCGCCCGCACTTGTCGGCCAGCACCGTGCGTTGCTGGCCGATCAGGCGCGCCACCGAGGCACCGACCGTGCCGAGACCGGCGAGACCCACTTTGAGGGGGGCAGCCATGGAGCGTCCGCGACCTAAAGCATTTTCCGACGAAGCGTGAAGCGGTTCGCCGGAGAAAATGCGACCAAACTAAAAACCAAGCGCGGCCTAGCGCCGCGTGGCGAGAGGGACGACGTTATGGAGCTTTTCCGGGGCCGATTTCAAGAAACCGGCGAATGTTGCGCGCGGCCTGCCGGATGCGCTGCTCGTTCTCCACAAGCGCGATGCGCACAAAGCCCTCGCCGCGCTCGCCGAAGCCTGTCCCCGGCGACACCGCCACCTCGGCTTTCTCGACCAGGAGCTTGGAGAATTCGATGCTACCGAGCGTCTTGAACGGATCGGGGATCGGCGACCAGGCGAACATGGAAGCCGCCGGCGGCGGCACCTCCCATCCGGCCCGGCCGAAGCTCTCGACCAGCACGTCGCGGCGGCGTTTGTAGGTTTCGCGCATCTCGCGGATGCAGTCGTCAGGACCGTTGAGCGCCGCGGTCGCCGCGACCTGGACCGGCGTGAACGCGCCATAGTCGAGGTAGGATTTCACCCGGCTCAGCGCCGAGATGATGCGCTCGTTGCCGACCGCAAAGCCCATGCGCCAGCCGGGCATCGAATAGGTCTTCGACATCGAGGTGAACTCGACGGCGAGTTCCATCGCGCCGTTGACCTGCAGCACCGACGGCGGCGGGTGGTTGTCGAAATAGACCTCGGCATAGGCCAGGTCGGACAGAATGAAGATGTCGTGCTTCTTCGCGAACGGCACGAGCTCCTTGTAGAAATCGAGATCGGCCACGTGCGCGGTCGGATTTGACGGGTAGCACGCCACCACCGCGATCGGCTTCGGGATCGAGTGGGTGATGGCGCGCTCGAGGATGGCGAAAAACTCCGGCGTCGGATCCGACGGCACCGAGCGGATGACGCCGCCGGCCATCAGGAATCCGAAGGCGTGGATCGGATAGCTCGGGTCGGGCACCAGCACGACATCGCCCGGCGCGGTGATCGCCTGCGCGACATTGGCGAAGCCTTCCTTGGAGCCCAGCGTGGCAACGATCTGGGTGTCGGGATTGAGCTTCACCCCGAAGCGGCGCGCGTAATAGGCGGCCTGCGCGCGGCGCAGCCCCGGAATGCCCTTCGACGAGGAATAGCGGTCGGTGCGCGACTTGCCGAGCGTCTCCTTCATCTTCTCGATGACGTGGGCCGGCGCTGGGAGGTCCGGATTGCCCATGCCGAGATCGACGATGTCCGCGCCGGCGTTGCGGGCCACCGCCTTGGCGCGGTTGACCGTTTCGAACACGTAAGGCGGCAGACGCTTGATGCGGTAGAACTCTTCCATCGTCGATCTCTGGAGAAATTTTCGCGATTTGAATGGACCAACCTCGAAGCGGAACCTTGTAGCACGCTTTCGGCGGGTCCTAGTAGATCGAAGCCCGGCTGGAGACCGGAGCGCCGATCTTGCCCTGCGCCTTGGGGTCGTCCTTCTTTTTCGGTTTGGCGACACCGGCGGCGACCTGCAGCTCGTCGCGCGCCTTCACCAGCTCCCGCTCCATCTGGTCCTGCTCGGGGTTGGTGAGCGTCACGCTGTTGCGTGGCGGCGGAATGTCGTGAACCGCGGGGAAAGCCACCGGCTGGGCCGGCCGTTCGGGCACATCGGCGGGCAGCCCGACGCCCGGTAGCCCCGCGGCGGTATCGCGGAATTTCTCCGAAATCGACCCGCATCCGGCAAGCCCGGCCGCCGCAATGACCGGCGCCAAGATCGGCACCATGAGACGCCACCGGCGCGCCACCGCAAAGCGCCGGGATGCGCCCTCACGCCGCCATGCGAAACCGCGCCGTTCCATCCGTCCCGACCTCGGAGCCCCGACGCCCTCCGCGAGGATGGGGCGTCAAGCGTGAAATTGGCGTAAATTCAATATATTGATCTGGAACTCGGGTAGCTCGCTAATATGTCCAAAGCAAGGACCGCAACGTTTGAGCCGACTGCGAGTTAACGGGCTTCCGCCCGAAGACTTGGAGCGGCGGGGTGACCATGAAGGACAACGCTGCGCCAGCGCCGGTGAAGGTCGGCGCCGTCGACATCGAGGCGTTTGCCAACAACCTTGCCCGCATGGTCGAGGAAGGCGGCAAGGCGCTCGCGGCTTACATGAAGCCGCGCGAGGAAGGCCAGGTGCAGGCTGGCCTGTCCGATGAGATGAACGACATGGTCAAGACCTTGGGCGAGGTCGGCAGCTATTGGCTGTCCGATCCGAGCCGCGCGGTCGAATTGCAGTCGCAGCTCGGCCGCGCCTATCTCGAGCTGTGGGGCGCGGCGGCCAAGCGGCTCTCCGGCGAAGAGGCCGGACCGATCGTCACGCCCGATCCGAAGGACCGCCGCTTTGCCGATCCGGAGTGGTCGTCGAACCAGTTCTTCGACTTCATCAAGCAGGCCTATCTGCTCAGCACCCACTGGGCCGATCATCTGGTCGAGGGCGCCAAGGACCTCGATCCGCACACCCGCCAGAAGGCCGAGTTCTACGTCAAGCAGGTCACCAACGCGCTGTCGCCGTCGAATTTCGTGCTGACCAACCCGGAGCTGTTGCGCGAGACGCTCAATTCCAACGCCGAGAACCTGGCGCGCGGCATGCACATGCTCGCCGAAGATATCTCGGCCGGCGGCGGGGACCTGAAAATCCGCCAATCGGATGCGGCCAAATTCGAGGTCGGCCGCAATCTCGCGGTAACGCCCGGCAAAGTGATCTTCGAAAACGATCTGATGCAGCTCATCCAGTATGCGCCGGCAACGCCGAGTGTGCTCAAGACGCCGCTGCTGATCTGCCCGCCCTGGATCAACAAGTTCTACGTGCTCGACCTCACGCCGGAAAAGTCCTTCATCAAATGGTGCGTCGATCAGGGCCTCACGGTGTTCGTGATCTCCTGGGTCAATCCGGATCAGCGGCTCAAGGACAAGGACTTCGAGGACTACATGCGGCAGGGCCCCCTCGCCGCCCTCGACGCCATCGAGCAAGCGACCGGCGAGAACAAAGTCCACACCATCGGCTATTGCGTCGGCGGCACGCTGTTGTCGATCACGCTCGCCTATATGGCTGCGAAGAACGACCGCCGTGTCGCATCCGCCACGCTGTTCGCCGCGCAGGTCGATTTCACCCACGCCGGCGACCTCAAGGTGTTCGTCGACGAGGAGCAGCTTGAGGTGCTGGAAAAGCGGATGGCCGAGCGCGGCTATCTCGAAGGCAGCAAGATGGCCAACGCCTTCAACATGCTGCGCTCGAACGACCTGATCTGGCCCTACATCATCAACAATTACCTGCGCGGCAAGGCGCCGATGCCGTTCGATCTGCTGTACTGGAATTCGGACGCGACGCGGATGCCGGCGGCCAACCACGCCTTCTATCTGCGCCAGTGCTATCTCGACAACACCCTATCCCGCGGCAACATGACGATCGCCAACGTCCATCTCGATCTGAAAAAGGTGACAGTGCCGATCTACAACCTCGCCACCCGCGAGGACCACATCGCACCGGCGAAGTCGGCGTTCCTCGGCTCGAAATTTTTCGGCGGACCGGTGAAATACGTGCTGTCCGGCTCCGGCCATATCGCCGGCGTGGTCAATCCGCCGAGCAAGGCTAAGTACCAGTATTGGACCGGCGGCAGGGCGGGCACGGGATCGCTCGACGCCTGGCTCAAGAAGGCGAAGGAGCATCCGGGCTCGTGGTGGCCGAACTGGATCGAGTGGATCAAGTCGCACGGCGACGAGCAGGTCCCGCCCCGCGAGCCCGGCGGCGGCAAGCTCAAACCCATCGAGGACGCGCCGGGACGCTATGTGAAGGTGCTCAGTTAGGCGTTCGCCAAAGCCCGGCTGGCTGCTTCATGGAAACAACGCGACCTGCTCCAGGCCGGTCGCCTCCGGATAGCCGAGCATCAGGTTCATGTTCTGCACCGCTTGGCCCGACGCTCCCTTCACCAGGTTGTCGAGCGCCGAGATCACGATCGCGCGTCCCGGCACGCGATCCTTGGCGACGCCGATGAACGTCATATTGGAGCCGCGGACGTGGCGGGTCTGCGGCGTCTGGCCGAACGGCAACACATGCACGAACAGCTCCTTCGCGTAATACTTTGAAAGTATTGCGTGAAGATCCTCGACCGATTGCCCGCGCGTGCCCCGCACATAGATGGTCGAGAGGATGCCGCGGTTCGCCGGCATCAAGTGCGGCGTGAAGCTCACCACCACCGCGCGGCCGGCGGCCGCCGAGAGCTCCTGGTCGAGCTCGGCCATGTGGCGGTGATGGCCGACGCCGTAAGCGTGGAACCCCTCGGAGACTTCGGAGAACAGCATCTCCTCCTTGGCGGCACGCCCTGCCCCGGTCATGCCAGACTTGGCATCGATTACGATCTCGTCGGGCACGATCGCCTTGGCCTTGAGCAGCGGCGTCACCGCAAGCTGCGCGCAGCTCGTGTAGCAGCCAGGATTGGCGACGAGCCGCGCCTTCTTAATAGCCGCGCGATGCACCTCGACTAGGCCGTAGACCGCCTCACGCTGCAGCTTCGGGGCGTGATGCTCGTGGCCGTACCAGCGCGCGTAAGCGGCGACGTCGTGGAGCCGGAAGTCGGCGCTGAGGTCGACCACCTTGGTCTTCGGCGCCTCGGCCAGAAGATCGCCGATGACCTTCTGCGTGGTGGCATGCGGCAGCGCGCAGAAAGCGAGATCGAGCGCGGCCTTCTTCCAGTCGACGCTGTCGATCGAGACGAGTTTCGGCAGCTTGAACGGCGAGAACTGCGGGAATACCGCGCGCATCTCCTGCCCGGCGCGCCGGTCGGCGGTGAGCAGCACCGGCTCGACATGGGGGTGGCGCAGCAGCAGGCGCACCAGCTCCGAGCCGGTGTAGCCGGAGGCGCCGAGCACGCCGACCTTGGCCTTGGACGATTTCGTAGCCATGTCGAAAATCCTTTTCCGTAGTCCTTACAAGACCACCGGATCAGGGCAACTACCGCGGAGCGTCTATGGGGAAAACATGCCGCGGACCCTTCTCCGGCGGCACGACAAATATCAGGCGCGCGCCGGTGTGTTGCAACGGCGGCGGCGCGAGGGGCTGACAGCGATCATCGTCATCATCGTTCTCATGGGCGGCGATATAGCGGCTCGCCGCCCATGGCACAAGGCCGGTCACCCCCTACAGGCTCGCCGTCGGCACCACGCGATAACCGTCGCCCTGCTTCTCGATGCGCGCCAGCGCCGGGAACGGGAAGTGATAGCCCTGCACCGGCAGCTTCTCGGCGACCAGCATATCGTAGACCTTGCGGCGGGTGGCCGCCGCCTGCGGCGCGTCCTGATCGAAGAAGCCGTGCCAGTCCGGATACGGCGCGAACACCGCGACATTGTTGCAGACGTCGGACTGCACATAGACCGTCTTGCCGCTGGATGAGACGATGAACGACGTGTGCCCGATGCTGTGGCCGGGCGTGCCCACTGCGGTGACACCGGGGACCACGTCCTTGTCCCAGGCATAGGGCGTGACCTTCCGGTCGAGCGCGCCGAACACCCGGCGGTTGTTGGCGAACAGCTCGGTCATGCGGCCCTTCGAGGCGCGGCTCATCTCGCCGTCGTCCATCCAGAATTTCCACTCGTTCTCCGGCACCTTGATCTCGGCGTTCGGAAACGCCTTGCTGTTGTCGGGCATCAGCAGGCCGTTCACGTGGTCGGCATGGAAATGCGAGATCACCACGACGTCGATCGCGTTGCGGTCGATGCCCGCCGCGGCGAGATGGGCGTTGAGGGTGCCGCGCTCGTTGTTGCTTTCGGCGGCTGCCGCCGAACCGTTGCCGGTGTCGAACAGCACGCGCTTGCCGGCCGTCGTCAGCACGATCGGCGAATAGGTGTTCTTCATCTTGTCGGTCGGCTGGCCCGCCGCCGCGAGCGCCTTGGCGAGATCGTCGGCGCTGGCATTGCTCAGATAGTTGCCGTTCACCGGCACCATGCGAAAGCCGTCGGACAGCACGGTCACGTCAATATCGCCAACCTTGTAGCGATGCACTTCGGCAGCCATCAATCATCTCCCATGACGAAAAAGCCGCCCAACATGGGCGGCCTTTTCCTTCATTTCAAGCCTGGATCAAATCACCGGGCTCCAGGGCATCGGGATTTCCCGGTAGCCAGTCGCGGTCTTCTCGACATGCGCCACCGACGGGAACGGATAGTGGAAGCCCTGCACCAGCATCTTCTCGGCGGAAAGCATGTCGTAGACCTTGCGGCGCGTCGCTTCCGCCATCACCGGATCCTGGTCGTAGTAGGCGTGCCAGCCGGGATTGCGCGCGAACAGGAACGGCGCATGAGTGACGTCGGCCTGGACATAGACCTTGCTCGAACCAGACGACACGACATGCGACGTGTGTCCGGGCGTGTGGCCCGGCGTTCCGATCGCCAGCACGCCGGGAATGACGTCCTTGTCCCATTCGTAGGTGCGAAGGCGCTTGAGCACCTCGCCGGATATCACCCGGCGCACGTTCTTGAACACGTCCTCGACGCGACCCTTGGTGGCGCGGCTCATGTTGCCGTCATCCATGTAGAACTGGTGCTCGTTCGCGGGCACGAGGATTTCGGCGTTTGGAAACGCCAACGACTTGTCGGCCTTGAGCAGGCCGTTGATGTGGTCGCCGTGGTAATGCGAGATAATCACGGTGTCGATCGCGCCAGCCTCGATGCCGGCGGCCACGAGATTGGTCATCAGCTGGCCGGTCGCGCCTTTGCTCGAAACGTAAGCCGCTTCGCTCGTTCCGGTGTCGACCAGCGCGAGCTTGCCACCGGTGTTGAGCACGATCGGATTGTACGGCCCGACGAACACGCCGGGCTCCATGAAAGCCGCGACCAGTGCTGCGTTCACCTCCTCCTTCTTGACGTTGACCACGAAGGCGTCAGTGATCGGCAGCCGGTTAGCGCCGTCGGTGACGACAGTCACCTCGATGTCGCCGACCTTGTAGCGATAGAAGCCGGCGGCCTGCTTGCCGGTTGCGGGTGCGGCGGCTTGGCCTGGCACAGCCGGAGCAAGGGCAGTCGCGGCAGCAGCGGTCGCCGCGCCCGCGAGCAATGAACGACGCGAAAGTTCAGCCATGGCATTCCTCCCGAGGTCACGCCCCGTTGGCGCGGCAATTGCGCTTTGGGCAATTGGGGCAATTGCGCATGGGCGGCTGCGGCGATGTTAGATCAATCCAGCGCGGCGGTGTACCGGGGCGCCAAAGAAAGAAGGCCGCTATTGCCGGCGGCCTTCCCGTTGTTGCGAATTGTTCTCGAACAAAATCTAAAGCGAGGAATCCCACATCACCGGAATTTCCCGATAGCCGGATCCGGCCTTCTCGACATGGCCACCGCGGGAACGGGTAGTGTTGCTGGTCGCCGACAAGATGATGGTGCAGGGCTTCCAACCAGGATCCGCAGATGGCGGAGGCCTCGCGCCGCAAGGTCTATCACGTATCCTTCGTGGTCGCGTCGGGCGGCAAGTCGCTTTACGTGCAGTCCGACGTCACCAATCATCCGGCGCTGTTCGCCCGCAATCCGGGCTGGCACGGGTTCCAACGGCCGCCGGCGTACCGGCCCTCACCCTCGACGGAATAATCGCATCCGAGGGCGGCATTCCGCTCGTCATGGGCGGCAAGATCGTCGGCGCATTGGGCTGCAGCGGCGGTACCGGCCAATAGGATGGACAAACCTGCCAGGCTGGCGTCGACGCGATGAAATAGGTCTGGGCGAATTGTTCGAGATCGGTTCTGCCGGGGCAAAACCCCGGCAGTTTTTCTTCAAGCGCCCATCAGCTTGGCGAGCCATTTGATCGTCGACGAGGTGACGTCGCCGAGCGTGAGCAGCACGGCGGCCCAGACGAACGCCGAGCTGAAGTTCGCGACCTGAAAGCGCCAGTACGGCATCGCAAACACGCCGGCAATGAGCGGCACCGACGCGCGGAGCGGCCCCGAGAAGCGGCCGATGAAGATCGCGAACGACCCCCACTTCCGAACGAAAGCCTCACCCGCCGGAATGATGGTCGGGTGCTGCGACAACGGCCACATGTGATAGACGCGATTTTCGAGCTTGAGGCCGACCCAGTAGGACAGCCAGTCGCCGGCGGCGGCGCCCACCGAGCCCGCAATCCAGATCGGCCAGAAGTTCAGATCGCTCGCGCTGATCAGCGCGCCGATGCCAACCAGCGCCGCCCAAGCCGGGATCAACAGCGATATGAAGGCCAGCGATTCGGCAAAGCACAGCGCAAATACGATCGGCGCGGCCCACGCCTGATGCACCCGAACATAGTCGATGATCGGCTGAATATACTGCTCGATGTCCATGAGGCTTTCTGCGCGGCGCGGGGGATTTAGCAACCGGACGATCGCGGCTATCCGGGGATATGTCCTTATCCCGGATGTACCGGATTGGCCAGTAAGCCGGGCACGCGATATTCACGCTCAGGCCTCGGAATCCTTCCCTGTGCCATACTCCGCACCTAAGTGATTCGCTCCCTGCGCCGTCCGAACGGACCCCCTCGACCGATCAAACATGGCCAAGACCGTCAACAAATCCTCGAAAAATCCGAAGAAAACCGCAGCCGTCGGCGACCTATTCGCCAGCATGGAAAAGCCGCAACGCGCCGCCGCGAAATCGCGCGGCAGCAACGCGTCGAGCGCGGGCGAAGCCGGCTACACCGCCAAGCACATCGAGGTGCTGGAGGGCCTGGAGCCGGTGCGCCGGCGGCCCGGCATGTATATCGGCGGCACCGATGAGAAGGCGCTGCATCACTTGTTCGCCGAGGTGATCGACAACGCCATGGACGAGGCGCTGGCCGGCCACGCCACCTTCATCGAGGTCGACCTTGAGGCCGACGGCTTCGTCAGCGTCACCGATAACGGCCGCGGCATCCCGATCGATCCGCACCCGAAGTTCAAGAACAAGTCGGCGCTGGAAGTGATCATGTGCACGCTGCACGCCGGCGGCAAGTTCGACTCCGAGGTCTATGAGACCTCGGGCGGGCTGCACGGCGTCGGCGTCTCGGTCGCCAACGCCCTGTCCGACCGCATGGAGGTCGAGGTCGCGCGCGGCCAGAAGCTCTATAAAATGGTGTTCGAGCGCGGCAAGCCGAAGGGCAAGCTGCAGGACGCCGGCAAGGCGCCGAACCGGCGCGGCACCACGGTGCGCTTCCATCCGGACCCGGAGATTTTCGGGCCCAAGGCGCGCTTCCAGCCCGAGCGCGTATTCAGGATGACGCGCTCCAAGGCCTATCTGTTCGGCGGTGTCGAGATCCGCTGGTCCTGCGCCAAGGAACTGGTCGAAGGCACCGACGTGCCGGACAAGGCCACGTTCCATTTCGAAGAAGGACTGAAGGATTATCTTTCCGAGACGCTCAAGGACGCGACGCTGATCAATCCCGATATCTTCAGCGGCGTGTCGGGCAAGGTCGGCAAGCACGGCGGCGCGCAATGGGCCGTCGCCTGGACCGCCGACGCCGATGGCTTCCTCAACTCCTACTGCAACACCATCCCCACCCCCGACGGCGGCACCCACGAGTCCGGGCTTGCGCACCGCGCTGCTGCGCGGCCTCAAGGACCACGCCGAGCGCGCCGGCCAAGGCAAACGCGCGGCCGGGATCACCAGCGAAGACGTGATGGTGGGCGCCGGCTGCATGCTCTCGGTGTTCATCCGCGAGCCGGAGTTCCAGGGCCAGACCAAGGACCGCCTCGCCACCGCCGAGGCGCAGCGCATCGTCGAGAACGCGATCAAGGATCCGTTCGATCATTGGCTCGCCGGGAATCCGCAGCAGGCCAACAAGCTCCTGGACTTCGTGATCGACCGCGCCGAAGAGCGCATCCGCCGCCGCCAGGAAAAGGATATTTCGCGAAAGGCCGCGACCCGCAAGCTCCGCCTGCCGGGAAAACTCGCCGACTGCACCAACGGCCAGGCCCAGGGCTCGGAAATCTTCATCGTCGAGGGCGACTCGGCCGGCGGCTCGGCCAAACAGGCGCGCGACCGCGCGTCGCAGGCTGTATTGCCGCTCCGCGGCAAAATCCTCAACGTGCAATCCGCCGGCAAGGACAAGCTGTCGCAGAACGTGCAGCTTGCGGACCTGGTGCAGGCGCTCGGCTGCGGCACCGGCGAACGCTACCGCGATGACGACCTGCGCTATGAGAAGGTCATCGTGATGACCGACGCCGACGTCGACGGCGCCCACATCGCGTCCCTGCTCATCACCTTTTTCTACACGCAGATGCCGGACCTGATCGAGCGCGGCCACCTCTATCTCGCGGTGCCGCCGCTTTATCGGCTTTCCCACGGCGCCAAGACGTTCTATGCGCGCGACGACAAGCACAAGGATGAGATCCTCAAGAAGGAATTTCACGCCAACGCCAACGTCGAGATCGGCCGCTTCAAGGGGCTCGGCGAGATGATGGCGCATCAGCTCAAAGAAACCACCATGGACCGCAAGAAGCGCACCTTGCTTCAGGTCAAGATCGCCGACGCCGATCGCAAGGACACGGCGAAATCGGTCGAGCGGCTGATGGGCAACAAGGCCGAGGCGCGCTTCGAGTTCATCCAGGAGCGCGCGGAGTTCGCCAGCGACGAGATGCTGGACGTCTAGCGTCCGCTTTGCCCCAAAACCTGCACTTTCGCCCGATCTGTCTTATACTGCACCCCGCCGGCGCATCGCGCTCTATGGGGTCAGCGTGAAAACCGCTTCGCTGCTTTTCGCTGCCGCGCTCCTCGCGAACGACGACGCCATAGTGCAGGATGAGCGCGAGCGGCACGACCATCACCAGCGTCCAGTCGGAGGCGAATGCGATGCCGATGCCGCCGGCGACCACCAGCATCCCCGCGTACATCGGGTTCCGCACGTATCGATAAACGCCGGCCGTGGTCAGATGGAGCGCCGGCTTCCAGGGATTCACATTGGTCTCGGCCTCAACGAAGCGCTGCCGGCCGGCGATCCCGATCGCGAGCGCCGCTTGCCACCAGAATGCCGCCGACAAATCCGCACCACCACGGCCGGAGTAACGTCGCGAGAACATAGACCGGCACCAGCCAGTCCAGCAGCAGGCCGATCAGCACCGCCGCCAGCGCAATCAGCGGCGGCGGCGCGATCACGCCGGGGATGTCTTTGCGATCAACCATGACGCCATTGTAGCAGTCCGGACGATTGGCGAAGCACGAAGTCTTTTGGCGCTCAGCATCAAAAATGCTGAGCCCTTAAGCCATCGGCAAGCCGGCGTAGTTCTCCGCCAGCGACGTCATCGCCGCCTGCGAGCCGGTCACGTAATCGATCTCGGCGATCTGGCGCTTGGTGTCGAAATCCATCGCGTCGCTGTGACGGTGCAGCATCTGCGTCATCCACCATGAGAAGCGCTGCCCCTTCCACACCCGGCTGAGACAGGTCGCGGAATAGGCCTTCAGCAGATCCTCGCGGCCGGATTTGACATGCGCCTCGATGGCGCGCGACAGCACCCGCACGTCCGCCATTGCCAGATTCATCCCCTTGGCGCCGGTCGGCGGCACGATATGGGCGGCGTCGCCCGCGAGGAACAGCCGGCCCGACTGCATCGGCTCGGTAACGAAGCTTCGCATCGGGGTGATGCCCCTTTGCAAAATCTTGCCGCGCTTGAGCGGGCGCACGCCGCCGAGCCGGGTCTCCAGCTCGTCCCAGATGCGCTGATCCGGCCACGTCTCGACGTCCTCGTCGGGCGGCACCTGCACATAGAGCCGCGACAGCTCCGGCCCGCGCATCGAGAACAGCGCGAAGCCGCGTTCGTGGAAGCAGTAGATCAGCTCGTGGTCCGGCGGCGGCGACTCCGACAGGATGCCGAGCCAGCCGAACGGATAGACCCGGTCGTAATCCTGGAGCACGCCCGCCGGAAAGCTCGGCCGGCAGACGCCGTGGAAGCCATCGCAGCCGCCGATGAAATCGCATTCGATCTCCTGCGGCTTGCCGTCGTGGCGGAAGCGGATTTTCGGATTGCGGCCGTCGAAATCGTGAACGCTGGTGTCGGAAACCTCGAAGAAAATCTGGCCACCGTCGGCCAGGCGCTGGCCGATCAAATCCGTGACGACCTCTTTCTGATCATAGATGAACACCCGCTTGTCGATCAGCTTGTGAAAGTCGATGTGGCGCGCCTCGCCCTTGAACGAGATATAGATGCCGTCGTGCACCATCGCCTCGCGCTGCAGACGCGCGCCGACGCCGGTGTCGATCAGCATCTGCGCGACCCAGTTCTCCATCAAACCGGCGCGCACCCGCGCCTCGCAATAGGCGCGGCTCCGGTCCTCGATCACGATGCTGGAAATGCCGGCGAGATGCAGCAGATGCGACAGCATCAGCCCGGCCGGTCCCGCCCCCACGATACCGACCTGCGTCCGCATGGCTCCTCCCTGCCTTTCCGCGAGAATGCGCGCGGCCAGCGCCTCATCCAAGGGATGGAAGCCGGAATCTTTGGCCCGTTTGGCGCCCGGCGGAACCAACCCACAGCCACATCCTGTGGTTGTCGTGTCGTGCCCCAAAGCCTATGCTTGGGGACAAATTAAAAAACCGATTCATCCTGGGGAGACCATAATGCGTCGCATTTCGCTGCTGGCGGGCATCACGCTCGTTGCATTTGCAGTCCTGCCGATCGCCGCCGCACCCGCGCAGACCGTGGCGCTGAGCGGGCAAGTCACCTCCACCGAAGAAGGCGCCATGGAGGGCGTGCTGGTCAGCGCCAAGAAGGCCGGCTCGACCATCTCCATCACGGTGGTCAGCGACCGCGACGGCCGCTTCAGCTTCCCCGCCAGTAAGATCGAGCCCGGCCAGTATGCGCTCCGCATCCGCGCCGTCGGATACGACCTCGACAATCACAAGAACATCGAAGTCGCGCCGCAGAAAACCACCACGCTCGATCTCAAACTTCGCAAGACCGAGGACCTCGCCGCCCAGCTGTCGAACGCCGAATGGATCAACAGCATTCCGGGCAACGATCCACGTAAGGGCGTATTCCTCAATTGCGTCGGATGCCACACGCTTGAGCGCATCATGCGCTCGACCCACAGCGCCGATGACTTTCTGAAGGTCACGCTCCCGCGGATGCAGAGCTACGTCAACCAAAGCATCCCGCAACACCCGCAGCTTCGCCGCGCCGAGCGGCTGATGGAGGAGCGCGGCGATTCACGCGTGCAGATTTACAAGGCGACGGCGGACTTTCTTGCGACCGTCAATCTCGGCTCGAAGCCACAGTGGAGTTTCCCGCTCGACCCGATGCCCCGGCCGGGCGGGCGCGCCACACGCGTGATCTACACCGAATACGACCTGCCGCGCGACACCATCGAGCCCCACGACGTGATCCTCGATAAGGACGGCATGGCCTGGTACTCGAGCTTCGGCGAACAGAATCTCGGCCGGCTCGATCCCAAGACCGGCAAGGTCACCGAATTCCCGGTGCCCGAGCACAAGCCTGGCTTCCCGACCGGATTCCTGGCGCTGCGCGCCGACCAGGACGGCAATCTGTGGCTCGGCAACATGTACCAGGCCACGCTCGTCAAGTTCGACCGCAAGGCCGAGAAGTTCTCGTACTGGCCGCTGCCGAAGGAGCAGAACATCGACGCCGCCCAGGTCAACATGGTGAGCCCGCAAAGCTCGCACGTCGACGGCAAGGTCTGGGCGCAGAACAACGGCTTCGCCGGCATCCATCGGCTCGACCTCGCCACCGGCAAGATCGAAACCTGGGAGCCGTTCAAAGACGCGAAAGAGCCGCACAACATCTACGACGTGATCCCGGATTCGAAGAACAACGTGTACTTCACCGATTTCCGGCTCCGCCACATCGGGCGCCTCGACGCCAAGACCGGCGAGGTCAAGATGTTCGAGGTGCCGACCGCCGGGTCGGCGCCGCGCCGCGGCCAAATGGATGCGCAGGATCGGCTGTGGTTCGCGCAATATCGCGGCGACCGCATCGCGATGTTCGACACCAAGACCGAGGCGTTCAAGGAGTGGCGCATCATGCCGCGCTGGTCGGCGCCTTATGACGTGCAGCTCGACAAGAACGAAGAGGCCTGGACCGGCTCGATGCTGTCCGACCAGGTCACCCGGCTGAACACGAAAACGGGCGAGACGGTGCAATACCTGCTGCCGCGCTTCACCAACATCCGGCGCGTGTTCGTCGACAATTCGACGACCCCGGTCACGTTCTGGGTCGGCAGCAATCACGGCGCCTCGATCGTCAAGCTCGAGCCGCTCGACTAACGCCAACGAAACGGCCGCCTGAAACAATCATGCCCCGCATTGCGGGGCATGAGCGTTTTTTGCAAGGGCGCGACAGTCTAGTTGTCGAACTTCAAATTCGCCGCCTTGATCACGGCAGCAATGCTTTCGATGTCCTTGTCGATCATCGCGCGGAAATCGGCGCCGGAATTGCCGCCCGGCGTGACCGCGAGCACCTTCAGCTTGGCGCTCACGTCCGGATCGTTGATCGCCTTGCGAAGTCCGGCCTCGACCTTGGCGACGATCGCGGGCGGCGTGCCCACCGCCGCGAAGTAGCCGCTGTAGAGTTTGATGTTGACCTCGGGGTAGCCGGCCTCGGCCATGCTCGGCACATCCGGCAGCTCGCTGGAACGCTCCGCCCCCGTGACCGCAAGCGCCTTCACCTTGCCGCCCTTGATCTGCGGGATGGCCGGCGGCCCGTCCGAAATCGCGAACAAGGTCTGGCCCTGCATCACGCTCAGGATCATCTCGTTGCTGCTCTTGTAGGGGATCATCTGGCCGGGCATGCCGCTCTTGAGCTTGAGCAGTTCGCTCGCCGTGATGAAGGCCGGCGACGTCGAAGCGTAGTTCGATTTGTCCGGGTTCTTCTTCGCCCATTCCACCAGCTCCTTGACGCTCTTCGCCGGGTGATCGGGCGGCACCACCATGATGAGCGGGAAGTTCGCGATCATCGATAGCGGAATGAATGTCTTGGTCGGATGATAGGACAGGTTCGGATAGGCCGCCGCGGCGATCGACATCACGCCGCTGGCGCCGATGAACAGCGTGTAGCCGTCATGCGGCTGGTTCATCACATATTCGGCGGCGATCCGGCCGCCGGCGCCGGGCTTGTTCTCGTTGATCACCGGCTGGCCGAGGATCTCGGACAGTTTCTGGCCGACCAGGCGCGCGAAGATGTCGTTGCCGCCGCCGGCTGCGAACGGGACGATGACGCGGATCGGCTTGTTGGGATAAGTGGCCGCCGCATCCTGCGCCGGCGCGGTCGCGACCGCGGCGAGGATTCCGACCGCCGCGCCCAGCAATGCGCCGCCCAGCTTTGTCATCCGCATCGACGTTCTCCCTTGATTCTCTCTTGGCTTTTTTCGTAACAGCGCGGCCAACGTAGCGAAATTCGCATCAAAGTCGATTGTCCGAGCGTCGCATGCCTCGGCGATATCGCGGGCATGCCATGCGTCGTGGCGCGCGTGACGCCGGCGTGAGGAAATTGGCCGGAAAACCAAGGCATTGACTTAACTTAAAACAGCTTAAAGCATTGACTTTCAGCGGTTCGCGCCTATGTTCCCGCGCAACGGTACGAATGTAGATTCGACCGTCCTCCCGCGCATTACCGTCATTTTCGTCATCCGGCGCGGTTCCGGGCGGTCCTTCATAGAGGCTTTATGCCCTTTACCAAGCTCGGCTTGTCCGACAAGGTTCTCGCCGCCGCCAAGTCGGCCGGCTATACGACCCCCACTCCGATCCAAGAACAAGCGATCCCCCACGTGCTCGCACGCCGAGACGTCTTGGGCATCGCGCAGACCGGCACCGGCAAAACGGCAGCGTTCGTGCTGCCGATGCTGACCATGCTGGAGCAAGGCCGCGCGCGGGCGCGCATGCCGCGCACGCTGATCCTGGAGCCGACCCGCGAGCTCGCGGCCCAGGTCGAGGACAGCTTCGACAAGTACGGCAAGAACCATAAGCTCAACGTCGCCCTCATCATCGGCGGCGTTTCTTTTGACGACCAGGACAACAAGCTGATGCGCGGCGTCGATGTGCTGATCGCCACGCCGGGCCGGCTGCTCGACCACTTCGAGCGCGGCCGGCTGTTGATGTCCGGCGTCGAACTGCTCGTCATCGATGAAGCCGACCGCATGCTCGACATGGGGTTCATCCCGGACATCGAGCGCATCTGCAAACTGGTGCCGTTCACGCGCCAGACGCTGTTCTTCACCGCCACCATGCCGCCGGAGATCCGGCGCATCACCGAGCAGTTCCTGCACAATCCGGTGAAGGTCGAGGTGGCCAAGCCCGCCACCACGGTCGCCGCGATCCTGCAGCAGTTGGTGAAGACCGGTCGCGAGCCGCATGACAAGCGCGACACGCTGCGGCGAACCATCCGCGCGGCGGACAGCTTCAAGAACGCCATCATCTTTTGCAATCGCAAGCGCGAGGTCGCGCAGCTGCACCGCTCGCTCGTTCGTCACGGCTTCAACGCCGTGGCGCTGCACGGCGACCTGGATCAGTCGGCGCGCACCGCAGCGCTCGATGCGTTCCGCAGCGGCGAAGCCAAACTGCTGATCGCCTCCGACGTCGCCGCCCGCGGGCTCGATATTCCGGACGTCAGCCACGTCTTCAATTTCGACGTCCCCCATCACGCCGACGACTACGTGCACCGCATCGGCCGCACCGGCCGCGCCGGCAAGACCGGCACGGCCTATACCATCGTCGGCCCCGGCGACGGCAGGGCTGTCTCCGAGATCGAAAAGCTGATCGGCCAGAGCATTCCTTGGGCCGACGCACTGCCGGGCGAAGCGGCTCAAGCCGACGCCGCGGCCCCGGCGGAAGCCCATTACGACGCTCGCGAACCGCGCCGCGATGGTCGCGGCGGTCGCGGCGGCGGTGGTGCCGCCACAAGCAGCGCGAACCCCGCAGCCGCCATCGCGGTCCCCCGCGCGAACAACATCGCGAAGCCCCGAGGACGCAAGAGATACGCTCCGAACCAGCCCGCTCTGAGCCGGTCCACCGGGAACCGCGTCAGCCCGCCCCCGTCGCGCGGATCGAAGAAGCCCGGCACCGACAGGCGCCGGCCCGGCCGCGCGATCCGGTCGAACCGAGCGGCGGCGATCATTTGCCGGCCTTTCTGCTCCGTCCGGTGCGCGGCAAGGCCTAAATTCCGCACTTCCTCGACTGGGATTTAACCGGCCTTTTACCTGTCCAGGAATATCGTCGCGGACGGCTTTCTTCAGCCGCCACAATGATTTGGTCGCCGCGCAGCACCGCGCGGTTCGGCCCAGGGACAAGAAATGTCGGAGCCCGCCGGAGAGCACGAACGCACGATGGCGTTCGCCGAGATCGCGTTCGGACAGATCAAGGCTCTCCATCAGCCAGCCACGCCGCGCAATTACGAGGTCTGGTACACCTACGCGACCGGCTACAACCCGTCGCTCAATCAGATGGTCAATGAGACGCTGGCGCAGAACGGCACGCTGACCGATGCCGATCTCGAACTGGTCTATACCACCTACATTTCCTCCACCCGCTTCAGCGAGAAGATCGACAGCGTCGGCACGCGGGTGATGGACGAGATCAACCAGGTCATGGCGATGATGGACGCCGCCGTTGGCTCGGCCAGTTCCTACACCGAAAGCCTGACCAGCGTCACCGACAAGCTCGGCAACTCCAAGGACCGCGAAGGCCTCCGCGCCATCGTCGAAAGCCTGGTGGCGACCGCCAACGAGATGAAGCAGGACAATCACGCGCTCGAGCAACGGCTCCACGCGTCGAAGGAAGAGATCAATCAGCTTCAGGAAAACCTCGAGGTTGTCCGCACCGAAAGCCTGACCGACCCGCTCACATCGTTGTCCAACCGCAAACATTTCGACGAAAGTCTGGCGCAGGCGATTGCGGATTCCGCCGAGCGCAGCGAGCCGCTCTCACTGGTGATGACCGACATCGACCACTTCAAGAACTTCAACGACACCTGGGGCCATCTGACCGGCGATCAGGTGCTGCGTCTTGTCGCCATGTCGCTGAAGCAGAACGTCAAGGGCCAGGACATCGCGGCGCGCTACGGCGGCGAAGAGTTTGCCGTGATCCTGCCCAACACCGTGCTGCGTTCGGCGCTCACCGTGGCCGACCACATTCGCCGCGCCGTGATGTCGAAGGAATTGATGAAGCGCTCGACCGGCCAGAATCTCGGCCGCGTCACGATCTCGCTCGGTTGCGCGACCGCGCGCAAGGGCGACACCGTGCAGTCGCTGATCGCACGCGCCGACGCCTGCCTCTACGCGGCCAAGCGCAACGGCCGCAACCGGGTGATCTGCGAAACCGATCCGGAATTCGCGGCCACCGCCGAGTCCAAGGTCGCCTGACGCCTACCGGCGCTTGCGCTTCGACGGCTTCACACCAGACTTGGCCCGATTTCGAATCTTGCCGCCGCGCGGGGTGGCACGCCGCGCCGCCGCCAGCGCAAGCCTCGCCCATTCGGCAAGCTCATCGGGCTCGTCGTAGAGCCGCTCCGGCATCCGCCAATACGAATTCAGCGTGCGCTTGCCGTCCCGGGTCTTGTAGCTGAATGGCGTCTGCCCTTCCCGCTCGAACAGCGGGACAAAGCTGTCGTCCGCTTTGAGGTAGATCACGCCGTCGACCACCAGCGCGATCATCAGCCCGTCGGCGAAGACCCCAGCACCGCTGAACATCCGGCGCACCGCGACGGGGCCGAAACCGGAAAACAGCTCGGTGAGAAAGCCGGGATCGTTGGCGCCGCTCAACGCAAGGCACACCTGGGTCTAAGGAATTGCAGTCTAGTGGGCTTCGGCGCCCTCGCCCTTGGCCGGCGTCAACAGCACGGATTCGCCGCAGCCGCAGGCCGAGGTCTGCTTGGGATTGTTGAACACGAACTGGGAGGACAGCTTGCCCACCTTCCAGTCCATCTCGGTTCCGATCAGGAACATCACCGCCTTGGGATCGATCAGGAGCTTCACGCCCTTGTCCTCGACCACCTCGTCGGTCGGGCCGATACTTTCGACGTATTCCATGGTGTATTCCATGCCGGCGCAGCCGCCGTTCTTCACGCCGACCCTGCACGCCCGCGATCGGACGCTCCGCCTTCACCATCAGTTCCTTGATGCGAGACGCTGCCGCCTCGGAAAGGCGCATCACCTGGGGTCTCGGCCGGGCCGTGGCCATCGTGTCATCTCCTCGCGCTTTGCGCGTCAGTCGCTCAACATAGTGATCCGCGGTAAAGATTCCATCCCCGCGGACCTCGCAATGAATCTTACCACATGTTGAGAACGAGTCGGGCCTCGTCGGACATGCGGCTCGGGTCCCACGGCGGATCCCATACGATATCCACTTTCGCTCCGCTCACGCCCGGCACGCTCGCCACCGCGGTCTCCACCATGATCGGCAGTTCCGCGGCCGACGGGCAGTTCGGCGTGGTCAGCGTCATTTCCACTTTGACGGAGCGATCGTCCTCGATATCGACCTTGTAGATCAGACCGAGTTCGTAGATGTCGGCCGGAATCTCGGGATCGTAGACGGTCTTGAGCGCGGCCACGATGTCATCGGTCATCCGGGCGATCTCCGCCTCGGGCAACGACGTTGCCTTGTTCTCGACCTCGACGTCTTCGCGCTTGTGGATCGGTTCGTCGGTCATGGCACAATCCTGTTATGCGAATATCTCTTGCGCCTTGGCGAGCGCACGCGCGAGGCTGTCGACCTCATCCCTGGTATTATAGAGCCCGAACGACGCCCGGCACGTCGCCGTCACGCCGTAGCGCGTGAGCAGCGGCATCACGCAATGGGTCCCGGCGCGCACCGCCACGCCGGCGCGGTCGATGATGGTCGCGACGTCGTGCGGATGCGCGCCCTTCATCTCGAACGAAACGATCGGACCCTTGTCCTTCGCCGTGCCGAAAATCCTGATCGAATTGATCTCGCGCAGCCGCTCGTGGGCGTAGGCCGAAACGGCGGACTCGTGGGCGCGAATGCGCGCCTTGCCGATCGAATTGACGTAGTCGATGGCAGCGCCGAGACCGATCGCCTGGACGATCGGCGGCGTGCCGGCCTCGAAGCGGTGCGGCGGCTCGCCATAGGTGATGCGGTCCTCGAACACGTCGCGGATCATCTCGCCACCGCCGTTGAACGGCGGCATCGCGGCGAGCAGATCGTATTTGCCCCACAGCACGCCGACGCCCGACGGGCCATAAATCTTGTGGCCGGTGAAGGCGTAGAAATCGCAGCCGATGTCCTGCACGTCGACGTCGATATGCACCGCCGCCTGGCTGCCGTCGACCAGCACCGGGATGCCGCGCGCCTTGCAGAGCTTCACCACGTCCTTCACCGGCACCAAGGTGCCCAGCATGTTGGACATGTGGGTGATCGCCACCATCTTGGTGCGCGGGGTCAACAGCTTCTCGAACTCGTCGATGAGGAAGTTGCCCTCCTCGTCCACCGGCGCCCATTTGATCACCGCGCCGTGGCGCTCGCGCAGGAAATGCCAAGGCACGATGTTGGAGTGGTGCTCCATGATCGAGAGCACGATCTCGTCGCCGGGCTTGATGCGCTCGCGCGCGAACGTATAGGCGACGAGGTTGATCGCCTCGGTGGCGTTGCGGGTGAAGATGATTTCCTCGGAGCGGGGGGCGTTGATAAACGCCCGCACCTTCTCGCGCGCGCCCTCGTAGCCTTCGGTCGCCGCATTGGCGAGGTAATGCAGGCCGCGATGCACGTTGGAATATTCCGACGTGTAGGCCTGCTGGATGCGATCGAGCACAGCCTTCGGCTTCTGCGCCGACGCCGCGTTGTCGAGATAAACCAGCGGCTTGCCATAGACCTGCATGGCAAGAATTGGAAAGTCCTCGCGGATGCGGTTGACGTCATAGGCGCCGTTGCTGACCGCCGGATGCATCGTCAGCTCCCGCGCTTCCTCAGCCAGGCCACGACCTGCTCCATCAGCGCGTCGCGCAGCCCTGCGTGTTCGATGCCCTCGATCGCCTCGCCGACGAAGGCCTGCACCAGCAGCCCCTCGGCCTCGATCTCGGGGATGCCGCGCGCCATCAGATAGAACTTGAGGTCCTCATCGAGCGCGCCCGAGGTGGCGCCATGGCCGCACTGCACGTCGTCGGCAAAAATCTCCAGCTCCGGCTTGTTGTCGGCCTCGGCCTCGTCGGACAACAGCAGCGCCCGCGTCATCATCCGCGCGTCGGTCTTCTGGGCGTGCGGGCGCACCACGATCTTGCCCTGGAACACGCCGCGGCTTTCGTCGTCGAGCACGGTCGCGAACACCTCGCGGCTTTGGCAGCCGCTGGCCTTGTGGTCGATCACCAGGGTGGAATTGACGTGCTGCTTACCCTTGAGCAGGCTCGCGCCGCGCAATCCCGTCAGAGTGCCCTCGCCGTCCAGACGCACAAACGTCTGGTTGCGCACCACACCGCCGCCGATGTTGAACGCGAAGCCGTTGAACCGCGCATGCGCGCCGACCGCGGCCATCAGCGATGAGATATGGACGAGATCGCTCGGCCCGCTGGTGATCTTGATGTGGTCGACGTGCGCCTTGTCGCCGACGACCAGCTCAAGCGCGGTGTTGACCTGGTGGCCGGCACTGGCGTCGTGGCTCTCGACCAGCATGACGCGCGCGCTTTGCTCGATCACGACCAGCGACCGGGTGAACACCGAGGCCGGCTTGTCGCCGGTTGCCGCAAACACCAGATGAATCGGCCGCTCGACCGTCGCGCCCTTGGCGACGTGAATGACGGCGCCGTCGCGCATCAGCGCGGTGTTGAGTTCGACCACGCCCTCGCGCTCGGCCGGCACCACCTTGCCGAGATTGGCTTCGACCAGCGGGTCACCCGCCGCCAGCGCCTGCGCCATCGAGCGGATGCTCAGGCCGGGCGACAAATCGGCGAGGTCGGACAATTCCGGCACGAGCGTGCCATCCACGAAAACGATGCGCCGCGCATCCATGTCGCCGACGAGATTGCCGGCCTCCTTGGCGCGCGCCTTGGCGGCGGCGTCCGGCACGCCGGCGAGCGGCTTCGCGTCGCCGATCAGCGCGCGGAGATCGGTGTATTTCCACTCCTCGACCCGGCGGTTCGGCAAACCAAGCGCGTCGAACCGGGCGGCGGCGGCCTCGCGCAGCGCCACCACCTTGCGGCCGCCCGGCAGCTTGGCCTTCGAGGCCTGGTAGGCATCGGCCAGCGTCTGCTCGGCGTTGGTTTTCACGCTGCGGAGTTCGGCGTTCATGACGCGAGCGCCGCCTCGCCCTGGAATTGCGCATAGCCCGAGGCTTCGAGCTCGAGCGCGAGTTCCTTGCCACCGGTTTTGACAATGCGGCCGGCCGAAAGCACGTGCACGACGTCCGGCACGATGTGGTCGAGCAGCCGCTGATAGTGGGTGATCACGACCATGGCGCGATCGGGCGAGCGCAGCCGGTTGACGCCGTCGGAGACGATCTTCAGCGCGTCGATGTCGAGGCCGGAGTCGGTTTCGTCGAGCACGCAGAGCCGCGGCTGCAGCAGCGCCATCTGGAGGATTTCGTTCCGCTTCTTCTCGCCGCCGGAAAACCCGACATTGACGCCGCGGCGGAGCATGTCGGTGTCGATCTCGAGCTTGCCCGCCGCCTCGCGCACGAGCTTGAGGAATTCCGGCGTGGATAGTTCGGCCTCGCCGCGCTTCTTGCGTTGCGCGTTCAGCGCCGTGCGCAGGAACGTCATGGTGGCGACGCCGGGGATTTCCAGCGGATACTGGAACGCCAGGAACAGGCCCTTGGCGGCGCGCTCGTCGGGCTGCATGGCGAGAACGTCCTCGCCGTCGAGCAGGATCTGCCCTTCCGTCGCCTCGTAGCCGGGCTTGCCCGCCATCACATAGGCAAGCGTCGACTTGCCCGAGCCGTTCGGGCCCATGATGGCGTGCACCTCGCCCTTGTTCACGGTGAGGTCGAGACCCTTGAGGATCTGCTTGCCGTCGACGGTGACGTGCAAATTCTTGACTTCCAACATCGGCACTTCGTTCTTCCTTCTCGGAGAATAGTTACAGGCTGAAATGCGAGATGATTTCTGCAATCAGCTCCTTTTTCCTGGTTTCCTTGTCGTTGGCGTAGACCGGACCGAGCGAGCGTCCGCTGACGTCGATCTCGCCCTGCTCGCCGACCACAATCATCATGCCTTCCGCGTACACGCCTTCTTCCGGCTTTCGCAGCAGGATGCGTTTGCCATCGAACGCCGCCTCCACACCATGGTCCTTCAAGGTCTTCGACGCCGCCAGATCGGCATCGAAGAACTCCTGCAAAAATGTGCTCGCCGCCTGCTGGCGGGCGCGCCGCTCGGCGTCGTCCTTGCTGCGCTTGGCGTCGAGCTCCGAAACCGCCTTGTCGAGCGCAGACATGAAGCTCTCCCCGCCCGACACCAGGCTCAACCGACCGAGCCTTCGAGGCTGATCGAGATGAGCTTCTGCGCTTCGACCGCGAACTCCATCGGGAGCTGCTGGAGCACGTCCTTGACGAAGCCGTTGACCACGAGCGCCACCGCTTCCTCGGCCGAAAGGCCGCGCTGGCGGCAGTAGAACAGCATCTCCTCCGAAATCTTCGAGGTCGTCGCCTCGTGCTCGAACACCGCGGAGGAGTTCTTTGCCTCGATATAGGGCACGGTGTGGGCGCCGCACTGATCGCCGATCAAGAGCGAATTGCAATTGGTGAAGTTGCGCGCGCCTTTGGCGCGGCGATGCGCCATCACCTGGCCGCGGTAGGTATTGTTGGATTTGCCGGCGGCGATGCCCTTGGAGATGATCCGGCTCGACGTGTTCTTGCCGAGGTGGAGCATCTTGGTGCCGCTGTCGACCTGCTGGCGGCCGTTCGAAATCGCGATCGAATAGAACTCGCCGCTGGAATTGTCACCACGCAGGATGCAGCTTGGATACTTCCAGGTGATGGCCGACCCGGTCTCGACCTGGGTCCAGGAGATCTTCGAGCGGTTGCCGCGGCAGTCGCCGCGCTTGGTGACGAAGTTGTAGATGCCGCCCTTGCCGTTGGCGTCGCCCGGATACCAGTTCTGCACCGTCGAATACTTGATCTCGGCGTCGTCGAGCGCGACGAGCTCGACCACCGCGGCGTGCAGCTGGTTCTCGTCGCGCATCGGCGCGGTGCAGCCTTCGAGGTAGCTCACGTAGGAGCCCTTGTCGGCGATGATCAGCGTGCGCTCGAACTGGCCGGTGTCTTTCTCGTTGATGCGGAAATAGGTCGACAGCTCCATCGGGCAGCGCACGCCCGGCGGCACGTAAACGAACGAGCCGTCCGAGAACACCGCCGAATTGAGCGTGGCAAAAAAGTTGTCCGAGGTCGGCACCACGGTGCCGAGATACTTCTTCACCAGATCGGGGTGCTGGCGCAGCGCCTCCGAGATCGGCATGAAAATCACGCCGGCCTTCTTCAGCTCCGCCTGGAAGGTGGTGGCAACCGAAACCGAATCGAATACCGCGTCGACCGCGACCCGCCGCTCGCCTTCCGGACGCACGACACCGGCCAGCATCTCCTGCTCGCGGAGCGGAATGCCGAGCTTGGCGTAAGTCGCCAAAATTTCCGGATCGACCTCGTCGAGCGAGGCCAGCGCCTTCCGCTTCGGCGCCGAGTAGTAATAGTAATCCTGGTAGTTGATCTTCGGATAATCGACCCGCGCCCAGGTCGGCTCGCGCATGGTCAGCCAGCGCCGATAGGCCTCCAGCCGCCAGGCCAGCATCCATTCGGGCTCGGTCTTCTTGGCCGAGATGAACCGGACGATGTCCTCGGACAGGCCCTTCGGGGCCTTGTCGGACTCGATATCGGTCACGAACCCGTATTTGTATTGGTCGACGTCGATCCGGCGAACCCGCTCGATCGTCTCTTGTACGGCCGGCATTCACTCCTCCGCTCACGGGTCAAGGCCGTGGCATGGGTTGTCGGTTATGGTCGGTTTTCGGTTCCCGGTGGGGTGACCTCCGCCTAGGCGGCGATTTCCTGCTGGTTTCCAGCCTTATATAGGCTTTCCGAGAGCTTCCCCCAAGCCTTTAGAATCATCCCAACGTCCATCATCAGAGGTTGCATAGCCGAGACTTACACGAATTGCGCCCCTGGCGAGTTCCGGAGCCACCCCCATGGCGGCCAGAACATGGGACGGAGCGACCTTTCCGGACGAACAGGCCGCACCGGAGGACACCGCAACCCCTTCGAGATCGAAGGCGATCACGGCGGTTTCGGCCTTCATGCCGGGTACCGAAAACAGCGTCGTATTGGGCAGCCGGGCCGCCTCCGCGCCGAAAATGATCGCTTTCGGCGCGATGGCCTTGATCCCGGCTTCGAGCCTGTCGCGGAGCGCCGCCATCCGGGCGGCCTCCCCGGTCCAGCCCTGACGCGCCGCCTCGGCGGCCGCGCCAAATCCGGCGATCCCCGCCACGTTCTCGGTGCCGGCCCGCGCCCCGCGCTCCTGGCCGCCGCCTTTGATCTGCGGGTCGAGCGCCAAGCCATCGCGCCGGATCAACGCGCCGACGCCTTGCGGCCCGCCGATCTTGTGTGACGACAGCGTCATCAGGTCGGCGCCGAGCGTCTTGAAATCGCAGGCGATGCGGCCCGGGCCCTGGACCGCGTCGACATGAAGGAGACCGCCGGCCGCATGCACGAGAGCGGCCGCCTCCGCGACCGGCTGGATCACGCCGGTCTCGTTGTTGGCGAGCATCAGCGAAACCAGCGGGCGCGAGCGGCCGATAAGCTGCCGTTCGAGCGCCACCAGATCGACGACGCCCGCGGCCGTGACCGTAATGTCCTCGGCCGCCGCAAATCGCCCGCCGCTCCGCACCGAAGGATGCTCGATCGCGGAAATGAGCAACGCCTCGCCGAGCGCCGGCGTGAGCGCCAGCATGTTGGCCTCAGTGCCGCCCGAGGTGAAGACGACATCGCGCGAGGTCACGCCGACCAGCGCCGCAACCTTGTCGCGCGCATCCTCGATCAGCCGGCGCGCGGCGCGGCCGGCGCTATGAACCGACGACGGATTGCCGGTGACGTCCAACGCCGCGGTGACGGCGGCTTGCGCCTCCGGCCGCAATTTCGCGGTCGCATTCCAGTCGAGATAGGCCTGCAGTCGGCATACATCCTCATCTGGGGAACCGTACGATTCGTCCAAGCCCCTGACCCGGCTCATTTTACTTGCTTTTGACACCCGGGATCATGTTAGAACCCGCCGCCCACCGGCCGTTTGCCCTGGAGCGCCGGCTTTCGGAAACTCCGAGATTTGGGAACAATTTTAATCAGTTACGTGCGCCCGTCTGTGCCGTCAAGCACGCCGTCTTGGGCCGCCGCAGACCAGCGCTGATCGAGGTTTGAAAGCTCATGCCTGAAGTCATCTTCACCGGACCGGCCGGCCGCATCGAAGGCCGCTATCACCCCGCGCCGCAGAAAAACGCGCCGATCGCGATCATCCTGCATCCGCATCCGCAGTTCGGCGGCACGATGAATCATCAGATCATCTACCAGCTCTACTATTCCTTCGTGCATCGCGGCTTCGCCGCCATCCGCTTCAACTTCCGCGGCGTTGGGCGGAGCCAAGGCAATTTCGATCACGGCACCGGCGAACTGTCGGATGCGGCGTCCGCGCTCGACTGGGCCCAGTCGATCAACCCGGAGGCGCGCTCGTGCTGGATCGCGGGCTTCTCGTTCGGCGCCTGGATCGGCATGCAGCTGCTGATGCGGCGGCCGGAGATCGAGGGCTTCATCTCGATCGCGCCGCCCGCCAACCTTTATGACTTCTCGTTCCTAGCGCCCTGCCCGTCGTCCGGCCTGATCGTTCACGGCGATAAGGACGCGGTGGTGCCGCACAAGGACGTCACCGGCCTCGTCGACAAGCTCAAGACCCAGAAGGGCATCATCATCGAGCAGAAGGTGATCCCTGGCGCCAACCACTTCTTCGACGGCAAGGTCGAGCCGCTGATGCAGTCGGTCAGCGTCTATCTCGACAAGCGGCTCAAGGGCGACCGGCGGGATTGACGCTGCCGCTTATTCGATAATGGGCGAGCCGGTTCAATCGTCCCGCCGTTGAATCCCGCGTTGGACCTGTTACACCAGCCGCCGCAACGAGGACGGCCGATGAGCGGCTATAAATCCGATTTTCTGAACGTTTTGGCCGAGCGTGGCTTCATCCACCAGGTGTCGGAGCCGGATGCGCTCGACCAGCTCGCCAAATCGCAGGCGATCACGGCCTATATCGGTTTCGACTGCACCGCCGCCTCGCTGCACATCGGCTCGCTGTTGCCGATCATGATGCTGCACTGGCTGCAGCAGACCGGCCACCGGCCGATCGCGCTGATGGGCGGCGGCACCACGCGCGTCGGCGACCCTTCGGGCAAGGACGAGAGCCGCCGCATCCTCACCGACGCGATGATCGAGGAGAACCTCACCGGCATCCGCGCGGTCTTCTCGAAGTTTCTCAAGTTCGAAGGCTCTGGCGGCAATGCGCTGATGGCCAACAACGCCGACTGGCTCAATTCGCTCAACTACATCGACTTCCTGCGCGACGTCGGCCGGCATTTCTCGGTCAACCGCATGCTGAGCTTCGACTCGGTGAAGATGCGGCTCGACCGCCAGCAGGAGTTGTCGTTCCTCGAATTCAACTACATGATCCTGCAGGCCTACGATTTCGTCGAGCTCAACAAGCGCACCGGCTGCGTGCTGCAGATGGGCGGCTCCGATCAGTGGGGCAACATCGTCAACGGCATCGATCTCGGCCGGCGCATGTCGAACGTGCAACTGTTCGCGCTCACGTCGCCGCTGATCACCACGGGCTCGGGCGCCAAGATGGGCAAGACCGCGGCCGGCGCGGTGTGGCTCAACGCCGACCTCGTGAGCCCCTACGACTATTGGCAATACTGGCGCAACACCGAGGACGGCGACGTCAGCCGCTTCCTCAAGCTGTTCACCGTGCTGCCGCTCGACGAGATCGGCCGCCTCGCCGCGTTGCAAGGCTCGGAGATCAACGAAGCCAAGAAAGTGCTCGCCACCGAAGCGACCGCGCTGGTGCATGGCCGTTCGGCGGCCCACGCCGCGGCCGATACCTCGCGTCGCACCTTCGAAGAGGGCACCCACGCGGAAAATCTGCCGACGGTCGAAATCGCGACGGCGGACATGGCCAACCTCGGCGTGCTAGCGGCGTTCGTGCGGGCCGGCCTCGTTTCATCGAACGGCGAGGCGCGCCGCCAGATCAAGGGCGGCGGACTCAAGGTCAACGACACGACCGTCACCGACGAGAAGATGGTTTTGACGCCCGCCGCGCTGACACCGGAGGGCGTGATCAAGCTGTCGCTCGGCAAGAAGCGACATGTGTTGCTGAAACCGGTGTAAAGGTTTTAGCGGATCGACGGTTCGGCGAAGGCGCGATCGTGGTCGGGCGCCTCGCGGAACTCGAAGAACTTGCGCAGCACGCCGGGCGCGATCGCCGAAATCGGATTGACCATCGGGCGCGGATTGGCCGTCGTGCCGCTCACCTCATAGGTGATGCCGAACATGCCCTCGTTGCTGCCGCCGCCGAGGAACAGGCCCACGATCGGAATTTGGCCGAACATGTTGTTGAGGCCGTAGAGCGGCACCAGCGTGCCGCGCATCGCGACCTGATCGCGGGCGTAATCGATGTTGCCTTCGACGGTGGCGCCGAGCATCGGCCCGCGCAACACGCCGTCCCTGACCATCATGCGGCCCGGGGCGCGGGTGAAGTCGGCACGCGCCTGGCTGAAGTCGATATTGTTATTCTGGCCGGCATTGGGCGCGTTCGATACGACGCGCTCCAACGTACTGTCACCGCGAATGGAGAAGGCGCTGACATTGATGACGCCTTCCTGCGCCGAGCCGTCCTGGTTCGGCGGATCCATGCCGACCCACATCTTGCCGCCGACCATGCGCTGATACATGTCGGTGAACCGGAACAGGGCACCGGCATCGTTCGTTTCGAAATAGAGCACCGGCTTGCCGTTGTTGATGCGGGTGCGCATTTCGCCGACCAGCGGCGTATCGCGTCCGATCTTGGCATTCATGGAGAAGGTGCGAACCCGGCCGCCACGGCGCGACATGCGCCAATCGAGGCCGCGGATCGTCTCGCCGAGATGACCCGCCACCACGCCGAGCTTGATGTCGAGATCGAGATCGGGATGTTTGGCCTTGATCCGCGGATCGGTCGGGCCACCCATCGCTGCCTTGACGAAGTTGCGTCCGTCATAAACGTCGCCGCGCATCACCACCCGAAGCGCGCCATCGGCCCCGCGGTCGGCCCGCACCGAGGTTTTGTCGCCGTCGGAGGTCGCGAACACCGGAAAGTTCGCCGCCAGCAGGTCGCCGTTGCTGTCGAGATCGACCGTGCCCTTGGCGAGGACGCCCTGCCCGTCGATCAGGACGTCCTCGAAGCGCAAGCTACCGGTTTTCTGTTTGAGCAGGGTGAACGCCACACGCGCCTGCCGTCCCGGCGCCTTGACCCAGCCCGGCAGCAAATTCTCGATCTTGGTGTTGGTCAGATCGGCTTCGACATTGAAGCGGCCCTCGCGGTCGTCGGTTCCGACACGGCCGGTGAACTTCATCGGCATCGGTCCGGCGAGCGCCGGGCCGACATCGAGGCCAAACCGCGTCCGTGCGGCTTCATCGAGCGTGGCGGTGAGCTTGACCTCGGCTTCGGTCTCGCCTTTGAGCCGGCGGTACTCGATCTGGGCTGGTGAGCCCGCGACCTTGACGTCGCCTTTGATCTCGTAGCTCTGGTTGTTGGCCGACACCCGCAACGTCTGCGCCTCGATCTTCTGGCCGAACAGCACTTTGTCGGCGCTGAAATTCGAAAGATCCACGTTGATGTCGTAATCGGTCGAGCCCGGCGGCAGATCGGGACGCAGCGGCATGCCGAGCTGGACCTGCCCGCTGACCGTGCCCCTGGTGCCGGCGGGATCGAACGGCACGGCGGAATAGTCGCGCAACCGGTCGAGCGCGAGCAATTCGGCGGCGGCGGGGACCGAGCCATCGACACGGAAGCTGACGCGCGCCGGCGGCATCTTCAGCCGCGTGTTCGGCACTTCGAACACGCCGTTCGAAAGTATCAGCCGCCGTCCGGGCGAGACATCGACGATGCCTTTGCCGAACGTGATTTTCGCGGTGCGTCCGTTCAAGCGAAGCGTCATGTCGGCATCGCGAATCGCCGGCAGCCCTGCCACCGGCCGAAGCGTCACCGCGCTGCCGACGATTTCGACCGACAAGCCCTCCTCGGGCATTACCGGGCCGGTGGGCTGCATCTGCGCAAAGGTGGCGTTGGTCGCGATGTCGAGGCGTTCGACGTTGCCGCTGGCGATATGCTGAACCACCCAATCGCGAACCTTCGGCGACAGAAAGGCCGGCCACAGGCGCTTGAATGCGGCGGCCGGCATCGGGTTGCATGCAATTCCGAGAGCAAGGCGCGGCTCGCCGCCGTAGTCGAGCTTGCCTGACATGGCGACGGTTACGCCCTCGCTCTCGGCGCTGCCCAGTTCCTTGGTTCCCAGGTCGCCGTGCTCAAGGGTGATCCGCTGCTGGACCGGATCGATGTTGCCGCGCATCACCACGCGCTTGAGCACGAGCCCCTCGTCATCGGCGGTCAACGGATCGAGCACGACCCATCCGCCGCCAAGCGCAAACAGCCAGTTCCCGCCGGGGAGCGCGGGCGCCGCGAACTCGGCACGCAAGGTGTAGCGGGCGGCGCCGGCGGTCACTTTGAACGGCACGCGCAACGTGCGCCGCGCGGCGTTCCAGTCCAGTCCGAACTCAGCGCTGCTGATCGGAATCTGATGCTCCGGCTCGTCCGGACTGCCGATCGAACCGCCCTCGGCGTAGATCGAGCCCGACAGCGTCTGCGGCGTGCCGTCGGCCGCAATGTCGGAATCGACCGATGCCGACACCAGGGTGTCGGACCGGATCCTGGATTCGGCCATGCGCAAGGCCAGCAAGTCGTCGAGAACGACCTTGCGCGCTTCAAGCTGAAGCCGCCGGTGGCCTTGAGGGGCCGGCGACAAGGCCGCGCTTAGTCCCCAGGGCCGGTCCTGATTTTCCGACAGCACGGTAAGCGCCACGCCGCCGCCCTTCGGCCGGTTCAGGCTCAGGCTGATCTGCGTGAGTTTCCATTCGTAGCCGCCGCGGCGGTCGTCGATGGTGAGGCTTCCATTGGCGATGCCGATCTCGTTCAACGACTGCCCGTCGAAGCCGCCGGTGCCGCTGTCGAGGCCGAGCTTGCCGAGTTCATCAATCCAGGCGAGCAAGGCCGCGACATTGGTGGCAACGCTGCGTTCGCTCATCGCCTGCAGCGAGAAAACACGGGCGTTGTCCTGCGGCGATTTGATGGGGGCTGCCGGTCGCGCCGGGCTCGCCGGCGCTTGGGTCGTGGGCGATGCCGGCGGGTTCAATTGCGCCTGGCCTTCCGGCGCGATGGTGACGAACGGACGCTCGCCGCCGACCATCACGTTGACCGCTCCATCGGGATCGATGCGGATCGTCATGTTGGCATCGACCAACCGGAAGCTTTCGGCGCGGGGACTTGCGACCAGCAGGCTCGTTCCGGAAATTCCGACCTCCGCCTTAGGCGCCACCGCCACGGTGGCGCCGGAGGTGTCGCGCAACACGATGTCGCGCAGACGCAACGCCGTGCGCCCTTGTGCATCGCGCTCAAGCTGCGTGCCGCCGACCTCAACGCGATAACGGCTGCCGAGATTCTGCTCGATCGCCGACGTCAGCCAGGGCGTGAAGAGATCGAGCATGATCGGCCCGCTGGCGAGCCGCCACCACAGCGCGCCGGCGCAAAGCAGCAGAACCGCGAGGACGGCGCCTCCGGCAATGGTGGCCTTGCGCACCACCGGATGCCGGCGGTCGAACATGAACCAGGGATTGAATGGCAGCCGCCACCCGGGCATGCGAAGACCCCACGGGCGAGCAACCCAGGCGCAACGAGGCAATCTTTCTGCAGTATTGGCGCGCGCCGACGCCCCGGCTTCCGCTTGGGTGCGCCGGTGCGCATCGAGCGCCGCCTCCAGTTCCTGGAGCGCCGCGACGTGCAGACTGCTATCCTTGTCCGTCATGCCCGATCGGCCGTCCCCTCGTCCGCCGGTTTTGCGACTGGCCTGCTACAGGTCACACTGTTGCTGGCCAACCAATTCTCCTGGCATCCCAGCGGTTTCGCACAGAACCACGCGCGGCCGCCACTGGCCCCCAACCCCATGCCATATTCAGCTTGATCCGGTGAAAACGACGAAAGGAAGGCGCATGCCAGCAAAGATCGCGGTCGGCGGCAAGGCACCCAGCTTCAGGCTTCCCCACGACGGCGGCGGCGAAGTGTCGCTTGCGGACTTCAAGGGACGTAAGCTCGTCCTCTATTTCTATCCCAAGGCCGATACTCCCGGCTGCACCGTCGAAGCCAAGGATTTCTCCAAGCTCGCCCCCGCCTTCGGCCGCGCTGGAACCGCAATTCTCGGGGTTTCGGCCGATCCGGTTCCCAAGCAGGGCAAGTTCAAAGCCAAACACGATCTTTCGATCATGCTGGCGTCGGACGAATCGCACGAGATGCTGGAGGCCTATGGCGTCTGGGCCAAGAAATCCATGTGGGGCCGCAGCTACATGGGCATCCTTCGCAACACCTATCTGATCGGCCCCGATGGCCGGATCGCCCGCATCTGGGAAAAGGCGAAGGTCGCGGGCCACGCCGAAGAGGTCCTGCAGGCAGCCAAGGAACTCTGAAGCGGTGCCCTTCGGCACCCATAGCCGTCCGAAGGACGGCGTCGCTATGCTCGCCTATGGCTCCCGGCATACACCTTTGGTTTACGATCGAACGCATTTTCCCGGTCCCGTTCGGGAAAAATTAACCATGGCAGGCTGAAATCGACCTTCAGACGCATCGGCCCCGGGCAACGGGGATCGATGGTTGGGGAGCGTCGATGTCGCAACGGTCCAGCGGTCTCAATTATCGCGCCGACTCCGGCCGCATGGTGCCTGCCGAGGCGCCCAGAGCCGCGCCTCAAGCCGCATCAAAGCCGGCGGCCAAGGCTGTACCACCCGGCGGGGGGACCCGCCGCACCGACTACACGATCGCGCACGCCGGTCATCAATTCCGGCTCGGACCGGTCACGTTCTGGATCGCGGTCGGCAGCCTGGTGATCATGGCCGGCTGGTCGCTCGCCACCGGCACCTATTTCGCCTTCCACGATGACGTGCTGTCGCGGCTGATCGCACGGCAGAAGGAACAGCAGTTCGCCTACGAGGACCGTATCGCGGAGCTTCGCGCCCAGGTCGACCGCATCACCAGCCGGCAGTTGCTCAACCAGGAGCAGTTCGATCAGAAGCTCGAGCAGATCATGCGCCGGCAGGCGACGCTGGAATCGCGGGCCTCGACGCTCGCCGGCGTCCCCGATCCGACCCCGACCGGTTCGATCAAGAGCCGCCCGACGCCGATAACCGAGCCGTCAAGCCCAGGTCCGTTCAAGGCATCCCCGATCAGCGACACCGTGATCTTCACCGCGCCGCCCGACCGCGAAGCCCGGCTGGAATCCCGCGAACTGCCAACCGCGTCGCGGCGTCTCGCCGCCCCGGCGAAAGCCACGGCCGCCGGCGTCGAGGGCGCGCTGGCGCGGCTGACGACCGCGCTCGACCGCGTCGAGGCGCGGCAGACGGCGACGCTCGACACGCTCGAAGAGCGTTTCGACTCCAAGGCCAAGCGCATCCGCAGCGTGCTGACCGATCTTGGCATGGATGGGAAAAAACAAAACGGCGGCGTGCCGGCCGCGGCCGTTGGCGGGCCGTTCGTGCCGCTGACGCTGCGCAAGGATGCCGGCGCCTTCGAACGTCAGCTCTATCGCATCCACGTCGCCCGCGCCAACGTCGACCGGCTGACGCGCACGCTCGGCGCCGTGCCGGTGCGAAAGCCGATCATGGGCGAGATCGACCTGTCGTCGGGCTTCGGCGTGCGGTCCGATCCGTTCCTCGGCCGGCCGGCGATGCACACCGGTCTCGACTTCCGCAGCAGCACCGGCGACCCGGTGCGCGCCACCGCCAACGGCACCGTGGAATCCGCCGGCTGGAGCGGCGGCTACGGCAAGATGGTCGAGATCGACCACGGCAACGGATTTGCGACGCGCTACGGCCACATGTCGGAGATCGAGGTGAAGGTTGGCCAACAGATCAAGATCGGCCAGATCATTGGCCGCGTCGGATCGACCGGACGTTCGACCGGGCCGCATCTGCATTACGAGACTCGCATCGACGGCGACGCCGTCGATCCGCAGAAATTTCTGCGCGCCGGGTTACGGCTCGGCAACGCCTTGTAAGAAAACCGCGGAAGATTCAATTCGACATAAAATCGGGCGGCCCGCGAAGGCCGCCCGAGTTTTATCCCCTTCTGGGGTTAGCTTGCTCAGTCAGTCACACAACGCTACCCAGCATACTTAGCTGCGCAGGATGTCTCCCTGGTAGGCCTGAACCATGACAGCCGCCACGCTCAAGCAAATCGCAGCCGCAGAAGCGATCGAAAAATAAGCAATCCACATGGTGCCTTCCTCCTATCGCCGGTTCCATCGAGTTCCATCGGGTTGCACGGAATTCTCGACGGAAAGCCGCTGATAACGCAGAGACCAGTCGGGGGTTCCGGACGGAACTTATCGCCGTAAGCCCGCCTAATCGCGCCGTTAAACCTAAGCGTTTGGGATTGAACGCCTCGTTTCGCCGCCGGCCGCGAAATGAATCAAATGGCGTTCAGATAATCGATCAAATTACGGAAACGAGTTCCCGCCTTATTCGACGTCCTCGACCGCGTCCGGTCCGCCGCCGAACGCCCGCTGCGCCAGCACCGCGGCCATGAACGGATCGAGGTCGCCGTCGAGCACATCTGACGGCGCCGACGAGGTCACGCCGGTGCGGAGATCCTTCACCATCTGATACGGCTGCAGCACGTAGGACCGGATCTGGTGACCCCAGCCGATGTCGGACTTGGCCGCGTTGTCGGCCGCGGCCTTCTCCTCGCGCTTCTTCAACTCGATGTCGTAGAGCCGCGCCCGCAGCATGTCCCAGGCCTGGGCGCGGTTCTTGTGCTGTGAGCGCTCCTGCTGGCACACCACCGCAACGCCGGTCGGAATGTGGGTGAGGCGAACGGCGGAATCGGTCTTGTTGACGTGCTGCCCGCCGGCGCCCTGCGAGCGCATGGTGTCGACGCGCACGTCGGACTCGTTGATCTCGATCTTGATGCGGTCATCGATCACCGGGAACACCGCGACGCTGGCGAACGAGGTATGCCGCCGCGCATTTGAATCGAACGGCGAGATGCGCACCAGCCGATGCACACCGTTCTCGGTCTTCAGCCAGCCATAGGCGTTGTGACCCTTGACCTGGATGGTCGCTGACTTGATGCCGGCGCCCTCGCCCTCGGACTCCTCCAGAAAATCCACCTTGTAGCCGTGCTGCTCGGCCCAGCGGGTGTACATGCGAAGCAGGATGCCGGCCCAATCCTGGCTTTCGGTGCCGCCGGCGCCGGCGTGGACTTCGAGATAGGCCTCGTTGGCGTCGGCTTCACCCGACAACAGCGCTTCGAGTTCGCGCCGCGCGGCCTCGGCCTTGAGCGCCTTGAGCACCGCCTCGGCCTCGGTGACGACGCGCTGATCCTTCTCGGCATCGCCGAGCTCGATCATGGTGATCTGGTCTGCGAGATCGCGCTCGATCCGGCCGATGGCGTTGAGTTGATCGTCGAGCGCGTTGCGCTCCTGCATCACGCGCTGGGCGCGGGCGATGTCATTCCACAGCGTCGGATCTTCGGCCTGCGCGTTGAGCTCGGCGAGGCGCGCCTTGGCTTTGTCGAAGTCAAAGATGCCTCCTCAGCAGTCCAATCGACCGCTTGATGTCTTCGACCAGCTTTTCGGTTTCGGCGCGCATGTTTGATGTCCTGACCGGGCGGGATGTAGCGACTGCGCCGCAGCAACGCAACGGCTTTCTCCCCCGCCTGCGCTAGGGTGCATGGACTCATTAACGTGGCGGGAACGTAGCGGGCCGCTCAGCAATTACTTCGGCCGCAGTGCCGCCCATTCAAGGAGCGAGTCGAGTGCGGGGCACATCGCCTGTCCCCATTTGGTCAGATCGTATTCAACCTTCGGCGGCACTTGCGGGTAGACGGTGCGTCTGACGATGCCGTCGCGCTCGAGCTCGCGGAGCTGCTGGATCAGCATCTTCTGCGATACGCCTGGAATTGCTTTCTCCAGTTCGGAGAAGCGCAGCGTGCCGCGGGCGAAGAGATGGAAGATGATCACCATTTTCCAGCGTCCCTCCAGCATGCCGAACGCCGTCTCGACGCCGCGCGCCGCCATGTCGGGGGTGACATCTTCCAGCTTACCTGTAGGTGAGTACCCTACTTTTTTGTTGGTTCTTGCCATTTCCGCAGTTTAGCAGCAAATGAGGTCTGTCACAGCCACCCAGACGGAGGCCTCATGGCGACGGCAAGCAACACCCGCGAACTCGCCGGCTACCGGGCGCTCGTTACCGGTAGCACCAGGGAATCGGAGCAGCCGTAGCGATATGGTTGCGTGAAGCTGGCGCCATGGTGCTCGGCACCGCGCGAAAGCCGCCGGACACTCTCGCATCGAACGACCTGTTCGTGGCTGCGGATGTCGCTACCGCCGAAGGCTGCGCGGCTGTCGCGAGCGCCGTGATGGAGAAGCTCGGCGGCATCGATATCGTCGTCCATGTCGTCGGCGGCTCATCGGCTCCCGGAGGCGGCTTCGCGGTGCTCGACGACGGCGAGTGGCATCGCGCGCTGAGCCAAAATCTGTTTCCCGCTGTCCGACTCGATCGGGCCCTGCTGCCGAAGATGCTTGAGCAAGGCGCCGGCGTGATTGTCCACATTACGTCGATCCAGCGGCAGTTGCCGCTGCCCGAGTCCACCATGGCCTATGCGGCGGCAAAAGCGGCGCTCTCGAACTACAGCAAAGGCCTATCCAAGGAGGTCAGCCCGAAGGGCATTCGCGTGGTCAGGGTTGCGCCAGGCTGGGTCGAGACCGAAGCCGCCGTCAGGATGGTCAACAGGTTGGCGAAAGCCAAAGGTATCGACTACCAGGCGGCTCAAAAGGGCCTGATGGCTTCGCTCGGTGGCATCCCGATCGGACGCCCATCGAAGTCCACAGAAGTCGCGGACCTCGTTGGATTCCTTGTTTCACCGCACGCCGGCTCGATCACCGGCACGGAATACATCATCGATGGCGGGACTGTTCCCACGGCGTAAAGCGATCGCCCACCAAGCAGCCATGGATCAGCTATCGCCGAACGGTCGCTATTGAGGACGCGCCCCTCGCCGGAACAAGCCGAGCCTTCAGTAAAGCCCGGTACCACGGCGCGCGGCGCGGTCGGCGTCGGGCGGCGGGCTGATGTAGCCGGAATCCTGCTGCTGCGCCTGATCGCTCGCGCCGACCACCGAATAGGAGTCGGGCGGCGCAGTGCCGGGCTTGAAGGCTTCGAGGATGATCCTGCCCTCGGCGCCCGGACCGACACGCATTCCGCTCTTGGCATCGACGCGGATCAGCTTGATGCCGGACGGCACGCGGAACGGCACCGCCGGCTTGTCGGCCAGCGCCACCTTCAGGAAATCGGCGACGATCGGGGCCGCCAGTCCGCCGCCGGTGGCGCGGTTGCCGATGTGCCTAGGCTTGTCGTAGCCCATATAGACGCCGACGGCGATGTCGGGCGAATAGCCGATAAACCAGACGTCCTTCTCGTCGTTGGTGGTGCCGGTCTTGCCGGCGATCGGCTTGCCGACCGAGCGAACCACCGTGGCGGTGCCGCGCTGCACGACGCCTTCCATGATCGAGGTGATCTGGTAGGCGGTCATGGGATCGATCACCTGCTCGCGGCGGTCGACCAGGCTCGGCTCGGCCTGATCCTTCCAGTTGTCGACCTTGCATTCGCGGCATTCGCGCTGGTCGTGCCGGTAGACGGTGCGACCGTAGCGATCCTGAATGCGGTCGATGAAGGTCGGAATGATGCGCTTGCCGCCGTTGTCGAACATCGAATAGGCGGTGACCATGCGCAGCACCGTGGTCTCGCCGGCGCCGAGGGAATACGACAGGAAGGTCGGCAGGTTGTCATAGACCCCGAACCGGCGGGCGTATTCGACGATCAACGGCATGCCGACGTCCTGCGCGAGCCGCACCGTCATGGTGTTGCGCGACTGCTCGATGCCGAAGCGCAGCGTCGAGGGTCCGTTGTACTTGCCGGCCGAATAGTTCTCCGGTCGCCACGTCGGCATCCCCGGACCCTGGTCGATCTCGACCGGGCCGTCCAACACCAACGTCGAAGGCGTGTAACCGTTGTCGAGCGCGGTCGCATAGACGATCGGCTTGAACGAGGAGCCCGGCTGCCGCATCGCCTGGGTGGCGCGATTGAACTGACTCTGGTCGTAGGAGAAGCCGCCGACCATGGCCAGCACGCGACCGGTCGCCGGGTCCATCACCACCATGGCGCCGGAGATTTCCGGCACCTGCCGAAGCCGCCAGGTGCTGGCGTCCTTGTCGATCGGATCGACGTAAACCACATCGCCGACACTCAGGATTTGGCTGACCTTGGTGGGCGCCCTGCCCTTGATCGGTCCCTCGGTGGGCTTGGCCCATTTCACGCCGTCGAGCGCCACGGTGCCGGTCTGGCGCTCTTTGGACAGTGCGCCGCCGCCGTCGCGGGGCGGATAGAGGCCGACGCGCGCCGACTGATCGCCGGTCTCCAGCACCACGGCAAGCCGCCACGGCGCGATGTCGCTGAGCTGCTTGACCTCGGCAAGCTTCGGGCCCCAATCGCCGGCGGGGACGAGCTTGGTGACCGGTCCGCGCCAACCTTGGGTCTCGTCGAATTTGACCAGATGATCGGTCAATGTCTTGCGCGCCACGACCTGCAGCTTGGGATCGAGCGTGGTGCGGACCGAGAGGCCGCCCTCGTACAGCGTCTTCTCGCCGTATTTTTCATAGACCCAGCGGCGCACCTCTTCGGCGAAATATTCCGCCGCAAACATGTGCGCGCTGGTCGGGCGCGACGTGACGTTGAGTGGCTCCTTCTTCGCCTTCTCGGCATCGGCCGTCTTGATCGCGCCGGTGATCACCATCTGGTCGAGCACCCAGTTTCGACGCTCGAGTGCGCGGTCCTTCTGGCGGAACGGGTTGTAGTTGTTCGGCGCCTTCGGCAACGTCGCGAGATACGCCGCTTCCGCTATCGACAGCTCATGCACCGACTTGTCGAAGTAGAGCAGCGACGCCGCGGCCACGCCGTAAGCGCCGAGGCCGAGATAGATTTCGTTGAGATAGAGCTCGAGGATCTTTTCCTTGGAATAGGCGCGCTCGATTTTCAGCGAGAGCAGCGCCTCCTTCACCTTGCGCTGGAGCGAGACCTCGTTGGTCAGAAGGAAGTTCTTAGCGACCTGCTGGGTGACGGTGGATGCGCCCTGCGGCCGGCGGCCCGATCCATAGGTCTGCAAATAGAGAATGCCGGCGCGAATAATGCCGCCGAAGTCGAGGCCGTTGTGCTCGTAGAAATTCTTGTCCTCGGCGGCGAGGAAGGCGTTGATCACCATCTTCGGCACGGCTTGGATCGGAATGTAGAGCCGGCGCTGGGTGGCGTATTCGGCGACGAGCGAGCCATCGCCGGCATGAACGCGAGTCATGACCGGGGGCTCGTAGTCCTGCAATTGCGAGTAGTCCGGCAGGTCCTTGGAGAAATGCCAGAGCAGACCGGCGCCAGCACCGACGGCAACCAGGAACATGATGGTCCCGGCCGCGAACAGAAAGCCGCAGAAGCGCAGCAGCAGTCTCATTGCGGAATTCCCATCTGCCGAATTCTGATGCGACACGGCCCGCCGTCCGCGGCCGGGCCGCGATCCGGCAATGCCATCAACCCAAAGCTGAGCACGTCGTTCCCCTGAGCCCCGCACGTCGAAGCGACGACGGCGGCATTGTACACGTTTGTGGGGCGTCGGCGCAAAGCGCTCTCCAAGCCCGGCAATCCCGCGGAAAGTCTCGGATTTTTATGTTCAAACTGAGGCTCTACCGTCATCGGGTGCCGCGCCCCGCAGTCGCACCGGCGATTCGCGTTCTGAAGAAATTGTCGATAGCCGAGCTGATGGCGCCCGCCGTCTTGGCACGCCAGGCCTCGGAGGTGAGCTGCTTCAGATCGTCCTTGCTCGACACGTAGCCCAGTTCGATCAGGACCGCGGGAACATCGGGCGCTTTCAGCACCTTAAAACCCGCCGATTTCAGCGGGTTCTTGTGCATCCGGGCCACTTTCTTCATGTCGGCAACCAGCGTTTTGGCGAAATGCAGCGAGAACGCCTTGGTCTCGCGCTGCGCCAGATCGATCAGGATGTCGGCCACGTCGCCGGGCTCATGCGACATGTCGATTCCCGCAATGACGTCGGCGCGGTTCTCGGTCTCGGCGAGGCGGCCCGCCTCGGCGTCGGATGCAGTCTCCGACAGCGTGTAGATCGTCGCCCCTTGCGCCTCGCCCTCGCCCTTGCCGATCGCGTCCGCATGGATCGAGACGAACAGCGCCGCCTGCCGGATGCGGGCCATCCGGACTCGGTCGACCAGCGGAATGAAGGTGTCGTCGGCGCGAGTCATCACCACACGATACTTGCCGGATCGTTCGAGCTGGTCGCGCAACGCGATGGAAAACTCCAGCACGATGTCCTTTTCCATCGCGCCGCTGCTGGCGACGGCGCCGTTGTCGATGCCGCCGTGGCCCGGATCGAGCACAATGATCGGACGCGGATCGCCCTTGCGCGCGTTCTCGCGCTCCACCCCGCTGGCCGTCGCAGCCTGCATGGGGCGGCCTTCCGCCGCCAGCGTCTTCATGAAGCTGTCGCGGTCGGTCGCAGCGAGATCGACCACGAGCCGCGCCGGCTGCCCCGCCGCGGGCTCGATCACAAAGGCCTTGTCGATCCGAACCGGCTTGTTGACGTCCATTACGATGCGCGAGCCGCCCTGCATGACGAGGCCGAAGCGGAACGCCTTGACCAGGCCCCGGCCGGTCTCGCCGGCCTTGGGCGGCAGATTGAAGATCACCTGCGGCAGGTCGATCACCACGCGATAGGGATCGGCGAGCGTAAAAGCGCGCAGATCGACCTTTTGCGAGAAATCCATGACGAAGCGGGTCTGGGCGTCGTCACCGCCGACTCGGCTGTCGGAGGCCACCGGATGCGGCTGCCCGCCCTGGATTGCCTGGGTACGCGCATCCGTCCGCTCGGCTGACGACGCGATTCCCGCCCCCGTCAGCAGCAGAAAACCCATAAGGATTGTGAGGTCTGTCGCTCGAATAGCCACGAATCCAGCGCCTCCAAGACCCTCTTACTCCATTAGGAGGGGGGGGTTAATCGGAACTTAACGGCGTCTCGCGAGCCTGTGGTTTGTGTGGCTTTTCAGCGACTAGCTTGCCATTGCCGGTTTCCAACCGTAAGTATGGGGTGCTCACGGTTTGAGTAACCGGGTGTGCCGCGTTCGGCCCTCCGGCACGTTGGTCAGGAACAGCTCCCCCTCGAGGCACTTTGGGGACCGGCTTGGCGAACGAGATGCGATCGGCTCTTGTCCGCGCCAAGGTTTTAAGGAACCCCGCGCTTTCGACAGTGGCCGTTCGAAGCCGAGGCTCTTGTTCAGGACACCCGACTGACGCGGCGGCGCCAAGACGCGCATTACCCGCGAATCGTGAGTGCAGACGACCGGTGGCGCCGTGCGCTGCCGTCCTCCAACGGGTTGAGGTCATGCCCGAAGCGTTTTTCAAGGTCAGGCCGGAATGCCGCTCGCTTCAGAGCGTGCGCGTTTCACGCCGAACCTACACCGCGCCATGGCGTGGCTCCGTGACCCAGTCCTTCCACGACAAATCAGGCCCGTCCTTGTTCGCGCCGCCGGTCACCGGCGGCAGTGAGCCGACGCGCCGTAAAGAGACAGTACAATGGCCAATAAGATGCTCATCGACGCGACGCACCCGGAGGAGACCCGGGTGGTCGTGCTGCGCGGCAACCGCGTTGAAGAATTCGATTTCGAGACGGCGCACCGCAAACAACTTCGCGGCAATATCTATCTAGCCAAGGTCACGCGGGTCGAACCGTCGCTGCAGGCGGCCTTCGTCGAGTATGGCGGCAACCGCCACGGCTTCCTGGCGTTTTCCGAAATCCATCCCGACTATTACCAGATCCCGGTCGCCGACCGGCAGGCGTTGATCGAGGCCGACGCGCGCGCCGCGCGCGACGATGACGAAGCCGACGATCACCATCGCGGCAGCAACCGCGGCAACCGCGGCCGCAACCGCCATCGCGAGCGTCCCCATGCTCGCCGCGACGAGTCCGTTTCGAGCGCCCCCCTCGCCGCCGCGGAGTCGGCGCCCGATGCGGCCGAGATTCCGGCCGGCGAGAACGTCATGGGCGAGCCGCTCCCAAGCGACACGTTTTCGGGCGATCAGCCGTCCAGCGAACCGGTGGAGCAGTCAGCGTCCGAAATCGCGCACCAGAACGAGGCCCATGCCGACGACGCGCCGGTTGCCGAGGCCGAGCATCCGCCGGCTTCGACCGAGCCATCGCACGATGATCACGAACATGATCACGAGGCTCATGCGCCAGAGCACAACAGCTCCGAGTCCGCGCCAGCCGATCACGCCGGCGAGCACCAGGCTTCGGCAGAAGGCGGCGAGCAGCCCGCCTCTGAAGGCAATGGCAACGGCGCCAACGTCCGAGAACACAGCCAAGAGGAAGAGGAAGAAGTCGTCGACACCGTCGGCGGCGCCGACGCGATGGAAGAGGTGGCCGAGCGCGCCCCGCGCTATCGCCGCCAGTACAAGATCCAAGAGGTCATCAAGCGCCGGCAGGTCATGCTGGTGCAAGTGGTCAAGGAAGAGCGCGGCACCAAGGGCGCGGCGCTCACGACCTATCTGTCGCTCGCCGGCCGCTATTGCGTGCTGATGCCCAACACCGCCCGCGGCGGCGGCATCAGCCGCAAGATCACCAGCGCCGACGACCGCAAGAAGCTCCGCGAGATCGCCGAGGAGCTCGAGGTTCCGGAGGGCATGGGCGTCATCCTGCGCACCGCCGGCGCCGCCCGCACCAAGGCCGAGGTCAAGCGCGACTTCGAATATCTGCTGCGGATCTGGGAGCAGGTCCGCGACCTGACCTTGAAGTCGACGGCGCCGACCCTCGTCTACGAGGAAGGCTCGCTTGCCAAGCGATCGATCCGCGATCTCTACACCAAGGACATCGACGAGATCGTCGTCGCCGGCGAGAATGGCTACAAGGACGCCAAGGAATTCATGCGCATGCTCATGCCGAGCCATGCGAAGAACGTGAAATTGTACACGGACACCCAACCGGTCTTCACGCGCTACGGCATCGAGAGCCAGCTCGACGCGATGTTCTCGCCGACCGTGCAACTGCGGTCCGGAGGCTACATCGTGATCAACCAGACCGAGGCGCTGGTCGCGATCGACGTCAACTCCGGACGCTCGACCCGCGAGCATCACATCGAGGACACCGCGCTCAAGACCAACGTCGAAGCGTCGGAAGAAGTCGCGCGCCAGCTCCGGCTCCGCGACCTCGCCGGTCTGATCGTGATCGATTACATCGACATGGACGAGAAGCGCAACAACCGCACGGTCGAGCGCCGCCTCAAGGACGCGCTGCGCAACGACCGCGCCCGCATCCAGGTCGGCCGCATCTCGCACTTCGGCCTGATGGAGATGTCGCGCCAGCGCATTCGCACCTCGGTGCTCGAAAGCTCCACCGAGAAATGCCCGCATTGCGGCGGCACCGGCCACGTCCGCTCGGTATCGTCGGTGGCGCTGCAACTGTTGCGCTCGATCGAGGAGACGCTGCTCAAGGGTCCGACCCACAATCTCATCATCCGCACGCTGCCCGACACCGCGCTCTACGTGCTCAATCATAAGCGCGCCCACCTGCGCGGGCTCGAGGAGCGATTCAAGGTCACCCTCACGGTCAATTCCGACGAGGAGGTCGGCGGCCAGATCGGCTTCACCATCGACCGCGGCGAGCAGGTGATGACGCTCGATCAGGCCAAGGCGCTGCTGGCGCAGGCGGCCGCCGACGCACCGGCGCTGCACGAGGACGAAGAGCCGGACTTCCCCGAAGAGATCGACGAGACGAGCGACGCCGAGGCGGGCGAGAGCGAGCCCATCGAACACGCCGGACAGGTCGACGAGGTTCCCGACACCACCGACGATCATCCGCCAATGCATGGCGACGGCGCTCGCCAGAATGGCGATGGGCCTCGCGACGGCCGTGGCCACAGACGCCGCCGGCGTGGACGCGGCGGCCGGGGCGGCGAAGGCCGCGAGGGTGGCCCGTTCCCTCCCCGTCACGAGCATGGCTCACCTGAGGCTGGTGAAACCCCGCACTATCAGGCCCCGAGCTTCGTGCAGCCGGAAGGCGGCGAGTTCGCGCCCGGCACGGCGCCAGAGCCTGGCTTTGCCCGGCCCCGCCCGGAGGGCGGCGAACCACACATCAACGGCGATGGCGAACCGCGACGCAGGCGCCGCGGACGGCGCGGCGGACGGCGCAATCGCCGCGATGGCGCCCCGGGCAATGGCGATTTCGCTGCCACCCAGGGTCAGGAAACACACCAGCGGCCCGACGCCGCAGAGCGGCCGGATTGGTCGCCGCCGCGCGAGGTCTCACAGCCGGACACTCCGGAGCCGACCTATGCGCCGCGGATAGAGCCCGCGCCGCGGCCGGAGCCGGCAGCCGTCGCTGCATCGGCGCCGCCGCAGCCCACCGCTGCCGAACCGCCGCGCCGCCGTTCCACGGTGCGCGAGCCGGCGCCGGTGTTCAGCGGCAGCGCGCCGGTGTTGACGCCGATGCCGGCACCGCCAGCGCCCGCGCCGACCGTGATCAGCACGGTTGCAGCGGACGACGCAAGCAAGCCGAAGAAAAGCGGCTGGTGGGCGAAGCGGCTGCTCGGCGGCGACTAGGACCGGCTTGATGCAAAGCCGCTGGGTCGATCGCGACGCCAAGGCTGCGGTCGATCGCTTTGCGGCGCAAGGCATTTCACCCGAGCTGGCGCTGCGCATCTACACCACGCGGCTGCTCGGCGGCGACGCCGCACTCGTGCTGCACGGCGGCGGCAACACGTCGGTCAAGACCAAGATGCGCGATCTCGCCGGCGACGAGGTCGAGGTGCTGTGCATCAAGGCTACCGGCGGCAACATGGGCACGATCGAGCCCAGCGGCATGGCGGCGGTGCGGCTCGCGCCGCTGCAGCGGCTGCGGACGCTCGACGATCTCTCCGACGACGACATGGCGCGGGTGCAGCGCGGCCACCTGCTCGACCCGATGGCGCCGAGTCCGTCGCTCGAACTTCTGCTGCACGCCTTCATGCCGCACAAATTCGTCGACCACACCCACGCCAATGCGGTGTTGGGCCTGATCGATCAGCCGGACGGGGCGAAATTGTGCGAGGAGGTCTATGACGGCCGCGTCGGCCTCGTGCCATACGTGCGTCCGGGCTTCGGCCTCGCCAAAGCCGCCGCCACGACGTTCGACAAGAATCCCAAGGTCGAAGGGCTCATTCTCGACAAGCATGGCATCTTCAGCTTCGGCGGGAGCGCCAAGGAATCCTACGAGCGCATGATCGAACTGGTCAGCCGCGCCGAGGAGCGGCTGAAAAAGAACCGCAAGGCGGTGTTCAAATCCGCACAACTGCCGCAGCAGGTGCCGCCGAACGACGACGTCGCGCCTTTCATCCGCGGCGCATGCAGCTTGAAAGACGCCGGTGGCGAAGGCGCGCACCGGCGCATGATCCTCGAATACCGGTCGAACGACGCGATCCTGAATTTCATCAATGGCGCCGAGTTGAAGCGCTACGGCGCGTCGGTGGTGATCACGCCGGACTTCACGATCCGCACCAAGAGCCTGCCGCTGATCGTACCGACGCCGCAGGCCGGCAAGCTCGACGACTTCAAGCGCGCGGCTCACGAGGCCGTTGCGGCCTATATCGACAGCTACAAGCAGTATTTCGCCCGTCACAATGCGCGCTCCGGCGGCGGCAAGAAAATGGTCGATCCCCTGCCCCGCATCGTGCTGGTGCCGGGGCTCGGCCTCTACGGGCTCGGCCGCTCGGCCAAGGACGCCCGCATCGCCGCCGATCTCGCCGAGGCCGCGGTCGCGACCATCACCGACGCCGAGGCCATCGGCCGCTTCCAGTCGATCACCGAGGCCGACATGTTCGACACCGAATATTGGCCGATCGAGCAGGCCAAGCTCGGCAAGGAGCCGGACAAGCCGCTGGCCGGCCAGGTCGCCGTCGTCACCGGCGCAGCCGGCGCGATCGGCGCTGCCACCGCCAGGGCATTCGCCGCCGCCGGCGCCGAGGTCGCGCTGCTCGATGTGAATTTCGAGGCCGCGGCCGGAGAGGCCAAGGCGATCGGTCCCAATGCCCAGCCGTTCATGTGCGACGTCACCAACGACACCGTCCGCGCCGCGTTCGGCCAGGTGGTGAGCGCCTTCGGCGGCGTCGACATCGTCGTGTCCAACGCAGGCGCGGCATGGCAGGGCCGCATCGGCGAAGTCGATGACGCCATCTTGCGAAAAAGCTTCGAGCTCAATTTCTTCGGCCACCAGCGGGTCGCGCAGGCGGCGGTGAAAATCATGCTGGCGCAGGGCACCGGCGGCTGCCTCCTGTTCAACGTGTCGAAGCAGGCGGTGAATCCGGGCCCGAACTTCGGACCCTACGGCCTGCCCAAGGCCGCGACATTGTTCCTCGTCCGCCAATACGCCGTCGATTACGGCGCCGACGGCATCCGCGCCAACGCGGTCAACGCCGACCGCATCCGCTCGGGGCTGCTCACCGAGGACTTCATCAAGGAGCGATCGAAGGCGCGCGGCGTCTCCGAGAAGGACTACATGAGCGGCAACCTGCTCGGCCGCGAGGTCACCGCCGACGACGTGGCGCAGGCCTTCCTGCACCAGGCGCTGGAGTTAAAAACCACCGGCGATGTCACCACCGTGGACGGCGGCAACATCGCCGCGGCGCTCCGTTAGCAGAAATCACTCTTTCGCCACCCCTCATTGCCGGCCGCCGGACGAGCCCCTAGATTCTGCCGGAGCCAAGGGAGGCATTCATGTCCGCTCTCGCCGAACTCGACGCCCCGCAGACCATCGAGCCGATCGTCAACTACCTCGTCAACGACGGCGTCGAGATATTCAACTACACGCGGCGGCCCTGGTTCGACGGAGGTCAAGAGCGGCGGCACCCTCGATCCGCACAAGGTGACGATGCACAACGCGAGGCCGCACCTCGCCGAATTCAAGCTCGACGTTCACGGCTTCCGCTACGCGCGGCACGACACCAAGATGAAGAACTTCATGGATGCCGACGAGATCAAGCGCATCTACTACCCGGAGATGGTCGAGTTGATCAAAGCCGAGAGCGGCGCCAAGCGTGTCGTGGTGTTCGACCACACGCTGCGCACCGCCGACGACGCCGTCCGCGAGGAGCACAAGATTCGCGAGCCGGTGCGCCGCGCCCACAACGACTACACCGAGTGGTCGGGCCCGCAGCGTGTGCGCGATATCCTGCCGGACGAGGCCGAGGAACTGCTCAAGCGCCGCTTCGCCATCATCCAGACGTGGCGGCCGATCCGCTATCCGGTCGAGACGCACCCGCTTGCCATCGCCGACGCACGCTCGGTGTCGTTCGACGACTTCATTATTTCGGAGCGCCGCTATCCCAACCGGATCGGCCAGACCTACGCCATCGCCTACAACCCAAAGCACATGTGGTACTGGCTGCCGCGCCAGGCGCGCGAGGAGGCGCTGGTGTTCAAGGTCTACGACTCGGCAAAGGACGGCCGCGCCCGCTGGACTGCCCACACGGCCTTCGACGATCCCACCACACCGCGGAACGCACGCCCCCGCGAAAGTATCGAAATCCGCACGCTGGCGTTTTTCTGACCCGGTGTTATCAATCTCGCGTTCGAAGGGAAGCGAGGTTGGAAAAGTGCCGGAAGCCGACAAGGAAGGCGAACGCTACCAGGCCGACAAGCCGCAGGCGGCGCCGGGGTTTTTCCTGAAAGGCTGCCACCAGCTCGACTGGGGCATGAAGAACCGCCTCGCCCGCACCTTCAATCCGCAGTCCGGCCGCACCGTGATGCTGGCGATCGACCACGGCTACTTCCAGGGCCCGACCTCGGGGCTTGAGCGCATCGATCTCTCGATCCTGCCGCTGTTGCCGTCCTGCGACGCGCTGTTCTGCACCCGCGGCATCCTGCGCTCGATCGTGCCGGCGGACTCGCAGAAGCCGATGGTGCTGCGCGCCAGCGGCGGCCCCAGCATCCTGCGCGACGAGCTGTCCGACGAGCAGATCGCCATGGACATGGACGACGCGGTGCGCTTGAACGCCGCCGGCGTCGGCATCCAGGTGTTCGTCGGCGGCGAGCATGAGACGCGCTCGATCCACAACATGACCAAGCTCGTCGACGCCGGGCTCCGCGTCGGCATGCCGGTGATGGGCGTCACCGCCGTCGGCAAGACCATGGTGCGCGACGCCAAATATTTCCGCCTCGCCTGCCGCATGATCGCCGAGCTCGGCGCGCAATACGTCAAGACCTACTACGTCGAGGAGGATTTCGAGACCGTCACGTCGTCCTGCCCGGTGCCGATCGTGATGGCCGGCGGCAAGAAGCTGCCCGAGCTCGACGCGCTGACCATGGCCTACAACGCCGTGCAGCAGGGCGCCGCCGGCGTCGACATGGGCCGCAACATCTTCCAGTCGGACGCGCCGAAGGCGATGATCGCCGCCGTCGGCGCGGTGGTGCACAAGAGCATGAAGCCGAAGGAAGCCTTCGACCTGTTCAACTCGATGAAGTCGAAGGGCTGAGCCAAAAGGCTGAGCGGCGAGCGGCTACTTGCTCCGCCGCTCGGTCGGATGCACCTCGAAGCTCCGCAGCTGCCCGCGCCGCAGCACGTCCAGCTTCACCGCGCGGCCGATGCGCTCGGCATTGAGCCGGCGGATCAGATCGTCCACGCCGGTGACCGGCTCGCCGTCGAGCCGCACGACAATGTCGAGCGACATCAGACCCGCGACGTCGGCCGGCCCGTCCGGCTCGCACGCCGAGATCATGGCGCCGAACGCATTGTCGATCTCGGCGGCTCGCGCGTGGCGGCGCGGCACCGCCACGGTCTGCGCGGCGACGCCGATGAAGGCGCGGCGCACCCGGCCGTGCTGGATGATCTCGCTCAACACATATTGCGCGGTGTTGCTCGCGACCGCAAAGCAGATGCCCTGCGCGCCCGCGATCACCGCGGTGTTGATGCCGATCACCTCGCCGCGCGAGGAAACCAGCGGCCCGCCCGAGTTGCCCGGGTTGAGCGCGGCGTCGGTCTGGATCACATCCTCGATCAGCCGCCCGGTGCGCGCCCGCAGGGAGCGCCCGAGCGCGGAGATCACGCCGGCCGTGACGGTCAATTCAAAGCCCAGCGGATTGCCGATCGCGACCGCGAGCTGCCCGCGTCTGAGCCGCTTGGAATCGCCGAGCGTCGCCGACGGCAGGTTCCGCGCCGCGCCGGCGCGGAACGAGCGCCAGATCGGTGTCGGGGTCCTCGCCGATCAGCCGCGCCTCCATGGTGCGGCCTTCGGTGTCGGTCAGGCGCAATTCGCGCGCGCCATCGACCACGTGGCTGTTGGTCAGCACGAGGCCGTCGGGCGAGATCACGACGCCCGAGCCCATCCCACCCGAGATTTTGCCGCCGCGGCCGTTTTCCACCGGCCGCTCGACGCGCACCACCGCCGGCCCGACCCGGTCGGCGACCGTGGTCACGGCGTCGGAATAGGCGTCGAGCAGTTGCTCGTCGCGGGCCGCAACCGGCTCCGCGACGGCGTCTTCGATTTCGATATTTTGCGTGTTGAGTTCGAACATGGGGAATACCTTCCGGGTTCCCTATGTAGGAATGACTCGCAGAAAGAGAAGTGGTCCCCTTGGGGCCCTACTCGCTCGACAAAATGACGTTCTTCACCAGCGGGTAAATCTGCTGCTCCCAGCGCTTGCCGCTGAACACGCCGTAGTGGCCGACGCCGGCCTGCATGTGGTGGCGCTTGCGGTAGGGCCGCAGGCTCGAACAGAGATCGTGCGCGGCGAGCGTCTGTCCGACCGCGCAGATATCGTCCCGCTCGCCCTCGACCGTGAGCAGCGCGGTGCGCTTGATGGCGCGCGGCTCGACCTTCTCGCCGTTCCATTCCAGCGTGCCCTTGGGCAGCCGGTGCTCCTGGAACACCCACTGCACGGTTTCCAGATAGAACTCCGCGCTGAGGTCAAGCACCGCGAAATACTCGTCGTAGAAATCCTTGGTGATCTTCGCCTTGTCGAGTTCGCCCAGCCGAAGGTTCTCGTAGAGCTCACGATGCGCCTTGATGTGGCGATCGACGTTCATGCTCAGGAACGCGGCAAGCTGCACGAAGCCCGGATAGACCTGGCGGAACGCGCCGCCGTGGCGGAACGGCACCCGCGCGATCAGGTTCTTCTCGAACCAGTCGATCGACTTGGAATTGGCGAGCTCGTTCACCTTGGTCGGATTGACCCGGGTGTCGATCGGGCCGGCCATCAAGGTCATGCTGCGCGGCTGCGACGGATTCTGGCTCTGCGCCATCACCGCCACGGCCTCCAGCACCGCGACGCAGGGCTGGCAGACCGCCAGCACATGGGCGCCCTCGCCGATCACCTCGATGAACTTGATCAGGTGTTCGACATACTCGTCGAAGCCGAACCGGCCGGCGGCGCGCGGAACGTCGCGCATGTTGTGCCAGTCGGTGATGTAGACGTCGTGCTCGGGCAGCATGGTGCGGACGGTGCCGCGCAGCAGCGTGGCGAAATGGCCCGACAGCGGCGCCACCAGCAGCACGCGCGGCTGCTCGGCATCGATGTCCTTCTTGAAGTGCAGCAGCGTGCCGAACGGCGTGACATGCGCGGCCTCCTCGCGCACCTCCACCTCGCGGTTGCCGACGGTGACCTGGGTAATCCCGTAGGGCGGACGTGAGTGGGTGAGGCCGGCGCGCGCGATCAGTTCGTAGGCGGCGGTGAGGTTTCGCACCACGCCATGGCCAGGCATGCCAACGCCGGTATTGCCGAACGAACGGGCCGCCACGCCCGCAAACGCCCGGACCGCGCCCATCATATCGGAGTGGGCCTGATAGGCCGCGTACAGCATTCCAAGTCCCCTGCGGTGTCGCAGCCGCCCGGCTCGGCGGACCCGCTCCCTCGCAGTGAAAAAAGACTAGTGCATTTGTTGTTGCACTGCGAGATAATTTCGCGGGCCGATCGCCGGACCGGCCCAGGGGAAAAGGCATGGCCAAGGCCACGCTGGCGATTGCCAGCAAGAACTACGGCTCGTGGTCGCTGCGCGGCTGGCTGCTCTGCAAAATGGCGGGGCTCGAATTCGACGAGGTCATGGCCTCGAGCGACGATCCGTCGACGCGCGCGGAATTGCTGCTGCTGTCACCGTCGTTCCTGGTGCCTCGCCTCACCCATGACGGCGTCAACATCTGGGACACGCTGGCGATTGCCGAGTACCTGAGCGAGCTGAAGCCCGGGGCCGGCCTGTTGCCCAAGGACCAGGCCGCCCGCGCCCGCTGCCGCTCGATCTCCGGCGAGATGCATTCCGGCTTCAGCAACATGCGCTCGGCGTTGCCGATGAATCTCAAGGCGCACTATCCCGGCTTCAAGGTCTGGCTTGGCGCACAGGCCGATATCGACCGCATCACGGCGATCTGGCGCGAATGTATTGCGGAGTCCGGCGGCCCGTTCCTGTTCGGCAAAAAGCCCTGTGTGGCAGATGCCATGTTCGCGCCGGTGTGCACGCGCTTTGTCACCTACGACGTCAAGCTCGACGCCGTCTGCGCCGCCTATTGCAAGGCGATCATGGCGCTGCCGCACATGCAGGAATGGATCGAGGCGGCCAAGACCGAGCCCGAGGAGCTGGAAGAACTCGACGTCGAGTTCTAGTTCTCTCAGTTCGTCAGTCGAGCTTGGCGCCCGAGCGCGCCACCACGTCCTTCCACTTTGCGGTGTCCTTGGCGATGGTATCGGCAAAGTCTTTCGGCGTGCCGCCGGCCGACTCGTCGCCGATCTTGCTGAACCGCTCGATGAAGCCCGGCGACCGGATCGCGCGATTGACCGCCGCGTTGAGTTTCTCGAGGATGGCCGGCGGCATACCCGCGGGCCCGATCAGCCCGGTCCAGGTCGGCGCGCTGTAGCCCGGCACGCCCGCCTCCGCGATGGTCGGGATATCGGGGAATGCCGTCGAGCGCTTGTCGCCGCTGACGCCGAGGCCCCGCACCTCGCCCGACTTCGCCATCGGCGAAATCGAGTTGAGGCTTTCGAACATCAGATCGACATGACCCGCGATCAGGTCGCTCGTCGCGGCCGCCCCGCCGCGGTACGGCACGTGCTGGATCTGCGTGCCGGTCATGATACTTGAACAACTCGCCGCCGACGTGACCCGGCGAACCGTTGGCCGACGACGCGTTGGTGAGCTTGCCCGGATTGGCCTTGGCCTTGGCGATCAATTCCTTCACCGACTTGATGTCGGACTTCGGCGACACCACGAGCATCAGATGGCCGTGCACGATCAGCGCGATCGGCTGGAGGTCCTTCGCGATGACATAGGGCAGCTTCGGCACCATGTTGGGGCTGATGGCGAGCGCGCCGATCGGCCCGATGCCGACCGTGTAGCCGTCGGGAGCCGCCTTGGCGACGAGATCGAGCCCGATGGTGAAGGCAGCGCCGGGCTTGTCCTCCACCACGATGGTGACGCCGCCAAGCTGCGGCCCAAGCTCGGCGGCGAGGATGCGCGCCACCGTATCGGTCGCGCTGCCTGCCGCCTGCGGCACGATCAGGCGGATCGGCTTGTCGGGGTATTCGGCGAACGCCGCGATGGGCAGCGCCCACACGGCGCAGCCCAACAGCAACGAGCCCAACGATCGCGTCAGCCGATTCATCCGCATCCTCCCGGAATTCTTGTTGCGCGCAGACTAGCGAGGCGAAACCGCTTCCACAATCGGATCGGCCGCACCGCGCGCTTTCAACGCAGCCGCGCCGCCTCGTCGAGCACGGCGCGCTCGGCGATGCCCTGCTCGTCGGTCGGCGCGAACGCCGCGACGGTCAGCGGCACTTCGAGATCGGGAAAGTGATAGGCCGCGGCCACGCTGTCCGGGCCCTGGCCGGAGTGGCCGATGCAGAGGCCGAGCGGCGAGGCGATGTCCATCATCAGCCCGAGGCCATAGCCCGCCGTCCGCCACGGCCGGTCCTGCAACTCGGCCACGACCGGATGGCGATGGCGCATCTGGTCGCGCAGCGGCGGCGGCAGCAGCGCGCCGGTAAAAATGCCATGCATGAAGCGCACGACATCCGACGGCGGGCCGAGCAGCAGGCCATGCGACACCCAGCCGGGATGAAAATCGTCCTCGTCGCCGAATACGGACCGGCGCAGGTCGGCGCGGCTGCGCGCGACAAATGAATCCGAAATTCCGAGCGGCCCCAGGACGAGCGCGTTGAGCGCCGGCTCGATGTCGGAGCCAGTGGTCTGCTCGATCAGCCGCCGCACCAGAAAATATCCGCTGTTCGAATAGGACCAGCCTTGCCCCGGCTCGAACAACAGCGTCGCGGCATCGATATGCGCGAGCAGATTGTCTTCGCTCCACGGATCGTCGTGCCGTTCGACCGCCACTTCGTACGCGTCGCTTTCGGTGTAGCAGGGCAGCCCGCTGGTGTGCTGCAAGAGCTGCCGCAAGGTGAAACGGCGGCCCGGCATCGTCCGATCGAGGTCGAGCCGGCCGCCGGCGACGAGGACCAGCGCACACGCCGCGATCGCGGTCTTGGCGATGCTCCACCACGGCACCAGCGCCGACGGGTCGCCGGCGACCTTGTCGGCGACGCAGGATGCAATCAGGGGCTCGCGCACCGCCATATCAACGCTTGCGCAACCAGGCGCCGATGCGCTCGACCGCCTCCTTCATATCCGTGGTCGAGCCGGCGTAGCTGAAGCGCACAAAATGCCGGCCGTCGATCGGATCGAAATCGACACCGGGCGTCGCCGCCACATGCGCCTCCTCCAGAAGCCGCTTGGCGAAATCGAAGCTGTCGTTGGAGAACTCCGAGACATCGGCGTAGAGATAGAACGCGCCGTCGACCGGAAGAAATTTCGACAAGCCCGCCTTCGGCAGCCCTTCGATCAGGATTTTACGATTGTCCTCGTAGCCGTGCTTGATCGCGTCGAGCTCGGCGCGGCCCTCGAACGCCGCCTCCGCCGCGATCTGCGACAGCGTCGGCACCGAGATCGCGAGATTGCCGTGCAGCCGGTCGATCGGGCGCACCAGAGCCTGCGGCACCACCATCCAGCCGATGCGCCAGCCGGTCATGCAGAAGTATTTCGAGAACGAGTTGATGACGACGGCGTTCTCCGACAAGCGCGCCGCGGTCTCCACCGGCACGGCGTAATCGAGCCCGTGATAAATCTCGTCGGAAATAAAACGGATGCCTTCGTCGTCGGCGACGCGGATCAGGGCGGCGAGCGCGTCGGGCGTCATCATGGTGCCGGTCGGATTGGCCGGGCTTGCGACCAGCACGCCGGCGAGCGGCTTGCTTCGGTGCGCGGCGCGCAAACTCTCGCCGGTGATGGCAAAGCGGTTCGCCGCGTCGGTCTCGATCAGCACCGGCTCGCAACCGAGCGCGGTGAGGATGTGGCGATACGGCGGATAGCCGGGATTGGCGATGGCGACACGGTCGCCCGGCTCGAACATCGCCAGAAACGCCAGGATGAATCCGGCCGACGATCCGGTGGTCACGATCACGCGGTCGGCGCTCACCGGCACGCGGTAGGTTTCCGCATAGTGCCGCGCGATGCGCGCCCGCAACGAGGGAATGCCGAGCGACTCGGTGTAGCCCAGCGCGCTCTTGCCGAGCACCGCCTGCACCGCCGCGATCGCGGGCGACGGCGCGCCCACCGCCGGCTGGCCGACCTCCATGTGAATGACCTTGCCGCCCGCGGCCTCGATCCGGGCCGCCGCCGCCATCACGTCCATCACCATGAACGGCGGCACGTCGCTGCGGGCTGAGGGCGTCATTAACTTTCGCGCCGGATCGAGCATCATGGCGGGCTCTCGGAGGCTCTGTTGCGGCTAGCCCTGCCCCGCTGTTGCCGCATTCGACCGCTCCTTACCGTCTTCGGGGCGGCAAGACGTGCAACTACAAGTGATCTTGGCTCGCGTTGACCCTCTCGGAGGGCGCCACTAGTTTGGCTGAACATTGGGCTTAACGATTCCAAACGAACATGACTGAGGCCGAAAGCACTATCAAGGTGCGGCGGACCACGCCAGCCGCGCGCGCGCTTGCGCTGCTGACGGCGTTCGCGGTCGCGCTTGTCCCGACCGCCGCCGTCGCGCCGACGCCCTCTCGCGCGCAAAGCCTGCCGCCCGGACTTCCGGTCATTCGCGACGCCGAGATCGAGCAGTTGCTGCGCGACTACACGCAACCCATTCTGCGCGCCGCCGGCCTCGCCCAGCAGAACGTTCAGGTCACCATCATCAACGACCGCTCGTTCAACGCCTTCGTGATGGATGGACGGCGCATCTTCATCAACGCCGGCGCGCTGGTGGACGCGAAGGTGCCGAACGAGGTGATCGGCGTGCTCGCGCACGAAACCGGCCACATGGCCGGCGGACATTTGTCGCGCTTGCGCCAACAGCTTGCCAACGCGCAGGCGGCATCGATCATCGCCATGATCCTCGGCCTTGGCGGCGCGGTCGCCGCCTCGCGCGGCGGCGCCGGCGGCGGCAATCCAGCGGCCGCCATTCTCGGCCCGCAGGAAACGATCCGCCGCTCGCTGCTGTCGTACCAGCGCGCGCAAGAGGAGCAGGCCGACCGCGCCGGCGTGAAGTTCCTCGCCGCCACCGGCCAGTCGGCCAAGGGCATGTCCGACACCTTCCGGCGCCTGTCGGATCAGATTCTGTTCGCCGCGCAGAATGCCGATCCCTACATGCAGTCGCATCCGATGCCGGCGGAACGCGTCGCCGCCCTCGAAATCCTCGCCAAGAACAGCCCCAACTGGGACAAGAAGGATTCGCCGGAGCTGCAATTGCGCCACGACATGATGCGCGCCAAGCTCACCGGCTTCCTCGATCGCGGCGATACGGTGGCGCGGCGCTATCCGCCGAGCGACACGAGTCTTCCGGCGCGCTATGCGCGCGCCATCGCAACCTACCGCCACGCCGACCTGCGCGTCGCCATCGGCCAGATCGACGGCCTGATCCAAGCCCAGCCGAACAATCCGTACTTCTACGAGCTGAAGGGACAGGCACTGCTCGAGGGCGGCAAGCCCGCGGAAGCCATCGCGCCATTGCAGCGCGCCATCCAGCTTGCACCACAGCCGGCGCTGATCCAGGTGCTGCTGGCGCAGGCCTTGAACGCCTTGAACGCACCGAAATCCGCTGACGAGGCGGTGACCTTGCTGCGGACCGCGCTCGCCCACGAGCCCGAATCCGTCGACGGCTACCTCCAGCTCGCCATGGCCTACGGCCGCAAGGGCGATCTGGCTCAGGCCGATCTTGCCTCGGCGCTCGCCGCCTTCATGCGCGGCGACCATCCGACCGCGCGCCAGCTTGCGGCGCGCGCCAAGACCCGTTTCCCGATCGGCTCGCCCGGTTGGGTCAAGGCCGACGACATTATAAGCTCCAAATCACAATGAGGGTCGAGGCCCTCCACCGAAAGGATTGAACTCAATGCGCTTCCTGGCACGTCTGGCTCTCGCGGCCGGCATCATCTTGACGCTTGGCGCATTCGCCGGCCACGCGCAGAACATCTCGGACGCGCAGCGCGGCGACATCGAAAAGATCATCCGCGAGTATCTGATCGCGCACCCCGAAGTGCTGCAGGACGCGATGGCCGAGCTGGAGAAGAAGCAGGCCGCCGATGAAGCCGCGAAGAACCAGGCCGCGGTCAAGGACAACGCCGAGACGATTTTCAATTCCCCGCGCCAGGTCGTGACCGGCAACCCGCAGGGCGATGTCACCTTCGTCGAGTTCTTCGATTACAACTGCGGCTATTGCAAGCGCGCCATGGACGACATGTTCGCTCTGATGAAGAGCGATCCCAAGCTCAAGGTGGTGCTCAAGGAGTTCCCGGTGCTGGGGCCGGGCTCGGTCGAGGCCGCCCGCGTCGCCGTCGCCGTCCGCATGCAGGACAAGACCGGCAAGAAGTACATGGACTTCCACCAGAAGCTGCTCAGCGGCCGCGGTCAGGCCGACAAGGCGCGCGCGCTTGCCGCCGCCAAGGAGGCCGGTCTGGACGTGGCGCGGATCGAACGCGACCTGGCCAGCGACGAGGTTCGCCAGACGCTCGAGGAGAGTCTGAAGCTCGCCGAGAAGCTCGGGCTCAACGGCACGCCGAGCTACGTGATCGGCACCAATGTCGTGATCGGCGCCGTCGGCCTCGACAAGCTCAAGGAAAACATCAACACCGCCCGCTGCGGCAAGACGACGACCTGCTGATACGCTGGCATTGAGACAATCTGGCGCGCGATCGGTCCGGCCGATCGCGCGCTTTCGCTTTACAGGATCGCCGCCTTCGATAACGATTGGCAAAACCGGCCGCACCAGAGCCGGGCCTTGAGGAAACGTCATGCGAATTGTCAGACCCCTGCTCGGCTCGGTCATCGTCGTTTCCGCGCTGGCGCTGTCCGCCCTGCCGTCGGCGGCGCAGAACTGGCCGACGCGAGCGGTGAAGCTCATCCTGCCGCTCGGGCCCGGCAGCGGCGTCGATATCAGCGCGCGGCTTATTGCGGACAAGCTGTCGGCGAAATGGGGCCAGCCGGTGGTGGTGGAGAACCGCCCGGGCGGCGACGGCATCGTCGCCATCAGCGCATTCACCGGCGCCAAGGACGACCACGTGCTGCTGATGTCGCCGACGTCGTCGTTCACCGCGCATCCCTATCTGCACGACAAGCTGCCCTACGATCCGCGCGACCTCGCGCCGATCGCCCGCATCTCCAACACCATCGTCGCCGTGGTGGTGCCGGCCTCATCGGACATCAAGACGGTGAAGGATCTGGTCGAGACCGCGCGCGCCAATCCCGGCAAGTTGAACTGGGCCACCATCACCGGCATGTTCGATTTCGTGTTCGCCGGCTTCCAGAAGAAGATGGGCATCGACATCGCCAAGGTGCCCTATCGCGACACCGTGCAGGCGGTGAACGATCTCGCCGAAGGCCGCATCCAGGTCATGATGTCGGCGATTGCGATCGTGCGGCCGCGCGTGCAGGCCGGCGCGATCCGCATGATCGCTGTCACCGCGAGCGAGCGCGCCTCGGTCGCCGCCGATATTCCGACCACCACCGAAGCCGGCTTCCCCGACATCCGGATCGACGGCCTGACCGGCGTGTTCGGACCGCGCGACATGGCGGCGGAGGTGCGCGAGCGGATCGCCGCCGACGTCAAAGCGGCCGCGGCCGATCCCACCATCAGCTCGCGGCTCCTCTCGACCGGTCAGGTGGTCAATCCCGGCGGACCGGCCGAATTCGGTGCGGCGATCGACGCGCAGCGCGCACAGGTCGCCGCCACCGGGCATGTTGCTTGGCATCAAGCCGGCGACGAATTGAGCAGCGATCTCTTACAGCGGAGGCACGATCGTGCGCATCGCCCATATCCTGATCGGCTCAGCCATCGCGTTGTCGTCGCTGGCGCTGTCCGCGCTGCCTTCGGCCGCGCAAAACTGGCCGACACGCCCGGTGCGCGTGATCCTGCCGCTTGGCCCCGGCGCGGGCGCCGACATCGGCGCGCGGCTGATCGCCGAAAAGCTCGCGGCGAAATGGGGCCAGGCCGTCGTGGTCGAAAATCGCCCCGGCGGCGACGGCTTCGTTGCGATCACGGCGTTTCTCAGCGCCCATGACGACCACATGCTGTTCTTCGGCCCGGCGGCCTCGTTCACCGCGCACCCTTATCTGCACGACAAGCTGCCGTACGATCCGCGCGACCTCGCGCCGGTTGCGCGCGTCTCCGCCACGCTGATCTCGCTCACCGCGCCGCCGCAGCTCAATGTCAATTCGCTCGGCGAGCTGTTCGCCATGGCGCGCGCGACGCCGGGCAAATTGAATTGGGCCTCCGTCACCGGCGCCACCGACGTGGTGATCGCAGCCTTCCTCAAGCGCGAAGGGCTCGACATGGCGAAAGTGCCCTACCGCGATCCGGTCCAGGCGCTCAACGACGTGGCCGAGAATCGCCTGCAGTTTTACTGGTCGTCGCTGGCGATCGTGCGGGGCGCGATCGAGGCCGCGCCGCGTCAAGCTCCTGGCCATCACCTCCACCGAGCCCTCGCCGGTGGTGCCCGGCGTGCCGACGGCGATCCAAGCCGGATTCCCCGGGCTCACCTTTGACGGGCTGGTCGGCTTCTACGGCACGCGCGACATGCCGAACGAGTTGCGCGAGCGCATCGCCGCCGATGTCCGCCAAGCCCTCGCCGATCCGACGATCGTGCAGCGGCTGGAAGCCGGCGGCCAGGAGGTGGTCCCGGGCTCGGCCGCCGAGTTCGCGGCCGACATCGACAAGCAACGCTCGGCGCCGCCGAGAACGCCAGAGGTGCTCGGCCTCAAGGCCGCGCAGCCGCAATAGGTCGGTTCACCGCCGGCGGTGGTCGGGCTTCCCCTTTCCGCGCCGGGTGCCTATAAAGCGGACCACGCCTTGGCGCGGCGGCAAATTCCCTCGCGCCGGCAAGACCCTAGGCGGCCTCCATGGCCAAATCGACGGCCCGAACGATCTACGTGCTCAACGGCCCGAACCTCAATCTGCTCGGCACCCGCGAGCCGCACATCTATGGGCGCTCGTCGCTCAAGGACGTCGAGAAGCTCTGCCGCAAGACCGCCGATGCGCACGGCTTCAGCGTCGAATTCCGCCAGTCGAACCACGAGGGCGTGATCGTCGATTGGATCCAGGAGGCCGGCGCCAAGAAGGCCGTCGGCATCGTGTTCAATCCGGGCGGCCTCACCCACACCTCGGTGGCGTGCCACGACGCCATCAAGGGCATCAGCGTGCCGACGATCGAGTGCCACATCAGCAACATCCATGCCCGCGAACCCTGGCGCAACCATTCCTATATTTCGTTTGCCGCCAAGGCCGTGATTTGCGGCTTCGGCATCCAGGGCTATGCGCTGGCGATCGACGGCCTCGCCGCGATGACGAACAAGAAGAGCAATCGCTGAGCATGGCGCCCAAAGACAAGAGCACCGCCGACGGCAAGTCCGCGATCGACAAGGAGCTGATCCGCGAGCTCGCCAAGCTGCTCGACGAAACCGGCCTGACCGAAATCGAGATCGAGCGCGCCGGCCTTCGCGTCCGCGTCGGCCGCAGCGGCGGCACGTGACCCACATCACCTCGCACGGCGCGTCCGCGACGCCGCCGCCATCCGCCGCTCCCGCCGCCGTCGCACCCGCCGACCCCGCCAAGCATCCCGGCGCCGTCACCTCGCCGATGGTCGGCACCGCCTATCGGGGAGCCGCGCCGGGCGCCGCGCCCTTCGTCGATCTCGGCAGCAAGGTCGTGGTCGGCGAGACGCTGCTCATCATCGAGGCGATGAAGACCATGAACCAGATTCCGGCGCCGCGCTCGGGCACCGTGACGCAAATCCTGATCGAGGACGGCCAGCCGGTCGAGTTCGGCGAGCCGCTCGTCATCATCGAGTGAGAGACGGGGGCAGCCCCGCACAATGTTCGACAAAATCCTCATCGCCAACCGCGGCGAGATCGCGCTCCGGGTGCTTCGCGCCTGCCAGGAGCTCGGCATCCCGACGGTCGCCGTGCACTCGACCGCCGATGCCGACGCCATGCATGTCCGCCTCGCCGACGAGAGCGTCTGCATCGGCCCGCCGCCGGCGAAGGACAGCTATCTCAACATCCCGGCGCTGCTCGCCGCCTGCGAGATCACCGGCGCCGACGCCGTGCATCCGGGCTACGGCTTCCTCTCGGAGAACGCCCGCTTCGCCGAAATCCTGAACGAGCACAGCATCCACTTCATCGGCCCCAAGGCCGAGCACATCCGCCAGATGGGCGACAAGATCGAGGCCAAGCGCACCGCCAAGGCGCTCGGCATTCCCTGCGTGCCGGGCTCCGACGGCGGCGTCACCACCGACAAGGACGCGATCGCGATCGCGCGCGAGATCGGCTTTCCGGTGCTGGTGAAGGCCGCCGCCGGCGGCGGCGGCCGCGGCATGAAGGTCGCGCATCTGGAAGACGAGCTTGCCGACCGCGCTCGCCACCGCCCGCTCCGAGGCCAAGGCCGCGTTCGGCGACGACGCCGTCTATCTCGAAAAATATCTGCAGCGCCCGCGCCACATCGAAGTCCAGGTGCTCGGCGACGGCCGCGGCAACGCCATCCACCTCGGCGAGCGCGACTGCTCGCTGCAGCGCCGCCATCAGAAGGTGATGGAGGAAAGCCCCTCGCCCGCGCTCAACGTCGCCGCCCGCTACCAGATCGGCGAGATCGTCGCCAAGCGCCATGCGCGAGACTGAAGTACCTCGGCGTCGGCACCATCGAGTTCCTCTACGAGGACGGCAATTTCTATTTCATCGAGATGAACACGCGCATCCAGGTCGAGCATCCGGTGACGGAGATGATCACCGGCCTCGATCTCGTGCTCGAACAGATCCGAGTCGCCGCCGGCGGCGAGCTGCCGCTGGCGCAGAAGGACGTCGAGTTCCGCGGCCACTCGATCGAATGCCGCGTCAACGCCGAGAACCCGTCAACCTTCCTGCCCTCGCCCGGCAAGATCACGTCCTATCATCCGCCTGGCGGGCTTGGCGTGCGCGTCGATTCGGCGGTCTATCAGGGCTACACGATCCCGCCGTTCTACGATTCCATGGTCGGCAAGCTGATCGTGCACGGCAAGACCCGCACCGAATGCCTGATGCGATTGAAGCGCGCGCTCGACGAATTCGTGGTGGACGGGATCGAGACGACGCTGCCGCTGTTCCGCAAGCTCGTGCGCACCCAGGACATCATCGACGGCAATTATCACATCCACTGGCTCGAGCGGTTCCTCGCCGAAGGCGGGATGGAGCCGTAACGCTGCCAGCTTCAGTGCGCCGTCATCGCGCTGAGCATTTCGCACAGCTTGTCCGGATTGTACGGCTTGGGCACGAAGATCGCGCCCGACACCGCATCGAGTTCCTCGATCCTGCGATAGGAACCCGAGGCATAAACCACCGGCAGGTTCGGGCGCAGTTCGCGGGCGATCCGCGCCAGCGCCGTGCCGTCGATGCTGCCCGCCAGTTTGATGTCGGTCAGCAGGATGTCGCAGGGCGAGCCGCAGGTCAGGTGCCGGAGCGCGTCCTTGGCGTTGGCGACGGCGAAGACCTCGAAGCCGTGCTCGCCAAGCACTTCGGCGATCATGTCGCAGAGAGGAACTCGTCCTCGACCAGCAAGACCCGTGACCGTTGCGCCTGCATGCCCATGATCCCACCTCTTCCCCACCGCCGTCCCTAACCGGAACACAAGGGCAACGCAGGGCGCCGCCGATGTTCACAATGTTTCCGACAATTAGACCCAATATGACTAACGCGCCTGTGAATGGCGCGCTTGCCTCAGGCCGCGCTAGATTGCGGCATCTGCCTCCCGGACCTGCCATGGCCAGCCGCGAAACCGCCTTCGTCGAGATCACGCCCGAGGTGCTGCTCAAGGCCTACGCCTGCGGCATCTTCCCGATGGCGGAAAGCGCCGAGGACCCGGCGCTTTATTGGATCGAGCCGGAGAAGCGCGGCATCATTCCGCTCGACACCTTCCACGTGCCGTCGCGGCTCGCCCGCACCGTCCGCTCGGACCGCTTCAGCATCGCGATCAACCGCGACTTCGACGGCGTGCTCGACGGCTGCGCCGAACCGCAGCCCGGCCGGGCGCGCACCTGGATCAACGCGCGCATCCGCACGCTCTACCAGAAGCTCTACAACATCGGCCATTGCCACAGCGTCGAGGCCTACGAGAACGGCGTGCTGGCCGGCGGACTCTACGGCGTGTGCCTCGGCCGCGCGTTCTTCGGCGAGAGCATGTTCCACCGCTCGCGCGACGCCTCGAAGGTGGCGCTGGTGCATCTGGTGGCGCGGCTCCGCGCCGGCGGCTTCACGCTGCTCGACACCCAGTTCGTCACCGACCATCTCAAGACGTTCGGCGCGGTCGAGGTTTCGCGCCGGCAGTATCACAAGCTGCTCGAAGCATCGCTGGTCGGCGAAGCCGATTTCGCGGCGCTCAGCCGCAAGCATGACCGGCGCGGAAGCGCTGCAATACGCGCAGGCGCCAGACGTCCTAGGCTTGACGCCGCTCGACGCTGTCATCAGAACGTGACGGCCGAGCAATGCAGCCGTACGCGCGCTGGCGGCAGATGGCGGCGGCGGCAACGCTGCTGCGGTGGCAGCGCTGGCTGGCTGCGGCGGCGGCGCGCTGCTGCGTGGCGCGCTGCTGCGGCGCGCGGCTGCGGCGCGCGCGGCTGCTGCGGCGGGCGGTGCGGCGGCGCGGCGCCTCGGCGACGGCCGGTTGCGGCGCGCCCTTACAATCGGTCAGCCACACGTCGTAGATCGGATGCTCGACGGCGTTGAGGCCCGGGCTCGCGGCAAACATCCAGCCGCTGAAGATGCGCTTGATCTCGCCCTGCAGCGTCAGCTCGTCCACCTCGATGAAGCCGTCGGTCGACGGCGCTTCGGTCGGCGGCCGCGAATAGCAGGCGCGCGGCGTCACCTCGAGCGCGCCGAAGCGCACCGTCTCGTTGATCGCCACATCGAAGCTGATGATGCGGCCGGTGATCTTGTCGAGGCCGGAGAACACCGCGGTCGGATTGGCGATCTTGTGCGGCGGCGGCTCGACGATGGTTTCGTTGTTGGGCGGCGGCCGGTCGAAGCCGGCTGCGGCCGCTGGCCGCCGGGAGCGCCGGGCGCGGCCTGCTGCGGCGCGCGGGGCGGCGCGCTGGTGCCGCCGGGCGGCGGCGGCAGCGGCTCGGTCTGGATCCGCGAACTCGGCGGCGGTCCGGGCGGCAGGCCGCCTCCGCCGGGCGGCGGAATGTATTGCGGCTGCGACGGCAGCGCGCCGGCGGACGGTCCGGCACATCGGATGGCGGCCGCGGCGGCGGGTTGCCGAAAATGCTGTCGAAGATATTGGGGAACTGCGCCAACGCCGGCGAGGCGGCGAGCAGACCCGCAATCGTCAGCAGCGCGCGGAATGTGGATCGAGCCATCAGCCGGCTTTGGTCGGCCTCAAGCGGGTGTCGCCTGCGACAAGGAACGTGCCCGGTTAACACGGGGAATGCGGCTGGGAAAGGGCGGTAACGCAGTGGCACCCAGGCAGCGCCGGTCAACGACCTGGATTCCAGGCCTTGTAGTCGCCGGTGGCCTTCGGCCGCCGGCCCTGCGCCAAGGTCGAGCCGGTCGGGCGATGCGCGCCGGGCGTGCCGGTGAGGTTCGGCCGGTGCGGCTTCTGCCACGGCCGCGGCTGGTAGCGCTCCTCGGTCGGCGGCACATCGACGGTGTGGTGCATCCAGCCGTGCCACGACGGCGGGATCGACGACGCCTCGGCCTCGCCGTTGTAGATCACCCAGCGCCGCTCCATCAGCAGCGTCGGATCGATCTTGCCGCCGCGGGTGCGGAAATAGCGGTTGCCGAACTCGTCCTGGCCGACCAACTCGCCAAAGCGCCAGGTCCAGAGCTGGGTGCCGAAGGTCTGGCCGTTCCACCAGGTGAAGAAGCGCAGGAAGAAGGTTTTCATGGGCTGCGCTGTGCGCTGGATTTTGAAGGCTGATGGCGTACATGCCAGCGCCCTCGCCCACTGTCCAGGCGAGAGCGCAGGATAGCGGCGGACGCGTAGAGCGGCGTTGCGCCCACGCTGTCCACAGCTCATTGCGCACGGGTCGTCACAAAGCCCGGCACCGGCCCGCGAGGTACCGCTCAAGCCATTGGGTCAGCTTGCGAATCGCTGCGCGCGGCCGAGTCGCCCCAAGGTCGCTCGGCACCCAAAACGCCGGATTCCCTGGACTCTCCGCGAACGCTTGATCGGCCCCGGAGGGGACGTTTTCAACGACAAAAACAGCGTATCGGGGATTGACTGTGGTTTTGTGACAGCGCGACACGAAGATTGATTGTGACAGGGGACTTTCCGAATCTCTTCGACCTGTCCGATACTTCCGCGGTCGCCGCCTGAGTCGTCCCCACAGTCCCCACAGTTCACATCAGACACTAGCCTTAGTATTTGATTCAAACTCGGCGTCTATAGCTTGACGTATGCGGCGAGTTGTCCTAGCTTCGAATTGTCCGGCGCGGGTCGTGTTTTTAGTCCCCCGCCGAACGCAATCTTGCAGATCGACGGTCGTTTTCCGCCCGGATTTCAGTCCTGGCGGAGGGGAGCTTCGTCGTGTCGATTTGCTGAAAAAGGCCTCGTTCCAAGGGCCTGGCGGGTGCCGGTTTTGGGTTCCCGTGATTATGTAAGGGATGCGTCAAAAACACTGAAAACGGCTGGGGTTAGGACCCCGTCCGGAGATAAAATGTCGGCGCCCTCATGGCGCCGACGCGCAACAAGGGGCAAGAACAATGCGGATCGAACGGCGCTACACCAAGGACGGCCAGTCTCCCTACGCGGACATCGCGTTCCGCCTGACCACGAGCGAAATCCGCAATCCGGACGGCTCGGTGGTGTTCAAGGCCGAGAACGTCGAGGTTCCGGAATTCTGGTCGCAGGTGGCGTCGGACGTGCTGGCGCAGAAGTATTTCCGCAAGGCCGGCGTCCCCTCGCGCCTGAAGAAGGTCGAGGAAGAGACCGTGCCGTCCTGGCTGTGGCGCTCCGGTCGCCGACGAGGCCGCGCTCGCCGAAGCTGCCCGAGAACGAACGCATCATCGGCGAGGTTTCGTCCAAGCAGGTGTTCGACCGCCTGGCCGGCACCTGGACCTACTGGGGCTGGAAGGGCGGCTATTTCGACAGCGAGGCCGACGCCCAGGCCTTCTTCGACGAGCATCGCTACATGCTGGCGATGCAGATGTGCGCGCCGAACTCGCCGCAGTGGTTCAACACCGGCCTGCACTGGGCCTATGGCATCGACGGCCCGAGCCAGGGCCACTACTACGTCGACTTCAAGACCGGCAAGCTGACCAAGTCGAAGACCTCCTACGAGCATCCGCAGCCGCACGCCTGCTTCATCCAGTCGATCAATGACGACCTCGTCAACGAGGGCGGCATCATGGACCTGTGGGTGCGCGAGGCGCGGCTGTTCAAATACGGCTCCGGCACCGGCACGAACTTCTCGCGGCTTGCGCGGCGAAGGCGAGCGCCTCGCCGGCGGCGGCAAGTCGTCCGGCCTGATGTCGTTCCTCAAGATCGGCGACCGCGCCGCCGGCGCGATCAAGTCGGGCGGCACCACGCGCCGCGCCGCGAAGATGGTGATCGTCGACACCGACCATCCCGACATCGAGCAGTTCATCGACTGGAAGGTCCGCGAGGAGCAGAAGGTCGCGGCGCTCGTCACCGGCTCCAAGATCAACCAGAAGCACCTCAAGGCGGTGCTCAAGGCCTGCGTCAACTGCGAGGGCTCGGGCGACGACTGCTTCCAGCCGGAGAAGAACCCGGCGCTGAAGCGCGAGATCAAGCTCGCGCGGCGCAGCCACGTGCCGGACAACCTGATCCAGCGCGTCATCCAGTTCGCGCAAGCCAGGGCTACACCGACATCGACTTCCCGATCTACGACACCGATTGGGACAGCGAGGCGTATCTGACCGTCTCCGGCCAGAACTCCAACAACACCGTGCGCGTCACCGACGAGTTCCTCAAAGCGGTCGAAGCCGACGGCGACTGGGACCTGACCTGGCGCACCAAGCCCGGCAAGATCTCCAAGACGCTGAAGGCCCGCGACCTGTGGGAGAAGATCGGCCACGCCGCCTGGGCCTGCGCCGACCCGGGCCTGCAATTCCACACCACCGTCAACGACTGGCACACCTGCCCGGCGTCGGGCGCCGATCGTCGGCTCGAACCCGTGCTCGGAATACATGTTCCTCGACGACACCGCCTGCAATCTGGCGTCGATGAACCTGCTCGCCTTACCGCGACCAGAAGACCAAGCAGTTCGACATCGCGGGCTACGAGCACGCGGTCCGGCTGTGGACCATGGTGCTGGAAATCTCGGTGCTGATGGCGCAGTTCCCGTCGAAGGAAATCGCCCAGCTCTCCTACGAGTACCGCACGCTCGGCCTCGGCTACGCCAACATCGGCGGCCTCTTGATGTCGTCCGGCATCGGCTACGACTCCGACGCCGCGCGCGCGATCGGCGGCGCGCTGACCGCCATCATGACCGGCGTCAGCTACGCCACCTCCGCCGAAATGGCGAAGCAGCAGGGCCCGTTCCCGGGCTTCAAGAAGAACCGCGAGCACATGCTCCGCGTCATCCGCAACCACCGCCGCGCGGCTTACGGCGAGAACACCGGCTACGAGAAGCTCGCCACCGCGCCGGTGCGGCTCGACCACGCCACGCTCGCCAACAACGCGGTGTTCTTCAAGGGCCTGTCCGAGCACGCCAAGCGCGCCTGGGACAAGGCGCTGACGCTCGGCGAGGAGCACGGCTACCGCAACGCGCAGGCGACCGTGGTCGCGCCGACCGGCACCATCGGCCTCGTCATGGACTGCGACACCACCGGCATCGAGCCCGACTTCGCGCTGGTGAAGTTCAAGAAGCTCGCCGGCGGCGGCTACTTCAAGATCATCAACCGCGCCGTGCCGGAGGCGCTGCGCGCGCTCGGCTACTCCGAGAGCGAGATCGCCGAGATCGAGGTCTATGCGGTCGGTCACGGCTCGCTCGGCCAGGCGCCCGGCATCAACCACACCACGCTCAAGGCCAAGGGCTTCACCCAGGAGGCGATCGACAAGGTCGAGAAGGCGCTGCCCACCGCCTTCGACATCAAGTTCGCCTTCAACAAGTGGACGCTCGGCGAGGAGTTGCTGCGCGACCAGCTCGGCGTCGTCGCCCGAGGTGATCGCCTCGCCGTCGTTCGACGTGCTGGCGCACATGGGCTTCTCCAAGCGCGAGATCGAGGCCGCAACGTGCACGTCTGCGGCGCGATGACGGTCGAGGGCGCCCCTCACCTCAAGCCCGAGCACTACTCGGTGTTCGACTGCGCCAACCCGTGCGGCAAGATCGGCAAGCGCTATCTCTCGGTCGAGAGCCACATCCGGATGCTGGCGGCGGCGCAGCCGTTCATCTCCGGTGCGATCTCCAAGACCATCAACATGCCGAACGACGCCACCGTCGAGGACTGCAAGTCGGCGTACCTGCTGTCCTGGAAGCTCGCGCTGAAGGCCAACGCGCTCTACCGCGACGGCTCCAAGCTCAGCCAGCCGCTGCAATCGCAGCTCATCGCCGACGAGGAGGAGGAGGACGACGCGCTCGACGCCGTGCAGTCCTTCATCGAGAAGCCGCAGGCCGCGCGCACCGCGGCCGCCGCCGAACGCATCGTCGAGAAGATCGTCGAGCGCATCACCGTGCTCCGCGAGCGCGAGAAGCTGCCGTCGCGGCGCAAGGGCTACACCCAGAAGGCCGTGGTCGGCGGCCACAAGGTGTATCTGCGCACCGGCGAATACGAGGACGGCCGGATCGGCGAGATCTTCATCGACCTGCACAAGGAGGGCGCCACGCTCCGCTCCCTCCTGAACAACTTCGCCATCGCGATCTCGCTCGGCCTGCAATACGGCGTGCCGCTCGAGGAGTATGTCGACGCCTTCACCTTCACCCGCTTCGAGCCGCAGGGCCCGGTGCAGGGCAACGACACCATCAAGTACGCCACCTCGATCCTCGACTACGTGTTCCGGGAGCTGGCGATCTCCTACCTGGAGCGCTTCGACCTCGCCCACGTCGATCCGAGCGAAGGCTCGTTCGACGCGCTCGGCAAGGGCGAGCAGGAAGGCCGCGCCGCAGCCGAACCAGCGCTTCGTCTCGAAGGGCCTGACGCGCTCGCGCACCGACAAGCTCGCGGTGGTGAGCAGCGCCAGCGCGCCGTCGGCGCCCGCGATCGCGGCGAGCGGTGGCGGCGGCAACGTCACCGCGCTGCACTCGGCCGGCGCACCGCGCTCAAGGCCGAGCCCGAGGCGAAGCTCTCCCCAGGCGCAGGCGCTGTGAGGCAGCTCGCCTCCCAGCGGCCTCGGGTCACCGTCGCCCCAGTACGTGCCGCGCCCCCGGCCAGGGCTGCACGCGGCACGCGAGCGCGGCAAAGCCCGCGCAGGAAAGCCTCGCCTGGCAGAACCGCAAGCGCAGCCCCAGCCGACCAAGGCCGAGCGCCGCGCCGAGGCGAAGGCCCGGGGCTACGAGGGCGAGATGTGCAACGAGTGCGCCAACTTCACGCTGGTGCGGAACGGCACGTGCATGAAGTGCGACACGTGCGGCAGCACGACGGGGTGTTCGTGAACGATCTAGACGACCGCCACTGATACCCGCACAAAACGAAGCAGCTGCAGCTCTGCTGCAGCTGTTCATGTTTCGTGCTGCAGACTACTCCTCGACCACATCGAACGCCGCGGCCCTGCGAAGGCGAAATACGCTAATGCAAATGAAAGCAGCCGGGCATGCGTTCGGCTGTATCGCGTTCGCGCTTGCTGCTCGCTCGCCTCCGCCAACCCCCGCCTCCGCGCAAACCTACCCCTCCCGCCCGATCCGCATCGTCGTGCCGCTGCCGCCCGGCTCCAACGGCGACCTGATGCCGCGCATCCTCGGCCAGCATCTCGCCACCAAGCTCGGCCAGCCCGTCGTGATCGAGAACCGCTCCGGCGCGGCGCAGAACCTCGGCGCCGAATATGTCTCCCGCGCCGAGCCGGACGGCTACACCCTGCTCGCCACGCCGCAGGGGCCGCTCGTCATCAGTCCGAGCTTCTGTGCCGAACCTCGCCTTCGATCCGTCGCAGTTCGTGCCGATCACCATCATGGCGAAGCTGCCCTACATCCTGGTGGTGCATCCCAAGGTGCCGGTCGCGACGTTCGCCGAATTCATCGCCTACGCCAAGGCCAATCCGGGCAAGCTCAACTACGGCACGCCGGGGCTCGGCTCGAGCTCGCATCTGACCGGCGAGATGCTGAAGCTCGCAAGCAGGCATCCAGATGACGCACGTGCCCTACGCCGGGCTCGCGCCGGCGCTGACCGATCTGCTCGCCGGCCACACCGACGTGATGACCGCCAATCTCGACAGCGTTCTGCCGCAGGTGCAGGAGGGCAAGCTCAAGGGCCTCGCGGTCACCAGCGAGAAGCGCGCGCCGGAGGTGCCCGACCTGCCGGCGATCGCCGAAACCTATCCCGAGGTGGTGTCGACCAGCTGGTTCGCCGTGGTCGCGCCGCCGAAGACGCCGCCGGAGATCGCCGACAAGCTGTCGCGGGCCTTCGCCGAGATCCTGCGCGAGCCGGAGGTCGAGAAGAAATGGCGCGAGATGACGCTGACGCCGGTCGGTGGCACGCCCGACGAGGTCGGCGCGTTCCTCAAGGCGGAGACGGCGCGCTGGCGCAAGGTGATCGTGTCGGGCGGCATCAAGCGGCAATGAGCGCGATGGAGGCGACGGCATACCGGAGCCGGCAAAGAATGCGCCGCCGCGCAGCGAGCCCATTGGGGCAAGCCGCGCGACAGCGCCTGCTACGCCACAACTGCGTCGCCGCGCTAGATCCGGCCCATCAAGACCAGAATGAGCAGGATGACCACGACGAGGCCAAGCCCGCCGCCGCCGTAATAGCCCGTGCCGTAGAACGGGCCGCCGCCGATGCCGCTGAATCCGCCCAACAGGGCGATCACCAGAATAATAAGAATGATTGTGCCGATACTCATGTAGCGTCTCCTCCAACGATGGAGCGATAACCCGGATGGAACTCTGCGGTTCCATCGGCGGCGGCTTTTATTCCTTCGCTGCGCTGCGTGCTACGATGGCCGCGACGGTCACGGGGAGGACGTTCGATGCGGATGACTGAGGCGCGCCGCGCGCTGGATTGGTGCGCTTGCGCTGATGCTGCTTGCGGGCGCCGATCTCGCCGCGGCGCAAACCTATCCCTCCCGCCCGATCCGCATCGTCGTGCCGCTGCCGCCCGGCGCCAACGGCGATCTGATGCCGCGCATCCTGGCCCAGCATCTGTCGGCGAAGCTCGGCCAGCCCGTGGTGATCGAGAACCGGCCCGGGCGCCGCGCAGAACCTCGGCGCCGAGCTCGTCTATCGCTCCGAACCCGACGGCTACACGCTCTTGGCCACGCCGCAGGGGCCGCTGGTGATCAGCCAGAGCTTCTTTCCCAAGCTCGGCTTCGATCCGACCCAGTTCGTGCCGGTCACCATCATGGCGAAGCTGCCCTACATCCTGGTGGTGCATCCCAAGGTGCCGGTGCGAACGTTTGCGGAGTTCATCGCCTACGCCAAGGCCAATCCGGACAAGCTCAACGACGCCTCGCCCTCGACCGGCACGGCCCGCACCTGACCAGCGAGATGCTCAAGCTCGCCGCCGGCATCAAGATGACGCATGTGCCCTATGCCGGGATGGCGCCGGCGCTGAACGATCTGATCGCCGGTCACGTCGAGGTGATGTTCGACAATCTCGGCAACAGCCTGCCGCTGGTGCAGGAGGGCAAGCTCAAGGGCCTTGCCGTCACCGGCGACAAGCGCGTGCCGGAGGTGCCCGATCTGCCGGCGATCGCGGAGACCTATCCGGAGGTGGTGGCGACGAGCTTGTTCACCATGGTCGCCCCGCCGAAGACGCCGCCGGAGATCGCCGACAAGCTGTCGCAGGCCTTCGCCGAGATCCTGCACGAGCCCGAGGTCGAGAAGACGCTGGCGCGAGATGACGCTGACGCCGGTCGGCGGCACGCCCGAGGAGATCGGCGCGTTGCTGGACCAGGAGACCGAGCGCTGGCGCAAGGTCATCGCCGCGGGCAACATCAAGCCGGAGTGAGGCGCGGCCGGCCCCCTATTCCTCGGGCTCGGTGGTGAAGTACAGCGGATAGCCCTGGCTCTTGCCGAGCTCGGTCGCCTCCTTGGCTTTGGTTTCGGCGACGTCGCGGGTGTAGACCGCGATCACGCAGGCGCCGCGCCGGTGCGCCGTCATCATCACGCGCATAGGCCTGGCTCTCGCTCATGCGGAACACCGCCTCCAGCACCTTCACGACGAACTCGCGCGGCGTGTAGTCGTCGTTGAGCAGGATGACCTTGTAGAGCGGCGGCCGCGCCGTCTTCGGCGTCGTCTTGGGCGTGGCTTCGGTTGACCTTGGTGGGCGGTTTTTCGACGGTCTTGGTGGCCATCGCGGCGCTCCCAACGCCCCGCTATCCGATTATAGCCGCCGATTATAGCGCGCGTCGCGGAGCGTTGGCCAATCCGGCATGGGCCGCTACCATCGCGCCACGGATCAACAGGGCGATATCCATGTCACGCAGCAACATCCTCTATCTCGTCGTCGGCGCGCTTGCCGTGGTCGGTCGCCGTGCTGGGCTATCAGCTCTACCAGGACAAGAAAAGCCCGAAGGCGTGAACATCAACCTCGGCCCGGGCGGCATCACGATCGAGAAGAAATAGCCGGGTTACCGCCGCCGGTCCTGAACCCATCCGCTCCCCCGCGCGTTGTCGTGGCCATGTCCCAGACCGCAACCAACCCAAAACCGCCGAAACGGCCGTCAAACATTCGGCCAAGGTCGTCGAGCAGCACTCCAGAAGATCGCCGACAGCGCCAAGGAGCTGGAGCATTCCTCGTACGCCATCGAGGATTCCGCCGACCGCACCACGCAGCTCGCCGCCGACCGCACCATCCTTGCGGCCGAGCGCACCTATGCGGCCTGGGTCCGCACCGGGCTGTTCGCGCTGGCGAGCGGCATCGGCGCCCGCGCCCTGCTGACCGGGCTCTTGCCGGAATGGTTGATCCAGGCCGACGCTTCGCATGCTGATCGCATTCAGCGTGTTCTGTTTTGCCGCCGCGATCTGGCGCATCTCAATCCGGGGCCGCCGCCGCCGCGCCGGGGGTGGCGGATTCCCCGCTCGGTGCTGATTACGATAATCTGTTCCTGGCGCTGGTATCGCTCGCCGCCTTGGTCGGCATCTGGGCCGGCCGCCTAAAACCCTGACACAGACGAAACGCGCCGGGTTTTGAGCCCCGGCGCCGTTTCGTTTGTCGATGCAACGGCAAACCGAAATCAGCAGTTCGGCAGATTGGCCGGCTCGCTGGCGGTCTTCGAATTGCCCGTGCCCGTGGCGTTGTTGACTGGCCCGATGGCGACGCGCCGGTGGTCACGCCGCCCGGGGTCTTGGCGCCGCTGGCGGAGCCGGACTTGTCCTTGACGGTGTTGCTGGCAGCGTCCCAGCACTGGCCTTGCGGCTTGGCAGCCTGGGCCGGCGATTTGCTGGGCGCCATGTTCGATTGCGCCACCGCGATGGACATGCCACCGGCCAGCAACGCGGCTGCGGAAAGCACAGTGAGCTTCCTGAGCTTCATGATGTCCCTCTGTTCTTTGGAATGTTGGCAGCATTGCCAACCTGAATCAAAGCCGCGCAAAGGGATTGTTCCCGAGCGGAACTTTCGCCGAAATTTCACGCACTGGCACTTATTTTGCAGCGTCAGCAGCCGCGGCAAATTCGCAGCTTGGCGTCCAGTTCCCGCTCGCGCTTCTCGTTCGCGATTTCCGCGGGGTCCTTGGGCACGATCCTTGGGGATGTCGGCAGCGGTCGGCTGGCGATGGCCGACCGGCGCGCGGCGGCAGCTTGGATTGCTCCGCGGCCTTTGCCGAATCCGCGGCGAACTTTGCGTCCCTCGCGACGCGCGCCGGCATGGCAAAGATCAGCGCCGGCAACAACATCACCATATTCGCATTGCAACATCATGCTTGGCATGCATGGCGCCTTCTCCCGGCGATGCGCGCGTCGCCGCGCCTTACGCACTCGAAACCCGGCAAAAATTGAAATGGCTTCTCCGATCGAACCGGCGCGTGGCACGCGGCCACCATCACTTATTCTAGCGCGAATACGTCAGCGCCGCTGCTTCACATCAGCCCCTGTGGACGGTCACGATGCCGTCACCAGCATGGGGCATAAGGATTGCGGGCGGGGAGAAACAGCGACAACGAGGAGTGTCATGGAGCTCCGATCCCGGAATGCACGCGTCCTTTCATCGGTCCCGGCCGGTCGTCCCCTGCGCCCAATGCGGGGATACGCTGTTCGCTCCGGAATGGAGCGAGTATCTCGACGACCGCCGCATCCGCCATCTCTGGTCCTGCGACGCGTGCGGCTACGAGTTCGAGAGCGAGGTCTGCTATCCCGCTCCGGCGCAGGCGGCGTAGGTCACTAGGATTTAGTTCCGAAAATCGCCGCGGCCCGCCTTGCGGCGGGCCGCGAAACTATTCACGCTGTCGGACGCCCAATGACATTCGAAGGGGAGCGTCCGATGAGCAAATTCAAATTCCTGGCCGGTGGCCTGCGCCGCGGTCGCCTGCTTGCGCCGGGTCGGCAACTCCGGCGCTTGGCGCAATCGAAGACACTCAAGATCATCGTCCCCTATACGCCGGGCAGCGGCCCCGACATCATCTCCCGGCTGATGGGCGAGCAGATCCCCAAGACCGGCGGGCCGACCGTGGTGGTCGAGAACCGCCCCGGCGGCGGCACCACCGATCGGCACCGAGGCCGCAGCCGCGCCGAGCCCGACGGCAACACCGTGCTGCTGGTCGCGAACGCTTTCGCGATCAACATCGCGACTCAAGCGCGGCAACTTCACGATCGCGAATTTCGAGCCGGTCTGCAATCTCGCCGCCGACGCCGATGCCGCTGGTGGTGCAAAGCTCCTCGCCGTGGAAGACGGTGCAGGAGCTCGTCGACTACGCCAAGGCCAGTCCCGGCAAGTTCACCTTCGCCAGCGGCGGGCCGGCGAGCTCGCTGCATGTCGCTATCGAGGTGCTGCGGCTCGCCACCAAGATCGATATCAACTACGTGCCCTATGGCGGCAGCGGACCGGCGATCAATGCGCTGATCGGCGGCCACGTGCAGGCGGTGTGGGCGGACTATCCGACCGTGGTCTCGAGCTCAAGGGCGGCACGCTGCGTGCTCTGGTCACCACCTCGCCCAAGCGACGTCGACGCAGCTGCCCGGCGTGCCGACGCTGACCGAGACCGGCATCACCAATTATCGAGGCCGATATCTTCTACGGCATGGTGGCGCCGGCCAAGACTCCGCCGGAGGCGATCAAACATCCTCTCCGACATCGATGCTCGCCGCGATGAAGACGCCCGAGATGGAGGCGAAGTTCGCCAAGCAGGGCGGCTGTTTCCGGTCGGCGACTGCGGCGCCAAGTTCGGCGAATTCCTGAAGACATCACCGCCGACTACGAACGCATCACCACGGCTGCCGGCATCAAGCCGAACTGAGCCTTCACCGCAAGTCCAACATTTGGAGAGGACATCATGGCGAAGCGAACCACGTTGCGCAGTTCGAAGGGCACCAAGCTCTATGCCGTCCGCGACAAGAAGGGCAAGTTCGAGGACATCCAGACCTACAAGCGCGCGCACGGCCAGGACATCAAACGCAAGTCCAAGGCTGAAAAGGCCAAGAAAGCGAAGAAGACTAGGAAGGTCAGGAACAAAAAGTAGGCTGGCCGTACGCCGACGCTCCGATCACGGGCTTGTCATCGCGCATTAAGGATTTGTTTGTCCGGCCACCGCATGGTCGCCGCGTCTGGGGCCGCGTGGGGCGCGTTGATGTGTTGCTCGAGTACGGCAGCAAAGTCGCCGATGGCGCAGTTTCTCAAGAGCCACGTCGCCGGACGAGCTTTGGAAGGCTTCGCTCAAACCCAAGGATCCGCTCAAGCCCGACGATCCGGCGAAGCCAGCGAAGTCCGAACGCCACCCAGCCGATCGGGCTGCTAAGGCGGCAGGCACCGGCCTCACCCTCGACGTGACGGCATGATCTCGGATACACCGTCCGAACAACGGCCGAAGTCCGAATGCCCGAACCCAAGACCTATCAAGGCGGCTGCCACTGCGGCCGCGTGCGCTATGAAGCGACCAGCGATCTTGCGCAGGTGGTCGACTGCAACTGCTCGATCTGCATGAAGCGCGGCGCGCTGTGGGCGTTCGTCAAGGCGCCGCAGTTCAAGCTCCTCCAGGGCGAGGATGCGCTGACGGACTACCAGTTCGGCAAAAAGAAACTCCACCATCTGTTCTGCGACTCTTGTGGCATCGGTTCGTTCTCGCGTGGCTCGGCGCCAAACGGCGATGAGACATTCGCCATCAACGTGAACTGCCTGGACGATGTCGACGTTTCGAGACTCAAGCTCACGCCGTTCGACGGCAAGAACATCTAGGGAGCCGTCATGGCACGCGTGAAAATGATCCCGCCGGAGACGACCGACGCCGAGACCCGCAAGGTCTATGACGGCGTGCTTAAGCAATGGGGCCGCATCAGCAATTTTTCGCAGGTGCTGGCGCATCAGCCGGCCGCGCTCGCCGGCTGGATGCTGCCGAACGAAGCGATCCGGCTGATCAACGTGAAGGCCGATCCGGACTACGTGAAAATCCAGCAGCTCGTCATCATCAAGACGTCGGCGCTCAACGGCAGCGCCTATTGCATGTCGCACAACGTGCCGCTCGGCAAGAAGGTCGGGCTGACCGAAGCGCAGATCGCCGCCGCGCAAGGCGACGACTACATGGCCTCGCCCGACCTCGACGACGTCAGAAGGCCGCGGTGCGCTGGGCCGAGGCCGTCACCAAATGACGGCGCGCGACGACGACGAGGCGTTCGCGGCGATGAAGCGGCATTTCACCGAGAAGCAGATCGTCGAGCTCACGGTGTTCTGCGGCATGTGGAACTACTCCAACCGGCTGTGCGAGGCGCTGCACGTCGATCTGGAGCGGCCCGACAAGCGGATCGAGTTTCCAGAAATAGCGACGGCGGCCGGATCGATGGCCACCGCCGCGTGACGCTCGTGCCGGTGCCGTCTAGCGCGGCGGCATATCGCTGAACATGACGCCGCCCTTGGCCTTGTCGGTCTTGGGCGTCTCGACCAGCGTGATGACGACGGCGTCGGCCGGCACCTTGTAGTTTTTCACCATGGCGTCGGTGATGTCCTTGCAGAGCGCCGCTTTCTGTTCGGCGGGGCGGTTGCCGACGGCATAGACGACGATCTCGGGCATGGTTGTTCCTCCTGTTGCTGCCTTCGGCGCACTATAGCGTGGCGAACCGGGCGGAAATACACCCCGGGCAGGCCGGCCAAACCCCATCGCCGTCTGCAATTTAAGCTGCAATAATGCGCCGCGCGGGGGTGTTCGTACATAGCTGCCGCCAACGCGCCAACTGGAGGAACCAATGAACGCTCATTCCAAAATCCCGTCCGACATCATCGGCCTGACCACGCCCTCGCCGCTGTCGCGGCGCAGCTTCTTCATGACGGCGTCCGCCGCGGCCGCCGCCGGCTATACGCTCGCCGCCGGCCCGGTGCGCGCCGAGGCCATCAAGACCGACACCAACGGCCTCAAGGCCGGCGACGCCAAGGTGAAGGTCGAGGGCGGCGACATGCCGGTCTATTTCGCGCGGCCCGAGAACGCGAAGAACCCGCCGGTGATCCTGGTCGCGATGGAGATTTTCGGCCTGCACGAATACATCAAGGACGTCACCCGCCGGCTCGCCAAGCTCGGCGCGCTCGCGATCGCGCCCGACTACTATTTCCGCACGGGCGAGGATCTCACCAAGATCACCGAGATGCCCAAGCTGATGCCGATCGTCAACGCCAAGCCGGACGCCGAGCTGTTCGCCGATCTCGACGCCACCGTGGCGTGGGCCAAGTCGCAGGGCGGCGACACCGGCCGGCTCGGCATCATGGGCTTCTGCCGCGGCGGCCGCACCGTGTGGGACTATTGCGCGCACAACCCGAACCTCAAGGCCGGCGTCGCGTTCTACGGCTCGCTGGTCGACCGAAGAACGAGGCGCTGGCCGAAGAGCCCGATCGAGCTCGCGCCCGAGATGAAGGCGCCGGTGCTCGGCCTCTATGGCGCCGAGGACCCGGGCATTCCGGTCGCGCAGGTCGAGGAGATGAAGGCGGCGCTGCAGGCCGCCGGCAAGACTGCCGAATTCCACATCTATCCCGGCGCGCCGCACGGCTTCCATGCCGACTACCGGCCGAGCTACCGCAAGGAGGCGGCCGAGGACGCCTGGAAGCAGATGACGCCTGGTTCAAGAAGAACAAAGTGCTGAGCTGATCACGAGTTGCTGAAGCCATGCCCCTCTCCCTTCAGGGAGAGGGGACATTTCTGTAGGATCGTGCGTCGCCGCAGCAGAAATGGGGATGCACAATGTCGATCGACCGCAGACATCTTCTGGCGTTGCTTGGCTCCACCCTCGCCTCGCCGGCATTCGCCAAGCCCCCGCGATGAGCCGACCGACTGCCTATGCCTTCTCCTTCGCTGGCCTTGACGGCGGCAGCCTTGCGCTGGCCGGACATGCCGGCAAACCGATCCTGATCGTCAACACCGCGTCGCAATGCGGCTACACCCCGCAACTTGCGGGATTGCAGCAGTTGTGGACGCGCTACCGCGATCGCGGTCTGCTGATCATCGGGGTGCCGTCGAACGACTTCGGCGGCCAGGAGCCCGGCGGACCCGTCGAAATCAACAAGACCGCCCATGGCGAATACGGCGTGAGCTTCCCGCTCGCCGCCAAAGCCGACGTCAAAGGCCCGTCGGCGCACCCATTCTACAAATGGGCCGCCCACGAACGTCCCGGCGAAGCGCCGCGCTGGAACTTTCACAAGTACCTGATCGGCCGCGACGGCCTCCTTGCGGCGGTGTTCCCGACCCAGACCGAGCCGACCGACCCGCGCGTGATCGCGGCCATCGAGAAAGAGCTGAAGTAGGACCAAGCCCCACGCATCCAGCAGCGACAATCGGTCCAATCGCCGTGGCAGCGGAATCGCGGTCTATTAACGATTAGGGCGACGTCCAGAAGTCCGGAGAGTATTTACTCACGGAAGGATCTTTTTCATGAGCGTTATCTTGGTATTCGTCCTCTTCGTCGTGATTGGCGACACCGGCGCCGGATCCATTCCCTATCTGTTCGAGCGCGTTCCAATTTCACCAGCCTTCTGGTGTTCCTGGGGCTGTTCATCCTGGTGTTCGGGGTGGCTTGGAAACTGGCAGTGATGGTGACCGAGCGCTATATCGTGCGCCAACCTCAACCAAGGGCCTAACCGCTTCCAAAGTAATGTTAATGTCGGTTGCGTGGCCCGGACCGCGCGATTTCGTTGACTCGCGATCCCGATTGCCCCCATTTTCAGGGAGGCGGACCATCGAGGCTGGTCGATTGTCTTGAGTTCGGGGAGGCTTGTGATGCGTGCTGCGGCAGCGTTTGCTTTGGCATTTTCGCGCCTTTGCTCGTTTTGGGCCGGCTTTAGCGCAACGAGCAACGACCGGCACGGCGCCGCCGCTTGTCAGCCCGGCTTCCGCCTCGCGCCGGCGACGGGGCTCAGCCTGCGGCGCTCGCTGCGCCCACTCCGGCCCGCGCTCCTCGGCGGTCCTGCCGCCGGCACCAAGTCCGTGGCGAAGTGTGACAATCCCAATGCGCTCGGCGTCTCCCGCACGGTCGAAATCGACACCACCGGCGGGCCGGGTTTTGGCTTCGAGCATTTCAAGCAACTCGACTTCCTCCGCGACCACGAGGTCGTGCTGACCTTCGACGATGGCCCGTGGCCAACCACGCCGGCCG
>CAWKOD010000026.1:0-46178 GCA_963850885.1 uncultured Alphaproteobacteria bacterium | reverse complement strand
GTCGGCGCCGCGAGAGCGTAGCACTGGGCCGAACGCTTGGGCGAGCCGCATCAGGCCGAGATAGCGGATATCCATCTCCTCGCGTGCGACCGTGAGACCATGACGATCCACAACGCCGCCGGCGCGGACATGTTCGGCAGTATTCACGATGATATCGATGCGCGCGCCGTTCTGCTCGGCTTGCTCCGTGACGGATTCTGTATCGGTCACGTCGAGCGGCACGATTTCGACTCGCTCAATTTTGCGCATGACGTCCAGGCCGGAAACGGCTTCCAACCGTCCGCCAGACCTACAAACACGATCGCAGCGCCAGCGTCCGAGAAGGCTTTCGCCATGGCTTGGCCGACAGCGTTGCGGCCATCGGTGATCAGCACGCGGCGGAATTTCGGATCGCATGTCATCTCGCGCAGATGGGGGTCATCGGCCATGTTCTCGGTGTCCTTCTCCGGCAGCGCGATCGCAACCGCCGAGCCGCTCCTGTCGAGCTTGAAGTCGAGCCGTACGCGGCCGCCCTCGACGGCGTCGCCATGCAGATGCGCGACCACGACCGGGCCGACATCGAGCTTCACGGTGCCGACCCGCCACGGCGTACGCTCGCGAAAATAAGGATCGGTCGAGGTCTCACCGTGGTTTCCGCCACCAGCGTGCCACTGCGGTCGACGTCGCGGAATGGTAGCCGCGCCGATAGACACGACGGACAGGCATCGCGCGGCGGGTAAATGACGGTGTTGCAGTCGAGGCAGACCTGCAAGACGAAGCGCCCTTCGGCCGCCGCTGCGGTAAGACCATGCGCGGTACGGCTGCGCACGCCCTGCGGACTGAGTGGCAGCCGCGTACGCTTCAGCGGATTCTTGCGCTTGGGACGGGCGAGCGGTGTGGTCACGTGGCTCTCGCGAGAATGGCGGCGCAGGATGACAGCCCGCGATCGTAGTTGATCATCCCGAAGCCGGAAACCAGGCAAGTCTTGGCATCGGGCACCTGGGTACCGAGCTGCTGCGCTGTGAGTTGGCGCATCGCCTCAACCAAGCCGAGAAAACCGCCGGCCGCGCCAGCCTGCCCGGTCGAAAGTTGTCCACCCGACGTATTCTGGGGAAAAGTACCTTCGTTGGTGAAACTGTGCGAGCGCACGAAATCAGGCGCCTCGCCTTTCATGCAGAAACCGAGATCTTCAAGCTGCATCATCACGATGACAGGATAGTCGTCGTAGGTCTCGACGAAGTCGACATCCTTCGGCTTTAGCCCGGCCATAGACCAAAGCTCATCGACATCGAGCGCCCAGCCGCCGCGCACCTGCATCGGGTCGGTTGGAAAGGCATTATGACGCTCGATGGTCGACAGGATGCGGACGCCAGGCAGGTTGAGATTTCGCCGTATCCTCGCGACACACCAGCAGCGCCTCGGCGCCGGCGCACGGCATTACGCAGTCGAACAGATGGATCGGATCCGCGATCGGCCGCGCCGACATGTATCCGTCCAACGTCAGCTTTTTCTTCATCATGGCGTGCGGGATCGACAGCGCGTTGTCGCGCTGCGCAATACAGAGCTTGGCGAAGTCCTCGCGCCTGGCGCCATAGCTGTTCATGTAGTTCTTAGTGATCAGCGCGAACGCCGCGTTGGCGCCACCGGACCCGTACGGATAGACTGCATCCTGTGCGAAGCGTGAGAACGTCGAAAGCGTCTTGCGGAAGGAATTGACGTGGTTCGTGTCTCCAGCAACGCACGCAACGATATCGGCGTCGCCAGCCTGCACCGCACGTGCCGCGCGGCGCAGTGCGACGATGCCGCTCGCTCCTCCGAACGGAATGTGATCTAGCCAGCGCGGCGAAAGGCCGAAATGCTGCGTCAGCCCGACCGCCGTGTCCGGCCCCACGGTAAAACTCGATACCGCGAAACCGTCGATGTCCTTCGGCCGCAGGCGTGCGCGCGTTACAATCTCGCGGAGTGCGCGACCAAGCCACCAATGCGCGCTATTGGTCGAATAGTGCCGGTATGGAATAGTGACCGGAAGACAGGCGACGATGCCGTCGTAGGACTTCCGGATCGCGCCCGATGCCATGCGGTCGTCTTGGGTCACATGAACAGCTGGATGTTGCCAAACGCCGCGTTGCGATTGTCGATGTCGCCGCGCTTGAGACTGATCTTCAGCTTGCCGCCGGCGACGCTCATCGGAATCTCCGCATCGTAATGTCCGCCGGCTAGTTTAGATACAATGGTTTAGTCGGGCAACGCGAGGCCGCACGCTATTGCGCGGAACGGCGCGAGAAATCCGCGCACTTGCAGTCTCGGTCTATGCTATATTGTTGAAATTTCCATGGGCGCATGGCTCTGCCCCCTTATCGTGCGCCAAATCTTTCGTATCGTGGTCGAGTAGGACGCCCGCGCGGCGTTGGAGACCGCCGACTATGGCTACGGGCTGGATAGCGGCTCGATCGTCGTTAGCGCTTTGGCCAGAAAACTTATTCATGACCAGCGCTTGATCACGAGTTATCTTGGCGGCAACGTGGACTGATCGGCATGGAAGCGGCACAGTCCTTGCGGACGAATTGGTCGAACTTGTTTGCGCCGGCGGAGCGCACGCTGCCGGCGATGCTGAAGCGCCAAGCCGAACGCTATGGACAAAGACCGCTAGTCAGCGCCGGCGATACGACGTGGAGCTATGCCGACGCCCATGCCGCCGCCGCGCAATTTGCCGGTACGTTGCGCGGCGCGGGAGTGACAGCCGGTGACCGCGTTGCCGTGATGTGCTCGAACCGGATCGAATTTCTGCAAATCGTGCTCGGCTGTGCCTGGCTCGGTGCGGTCGCCGTGCCAATAAATACGGCCTCGCGAGGACCGCAACTGCAGCACATCCTATCGAATTGCGGGGCGCGGCTCCTGGTCAGCGAGTTCGGCTTATGCCGAGAACTTGACGCTGCTCGATTCGGACGAACTGACGATCGATGCCATCTGGCTGATCGGCGGCGACGAGGCGAAGGTACGGCTCGGTCGGATCGTTGCGATTGCTATGCCACCTGGCGGCGAGCCAATTGAGGCGGCTGCAGTCGAGCCCAACGATCTTGCGCTCATTCTCTACACCTCGGGCACCACCGGTCCGTCGAAGGGCGTCTGCTGTCCGCACGCGCAATATTTCTGGTGGGCCGTCAACACGGCATCGTTGCTGCAGCTGGGCGCAGTCGATGTGCTCTGCACCAGCCTGCCGCTGTTTCATACCAATGCGCTTAACACGTTTTATCAGGCGCTCCTGACGGGTACTTGCGCGCGTTACCAGAAGCGATTCTCGGCATCCGGGTTCTATCCATCGCTGATACATTCGCGAGCAACAGTCACCTACCTGCTCGGCGCCATGGTGCCGATCCTGCTATCGCGGCCAATCTCGCCAGAGGAAACTGCACACCAAGTGCGGATCGCGCTTGCGCCCGGCGTTCCGGCACAGTTCCACGCAGAGTTCACGCGGCGGACCGGTATCCATCTGCTCGACGGCTGGGGCTCAACCGAGACCAATTTCGTGCTCGGCACCACGATCGAGCAACAGAAGCCCGGATTGATGGGGCCGGTATTCGAGGGCTTTGCGGCCCGGGTGGTCGATGATCAGGATCGTGATGTATCCGACGACATTCCCGGCGAACTGATTGTGCGCACGGACGAGCCGTTGGCTTTCGCAAGCGAATATTTCCGGGCGCCCGACAAGACTGCCGAAGCTTGGCGCGACAATTGGTTTCACACCGGCGATAGGGTGGTGCGTCAGCCCGACGGCTATTTCCGATTCGTCGATCGACTCAAGGATGCCATCCGGCGCCGGGGCGAGAACATTTCGTCCTTCGAAGTCGAGCAGGTGCTGCTGAGCCATCCGGCGGTCGCGAATGCGGCTGCTTTTCCAGTGCGCTCGACTCTTGCGGAAGATGAGGTGATGGCGGCTGTCATTGTCCATCCAGGCCGCAAGTTGGCCGAGGCCGAGCTCATAGAATTTTGCGAACCTCGCCTACCTTATTTTGCTGTACCGCGCTATCTCGAATTCATGACTGACCTGCCAAGTACCGAGAGCGGGAAGGTGCAGAAATACAAGTTGCGTGAGCGCGGTGTGACGGCCAAAACGTGGGACCGCGCTACCCAGAGCGGCCGCCCGGCGCGTTCGTGACATCGCCGATATTGCGTTGCTGAATTTCCTGGGCTGGGAACCGAACGAATGAGCACATGTCTTTTCCTGACCTATCGCTTTCGTGCAACGCCGATTCCCGCTGGTGAGATGGCCAAGCTTGAAGAGATTTTGCGCGCCACGCCGAAGCTCCTGAAAGCTCTGGTCCATACCTCGGCTAGTGCCAGCGACCCTTACGTGAAGGATGAAACTCCGCCTCACCTTGTGGTGCAACTTTACGTCGAAGAGATTTCGGACCTTGAAAACGTGGTGTCTCGCAATGGGCACCTTGGCATCTTGACCTCCAGCGGTGAGTTTCCCGCTCTCGCAGCTGCCGACGTCACCCAGCAGGCGATGCTCGTTCGGCCGTTCGCGGTACCGGAGCCAGTGTTTCAAAATGCTCGTGGAACGCCATACTGCACTTATCTCGTGTCTTACGAAGGCGAGGCAGATGATCTCAACGCCTGGCTTGCCCACTACCTCGAGCGACACACAAAATACATGGCACGTTTTCCCAACATTCGTGACCTCGAAGTCTACACCCGCCTCGACTGGGTTAGTGCCCTGCCGTGGCAGCGCGTAAATTTCATGCAACGAAATAAAGTTGTATTCGACACCCCGGACGCGCTGACGCAAGCGCTTCACTCGCCCGTGCGTCACGAAATGCGGGCCGACTACGCGGCTTTTCCGCCGTTCACCGGCCCGAACAAGCACTATGCAATGGCAACCCTCGTCGCTTATCCGGCTCCGCAAGCCTAGCGATCCCTGTGAGGATTCCGCATCTTCATGAGTACGGTATCGAGATGACTCATGACAACCTCGCCGACCGCGTTGATGAGTGAGTAACGTCCCATGACGATTCCGCGGTCTGGTTTTGAGCGCGACCTCCTCTTATCGATCCATTTTAACTCGAGCTTCAGTGCATCGCCGGGATGGGCAGGTCGATAGAATTGCACCTCGTCATAGCCGACGGTCGCAATAACGGTTCGGCGTAAGGGCAACGTATGGACGAGACGCATCTTGATCGCGAAAAGATAGATTCCCGGAGCCGTCAGTCCGCCGTGCCTGGCTGCGAAGGCTTGGTTGACGTGCATCGGCATGGGATCCCATGCCGACGCGAATGCTACGAGCTCGTCCGCTGGGATCACGTAGGGTCCCGCATAGATAGTGTCGCCGGGGATCACGTCCTCGAAGAATATGTCATCCGAGTCGTTCATGTGGAAACCGCGCGGGACGTCCGGTATTGCGCGCACCCGGTTCTTGGTGCCACAACATGCCGGCTCGAGAAAGCGTCATGGCAGAGCCCAGGCGCTGTTCTTATACATAGGGGCAGCGCATGGCCGAACCGTCCCGTCCCGCCCGCGTCTGGTATCAAAGCTTCGTCCATCCGACCGAGCAGGCTCCCTATATCGAGCGGCTTCAGGCTTTTCTGGATGCCGCCGCCAGTCCCAGCACCCGCTTCGAAGTCCATGGTTTGGATCCTCCCGACCGTCACTTCCACCCGCTGACGGAATTTCGCTGCGCCGCACAGGTGATCCGTAACGCGATTGAGGCGGAGCATGCGGGCTACGATGCATTCATCATCGGCCATTTCCAGGAACCGGGGCTGATCGAAATCCGCGGCACGCTGGACATTCCGGTGATTGGCCTTGGCGAGGCCAATCTGCTTGCGGCGCTGAGTATGGGAGGGCGGCTAGGTTTGGTGACGATCGATCCGGTCTTCATCGCTTGGCATGAACGGCAGGTGAAAGCGCACGGCCTTGATCAGCGTGTCGTGGGTGTGCGCGCCATTCGCGCAGACCTACCCAGCTTCATGCGGGCGTTTACCGACGATGCGAGCTATGCCCAGGTTCGGGATGATTTCGTGGTGCAGGTGCGTCCGCTTGTTGCCGAGGGAGCAGAAGTTATTATTCCGGCGGGCGGCCTGCCGATGCTGCTGTTTACGCGCGAGTGTCCGTTCGTTATCGACGGCGCGATGGTACTGAGTGGCATCGCTGTGGCGGCAAAGGCTACGGAGATGGCAATCGCCCTGCGCCGGCTGACCGGATCGGTCGTCAGTCGCCGGGGTACTTACGCGAAGGCGCCAGCCTCGTGTGTAGAAGAGTACATCGGAGCGCGTTGGTAGGTCCTTGGCCGATAGATCATCAATTGGAGCTCGGGCATCTATCCCGCGGAACGCGAAGTTGCTCGTCGGGACGGTGCCGCGATCAAACTGCAATTGCATATCGCCTTAGCAACCGCTGAACGATGAAACGCACGATGCGGTCGCAAGTGTATCCAAGCAGTCCCAAGGTGATGATGCCGACGAAAACCCATTCTGTCTTGCCGTAATTCCGCGCTGTCCAGATCATCGAGCCTACGCCGACTTGAGCGGCCACAATTTCCGCGGAGACGATGGTCAGGAAGGAATTGCCCATCGCCAGCCGTGCGCCCGTGACCATATAGGGTATGGTCGATGGAAAGATCACCGTGAGAAGAGTTTGTATCCTTCCTGCGCCGAGCGAAGCAGCAGCCCTCAATCTCAGTTCGCTGACCGAGAGCACACCTGCGATGGTGTTGATCGTGACGATAAAAATGGTGGTGTAGAGGATCAGGGCGACCTTGGAAGCCTCGCCCGGACCGAGCCATATCACGGCCAACGTGACAAACGCAATTGGCGGAATAAAGCGGAAGAATTCGACATACGGATCGAGCAGCCGGCGCACGAACGAAAAATATCCCATCACCATGCCGATTGGGATGCCGATGACGAGTCCGAGCGACCAGCCTGCCATGATGCGGGCGAGCGAGGCGCCGATTGACTGGAGCAGCGTCCCGTCCTCCCAGAGTTCGCCGACCGCGTAGAAGGTCAACTGCGGCGACGGCAGGAACAGCGGTTGAAATCGCCAACTCAGCATCTCCCAGATGGCAAGGCCGAGCGCCACCGAGAAGAGCCCGGTGAGCAGCCTCGCCAGCCTCGTATCGAAAAAGGCCGTTGCTGGCCGGGTCTCCGAAGCGGCCGACGGGTAGGACGGAGTCTCAGTGTCGAGTGTCGTCATGCCGCTGCTTCCTTCGCCGGGGCTTCTCTCGACAAGCCCTGGGCCTGCAGCGTGCGTCGCACCTCCGAGCCGATGTCCTCCCGCAGCTCGCTGTAGAGCTTCAAGGCGGCGGGTGCGGTTAGCTCGCGCGGGCGGGGGATTTCGACTTTCGCAACGGTCTTGAACGTCGCGTCGGGACCCGCCGTCATCGTGATGATGCGATCGCCGAGCAGGATAGCTTCCCAGATGTCGTGGGTGATGAACAGGATGGTCGGACGGGTTGCACGCCAGATCCGGTCAACCTCGACCTGCATCACCTCACGCGTCTGCGCATCGAGCGCCCCGAACGGCTCATCCATCAGCACCACGGAAGGCTCGTTGACCAGGACGCGCGCGATCTGGACCCGCTGGCGCATGCCGCCGGAGAGCTCGCCCGGCATGCGGTTTCCGGCGTGGCTCAGGCCGACCAGGTCCAGATAACGCCGCGCAGCACCGGCACGGACTGCACGAGGCACGCCGCCCATGCGCAGCCCATATTCCACGTTCTCCTGGACGGTGAGCCATGGAAACAGCGCCTCGGTGCTTTGGAACACGACACCGCGGTCCCTTCCGGGCCCGTGAACCGGCCGCCCACCAGCAGAGACCTTCCCCGAGGTGGCCGGCAGAAAGCCTGCCACGAGATTGAGCAGCGTCGATTTTCCGCAGCCGCTTGGCCCCAGCAGACAGACGAACTCTCCCGGCGCGACGTGGAGATTGATATCGGACACGATTCGATGTTCGCCGAAAGCGACCGATACACGCTCAAGCCGGATCGCGGCCCCCGTGCATGCGGACTCGGACCGATCTGCGGACGAGGGCGGTGCGTTCATGTAGCGCTCTGACTACTTCTGTGCGTAGAACCCCTGCTGAAGGATCTTGCCGAGGTCGACTTTGCCCGGCGTGATCTTCCGGGCCGCCAGAAAGTCCGCGATCTTGTCATACGTTGCCAGGTCGGCTGGCGAGAAGTCGCGCACGGTGCATTGCACCTCTTTGAGCGTCTCAAGAGCCGTCGCAGCGGGAATCTTTGCTTCGGCCTGCACGGCGGCCGCTCCTTTGGCCGGATCGGCGCGGACGATCTCGCACGCTTCGGCAAGTGCGGCGAGCATGGACTTCGCCTCTGCCTGGTGAGATGCAAGCCACGCTCCGTTTGCCGACAGCCACATGTTATAGGAGTAGCCGACGTCGCCACTGGTCAGCAGAATCTTGCCGCCTTGCTTGATTCCATTCGTCGGCCAGGGCTCCCACAGGAAATACCCATCGACATCGCCCCGCGCCAGCAGCGCCGGAAACTCGGGCGGCCCCGCCTTGACCATCTCTACCGACTTCGGATCGATGCCATACTTGACCAGCATCTGCTCCGTCGAGAACTCACTGACCGATCCAGGAACGATACCGAGCTTCTTGAGCTGCTTCGCATCCGTGATGCCGGCCTTCACCACCATCTTGATGTAGCTCGCCGACTGCCCGTAGATGCCAAGCACCTTGATGTCCGCACGTGCAGCGCGGATGAGCGTTGTCGGCTCGGCCGCGCCGCCCATCGGGGCGATGCCGGCTGCGACCGCGTCGAGCGCGTCCCCGCCCTGGGTAAACTGTACGAGTTCGACATTGACGCCGTGCTTCTCGAACAGCTTGGCCTGCTTGGAGAGATAGATCGGCACATAGGCTGCATCCACGCCGATGGCCAGCTTGATCGGCTCTTTGGTCTGCGCGCCGGCCGGCGCCGACAATGCAACCGCAATCGAGAATGCAAGCGCGGCAGTCAGACAATTGCGATAGCTCATCGCGGTTCTCCCCTAAGTCGTCGTCTCTGGGTCAGTATCCTAGACGGATGCCATGTGTGTTGGCGCTGAGAAACGTTTCTCCGGGCAAGCCCAATGCCATCTCATGCTTATTACATGGCCATCTTGTACCACTTTTAGACCGCTGAAAACCGGTCGACGCGGAAGGAGGCCAAGTCCAGGCTGGGTTCGAGGCCTGCCATCGCTTCGGCCAAGGCTTTGCCTGACGCAGCCGCGGAAGTCAGGCCGAGTTGGCCATGACCGAAGCAGAACCAGACGTTCCGCCAATGCGGCACGGGACCGATCATCGGCAGGCTGTCAGGTAATCCCGGTCGGTGCCCCATCCAGCGCACCGCATTTGAGCCGTCGAGGTTGGGCAGCATCTTTTGTGCCATCGGCAGGAGCATGTCGGCGCGGTGCCAGTTCGGAGGCGCATCGATGCCGGCGAGTTCGACCGTTCCGGCGAGCCGTATGCCGCCCGCCATCGGGATGGCGCCAAAATTCATGCCGCCATCGATCAGCGGACCGGGGAGGTGAATATTGTTCGCCGGTATCTCAAGATGATAGCCGCGCAACGCCTCGAGCGGGACGTCGATACTGGCCTGCTTGGCGAGTCGTTTGGAGAATGCCCCTGCAGCGATCACGAGATGGTTGCAGGACAACGACGCGCCCGAAGTTGTGGCCAGAACGCCGCCGTGTTCACTGCGATCAATACCGATGACCTCCTGCTGTTCGAATGTGCCCCCGTTTGCGACGAAGGTGGCGGCAAGCGCTGCGGTCAATGCACGAGGATCGGTCGTGAAAGCACTGTCTGGCAGATAGACGCCATGCCGGTATGCGTTCGAGAGGGCGGGGACGCGTTCTTTGAGTTCTGCCGCATCGAGTTCCGTCGCCCTGATGCCGTAGGCTTGGTAGACCGCAATCTTTTCTGCAATCTGTCTCCGGGCTGTTTCACCCCGAAACACGTACAGCTCGCCCTGATCCTTGAGGAGATGTGCTGCGCCAGAATCCGCGATCAGCGCGCGGGTGGCATCCAACGCGCCGCTCAGCAGGCCGGACAGCGCATGCGATATCCGGGTCACTTCTGCCGGTGTCGTGTGGCTGACGAGACGAGCGAGCCAGGGGAGCAGCGACAGGCCGTGCCGCCAGCGGATCACCAGCGGGCCGTCGGGATCGAGCAACATTTGCGGGACGCGGCGCAGAATGCCCACCGTAGCCAGCGGCAGCACCGATCCCGAATGCAGGATTCCGGCATTGCCGGCCGAACAGCCGCTGCCAGGTTCATTGCGGTCAAGGAGCGTGACAGCGAATCCGTGACGCTGCAACCAAAGCGCACAGCATGTGCCGACAATGCCAGCACCAACCACCAAGACGCGTGCGCGGCCATTGGACTGCGGATGTTTTAGAGTCATAATTCGGCCACCATGGAGATGTTGCGCGGACTCCGCAATCGAACTCGGCGATACTGCGGGCAGCCAGCGTCGCATCGTCTCACGTCTTTTCAAGGAGATGCCAGCTTGAATATTGCGGGCCAAGTCCGGACCGCGGCGCCCCCGGTCCCGCCGCCCCTCATGACGCCGATCTATCGGCTCGATCGGACGTTCGAGCAGAACGCGGCCGAAGGACCAGCCTTCGCTGGTCCTTATGTCGACGTACCGGCAACGCCGATGAAGGACTTTCTCGGTCACCGAGTTGCGTCTCGCATCGGTGTCGCGGCGAGCCTGCTGGTGAACGAACGATGGTTCGAGCTTTACAGCCGACTCGGGTTCGATCTGCTGACCTACAAGACCATACGGAGCCGTGCGCGGTTGGCACACCCATTGCCGAATTGGCTCTATTTGAACGAGGGAAGTGTTGCGGCGGACAGCGCCATGGCGGAGCTGCCGGTCATCGACGGCATCCCCGCCGCGCCATTCGCTGCAACCGCGGCGGGATCGATCGGCATGCCGTCGAGTTCGCCCGAAGTCTGGCGGCGAGACATCAGGCGTTGCCGCGGGCTGCTGCGGTCGGGGCAAGTCATGATCGTGTCGGTGGTCGGCACCGCTGACGCCGACACGACCGAAGCAGAAATCATCGACGACTTCAGCGTGCTCGCCGCGGAGGCCCGCGACGCCGGTGCACAGGTCGTGGAATTGAATTTTTCATGCCCGAATGTCGGCCAGCGTGAGAGCGAAGTGTACCGCGACACCGAGCTTGCCGCTTGCATTGCCGCGGCGGCACGGGCTGCCGTCGGATCGCTTCCCTTGCTCGTGAAAATCGGTCCGATCGAAGAGCGCGAGCTGATGACAGAACTGCTCCGGCGCCTTGCCGGCTTGGTCGACGGCGTGGTGATGATCAATGCCCCGAGCCGCTTGATCGTCGATGGCTCCGGCGCCCCGGCGTTCGGTAGGAACCGCGAGCGGGCAGGCATGATGGGCGGCGCCGTGTTTGATATCGCATTGAAATGCGTGCGAACTGCCGTCGAGATCGTCCGGCACGACGGTCTAGACTTGCATGTTCTCGCGGTTGGCGGTGTGTGCTCTACCGAACGGATCAGTGCGTTCTCGGATGTCGGCGCGTATGCGGTGCTGGCGGCCTCAGCCTGCGCCTGGGATCCCTATCTTGGCCATTCGCGCCAAGCACCACGATCCGATGCTGTGACGCCAGCATGCAAGCCGTCCGCTACGAACAATATGGTGGTCCCGAGGTGTTGCGGCTTGTCGAGGTTCCGGACCCGGAGCCTGGCCCGGGGCAGGTGCGCGTCGACCTACGTGCTGCGAGTGTCATTCCAGGCGACTGGAAGGTGCGTGCCGGCCATTTGAAGGAATATTTCCCGATCTCGCTTCCCAAAATTCCCGGTCGCGACGGCGCTGGCGTTGTGACCAAGCTTGGCCCGGACGTGGACTACATCGCGGTCGGCACACCCGTTTGCGTTGTCGCTCAGCACATCGAACCCGGAACCTATGCGCAAGCCATTGTGCGCGATCGCGAGAGCATCACGCCGCTGCCGCGCAACCTTAGCTTCGACGAGGGAGCGGCGCTGATTCACGCCGGCGTTTGCGCCTGGATATGCCTGGTGGAAACCGCGGATCTGCGGCCCGGCATGCGTGTCCTGGTGCATGGCGGAGCTGGCGCGATCGGCGGGCTGGCCGTTCAGCTCGCGCGGCATCTCGGCGCGCATGTGGCGGCAACGTGCCGGGCGGAAAACGCCGCCTATGTGAGGGAGCTCGGTGCCCACCAGGTGGTCGCGTATGATCGCAACGACTTCGCCGACGAGTTGAAAGACTTCGACGTCGTGCTCGACCTGATCGGTGGCGATGTCCACCGCCGTTCCTATCCGGTGCTGAAGCCAAATGGGCACATTGTGTGCCTGATCGCGGCGCCGTTCGAGAATCGCGCGGCGGAATTCGGTGTTCGCGTGACCACGCCGCGTATCACCGATCATCGCCAGGCACTGGATTGCATTGCCGCCCTGGCCGCGAGCGGCGTACTCAGACCGCAGATTTGTGCCCGGATGGAGCTGGCCCAGGCGGCCGAAGCGCAACGCCGGCTGGAGCAGGGTCTGGTCACACGTGGCCGCATCATTCTGCAGATCCCGCCTGCCGGTCCGGCGGCCTGACAAGCATGTCCGGGCCTTTGCGCTTCCAGGTGGGTATCGACATCGGCGGGACGTTCACCGATCTGGTCATGGTTGGCAGCGATGGCCGCGTGCATAGCCAGAAGCTGTTGTCGACGCCCGACGACTATGGTCGGGGCATCGTGGACGGGCTGACCGCTGCGCTTGCGGCGGTGTCTGCTTCGCCCGCCCAGGTCGACCGCGTGGTGCATGCGACCACGGTCGCGACCAACGCCATCCTGGAGCACAAGGGCGCCTGCACCGCGCTGATCACCACGAGCGGCTTCCGCGACGTGCTGGAGATGCGGCGTCTGCGCATTCCGGAGATGTATGCGCTGAACTGGCAGAAACCGGAGCCCCTGGTGCCACGCCGCCTGCGGCTGGAGGTTGCCGAACGGATTGGTCCGCGTGGCGAAGTGTGGGAGCCGTTGAACGACGCAACCGTGCGCACAGCCGCCGAGCGGTTGAAGGGCGCCCATGTTGAATCGGTCGCGGTCAGCCTGCTGCATTCCTACGCCAACCCGTCGCACGAACGGCGTGTGCTGGCGATCCTGCGCGACATGCTCGGCGAGGCGGTATTCATCACCTGCTCGAGCGACATTCTGCCGATCATTCGGGAATACGAACGAACCAGCACGACGGTAATCAACGCCTATCTCGGCCCGATCCTGAAAAAATACTTCGCGTCGCTGCAGCGGCATCTGGCGGCGGTCGGCGTCACGGCTCCCTTGCACGTCATGAAATCCGACGGCGGAATCATGACAGTAGCCGCCGCGATGGAGAAGCCGGCTTATATCGTCGAATCCGGCCCGGCTGCCGGCGTGATCGGTGCCGCCGGCATTTCAAATGCGCTATCGGCGCGGGAATGCATCACGCTCGACATGGGCGGCACCACCGCGAAGGCGTCGATCGTCGAGAACGGCCAGGTCTCGCGCACCGGCGACTACGAGGTCGGCGCCGGGATCAATCTCTCGAGCAAGCTCGTGATGGGCGGCGGCTATGCGCTCAAGCTGCCTGTGATCGATGTGTCGGAAATCGGCGCGGGCGGAGGAAGCATCGTCAGCATCGATTCCGGTGGCCTGTTGCGGGTGGGACCGAAGAGCGCGGGAAGCTCGCCGGGGCCGGTCGCCTACGATCTTGGCGGGGAGGAGCCGACTTTTACGGATGCCGCACTGGCGCTCGGCTATCTGAACCCGGACTATCTGGTCGGCGGCGGCCTGCGGCTGAATGCGGAAGCGGCGCGCCGTGTCCTGGCGGAGAAGATCGCCGGGCCGTTAGGGAAGACGCTGCTGGAGGCGGCCTTCGGCGTGTACGAGGTCGCATGCGGCACGATGATCCGCGCGGTCAAAGCAGTTTCCACCTATCGCGGCCGCGATCCGCGCGATTTCACGCTATTTGCTTTCGGCGGCAACGGGCCGATGGTCGCGGCCCGCCTCGCTGACATGATGGAGATGCGCGACGTCGTCATTCCGCCGAGTGCGGGAGTGTTCAGCGCTTTCGGTCTCCTGATGTCCGATCTCGAACATGAATTGGTGCAAGGACACTTGCGGCCACTGAACGAGGCCGTGGCCGGCGAGTTGGCGGCGCGATTCGATGAACTTGAGGAGTCGGTCGCAGCCTTGATGCGGCAGGACAAGATCGGCACTGCGAAGGCGCAAGTCACGCGCATGGTGGACTTGCGCTACGCCGGGCAGGCCCACGAACTTGCCGTGCCAGTACCCGCCGGGCGCATCGACGTTGCAGCGCTCGCACGGGCCTTTGGCGATGAGCATGAACGCAATTACGGACACCGCGCTGACGCCGAAGCCGTCGAATGCGTCGCGCTGCGCGTGATCGGCCGTCTTGCTGTCGGCAATGCGCTGCTGCTCGATCAATCCCGGCCATCTCAATCGGAGCGGGCCCGCAAGCGGCGGGGCGAAGACCCGCTCCGCTTATTTCGGCGCTGCCCACGGCCTAGTCGAGACGCCGGTGGTCGGTCGAGTCGACCTTCGCATCCACCGGCCGCCAGGGGCCGCTCATTATTGAGGAATACGACACGACTGTTGTGGTTCCGCCCAGCTGGGCTGCGCGTCTGGATTTGCGCGGCAATATTCATCTCCACGCGGGAGAATCGCCGTGACTGCTGCCGACCCAGTCACCATGGAAGTCGTTCGTAACGCGCTTAGCTCGATCGCCGACGAGATGGCGCTCGTCGTCATGCGGACCGCCTACTCCACGATCGTGCGCGATTCGATGGACTATTCGACCGGCCTGTGCGACCGACACGGGCAGGTTGTCGCGCATGGGCTTACCATGGCGCTGCACCTTGGGTCGTTCCCGGATGCGATGCAAGCATTGGTGCGTTCGCACGGCAACGACATGCGCCCTGGCGACATGTTCGTCTTCAACGATCCCTATGTCGCGGCCGGTATGCACCTCCCGGATGTCTACATCGTCAACCCGATTTTCTGCGACGGCGAGTTGGAGGGTTATGCGGCGACAGTGGTGCATCAGATCGATGTCGGCGGAATAGCGCCGGGCTCCACCGCGGTCTATGCCCGTGAGATTTTCCAGGAAGGCCTTCGCATTCCGATCCTCAAGCTCTATGCGGAAGGTACGCCGAACAAGACCTTCTTCGATATCATGGCGCTCAACACGCGCATGCCGGATAAACTCGCCGGTGACATGCAGGCGCAGATTGCCGCCTGCCGGTCGGCGGAGAAGTCCTTTCAGAAGCTGGTCGAGCGCTATGGCAGCGCCACGCTTCGTCAGATCCTGGCGAGCCTGCACGACTATGCCGAACGGATGATGCGCGCCGAGATCGCCGCCTTGCCGGACGGCACCTGGTCCTTCACGGATTATCTCGACGGCACCGGCACACGGCCCGAGCCGATTCGCGCTGAAGGTCACCGTGACCATCGCGGGCGACGAGCTCACCGTTGACTGGACCGGGTCGGCGCCGCAACTGCCCGCGGCGATCAACTGCCCGAGCCCGTTCGTGAAGTCGGCTGTGCACCTGATCATGAAATGCCTCGCCCGCGAGGACATCCCGAATTTCGAAGGCTACACCCGTCCGTTCCGTATCATCCTGCCGGAAGGCACGATCGTGAATCCCACAGCTCCTGCCGCCTGCGCGGCACGGGCGATCATCGGCTGGCGCGCGATCGACACGCTGCTCGGCGCATTCGCGCAGATTGTGCCGTCGCGCGTTCCAGCCGCAGGCGAAGGTGGCGTGGCATTCCCGGCGATCAGCGGCTTCCAGCAAGGACGCCGTTTTGTGTGCTCGGAGACGCTCGCCGGCTCGTGGGGCGGCATGGCGGACCGCGATGGCGTGTTTGGCATTCCGAATGCCGGCGGCAACGTCACGAACCAGCCCGTGGAGATGATCGAAGCGCAGTTCCCGATCCGCATCGAGCGCTACGGCATGGTGCCAAACTCCGGCGGGCCGGGACGCCATCGTGGCGCGCCCGCTTACGTTCGCACGTACCGGATGCTGGCCGAGGAGACTGTCGTCGTCATGCGGTCCGATCGCCGCAATCACTTGCCCTATGGGCTCGACGGCGGAGCGCCCGGAACGCCGTCATGGAATCTGCTCAACCCCGGGCCTGCGCAGCAGGCCGTCCCGGTCATGCCGATGGAGCCTCTGGTGATGCGGCGTGACGAGGTGCTCTGCCACATTGGAGCGGGCGGAGGCGGGCACGGCGATCCGCTTGAGCGAGACCCGCTGCTTTGCCTCGACGATGTGCGGGAAGAGCGGTACAGCGCGGACTACATCCGTGAGGTTTACGGCGTCGTGCTTGACCCACAAACGGGCGGCATCGATCGGATCGAGACCGACAAGGCCCGTGCCGCGCTGCGCCGGCAACGCGAGGCTTGTCCCGCGCAATCGCAGCCGGCCTATCTCCGTCATTTTCATGCCTCGCTCGGAATCAGCGACTTTGCGCTGGTCGGCGAACGCTTCCTGAAAACATCGTCGGACTGCAAGCAGTGCGCCGGGCAGCCTGGCTAATCCGCAAGCGCCACGCATTCGATCTCGATGTCGAACTCCATGGGCCACGAGCCGACTGTGACGAATGTCCGGGCCGGGGGCTGATGGGGAAAGTAGCGGCGATAGATTTCGTTGATGCGCGCGAAGTATGCCAGAGTTGGCGGCAAACACCGTCACTTTGACGACCTTGTCGAATGACGATCCCGAAGCCGTCAGGACCTTCCCCAGGTAGCGCAGCACCGCCTCGGTCTGCTCCTCGATGTTGCCAGTCACGAGCTTGCCGGTGTCGGGATCGATCGGCGGAGCGCCCGAGATGAAGACGAATCCGTTTGCCTTGACCGCGGCCGAGATGGGCACGTTGTACTTTACCAAGGCGTCCGAAATGCCGGGAACATGGACGATCTCTTTCATTGGGTTCTCCTGCGATAGGTGAGATTGCGCGCCGAGCGGGACGCCATTGCTATTTCACCGCCAGCGACGGCAGCCAGAGCACGGTCTGGGGGAAGAAGATCATAATCAGCATCACGATCGAGTTCAGCAGCAGAAATGGAATGGTGGCGCGATAGACGTCCATCATGCGTGGTCCCGGGCGGCGCCACCGCCTTCATGACGAACAGACCGAAGCCGAATGGCGGCGAGATCGCGGCCATTTCCATGTTGAGCAGCATGACGGCGCCGAACCAGATCGGCGACAGATGCAGCGCCTCGATGATCGGAAAATAGATCGGTACGCACAGCAGGATCATGGCAAGCGATTCCATGAACGTGCCGAGCACCAGCAGAACGACCTGCATGGTGATGACGATCATCACCGGGCTCAAGCTGGTCGACGTCGCGAGATCGACCAGGCCGGCCGAGGCGCCGGTGAAGGCCAGAAGCTGCGCGAAGGCGCTCGATCCGGACAGGATCATCAGGATCATGATTGAGGTGCGCAGCGTCGACACCAGGCATTCTTGCAGCGTCGGCCAATCGAGCTTGCCGTAAAGCTTGGCCATGATCAGGGCCGACAGCGCGCCGAGGCCCGCGGATTCGGTCGGCGTGGCGATGCCGAGAAAGATCAGGCCGGTGACGACGAAGATGATGGTGGCGAGCGGAAACACATAGACCACGGTGTCGCGCAGCTTCTGCCTCAGAGGCTGTTTCGGTCCGCCGCTGTAGATTGGCGCGATGTCCGGTTGCAACGTGCATCGCACCACGACGTAGATCGCATAGGACGCCGCCATCATCAGGCCGGGCACGATGATGGCAAGCAGGAACTCGCCGACCGAGAGGTTCGCGGTGGCGGCGAGGATGACGCCCAGCGCAGATGGCGGCAACATCACCGCGAGCCCGCCGGAACCCATCACCGGGCCGAGGGTCATTGGCTGCTTGTAGCCGCGCTTCACCATGTCCGGCACGAGGATGCGGCCGAGCAGCGCGGTGGTCGCGGCGCCGGAGCCGGCCAGGGTCGCGAACAGCGTGCCGCCTGCCACCGCCATCAGGCTGAGCCGGCCCGGTATCCGGCCGAGCCAGGCGTCGAGCACGTCCATCAGCCGCGCCGCGAGGCCGGCGCGAAACAGGATTTCACCCATCAAAAGAAACAGCGGCACCGGCATGATGGAGAAGCTCGCGACCGAATCCATCACCGCCAGGACCATCTGGTTGAGGCCTGCGACGCCACCCCAGAAGAAATATGCGCCGGCGATGTTGACCGCGAGGAAGGCGAACGCGATCGGCATGCCGATCACCATCAGCGCGCACAAGGCGCCGACGATGATCGTGAATGCCATCCACCATTCCATGCTGAGTCGCTATTCCACCGACGGCGGTGGCTGCTCACCGCGCTTGATGTCGCGCCCCGTGGCGATCGCATCGGCGCTGACGATGGTCTCGCGAAGGAAGCGCGCTGCGAGCAGCGCGCTGCCGATCGGGATGATCAGCAGCACGATCCAGGTTGGGATTTCGAGCGTGGTCGGCTTGAACGCGCCGCGCATATAGGAGGTCCAGGTCACCGACGCGCCGAACACCATCAGCACGATCGCGACGCCGAGCGAAATGAAGTTGCTGAGAAACGCGCAGACACGCTGCCAGAACTTTGGCATCGCTTGCACGCAGACGTCGATGTCGATGTGCGCGCCGCGCGGTACGGCCCACGACGCACCAAGGAAGGTGATGTAGACCAGTGCGTATTCGATGATCTCGATGCCGCCGACGATCGGCCGGTTGAACACGTAGCGCAGCGCCACGTCGACACAGATCAGCACGCCGCAGCCGGCCAGGACGGCGATGGCGAGCCTGCCGAACACGTTCTCGATCCGGACGATCCAGCGTTCCATGGGTTGCAGCCAGCTCAGCATGGGACGGAGATCGGTCGCTCCCCTCAATTTCCGGTCATGGCGCGAAGCTTCGCGACCACATCGGGCGCGCGATCCTGCAGAGCCTTCCACTCGACGTTATAGGCGGTGTCGAGATAGAGCTTGTTCTCGGCGTCGGAGAACTTGACCTTGGTCACCTTGCTGCCGATCGCCTTCCATTCGTTGTCTTGCTCGTCGTTGAAGTGCTTGACCATGGTCGGCTCGAAATCGGCGGTAAGCTTGGCAAGAGCGTCCTGCGTCTCCTTGGGCAGCGCCTTCCACTTGTCGAGGTTCATCAGGGCGACGACATTGCTTGCCGGGTAGAACGGCAGGTCGATGACGTACTTGGTGGTGTCGAGCCAGCCGCGTTTGAGCGGGCCTGTCACCGGCCAGCCGAAACCATCGACGATGCCGGAGCCGAGCGCCGTATAGACCTCCGGCGCGTTGATCGTGACAGGCACCATGCCGAACTCGCGCATCAACCGGTCATAGAGCAAGCCCGAACGCATCTTCAGCCCTTTCAGATCGGCGAGCGTCTTCGGCTCCTTCTTGGTCCACAGATAGAACGGCGAAATCTGGACACGTCCGAGGTATTGCGCGTTGAGCTTCTTGGCGTGCTCCTCGGCCATGAAATCGTAGAATCCGCTCTGGCGCTCCTCGCTCGGGCTGAGTTTCGACAGCACGAAGGCCGGCGAGGCGGGCACCTGGTCCTGGTAGTCGCCGCTCGGCGTGAAAATGATATCGATCACGCCGGTGCGCAGCGCCTCGGTCTGTTGAAAGCGCGTAATGACCTCCGGGCCGCCGACGTAGTTGATGCGAACCTTGCCGCTGAGCTTGCTGTTGACCTCGTTCACCCAGGCATTGGCCATGGCGAGCACGGGGTCGTTCTTCGGAATGAAGCCGATCGCCTTCAGAGTGGTCTGGGCGCCGGCCACACCGGACCACGCGGTCGCCGCAGCGATGGCCAGCGCGCCAAGCCAAATCCATCGACGCACAACACGCATCGCGACCTCCCGAAACGGCCGATGTTCACTGAACTTGAGGGCGTCAGCTTAGGGCGGCGGGGGAAGGCGTCAAGGGCGAGCGCCCGCGACATCCGGCGCCGCGATAGCTGCGGTCGCAAGGCGCATCAACTCGCGGCAGCGTGGCATTTCATTGAGCAGTGCGCGAAGCAGCGCGTCGCACGCGGCCTGCGGACAGGCCGCGGTGTTGGCTCGGAACTTGGCGATGATTTGTGCCTCGTTCGGCGGCGTCAGGCCCACGGCGCGCGAGAGGGTTTGGCCGTCGCTGCGGACAATCTCCATGCGGCCGTCGAAGCCCGTGCCGAGCGAAGGATCGGCTTCGCAAGCGACGCGATAGGCCAGCGCCCTGATTTCGGTGTTGTGGATGGTTGTTGGGGCAAGCGTTGCGAGGTCGACACGGCCTTCGACCAAGGCTGCCGCCAGCATGAACGGCAGGCTTGCGATCGCTTCGAGGTCGTTGCGCGGCGCGATCTTGGTGTCACGTGGCTCGCCAACGATCGGCATCGCCCACGGCGCCATGACGCAACGGATCGACGCGATGTTTTCAACTGCAAGTTTCTCCTCGCGGAGCGCCAATCCGGCATCGATGTAGGGCTGGATCACGTGCGCGCAGGGATAGAGCTTGGCTTGCGCCGTGGCGCCCCGCCAGACCGATCCCAGGCCGTCGCCGAGCGCGGCAAGATCGACGTCGGCGTTGCCAAGGAAAGCGCCGTAAAGCCCGAACCGATGATCGAGCCCCTGGCGTGGGCCGCGGAACCCGGTGTTGGCGAGCTGTGCGGCGATCAGACCGCCGTGCGCCGACCAGCCGGTGTGCATCCATTTCGACCAGCCGCCATCGCCGAGGAAGGCAAGCAGGCCGCTGCTCATGCTGGTGGCAAGCCCCATCGCATCGGCAAGGCGCGAGGCATCGAGCCGCATGAGATGGCCGGCGGCAGCGGCTGCGGCGATCGGGCCCACGATGCCGGTGGCGTGAAAGCCGCGTGCATGAAAGCCCCGACCAGCCACCATGCCGAGCCGCGCCGCGATCTCGTAGCCGATGACGATCGCGGTCGAGAGCGCGTCGAACGGCGCGTCAACACTTTCGCCTGCAGCGAGAGCAGCCGCGATCACGGTGCTGCCCGGATGGACAACGCTGTCGATATAGGTGTCGTCGAAGTCGCGGGCGTGCGCCAGGCTGCCGTGGACCAGGGCAGCGGTCGCCGGCAGCGTTTGCTTGCCGGTCATCAGCACGGTTGCGCCGGTGCCGGGGTTGAGCGTTGGCGAAGGCACGGAGGCTTGTCCCTGCCTCGTGCCCGGTCGCGGCAGCGATCAGGCCCAAGGTGTCAACGAGACGGATACGGGCGAGGCGGTGCTGATCGGCGGGAACGCGATCCGGCGCGAGCGCGCCGATCCATTCGGCAACGCGTTCGAGCGGCGTCACCACACGCTCCGCAACAGCGCCAACACCTCGGTTTCGGCCATCGGCCGCGGCAGGTTCGCCATCATGTAGTCGGACATCGTCAGATGCGCGATCTCACCCAGCTCGCCTTCGGTGACGCCGACGTCGCGGAGGCGTTGCGGCAGCGGCAATCTGCCGACAAACGCGGCGATGCGGTCCGCGCATTCGGTTCCATCCTGTTCGGGCGAACTCGTTCGCGTCCCGCCGAGCGCCTCGAGAAGCAACGACTGGTCGCCGCCGATCGTCGGCAGCAAGCGGCGCATGCCGGGCGCCAGCAGGATCGAATGCGAAATGCCGTGCTGCAAGCCGTAGCGGCCGCCGACGATATGGCCGATGGCGTGGACGACCGACACCATCGCATTGATCGCGGCCATTCCTGACATGGTGCAAGCCATCTGACACGCCGCGCGCGCGTCGAGATCGTGCGGCATCGCGACCGAACGGGGCAGCGCCTCCCATTGCAATCGGACCGCGTGAAGCGCCAGGCCGGTGGAGATCGGATGCCGATAGGCCGAGTAAAGCGTCTCGACCGCGCGGGCCATCGCGGTCATGCCGGTCGCCGCCGTCAACGCGGCGGGCGTGTAAACCGCCATCTCGGGGTCGAGCACGGTTGCCGACGGCGTCAGATCGTCGTCCCAGAACAAGAGCTTCACCCGCGAGTGCGGGTCGCGCGCCGCCGCGGTCGGCATCACGTCGGAGGCGGAGCCCGCGGTGGTCGGCACCGCGACATGCGGTACGGTGCGCTTGGGCAACGGCGGCTTCTCCATCGCGCCGCCCGGTGCATAGCGGATGGCGTATGGTTTGAGATCGCCGCCGGTCGCAAGCCGGATCTGGATCGCCTTGCCGGCGTCGATTGCCGAACCGCCGCCGACCGTGACCAGCGAGTCGGCACCGCTGTCGCGAAACATGGCAAGGCCACGCTCGACCATTTCAACGGGCGTGTGCGCCTTGACCTCCGCGAATACGGCGGCGAGCCGGTCGCCCAGACCGGCCTTCACCTTGCCGAGCATGTCGGTGCGCGCCACGGTCGAGCCGCAGATCACCAGGGCGCGGCTTCCGCCGACACGTTCGAGCACCGCGCCGAGCTGCGCAACGGCGCCGCGGCCGAACACGATCCGTCCCGGCCAATCGCCGAAGTCGATCGGGGTGGAGACTTTGTTTGTCATCGGTTGAGCGGCGGCGCTGCTATTGGTCGGACTGAAGCGGTGCAATCACGGCGTCACCGGCCCGCATATCCTACACGGCTCCCCGGCAGTGACGACAGTGCCGAGCGCGCCCGGCTCGTTACCGGAACGAAGGTTGTGGATCGCATCTTGCATCCAAATCTGGTAGTTTTGGAGCAAGCAGCGCATTTTTCGAGATCGAGTGGAATCGCTGCGCAATCGCCTAGGAATTGCATCGATGAAGTCCTCAACCAGTCCCGTCTTGCTCAAGGGCGCCCATGTCATCGACCCTGGCCAGGGCATCGATGGCGTCCAGGACGTCGCTCTGGAGAATGGCAAGATCCGGCCAGTCGCCGGTCTTCCACCCGATGTCGAGACTCTCGATCTGACGGGCTCTTATCTCACGCCGGGCTGGATCGACATTCACGTCCACGTCTATGGAACCCTGGGCTTTGCCGATCCCGATAGCATCGGCGTCTGCCAGGGCGTGACGTCCTATGTCGAGGCCGGCGGGCCCGGCATCGGCACACTCGACGAGTTCCTCGCGTTGCTCGAAGGCCGGACCAAGACCACGCTTTATGCCGGTCCTTACATCCGGCCGCTCGGAATCCTCGGGCTGAACTTCATCGAATCCAATGTCCGCACGCTGACCAACATCCCGATCGCCGATTGGCTCGATTTCCATAAGGCGCATCCGGGCTTGTTGCGGTACATCAAGGTCGGCGCGTTCAGCGGCTACGGCTATGGGCCAAACAAGATCGGCAAGGGTCTCGCGGAAATCCTCGACCTGCCGCTTTACGCCCATATCGGCGAACACCAGCTTCAGCCCGGCAATGAGTTGGCCTATGAAATCTACCGGGTGTCGGAAGCGGGCGACATCGTCACTCATATCTATCACGGCAACGAGTGCGGCATCCTCGACAAGGACGGCAAGATTCTGCCGGTCGTGCAGGAGGCCAAGAGCCGGGGCGTGCTGTTCGACGTGGGCTTCGGCGGCTTCAATTTTTCCTGGCGCGTGGCCGAGCGCGCCTGGGCGCAAGGCTTTTTCCCGGACATCATCAGCTCCGATCTCCAGCAGTTCAACGTCGCCGGACCGGCGTACTCGCTGGCGAACGTCATGACCTGCTGCATGAAGCTTGGCATGTCGCTGCGCGACGCGATCGAGAAAGTCACCATTGCGCCAGCCAAGGCACTGCGCATGACCGACATTGCCGGCACATTGAAGCCCGGTCTGCCGGCGGATATCACGGTGTTTCGCGTCGACCGTGGCGCGATCACGTTGACCGACACCACAAATCACACGCGGCCCGTACGACCAGCGCATCGTTCCGACGATCACGTTCAAGAACGGCGAGCGGATCGAGTGCGATATGGAGCGCTGCCAGAACGAGCGGAACTGGCTCATTCAGATCGCCGAGGACCACGAGCCCGAGGGAATGAAGCGTCTCACGGCAGCACAAGTGGCCTTCCTCGGCGTGCTGGCGGGCAAGCTTGCGCCGATCCAGTGGGACGAATTCTCGGTGCAGACGCTGGATTACGACAAGTCGCTGTTGTTGCAAGCGGCCTTCCATCAGGCGCGCAAGGAACAGAATATTCCGCTACGCGATGCGCTGACCGCGGTGTTCGACCTGTTCCTCGACAATCCCTTCACCATGCAGATCGGGCTGTTCCTGCTGCGGCTTGATCGTGGGTTCGCGCTCGACCGGATGCGCAAGGTTGCGTCGGCGCAACGGAAGGTTGCCTAGGAGCGCCGATGTCGGATCAACCGGCCGCCGCCGAGCCAAATCTGGCCGGCTCAGAGCCCAGCGTCAGCGCGGACTGGCAGGTTCTCGAAGGTCTCGACCCGGACACCGCCGAATTTCCGGCGCAGTCTCGCGTCGGCGACGCGCGAATTCTGGTGCTTCGCATCGGCGAAGGCTTCCGCGGCATCGAACGAAGCTGTCCGCATCAGCAGCGGTCGCTGCATGATGCGTTTCTCCAGGCTGGCGACACGATGCTGCGCTGCCGCTGGCACAATTACGTGTTCCGGCTCCGCGACGGCAAGGGCATCAATTGCCCGGGCTACAAGCTCAAGGTCTTCGAGGTCAAGCGCGACAACAACATGCTGCTCGCGCGCGCCGTCTCGTAAAAGCGTCTATTTGGTCGCCTTGCCGCTCCAGAAGCAGAGCCTTGTCTCGACCAGCCGCAGGATGAGGTTCAGCACCACGCCGGTGACCGCAATGAGCACCAGCACCGCGAACATCGAAGCGAGGTCGAGGCCGAAATTGGCTTGCAGGATCAGCACGCCAATGCCGGTCTTGGCGCCGACGAACTCGCCGACGATGGCGCCGATGACGGCGAGCACGATGCCGGTGTTGAGCCCAGCCATGATGTAGGGCAGTGCATTCGGAAGTTGCACGTAGCGCAGCAGTTGCGCCCGCGTGCCGCACATCGCCGTGATCAGCGCGATCCGGTCGGAATCCACCGCGCGCAGCCCGGCGATGGTGTTGATCAGGCTCGGAAACAGGCAGGTCAGCGCGACGATGAATATCTTCGACGAGATGCCGAACCCGAACCAAACGATCATCAGCGGCGCGATCGCGACCTTGGGCACGGTCTGAAGGCCGACGACGTAGGGATAGACGATCCGGTCCAGCAACGGCACCTGGACCATGGCGATGCCGAGCAGGATGCCGCAGATCGAGCCGATGGCGAAGCCGATGAGAATCTCGGTCAACGTCACCGCGAGCGCCGGCAGATAATTGCCGCCGACCACGCCCTGATAGAGCGCGACCCCGATCGCCGAAGGGGTGGGAAACACATAGGGCGGCACTTCGAAGCCGCGGATGCCGCCCTCGATGATCAGCAGCAGGATCGTGAGCGACAGCAGGCGCTCAAAAACGCGCCACGCTCGTCCACTCGCCCGCTTGGGCGGCACGGCTTCGGCTGCTTCCGGTTCGGTGGTTGCGATGTCTGCCATCCGGCGCGCCCGATCGTCTATGCGGCGCAGGCGAGGTCGAGGCTTCGCCGGATCTCGGCGGACAACTCGGCCAACGCCGGCGACAGCAGGTCGGCGAAGGTGCGCGGTCGTGGTGCCGGATTGTCGAATACGTCAACGATACGGCCTGGCCGCGCCGACATCACGGCGATGCGGTCCGAGAGGAACACGGCCTCGCTGATCGAATGGGTGATGAACATCACGGTCTTGCGGCGGTCCATCCAAATGCGCTGCAATTCGGTCGCCATCTGCTCCCGGGTGATGGCGTCGAGCGCCGCGAAAGGTTCGTCCATGATCAGGAGCTTCGGATCGTGCACCAGGGCGCGGACAATCGAAGCGCGATGCTGCATGCCGCCGGACAGCTCGTATGGATATTTGCTTTCGAAGCCGCCGAGGCCCGCCATCTGCAGGAGCGCGCGGGCCCGCTCGGTGGCGCGTGGCCGGTCGAGTTTCATGACGTCGGCCGGCAGCAGCACGTTCTCTTCGATCGTTCGCCAGGGCAGCAGCACCGGCGCCTGAAACACCGCGCCGACGCCGCGCGATGGACCTGCGATCTCGCGTCCATCGATCGCGAGGCTGCCGCGCGTCGCGCGTTCGAGGCCCAGGATCAGCTTGAGCAGGCTGCTCTTGCCGCAGCCGCTCGGCCCGACCACGGAGACGAATTCGCCCTCGCGCACGCCGAGCGTGATGCCGCGCAAGGCTTCGACCGAACCCGAGCTGGTGCGATAGGTCAGCCCGACCGCCGACACCTCAAGCGCATGATTGGTCTCGGAGCGGGCGGGCGAAGCGGCGGTCATTGCGCCGGCGCGGATTTCGCGGCCGTTTCGGCGAGCGTGGCGATGTCGACCTTGTTGACGTCGTCGATCAACGAGCCGTTGAAGAAGTCGGCAAACTTGGTGTCCTCGGGCTTCAATCCGAACTCCGGGCCGGCGAGGGCGATCAGCTTGTTCCAGCCGGCCTCGGTCATCTCACCCCATTTATGGCCGTCGTTCGGCTGCTTGAAGATCGAAAGCGTCTTCTCGATCGCGTGCACGTCGTTGCGAAGAGTTTGGGCAGGGTCGCCAGTCGGCGGCTGGAACTGGGCATAGTAATTTCGGGCGGCCGCGACAGGATTGACCTGGGCAAAGCGCGTGCTGAGCGCGATGCCTTGCAGGCCGCGAACGACGAGATCGCGGTTCTTGGCGAGCAGCGCATTGCTGGTGACGAACACCCCGGATGGCACGTCCGGCGAGAAGCTCCGGAACTTCATTCCCAGGTTTTCCAGGCCCGCAATCACGCCGATGAAATGAGAATACGCGTCGATGCGGCCGGATTTCAGCGCAACCATCGCCGGCGCCTCTGGGCCGACCGCGAGAAATTGAATCGACGCAGGATCGATGCCGGCCAGGCGCGCCATCGCCTTCATCGTCGGTACGGCGCCGGAGGCGAGGCTCGTCACGCCGACCGATTTTCCTTTCAGGTCGGCCGCTGTCATGATCGGACTGTCTTCGGGAACGACCGTCACGTAGGACGAGCTATAGTCGTGACAATAGACGACAGACAGCGGCAGCGTCGGCTGCTTCTTTTTCGTCGCGATGAATTCGAGGATGCCGATGTTGCCGATATCGCCGTCGCCGGAGATCAGCAGTTGAAGCACCGCGCCTGAGCCAGCGATGAACAGGAATTCGGGGTCGACGCCAATCTTGGTATGCAGGCCCGCGCGCGCGCCGGCGTAGATATAAGCGTGATAGGGGCGCGCGACCGGCGACGAGCTGACGTAGCGAACCTTGGTCAGTGCCTGGGCCTGCGCCGGCCATGGCGCGAGGCCCAGGCCGGCGGCGGCCTGCAAGAACGTTCGTCGGGTGGTCGCCATCGTCTTTGTGTCCCGTATCGATTGCGGCTCAGTCTAGGGTTCCAGCCGACAGCGTGGCAAGTTTGATGCCAACGTGCCGCATGGCGGCCCGAGGCGAAGCCGAGCCGGATGTTCAACGCGCTGCCGGTCCCAGCAGGATATCACACATCGCGTCGGACAGCCGTTCGATGTCGCGGAGATCGTTCAGCCGCCGGTTAATGACGAAGCCGTCGTAAGCCATGATGAACAGGGTCGACAGCGCATCCTGGTCGACCCGCCCGATGCCGTTTTCCGACAGCGCGCGGTTGAGCAGCTTTGATAGCCGCTCTTCGGTCCACATCAGCAAGGGTATCGGCTTCTTCTGCTTCGGGTCGGCGGAGGCGAGCGCCTCCATCAGGCTGTTGGTGAGGCCGATATTGGCGCTCGGGATGTCACGCCAAAGGCCAAGCAGAACCGCACGCAGCCGCTCGCGCGGCAACTTCAAACGAAGCACGCGTTTCTCGAGTTGCTCGAAGGCGTCCTTGTGCCAGGGTTCGAACACCGCATAGAGCAGGTGCAGCTTGGAGGGAAAATAGGAATACAGGCTGCTGACGCCGACGCCGGCGTACTCCGCGACGTCCTGGAGTGTCGTGCTGTGATAGCCGCGCTCGGAGAATAGATCGTAGGCGCTGTCGAGAATCGCCTGACGAACCTGCTTCTTCTTGAACTGAACCACGATGAAAATCCAGTGCTAGAGCGGTACAGCCATCGGCGAATGGACGCCGTCGCTGTTGAGCAGGGCCACGCGTTTCATCTTGATCCGGAATGAATTGTCCTTGCGTGTGAGCTGGTAGGCGTGCCGGCCGGAGTAGATTTTTTGCTTGTCGGCCTGGTGCTCAACGCAGATGAATGCCGCGGCTGCGGTGAATTCGCCGCTTTCGGTTTCTTGCGCTTCGATGTTGCCGACCAGATGTGTGGTGCGCGGCATCGGCGTCAGGACCAATGCGCGCGCCTCGAGCAGCCGCTGCACGCGGATCGAGAGGATGGCGTGATCCTCGTAGACGATGGACGCGACATTGAGCGGATCGGTCTGGCCGGGCTGGCTCGGCATCCAATAGATGCCTTGTGGCTCGTAGAGCTTGAGCCATTCGGCGAACTTGCCGGCGTCGAGCAGCCTTGCCTCCTCGAACAGGAATAGCTCGATCCGGCGCTGCGTCTCGTAGTCCAGCATCACGCCGCCTCTGCGGTGAGGTAGTTGACCCAGGCTTCGAACTGCACCCGCATCGGCATCTCGCTTGCGGCGCCCGAAATGCTGCCGTCCTGGCTGTGTCGGTCCATGCCCATCCCGCGCGAGAAATCGATCCAGGGGCCGACGTCCCGGGCGAGACCCTGCTGGCAGCGCTCCAGCATCTCTACGTCGTCGGAGAAGATCATCGACATCGGCGAGCCGAGCGTGGTGAGGAAGCGCACCGCGCGGTGGAACATCTCATCCGGCGCTCCTTTCAAGCGGAAGCAATGGATGTGCACGATGGTCCGATCGACCGAAACCGGGACGGTGACGCGCATCTGCTGGTACTGCGCGTTGATGACGAGATTGGGATAGATGATGTTGTTGAACCGGTTCACGGCGAGCACGCGCGCGGTGCGTTCGGGCCCAAGCCTTTCGGCCAGCGCGGCGCGATAGCGGACCGCCACCGGATCGGTATCCTGGTTCGTCAGCACGCCCTTGCTGTAGATGTTGTTCATGAAGACGTGGCCGCCCGTCAGCCCGTTGAGCTGGATGCCTTCCCATTCGGTTGATCCAAATCCGTTCGCCAGCAGCATTTCACGGGTCTGGTCCTGATCGAGGATCGAGGCGTGTGCGGGCGCGCGGCGAGCCGGCGCCACCGAGGAGCTGTGCACGAAGCTCGGGTGGAAAATGTCGGCGGCATTTTCCAGATGCAGCTTCCAGTTGCCGCGGTATTCGAGCGTGAAGCTTGAATCCGCGATCTCGACTTCGCCGGCCGGCGCACGGTCGACCAGATTGTCGATGACCTCCGCCATCGAGCCGAGGTGTTGGACCAGCGGCGCGGGATTCTCGTTCAGTGTGGCGAACACGAAGCCGCAGTAGACGGCGACACGGCCGACCCGCTGCATATGGTTCTGCGGATCGTCGAGGCTGAAGGCGTCGGGATAGCTCTTGCGGTGCGGCACCGAGTCAAGCGATCCGTCCGGCCGGAATGACCAGGCATGATAGGGGCAACTGAACACCTTGGCGTTGCCGCGATCGGCCATGCAGATTCGCGCGCCGCGGTGCGGGCAGCGGTTCTGCAGCACGTAGATGTTGCCGTCGGTGTGACGGGTGACGAGAATCTCGAAGGCGGCGAGCCGGGTGCGGACGAAGTCGCCGGGCTTTTTGAGCTGGCTCTCATGGGCCACATAAATCCACAGCCGGCTGAAAATGCGCTCTTGCTCGAGCTGGAACACGGCCGCGTCGGCGTAAGCGCGGCGGTGCACATGGTCTGGCCGTACCAGGCCTCGGATTTCGTCGGATGTCGGAAGCGTGATTCGCTGTTCCATGTGATGTTCCGTGCCAAGCAACTCAATTCAATAGGCTGCCGAAGACTTCCGAAAAAACGGGAAGCTGCTCGAAGCCGGTTCCAGGCGCGTCCGGCAGCGTCGCGACGCCGTCGTTGAGCGACACGCCGACGGTGAGTTTTCCGAACAGCGTCGAGGTATCCATCGCGACCTCGGCCAATCCTAGCCCGAGGCCCGCGATGGCGCTCATCGCCAGTAAATGTCCGGCATGCGGCGCACAGCGCTCGCGGCGCCAGCCATGCTCGTCGAGATAGTCGAGGATGCGCAGATATTCGACGATGCCGTAGCTAAGCGAAATGTCGAATTGCAGGACGTCCTGTTCCTTGCGAAGACCCGCGTAGCGGAGAAGATTGCGAGCGTCGTCGCGCGAGAACAGGTTCTCGCCGGTCGCAAGCGCAATCGAGCTTCGCGCCGTGATGTCGCGATGCAGCTCGAAGTCGAGCGGATGGACCGGTTCCTCGATCCAGGCCAGCGGATAGGGCTTAAGCGCGGCAAGATACTGTATGGCCTTGTCGCGGTCGAAAGTGCCGTTGCCATCGACCGCGAGACTCATGCCGCGCTCAAGAAGGCCGAAGACCGCTTCGATGCGTTCGATGTCGGAGGCCAAGCTCGCACCGCCGATCTTGATCTTGAAGCGGCGATGGCCCTGGCCGATGGCGCGTCGCACGTCGTCGCAGAGGCCGGCGACGTCGTTCGAAGCGCGGTAATGGCCGCCGCTGGCATAGACCGCGATCTTGGAGCTTGTATTGGCGTTGCCGTGGCGTCTCGCCAGCAGGCTCCATAGCGGCTCGTCCGCCGCCTTGGCGGCAAGATCCCACAGCGCCGCGTCGATCAGGCCGACCGCGCCTGAGCGCTCGCCGTGGCCGCCTGGCTTCTCGTCTTTCATCAGGACGGCCCAGGCGCGATGGGGGTCGATGCCGCCGTTGCCATCGCCGTAATCGCCCGGATCGGCGGCAACGAGCCGCGGAATGAAACGTTCGCGCAGTAGCCCGCCATGCCCGTAACGGCCGATAGAATCGAACGCCAGGCCGACCAGCGGCTTGCCGTTCTTGCTCGCATCGGTGTGCACCGCGATCACGCTTGCGGTCATGGCGTCGAAGCTGATGCTCGAGTTCCGCGTGGCCGATGACAGCTCGATCGTTCGTTCCCTGACGGCGACGATCCGCATCAGCTTTCTTTGGCTTGCCGCCAGTCGTGCTCGGAGACATCGAACACGATGCCGTTGATGTCCTTGAACTTCTTTTCCGCGTCGACGCCGGGATATTTCGGCAACTGCATGTAGAACTCACCGCCGTGATTCTTGATCTTCTGCTCGGTCGCACCTTCATCCTCGACCACGAAGCCGAAGTGGTGCAGTCCGGCCCAGTCGGGGCCGCCTTTGCCGCCCTTGGTGCCTTCGGGGAATTGCAGCAGCGTAAGATTCATGATGCCGTCGGACAGCGAGATGGCATTGCCGATCGGGGCTTCCACCTTGGCGACCCGCTTGAGATCGAACACGCCTTCGTAGAACGCCGCCGCCTTTTCGAGGTCGGGGACCTGGATCGCGATGTGTCTGAGCTTGGCCATGATGCTTCTCCGCTGAATGACCGGCGCTGGGTCTGACGATGCGGCAGTGTAGCGCTGGTTTCGGGACAAAAATAGTATTCGCGAAACAGAATCTGCTTCGGTTTTGGATGGAATTCGACGATTTTCACGGCACCGCATCAATAGGCGGCCGCCCAAATAAATATCACTTGTCCCACGCAAAGCAGCTTGACCGTATTCGTGCTGCCGAACATTGTATTGGTCTGTCACCAGCCCAAAACCGAAGGAGATCTCAGATGCCGGTCTTGCGTCGTCGGACTGTCCTCCATCGCCTTCCCGTCGTCGCAGCCGGCCTGGGTTTTCTTGCGGTCGCGGGCCTGCCGGTTGGCGCCGAGGAGGTGACGCTGAAGGCCGCGCTGTTCGTGCCGCCGTCCACCACCTACGGCATCCCTTTCAAGCGCTTCGTCGATCACGTCAACGAGACCGGCAAGGGCGTGGTGCAGATCCGCATTGTCGGCGGGCCCGAGGCGGTGCCGGCCGACGGACAGGCGCAGGCGGTGCGAACCGGCGTGCTCGACCTCGCGTCGACCCCGACCGCTTACTACAAGAGCCTGATGGTCGAGGGCGATGCGCAGGTGCTCAACGATCTGTCCGTTGCCGAGCAGCGCAAGTCCGGCGTTTACGCGATGCTGAACAAGATCGCCAACGAGAAGATGAACGCCAACTATTTGACGACCTACGGCGTCGGCGTCCATTTCCATTTCTACGTGACCAAAGACATGACGGTCACAAAGCCGGAAGACCTTAAGGGTCTCCGGTTCCGCGGCCAGCCGAACTACGCGGCCATGTTCAAGCACTATGGCATTGCCGGCGTTAACATCGCGGCGCCGGAGGTCTACACCGCGCTCGAGCGGGGCACGGTGCAGGGCTACGGATGGCCGCTCTGGGGCATCAACGACTTCGGCTGGGACAAGCTCACCAAGATCAGGATCGATCCGGGCTTCTACAACGTCACCGTGAATGTCTTGATGAACAAGACCCGCTACGATTCGCTCGAGCCGGCGCAGCGCAAGGTGCTGGACGACGCGGTGGTCTGGTTCGAGAAGGACGACCTGCGCTACACCGCCGAGAAGACCACGGAGACGCTCGAGCAGCAGGCCAAGGCCGGCATCAAGGTCGTCGATTTCGGTCCGGAATGGAGAAAGACCGCGGTCGATTTGTCCTGGGAGGACTTGAAGAAGCTCAGCCCTGACTCGATCGGCCAGCTGCAGGCCATGATCGCCAAAGCCGGCAAATGACGTTCAGCGAACGGATGTTCGAGACGCCCCGGGCATGCGCCTGATCTTCTGGCTCAATGGCTGGCTGGTGCGCATTCTTTGCGTGGTAGCCGTCGTTGTAATTGCCGCTATGGCGATCGGCGTCAGCGCCGAGGTGATCTTGCGGATGTTTTTGTTCCCCTCGATCGTCGGCTTGATCGAGCTGACCGAGTACGGCCTCTTCATTTCCACGTTCTTCATGGCGCCGCATCTGCTCCGCACCAACGAGCACGTCCGCGTCGACATCGTGATGTCGCGCGTCAATCCGGCCAATACCCGGCGTGTCGAATATTTCGTGCTCGGCGCGATCATCGCCGTATCAGCTGTGACCGGGTTTGTCGGCGTGGTGACGCTGATCGACAGCATTCGCGAGGGCACGCTGATCTTCAAGGACCTTGTCATTCCGAAATGGTGGCTGGATTGGATCATCCCACTCACCTCATTGGCGATGGGGCTTCAGGCGCTGGAGATGTTGGTCGCCCACGCCAAGTCGTCGACGCCGGTCAGCCATGATCCGTCCGAGCACGTGCCGGGCATCCGGCCGGGGGAAATGCCGTGAACTGGGTGGCGGTCCTGACGCTGATGTTCGCGTCCAAGGTCGGGCTGCTGCTGACGGCGCTTCCGGTTGCCTTCGTCTTCTTCATCATCAACATCGCCGGCTCCTATCTGATCTTCGGCGGCTTTCCAGGCCTCGAGCAGATGGTCCGCAACGAGCAGCTTTCGGTCGCGCAATTCTCGCTGGTTCCGATCCCGTTCTTCGTACTGATGGGCGAGGTGCTGTTTCATACCGGCCTCGCCATGAAATCGATCGACGCGGTCGATGCTGTGATTCGCCATGTGCCCGGCCGCCTCGCGGTCGTGACGCTGGTCGCCGGCACGATATTTTCCGCGATCTCGGGCTCGACTATCGCCACCACTGCGATGCTCGGTTCGTTGTTGCTGCCGCAGATGCTCCAGCGCAATTACGAACCCAAGACCGCCATGGGTCCGATTCTGGCGATCGGTGGCGTCGATATCCTCATCCCGCCGTCGGGTCTCGCGGTGTTGCTGGGCAGCCTCGCCGGCATTTCGATCTCCGGGCTGCTGATCGGAGGCATCGTGCCCGGCCTGATCCTATCGGCGCTATTCATCGGCTATGTGCTCATTCGCTGCTGGCTTAATCCGGCGCTGGCGCCGTCCTACGACGACGAGCGGCCGCCAGCCGAACGGCCCTGGCTCAACCTCGCCGTCACAGTCATTCCGCTGATCGGCGTGTTTGCCATTGTCGTCATCAGCATGACCGGCGGCTGGGCGACGCCGACCGAGTCGAGCGCGCTCGGTGCCGTGGCGACGGTCCTGGTTGCCGCCTGCTACGGCTGCCTGACGCGGCAAAACCTCTGGAAGTCGCTGCTCGGCACGGTGTCGATTTCCGGCTCGCTGCTATTCATCATTGTCGGCGCCACGACCTTCGCACAGCTTCTGAGCTTCTCCGGCGCCACCGCCGGGTCTGGTCGCCCAAGTCGAGAGCGCGCAGTTCAGCCAGGTGACGATCCTGATCGGTATGCTGGGGGTCCTTCTGATTCTCGGATTCTTCATCGACCAAACCAGCATCATGATGATCACGCTGCCGTTCTACATGCCGATCCTGCGCAACATGGGCGTCGATCTGATCTGGTTCGGCATCCTCTATCTGCTCTGCATGCAGATCGGCCTGCTGACGCCGCCGTTCGGGCTGCTGCTGTTCGTACTCAAGGGCGTTGCGCCGCCCGGCATCAGCATCGGCATAATCTATCGCGCTGCGATCCCTTATGTCTGGCTGACCATGCTGATGATGGCGCTGATCTTCATGATCCCGGCGATCGTCACCGCTTTTGTGCCGGGCTGACGGCAGGAGAGAACGAGGTTTGCTCCGATGAAGGCCCGTGCGTTTCTCTATCGGCGTCCGCGCGACATCGACGAGGCCGTGGCGTTGCTTGGCGACAATGCCGGCGACGCACAGGTGCTGGCCGGCGGCCAGAGTCTGATGCCGACGCTGAACATGCGGCTGTCGTCGCCCGGAATGCTGATCGACATCAACCGCATCGGCGCGCTTGCCGGTATCGCCGATCGCGGCGCGGCAATTCGCATTGGCGCACTGGTGCGCCACGCCGACGTGCTCGAACTCGGATTTGGTCGCGAAGCGCTTGCCGCTGCTGGCGCTGGCGATCCCGCATGTCGCCCATATGGCCGTGCGCAACCGCGGCACGTGCTGCGGCAGTCTGGCGCTGGCGGATCCTGTCTGCCGAGATGCCGGCGGTTGCGGTCGCGCTCAACGCCGACATCGTGCTGCAAAAGCGGTGGCGTGACCCGTACTGTCGCCGCGCGCGATTTTTTCCTGGACCTCTACCAAACCGCCCGCAACGACGACGAACTGATCGTAGAGGCGGTGTTTCCGGCGGCGAAGCCCGACGAGGTGTTCGGCTTTTCCGAGTTGAGCCGGCGCCACGGCGATTTTGCTACGGTGGGTGTCGCGGTGCGGGCGCGCAAGACGCCGCGGGGTCTTGGGCATTTCGAGATTGTGTTTTTCGGCTCCGAGCCGACGCCCTTGCTCAGTCCTTCGGCGGCAAAGCTCACGCTCGATACCGGCGTTGCCGAGGCGGCGGTGGCCGAGATGGCGCATGACATCGCCAAGGATATGAAGCCGATCGATAGCCATCAGGGCCGCGGCGACACCAAACGCCGGCAGGCGGCGGTGCTTCTGCAAGCGCGTGCTGAAGGACATGATCGTGCGGGCAGCGGATGTCTGAGCACCACGACATTACCTTCACCCTCAATGGCAAGCCGGTCAGCGCCACGGTCGAGGCGTCGCCTGCATCTGGCGGACTTTCTGCGCCACACGCTGAGGCTCACTGGAACCCATGTCGGCTGCGAACATGGAGTTCTGCGGCGCGTGCAGCGTCATGATCGACGGACGCTCGGCGCGGAGCTGCCTGATGCTGGCTGTCCAGGCTGACGGCGCCAGTGTCGAGACCATCGAGGGGCTGACGGAGCGCAACGCCATCGCCGAACTGCAACGGGAGTTCGTGGCCCGCAACGCGCTGCAATGCGGATATTGCACGCCCGGCATGCTGGTGACCGCAGCCGAATTGCTCGCGCGCGGCAATCCGACCCGGACGCAAATCCGCGAGGCCCTGTCCGGCAACTACTGCCGCTGCACTGGCTATCAGGCAATCGTCGATGCGATCGAAGCGGTCGCCGCCGGCCAGCGGGATGGCGAGTCATGACCGACAGCGGCGGTTGGATCGGGCGCAGCACGCCACGACGCGAGGCCAAGCGCTTGGCGGAGGGTAGGGGGCGCTACACCGACGACCTCGAAGTGGCAAACCTCGGACACATCGCCTTTCTGCGCAGCCCCCATCCGCATGCACGCATCGGCCGCATCGATGGTGCGGCGGCCGGGAAATCGCCGGGGGTTGTTGCGCTCGTGACTGGCGACGATCTCGCCGCGATCTGCAAGCCGTGGCAGACGCAGCTTGCGCTTTTCCCCGGCCACAGCTCGCCGCCGCAATATCCACTCGCCTGTGGCGAAGTCTGCTGGCAAGGCGAGGCCGTCGTCGCGGTGGTCGCCATGACCCGGGCGCAGGCCGAGGACGCGGTCGAACTGATCGAGATCGACTGGGAGGAACTGCCCGCGGTGCCGAACGTGGGGATCGCCGCTGCGGCCGGCGGGCCGGCGTACCACAGCGCCAAGGCGAACAATCTGGGGCTCGATCATTCATTCGTTGCGGGACATCCCGATCAGGCGTTTGCCGACGCAGCGGTGGTGGTGGAGCATGATTTCGTGTTCGAGCGGCAGACCGGCGTAACGCTTGAGCCGCGCGTCATCGTGGCCGATTTCGATCCGCGCCTGGGGCAATTGACGATCCATCATTCGCATCAGGTGCCGCACCAGATGCGCGATATTTTCGCGGCGCAGCTCGGGTTGCCGCTTTCTCGCGTCCGCGTCGTGGCTCCGGATGTCGGCGGCGCGTTCGGCATGAAGCTGTCCGCTTATCCCGACGAGCTCGCGACGGCTGCGATCGCGGTGCTGCTCGGACGGCCGGTCAAATTCAGCGCCGATCGTCTGGAATCGTTCGTCAGCGACATCCATGCCCGCGAAGCCAAGGTCCTCGGCCGGCTCGCGGTCGATGCCGACGGTCGCCTCATGGCGATGGAGGTGTCGGCGGTTTCCGGCTTCGGCGCCTACGCAAACTATCCGCGCGGCAGCGTCGGCGAAGGCTTGCAGACCGTTCACATGTCAGCCGCGGCCTACCGGTTGCCGAATTTTCGCGGCCAGGTGCGAGGCTATTTCCAGAACAAGCCGCCGAGCGGCGTGCTGCGCGGTGTCGGCCAACCGATAGCAACCACCGTCACGGAACAGCTTTTGGATTTGGCTGCGCGCAAGCTGGGCATCGATCCGGCGGAGTTGCGCCGGCGCAATTACGCGGAGGCAGCCCACCCAGACGCAAAGTCGGTCGGCGGCATCGTGCTCGGCAAGCTGTCGCTCGATCGCTGCCACGACCGGCTGATGACGTTGATGGACTACGATGGGCTCCGCCGGCAACAGGCCGAGCTTCGCAAGAGCGGCGTCTACCGCGGCATCGGGCTCGCGGTGTTCATCGAGCAGACCGCGGTTGGTCCTTCGCTCTACGGCTCGATGCAGGTTCGCGTTTCCGCGAACGAGGCCTGCCGGCTCACGCTGGAGCCGGACGGCAGCATCCGCTGCGAAACCAGCATCACCGACCAGGGCCAAGGCACGCGCACGGCGTTGACGCAGATCGTCGCGCAGGAACTTGGGTTGGAGCCGGATCTGGTCGAAATCGTGTGCGGCGACACCGCCACCGCGCCGATGGGCGGCGGGGCCTGGGCGTCGCGCGGCGTGGCGCTGGGTGGCGAAGCGGCGCTTGCGCGCCGCCCGAAAGCTCAAGCTGAATATTCTGAAAATCGCGGCCTCGATGCTGCAAGCCGACGCATCGGTGCTTCGGCTCGAAAGCGGCTCGATCCTCAACGCCGCCGGATTGGCGCAAATGAAGCTCGCCGACGTGGCATCGGCGGCCTTCTACCGCTCGCATCTCGTTCCGCTCGACGTATTGCCGCCGCTTGAGATCGTCGAAAGCTTCGCGCCGCGCGACATTCCCTATATCGCCGCGAACGGCATCCAGGCCGCCCATGTCGAAGTCGATGCCGGTCTCGGCATGATCCGCGTGCTCGGCTTCTGGGTGGTCGAGGACTGCGGCCGCGTCATCAATCCGCTGCTGGTGGACGAGCAGATCCGCGGCGGCGTGGTGCACGGCATCGGTTCCGCGCTCTACGAGCAGTGCATCTACAGCGCCGAGGGCCAGATCGAGAACGGCAGCCTGATGGATTATTTGGTTCCCATGGCTGGCGAGATGCCGGACATCCGCATCGCTCATATCGAGACGCCGACGCCCGCGACCGCGCTCGGCGCGCGTGGTGTCGGTGAGGCCGGCACCGTTGCGGCGGGCGCGGCGATCTGGACCGCGGTGAATGACGCGCTGTCGCCGTTCGGTGCAACAGTCACATCGCAGCCGATAACTCCGGAGCATGTTCTTGATTGTATCGACCGGTCTCGCAAATGATGAATGGACCGACTGGCATTGCCGGGCTTTGCAGCCGAAATCCGCTTTCGAAGGTAAAGCGGCCGTCGCGGTTTAGTACAAAAAGTCCACCAAAGCGGACTTCAGTAAAGACTATCACCTGCCGGTCTCCTCATGTTTGATGAGGCGCGCGCCGTTGGAATCATTGCGGAAGAACTTGATTCGCACGCCAACTCGCACGTTCAAGTGGCTCGCGCGGCGATGTCCGGTCTACCCCGGTGAATTCAACGGATCAGCGCAACACCTTCTAATCCTTCTGGATGGGGAGGTGTCACATGCTGACGTCACGGACATTATTCACTTGGAAGCAGAAGGCCGAACTGTGGGAGCGGTGGAAGAACGGACAAAGCGTGTTGGCCATCTCCCGGGGGCTGGAAAGGAGGAACAAGACCGGCGTCCAGCGGATCGTGGCTCTTCATGGAGGTATGGCGCCGGCGCCACGTCGCAGAGCTGTGGCGGCGTTGAAGCTTGAGGAGCGCGAAGAGATTTCTCGTGGGATTGCGGCCGGTCGGTCGATACGTCGGATCGCGCAGGGTCTCGGACGATCGCCATCGACGATAAGCCGGGAGATTCGACGCAACGGTGGTTTGCAGGCTTACCGTGCAAACCGGGCCGACAGGCGCGCGTGGGCGCGGGCGCTGCGCCCCAAGCCTTGTCGCCTGGTACTCCATAGGGAGTTACGATGGTTCGTGGCGCAGAAGCTTGCGCTGCAATGGTCGCCAGAGCAGATCTCCGGTTGGCTGAAGCAGCAGTTCCCGACCGACCGAGACATGCGGATATCTTACGAAGCGATCTATCGCAGTCTCTTTGTTCAGACGCGCGGCGTGCTGAAGAAGGAGCTGACGGCACAGTTACGTACAAGAAGGCAGATGCGCCACACCAAAGGCGGCAAGGCCAAGAATGGACAGGGACACATACTCGATATGGTCTCCATCCGCGAGCGACCCGCCGAGGCCGAGGATCGCGCCGTGCCGGGCCATTGGGAAGGAGACCTTCTTACCGGAGCAAGCGACACGCACATCGCGACGCTCGTCGAGCGCCACAGCCGCTTTACAATGCTCGTCAAGCTTCCAAGGAAGGACACGACGACTGTGGTGGCCGCGCTCGCTAAGCACATCCGCAAATTGCCCGAAGGAGATGTCTGGCCGCAAGCGCTTCACGGTTGCCACCAACGTGCAGGTTTATTTCTGTGATCCGCGCAGTCCATGGCAGCGCGGCAGCAACGAGAACACCAACGGCCTGCTGCGACAGTACTTCCCGAGAGGAACCGATCTCTCGCGCTTTGCGCTGCGGCTCAATCAACGCCCGCGAAAGACCTTGGGCTTCGAAACCCCTGCCGATAGACTGCGACTGGTGTTGCACTGACCGGTTGAATGCACCCCCTCTGAGCGGACATTCGGCTGACGCTTCGGAATGTCCGTTCAGTGCCAATATGCGGCCCTGTAAATCACGTCGGCACGCCTACCATGCGGGTCTGCCCCCTGACGGCAATCGGCCGCCTCGCGCGGCCGTCACCAGACCGGCGCGGGACGCCGCAACTCCACGGTTTCAACGACGAGCTTTAAAAGTTGCTCCGATGATTGCCAAATGGGATCAGGACGGCCGATCGCCTTTGATCGTCACCCGGCGGCCAGAGCGTGTCTGCGGGTAGTAGTCCCAGAGTGCTTGATGCTGGGCGCACCGGTTGTCCCAGAAGGCGACCGAATGGGGCTGCCAGCGGAACCGCACCTGGAATTCCTCCCGCGTGCTGAACTCGCACAGAAATTCCAGGATCGCTTCGCCCTCTTCTTTCGGCAACCCGTCGATATGAGTGGTGAATTCGCCGTTGACGTATAGCGCCTTCCGCTTTGACACCGGATGGGTGCGAACGATCGGATGCGACGCCTTCGGGTAGGCCTTGCCGCTTTCCTTCAGGCCCATCAGCGCATTGTTCCTGCGATAGATATGGTCGCCCGAATGCGTCGCGGTCAGCCCTTCGAGATAGGCCTTCATACGCGGCGAAAGCGCATCATAGGCGGCATACTGGCTGGCGAAGAGCGTATCTCCGCCGCAGTCCGGCACCGTGTGGAGGTAGAGGATGCTGGCCGCCGGAGGCTCCTCATCGCAGGAGACATCCGAGTGCCAGTACTCGCCGTTGATGCGCCTGGAATTGGCGTCGGCATGGATCGGCAGGATTTCGGGATGTCCTTCCGGCCCGGGCGTGCTGGGGTGAATGTGCAATTCACCGAAATATCGGCCGAACCTCTTGTGGGCTTCCACATCCATCGGCTGATCGCGAAAGAACAGGACCTGGTGCTCCGCGAGCGCCTGATGCAGCTCTTCGACCTGACGGTTGCTGAGCGGCTTGGCTAGCGTGAGGCCTGCAACATTGGCGCCGATGCGAGGTGTAACCGGCGTGACCTCGATGGATTCATAGCCCATGGCTCGCCCTTTCGATGATGGAGACGCGGATGACAAAGACCGTCAGCCATAATGACGGAATTATTCCGCCTTGGCACCGGAAAATTTGACCACCTTGGCCCACTTCTCGGTTTCTTCAGCGATGAGCCTTCCGAAGTCGGCAGGTGAGCCCGTGATTGCGATGCCGCCCAGGTCGGCTATCCGTGCTTTCAATTTGGGATCGGCAAGGCACGCGTTGATTTCGCTGTTGAGCTTATCGATGATTTCGATCGGCGTGTTCCTGGGTGCGCCGACGCCAAACCAGGCGCGTCGCCTCGTAGCCGGGCACGAATTCGGCAATCGTCGGCAGGTCCGGCAGCGCCTCCGAGCGCGTTGCGGCCGTTACGGCGAGCGCGCGCAGCGTGCCAGCCCTGACGAACTCGATCGTCGATGCGGTGGTGCCGAAGGTCACCTGTACCTGTCCGCTCAGCATGTCGGTCATTCCGGCCGCGACGCTGCGATATGGCACGTGCACCATATTGATGCCGGTCATCATCTTGAACAGTTCGCCGGCGCATGGGGCGTGCTGCCGCTCCCCGGCGACGCCATGTTGAGCTTGCCCGGATTGGCCTTGGCATAGGCTATGAACTCGGGAACGGTCTTGGCCGGAACCGATGGGTTCACGACCATGAGATTCGGGAAGCGGACGATGATTGCGACCGGCGCAATGTCGCGGATGAAATTGAACGTGAGGTTGTCATAGAGCGTCGCGTTGATCGCGCTCGGTGCGCCTATCAGGGCCAGCGTGTAGCCGTCGGGGGCGCGCGGACGACCGCCTCGGTGCCAAGATTGCCGCCGGCGCCTGGCCGGTTCTCAATGACGAATGGCTGCCCAAGCCGCTCCGTCAGCCATTGCCCGATCAGGCGCGCGACGATGTCGGTCCCGCCGCCGGGTCCGAAAGGCACGATCATTCGCACCGGCCGCGTCGGATAGGTTTGCGCCCAAGCCTGGTACGACGCGGCCGGAAGAGCGATCGTGCTCGCCGCAAGACCAAGGAACTGGCGACGCGGAAGTTCATGATGTTTCCAAGGGCCGCGCGTATCCGGCTGGTCGAGCGCTTCATGACTGCTATGGGCCTTCTTCCGTCAGCGGCCGGAAGGTCCGCGCAGGAAACTGCTGGCTCTTCTCCGCCCGGACGACCTGTTCGTTGACGGTCAGGCCGAGCCCGGGGCCTTCGGGGAGCGCGATATGTCCATTCACCGGCTTGAGCACGTTCGGACACAGCCGCTGGCTGATTTCCTCGAACGGCAGGAAATATTCGGTGATGATGAAGTTGGGCATGCAGGCCGCCGCATGCACGGTCGCGGACAGCGACATCGTCGTTGAATTGTAATTGTGCGGCGAAACCGCGATCGCCTCCGTTTCCGCCGCCGCCGCAATCAGCGTAAGCTCGAGGATGCCGCCGCAATTCGACACGTCGGGATTGATGATGTCGACGGCGCGTTCGCGGAATATCGGGCGGAAACCGGAGCGCGCGTAAAGCGCCTCGCCGGTCACCACCGGAATTCGGCTTGCACGCCGCACCTCGGCCAGTGCCTCGACGTTTTCCCACTGGCAGGGTTCCTCGAACCAATATGGTTCGAACTCCGCGATGGCTTTGGCAAGTTCGATGGCATGCATCGGCGCCAGCCGCCGGTGGATGTCGAGCAGAAGATCGACGTCCGGGCCGACCGCGTCACGCACCGCGCGCATCACCTTCACCGCGTGCCTGATATGGTCTTTCGGAATGAATGTCCGCCAGGGACCCGGCACCGGGTCGTACTTGATTGCGGTGAATCCGCGCTTCACCACGGCCTCCGCAGCGCGCGCGAAGTCCTCCGGCTTGTGCATCTTGTAGCTCCAGCCGTTCGCGTAGACGCGAATTTGCGAACGAACCGGGCCGCCCAGAAGATTGTAAATCGGCTGCTGCGTCTCCTTGCCGACGATGTCCCAGAGCGCCTGCTCGATGCCGGACGTGGCGCAATAGAACTCCAGCGAGCCGCGCCGCTGGGCGTAGTCGTCGAACGCCATCTGCAGGATATGACGGATATGGAAGGGATCGCGTCCGACGAGATAGCGGCCGAGCTCCTCGACTTGCGCTGCGATCGCGGTATCCCGATCGTATTGGCTGTAGGCTTCGCCCCACCCGACCAATCCGGAGTCGGTCTCGACGCGCACGAAGACAAAGTTCTTGCGCCAGCCGGCATAGACTGGAAGACATTCGACGCTCGCAATTTTCATGGCAATCCACTCGGGAGTTTCGAGATCGATTTTTGACCCGCCATACGGATGGATCTAGGATGATCGTACCGGAGCGCCTGGATTGAATCCAGCGCGCGGCTGGTATGTCGATTCATCGACCGTTAGCAGCTGCGACAGTGCCGCCAGATTCTCGCAATCTTCGATGTGAGATACGAGTTCGGCGATCTGTCCGGACCGCCGGCCGCCCATTCGCTCCGTCAGCGTCCGAAACTTCTCGTTGAGTTGCTCTTCCGTCATCGGATCTTCCGGGCTTCCCTTGCGGTAGAGCACGGTCGTTTCGTGCGTCGTTCCGTTTCGACAGCGCACAACGAGCCGGCAGGCGACACGATATTTTCCGTTGTTGCCCTCGAACTTCGGTTCATGTTCGACGTGGATGCGCGCGATGAATTTCAGAATCTCCGGGTCGCGAATTTTGCTTTCGTGAAATTGCGCGACGCCGTTTCGGCGTTCCAGCGCCATCACCGCTATGCCGTAGCGAAGGCTCATTTGCGCCGAAAGCACACTCTGTATCCGATCCGGTTCATAGGGCCAGCCGCAATGATGCAAGGTGTTGTCGCTCACGTATGCTGTGATGGTTTCAATGTCGGACGCGGCCAGACCGTGCTCTCGCATGATCGTATCGATGGCGGTCATGGCGGTGATGCTGCCGTTCGCGGCGGGTGCCGGCTTGAATCCAATCCGCAGCATATGCCACTGCGATCCAAGCCCCGCGGTCAACGCCGGCTCCGACCATTCATCGACGAACGAACTGAAGAACGCTCCGTAGGGCGCCTCCAGGACGTCCGGTATGCCGGTGTAGCCGAGTTGCGCCAATCGCGCGGCATAGACCCCGCTCTGCGCCGCGCGCCCGGAATGAAACGATTTTGTCATGGCGCCATCTTGAACGGCCATCAGGCCGGCCGCTTGGGAACCGGCGATCCCCAAGGCGTGCTGCGTTTGATGAGCATCCAGGCGAAGGATGCGGGCGGCCGCGGCCGCGGCAACGAAGACACCAGTCGTGCCTTGATTGTGAAAGCCGGTCTTGAACATTCCGCCTTTCGCCGCCAGGCCAACCCGAATTCCGACCTCGTCCGCCGCCGCCATCGCCGTAATGAGGTCGCGGCCGCCAATGGTCCGGTCGGCCTCGGCAAGCGCGAAGGCGGCCGGCAGCGCAAGCGAGCCGGGATGCAGCGTCGATTCAAAATGAATCTCATCAAGCTGAAAGGCATGCGCGCTCGCGCCATTCACGAGCGCAGCCAGGGCAGCGCTGGTTCGGAGCGGCATGCCAAAGACCGCCGCGCTTTGCGCACAGCCTTCCACCTCGGCCATCGCGGCGAGCTTTTTCACCGGCGACAGCGACGCGCCGAAAATGCAGCAGCCTAAGGTGTCGAGAATGCTGAGCTTCGCTTTGCTGACCACTTCCTTTGGGAGCTGGCTGAAGCTCAACGACGAAGCGAATTGCGCAAGCCGTCGGGTGGCTCCGACCGCAGCTGCATCGGAAGGAGCCCGTTTGGCGTCGCTCACATCGGGTTACGATTTACTTCGCCAGATGAACGGCTTTACTGATCATCGAGGAAGCCTGCGCGATAAAAGCCACGCTGCGCGACCGAACACCCACCGAGAAATTCTCGCCGCCCTTACGCCATCCTCGATCAGGAGACGGCATCGTATCGGTTCAAACGATGTCTTGATAGGGGCTGAAACCGGCTTTGCTACCGCAACATGAGATGCGGGCCGATGTCGCTCATGGGTCAGGAGCGTCGATTTCGGCCCTCGTGGCCCATGTTGCTTTACCCCCGATAGCGACCGGAAAGTGGACGGACTGGTATGTCCGCAAGGTGCGAACTATGAACGACGAAGGCCGCTCAACGCGAGCGGCCTTTGCATCGCAAGCAGGCGCAGGTTGTAACTCCGCTCAGATCGTCGGAATCCAGGGCGCCGGCACCAGCCGATAGCCGCTACCGGCTTTCTCGACATAGCCGCGCGACGGAAAGGCGAAGTGGTAGCCCTGCAGCAGCACCTTTTCAGCCGCCGCCATGTCGTAGAACTTCTTGCGCGTCCCGACCGCCAGTGCCTTGTCCGTGTCGAAGGTGAATTGCCAGTCCGGATTTCGCACGAACAAGGTCGCGGGACTGGCCGTGACGTCGGCCTGGAAGATCATCTTGCCGTCGCCGGACGACACGAGCAGCGACATGTGGCCGGGTGTGTGGCCGGGGGTCGATATCGACCTGATGCCGGGCACCAACTCCTTGTCGCCTTCATATTTCGTCACCTTGTTCCCCAGGACGTTGAAGACCCGCTTGAAGTTGGGCATTTGCGGTCGCGCGATCTCGGGCAGCTTGCTGGTATTGTTCTCATCGGCCCAGAATGCCCACTCGGCCGCGGGAACGAGAACCTCGGCGTTGGGAAACGCCGGCTTATCGTCGGGGCCGACCAACCCGTTTATGTGATCGCCGTGGAAGTGGGTGATGATCACGGCGTCGACGGCATTGCGGTCGATGCCGGCCGCCTGCAGGTTGGTATGGTACTGCCCGACGGCGCCCTTGCTCTGCTGATACATGCCGACGCCGAGCCCGGTATCGAGCGCGACGAGCTTGGAGCCGGTGTTAACAACCACCGGATTGTAGGCGCCGATAACCCGATCGGCCGGCAAGAAATCGGCCGCCAGGGCGGCATTCACGTCGGCCCGCGGGGCAGAGATGAAATTGTCGGGCAACGGATTGTTATTGCCGCCATCGGTGACCACAGTCACTTCGAAGCTGCCGACCTTGTAGCGGTAGATGCCGGGCGCCTGCTTGCCGATGGCCGGCGCTGTAGCGCGCGCGGGCGCGGTGACGAACGGTGTGAGTGCGGTCGCGGCCGTGGCGGTGGCTGTGCCGGCGAGCAATTGACGACGTGAAAGTTCGGTCATGACATTCCTCCAAAGATTTTGTGCCTTGTTATCGCGGCATGGCGCCAAGGCTGACGGCTGGAGGCTAGCGCATCCGTGCAACACAATGAAGACGGCAGTCGGTCTACGAGAGCCGCCGCTGCGTGGGCACATCGGGCGTAACCCCGCTCGCACGACTTTATTCCGGTCCGCCGATCAACGGGGATGTGCAATTACACGGGAGCCGGTCATTTCGCGCCGCAAGAGCTTTGCCTCACCGATGTCGCATATGGGTCGTTCGCGACCAATGCATCTATACCGAGGGCCCGACCGATGTCCGCTGTTGG
>CAWKOD010000025.1:0-80297 GCA_963850885.1 uncultured Alphaproteobacteria bacterium | reverse complement strand
TATCGAACAACGTTTCAGTCCCAGGTTACGGCCATCCTTCGAGACGCCACCGGCGGCTCCTCAGGATGAGGTCCAAAAACAACTTTACGCCCGAGGGCGCATCGCGCTGTCGGGCGGCGGCCTCCGGCCTCTTGGACCGGTCGGCAAACCATCAATTCCAGCTCTATTTGAGAGCGCGCGGACCATACGGGCAGGACCCCTTATCGTCAATCATTTGGGGCCTGGCGGGGCCATCGCAAGCGGTCAAATCACCGTGCTATGGAAGCGAAATGGGGCTTAAAGGGGCGATTCGTTCCCATCCGCTTGTCTTTCTGTTCGGCCTGGCGGCGATTTCGCTGCTCGGCCTGCTGTTCGTTCCTCCGATCCCGCAGCCGCAGGATTACCACCAGTTCGCCGACCAGAAGACGCTGCTGGACATCCCGAACTTCTGGAACGTGGTCTCCAATCTGCCGTTCATCCTGGTCGGTGCCATGGGCCTGCAATATTTCCGCCGCGACTTGTCCGCGGGCGTGTTTTTTCTAGGCGTGTTCCTGACCGGCTTCAGCTCGTCCTACTACCACTGGAATCCGAACGACGCCGGGCTGTTCTGGGATCGCTTGCCGATGGCGATCGCGTTCATGGCGATCCTGGCGAATGTCGTCGAAGAACGGATCGACGCCAAGGTGGGCAAGCTGCTGCTCTGGCCGCTGGTCCTGCTCGGCATCGTAAGTCTGCTCTGGTGGATGAGGACCGATGACCTGCGGCTCTACGGCTGGGTGCAGTTCTTTCCCTGTCTCATGCTGCCGCTGATTTTCTGGCTGTTCGCGCCGAAGTACAGCGGCACCTGGTACTGGTTTGCCGCCGCGGGCTGGTACCTGCTCGCCAAGGTGCTGGAATACGCCGACGCGGCCATCTATTCGGCGGGCCACCACGTCATGGCGGGGCATGCGATCAAGCATGTCGCGGCCGCCCGCGCCTGCTACGCGATCCTGCGCGCGTTCCAGACCCGGCAAGCGCTCGTCTGGAACTAGATCGCAAGCTTCTATAAGCGCGGCTCGCCGAATCTCGCCCTTCAGGATTTTGTCGACAAGCCTTGCGGCCTCGCGGGCATCGTCTTGCCGCGGATCGGCGCCCAATCGAGCGCCGCCACTTCCTGCTTGATCCAGTCGCGGAATGCCCGCACCTGCGGCACCGTGCTGCGGTGCTTGGGACAGACGACATAGTAGGCGCGGTCTGACGAGATCGGACGCGCGACCGGGATGATCAGCCGCCCGGTGCGTAAGTCGTCATAGGCCAGCAGATCATGTGCAAGTAGCACGCCGGCACCTTCGCTGGCCGCATCAAGCGCGTGGTCGGAGCTGTTGAAGCGGAGCCCGCGGCTGATATCGACGGACGGCAAGCCGGCGGCGGTGAACCAATCGGACCATGTCGGCATCTTTGCACGGGCGACCAGCGAGTCATCGTGAATGAGCGGCATGCGGGCCAGCGCTTCCGCCGTGCGCGGCGTGCCATGCTGCTCGTACAGTCGCGGACTGCATACGGGCACCAACGACAACTCCACCAGCCGCTCGATGAGTAGGGCTGAGTCATCGCTCGGCCGGGCGGCAAGGTTGCGGACGGCGACATCGACGCCGTCGGTGGTGAAATTGGCATTGGCCAGCGAGGAGGAAATGCGGACCTCGATCTCCGGATGTCCGCTGGCGAAGCGGTAGAGCCGCGCCGCCAGCCATTTCGCGGTCAGGCCGGGTGGCGTGCTGACCACCAGCACGCGTTCGTTGGTCGCTTGCCGGAGGCTCGCGACCGCCTCCTGGATTTGCAGAAAACCGTTCTGCACGCCGGGATAGAGAATCTTGGCCGCCGGCGTCAGCGCAATGGCGCGCACGCGCCGCTCGAACAGTTCGATCCCCAATAGCGCCTCCAGCGCGCGGATCTGATGGCTAACCGCGCCCGGACTGACGTTCAGCTCCTGCGCGGCCTTGGCCAGGCTCAAATGCCGCGCTGAGGCCTCGAAGGCCCGGAGTGCATTGAGCGGCGGCATTTTATACACGAGAAAATCTCACCTATCGGAGGAAATCATATCGTTTGTCACTCCATAAAAGAAAGGAAATATAGGGGACAAGGATCGTGAGTGACAGTGAAAATTATTCATCCATAGACAGGAGATCGAACATGTCCGTCCTCGCCCATACTTCCGATTTCGCCGACCGCCGTGCGCTGCGTGCCACCCCCCGGTCCGGTCTGCTCCGCAGGTTCCTGCAATGGCGGCAGCACCAGGCGGAGCAAGCCATCGCCTTTCATCTCGGCCTCACCGGCGGACGCCTCACCGACGAAATCGAGCGCCGGATGACCGAGCGCCTTACGAGCGGCGGCGGCTTCCGGAGCTGAACAGCCGCAACACCGGCTTTGGCTGGCCGCCGTCCCAACCAGAAGACGCCCCCTTGGCGCAACCACCGTTTGTGAGTGGAGAGAACGATGTCCGCCTGCATTGACTGCCTCGCCGTCCGGCAGCCTCGTGCATCACTCTCCTACAAGACGACCACCGTCATCGCCGTCATTACAGCCATGACCTTCGCGGCCAGCGGTGCCGCACCGACCACGCTCTATCAGCGCTATCAGGAAGTCCTCGGCCTCACGCCGTTTATCCTGACAATCATCTTTGGCGCCTATGTGCTGAGCCTGCTCGCCGCATTGCTCACCGTCGGCTCGCTGTCGGATTATGTCGGCCGTCGGCCGGCGATCCTCGCGGCGTTGGCGCTCAACGTCGCCGCCATGCTGATGTTCATCTCCGCGGATTCCGCGGCGACGTTGATTGCCGCCCGCATCGTGCAGGGCTTCGCCACCGGCCTCGCCACCGCAACGCTCGGCGCTGCGATTATGGACACCGATCGGAATCGCGGGCCGGTCCTGAACAGCATCACGGCCTTCATTGGCTTAACCGCGGGCAGTCTGGGCGGCGGCGCGCTGGTCACTTACGCGCCCGATCCGCAGCAATTCGTCTATGCCGTATTGCTCGCCCTGTCGGCGGCAGAAGCGCTGGTCCTCTGGTACATGCCGGAGACCGTCACGCCGAAGCCCAGCGCACTCGCGTCGCTTCGGCCTCATGTCAGCATTCCGGCCGAGGCGCGGCGCGCGCTCATGCAAGTGACTCCGGTCACCATCGCGTCGTGGGCGCTGGGCGGCTTTTACTTCTCGCTCATGCCCTCGCTCGTCCGCGTCGCCACCGGCGTGACCTTGCCGATCGTCGGCGGGCTTGTCGTCAGTGCCCTGACGTTCACCGGAGCGATGGCCGTACTGTCGTTTCGCAACACATCGGCGCGGCGCAGCCTGTCCGGTGGCATACCTGCGCTGGTCGCTGGCGTGGCGATCACGCTCGCGGGCGTCCAGATGCAGCGTGTAAGCCTGATGCTCCTCGGCACCATCGTCGCCGGCGTTGGCTTCGGCGCAGCCTTCTCTGGCTCGATGCGAACCGTGATGCCGCAGGCCGAGGCGCACGAACGCGCGGGTCTGCTCTCGGCGTTCTATGTCGAGCGCTATCTGTCCTTCAGCCTCCCGGCCATCCTGACGGGCCTGCTTGCACCCATCGCAGGCTTGCCGCTGGCCGCTGATCTCTATGGCGCGGTGGTGATTGTGCTGGCCATTGCCTCGCTGCTGGCCATGGTGCGCTCTGGCCATCACGATAAGACGCAAGCGAACGGTGCGCGGGTTCGGGCATCCGAACAAACAAGATGATTGCGCCTGCAACCCCGACACACGCCGGGGTCATCGCCGGACGAAGGTCGGCGTCGCTTCGCCCGCAATGACGGGGTCTTGGATTCACAGGAAAATCGCCGGCCCCCGGTTGACCGCGGTTGCTTGCCCTGGCATTTTGTTCTTGGTTCGTTCACGTGAGGGTGCCATCTAGAGGCGTCTAAATGGTGGAACGGGCCCGGCGCCTGCGGGATCGGTCTCGTCAACCGATCCTCCGGGGGCCTCGGGAGACACCGCCCGGCCCAACTACGTGGGTCCGTCCGGCAACGGGCTGGTTGAGCGGATGAAAGCGGGCGAAAGCGCGCGGGATCAAGGGTGTTCCGTAAAGGGCACCCTGTCCGTTTCCAGAAGGCGGTCCCGAGGACTTAGGAAAACGCCGCAGTGGAGCGCCGCGAGGCGAACGCCCACCGTCATTGGGCGTGCGCCGCAAGGCGCAACTTCTACGGTAGCGGCTTTCGGCGCTCCGCTCCCCTCACCATGGTGAGGGAGGTCTCCCCTCGTCAACGACGGGACGGAAATCCCGGCGCTCCCCGCGCCTTGCGAGAACAGGGGCGGCGGAGCTTTGGCGCTTTCCTCGCGGGCTATTTGAAATGTGAATCCGACGTTCACGCGCGCAAGCGTTTTGGCGGAACGAACGCGAGGTTCGTCACACCTGCTATTTCAGCAGCACGAAAATCTGGATGTCGAACTTGTCCTCCGGCGTCGTCACCGGATCGGTCTGATATTCCTCGATGAAGGTGCCCGACGGATCGAGCTGCTTCTCGTCGAGGTATTCGGGGATCGCGTTGTAGATGGTGTCTTCCATCTGGTGGAAGGAGCCTTTGTAGGCGAACCGGAGCGCCTTGCCGGTCGGTGTCTGGCCAACCGCGATGTCGCCCTTGGGCGGGTCCTTCGGCGCCTCGGCGATCGGCACCGCGGCCTGGAACTGAAAGTTGGTGTCGTCGAACTCGGTGTAGATCGTCATCGGCGGGCCGGCGCGCTGGATGCCCTGCTTGTCGATAAAAGCGTAGACCGACTTGAACGCGTCCTGGAGGGTTTCCAGGGCGCTGTCCCAGTTGCCGTTGCCTTTCATGTAGATGATGGTTTTGGCCGTCAGCGTGACATCGACGCCAAATGCCTCTTTGGCCGGGGCGGGCGTTGCTGCCTTGGGCGCCGGCGCGGGAGGCGGTCCGTCGGGGGCCGGCGTGGACGCTTGCGCGAACGCCGATGAGGCGACGCCGAGCGCGAGCAGCGCGGCCAGGGCGGTCTCCCGGCCTGGAATTGTCAGCCGGATCGCCAGCCGGATCGCCAGCCATGGGCAAGTCATCGGAAATCTCCTTGGATCGCAAACCACCGCGCGTCCGGCTCGATGCGCGAAGAATTGGTCGAATCTACCACGGCCGCGAGGCGGCGGAATAATCGAAAACCTGTAATTGCTGCGCATGTTCCGGCCTGCTCTGGCCATCATTTGGGCATTTCCCATATAAACGGGGCACCTTTCATCCGGTCAAACCATGAGCGCGCTCGCCAACCGGCCTTTCGTCAAGATGAACGGTCTCGGCAACGAGATCGTGGTGGTCGACATGCGCAAGGCCCCGGCCGCCATCAGCGCCGATGACGCGCGCGCGGCGGCGCAGCCGAACGGCGCGCCTTACGACCAGCTCATGGCGCTCTACCCGCCGCGCACGGCGGGCACGGCTTCGCTCATCCGCATCTACAACAACGACGGCTCGGAGGCCGGCGCCTGCGGCAACGGCATGCGCTGCGTTGCCTCACTGATCACCAAGGAAAGTGGCAAGGATAAGCTGACGTTTGAGGTCGACGGCCGCGTGCTCAGCACCTGGCGCGGTGCTGATGGATTGTTCACCGTGGACATGGGCGCGCCGCGCTTTGCCTGGAACGAGATCCCGCTCGCCGAGAAGTTCCGCGACACCCGCGCGATCGAATTGCAGATCGGGCCGATCGACAAGCCGATCCTGCATTCGCCGTCAGCGGTCAACATGGGTAATCCGCACGCGGTGTTCTGGGTCGATGACGTCAACGCCTACGACCTCGCCAAGATCGGGCCGATGCTGGAGCATCATCCGATCTTCCCCGAGCGCGCCAACATCACGCTCTGCGCGATTCAGTCGAAGGAGTACATCGTCATCCGCACCTGGGAGCGTGGCGCCGGCCTGACCAAGGCCTGCGGCTCGGCGGCCTGCGCCGCCGCGGTCGCCGCGGCCCGGCTCAAGCGCACCGGCCGTAAGGTCCGCGTGACCTTGCCGGGCGGCGACCTCATGATTGACTGGCGCGAGAGCGACGGCCACGTGCTGATGACCGGCCCGGTCGAGTTCGAGTTCGAGGGCACATTCGATCCGGCGCTGTTCGCCAAAGTGGGCGCGGCATGAGCGTCGATGTCGTCACCTTCGGCTGCCGGCTCAATGCGGTCGAGTTCGGAAGTCATCCGCGGCCTTGCTTCAACTGCCGGCGCCGATGCGGTGGTGATCAACACCTGCGCGGTCACCGGCGAAGCCGTGAAACAGGCGCGCCAGGCCATCCGCCGGCTGCGCCGCGAGCAGCCTCACACAAAAATTGTGGTGACCGGCTGCGCGGCGCAGACCGATCCCGAAATCTTCGCCGCCATGCCTGAGGTCGATCGTGTGCTCGGCAACGAGGAGAAGTTGTCCGCAGCGCACTGGGCGGCATTCGATTCGGCTGAAAAGATTTCGGTTGGCGATATCATGGCGGTGAAGACGACGGCGCTGCATCCCATCGACCGCATCGCCGGCCACACCCGCGCGTTTCTCCAAATCCAGAACGGCTGCGACCACCGCTGCACCTTCTGCATCATCCCGTTCGGCCGCGGCAATTCCCGCTCGGTCCCGGTCGGCGATGTGGTGGCGCAAGCGCGGCGTTTGGTGGACAGCGGCCACAGCGAGATCGTGCTGACCGGCGTTGACATCACGAGCTATGCGCCAAAATCGTCGGAGAGCCTCGGCCTGCTGGTGAAGAAAATCCTGCGCGATGTGCCCGAGCTTCAACGGTTGCGGCTGTCGTCGATCGATTCGGTCGAAGCCGACGCCGATCTGCTCGACGCGCTCGGCAGCGACGCGAGGCTGATGCCGCATCTGCATCTGTCGCTTCAAGCCGGCGACGACATCATCCTCAAGCGCATGAAGCGCCGCCATTCGCGCGCCGACGCCATTGCGTTCTGCGAGCAGGTGCGGCGGCTGCGGCCCGATGTGGCGTTCGGCGGCGATATCATCGCGGGCTTCCCGACCGAGACCGAGGAGATGTTTTCCCGTTCGCTCGATCTGGTCGACGAATGCGGGCTGACCCAGCTTCACGTCTTTCCGTTCTCGCCGCGCCCCGGCACGCCGGCCGAGCGCATGCCGCAGATCGCGGGCGACGTGGTGAAGGAGCGCGCCAGGCGGCTCCGCGCGAAGGGCGAAGCGGCGCTGCGACGGCATCTGGACGGCGAGATCGGCGCCCAGCGCCGCGTGTTGACCGAACGCGGCGGTATCGCGCGGACGCCGCAATTCACGCCGGTGCGGCTGGCGGCGCCGGTTGAGCATGGGCTGATGCTGGACGTTGCAGTCGCCGGCCACGACGGGCGACAATTGCTGACGGCGTGATAAAATAGCGGCGAGGGAGAGAATCATGGGCAGCAACGGCGCAAATCACACCATCTCGACCCTGGCTGAACTGGAAGCGCTGTTTCCAGACGAGGTCTATCCGCCGGCCAAGGTCAAGGAAACCGACCGCATCACCAAGGCCTATCAGGCGCTGATCGAGGCCTCACCGTTCTGCGCGATGGCGACCAGCGGTCCCGGCGGGCTCGACTGCTCGCCGCGCGGCGATCCCAAAGGCTTCGTGCGCGTGCTCGACGAGAAGACCGTGGTCGTCCCCGACCGCCGCGGCAACAACCGCATCGATAGCCTGCGTAATCTCGTCACCGATCCGCGCGTCGCGCTGTTGTTCCTCATCCCAGGCGTCAGCGAGACGATCCGTGTCATGGGCCGCGTCACCATCTCGACCGATCCGGAGCTGTGCGCGAGCTTCACCATGCAGGGCAAGGCGCCGCGCTGCGTGCTCAAGATCGCGGTGGATCAGGTGTTCTTCCAGTGCGCCAAGGCGATCGTGCGTTCGAAGCTCTGGGACCCCTCGATCCAGGTCGAGCGCGCCACGTTGCCGACCGCCGGTAAAATCCTGGCCGAGATCACCGGCGGCAAGGTCGGCGGCGACGAGCACGACCGCCTCGCGCCGGCGCGGATGATGCAGACGATCTATTGACGCTTCTGCGACCGGGATAGGCCGAGTGGCGCGGTAATCGCGCTGTCCATTTCCTCGGTCCACCCGCACGCCTTGAGCCGCTCTTTCATGTGCGGCGGCACCGGCGCGGTGACCTTGATCGGCGGTTTCTTGCGGTAGAGCGGCACCACGATCTCGCGCGCATGCAGATGCATCCCCGGCGCGTGACGCGACGCGCTGCCGTAGATGTTGTCGCCGAGGATCGGAAAGCCCATCTCCGAACAATGCACCCGCAACTGATGTGTTCGGCCGGTCAGCGGCTCAAGCGCGAGCCAGGTGAGGCCGTTCGCGCGACCCATCACGGTCCACGTCGTCTGCGACGGCAGACCCGCCGGATCGTGCTTCATCCACCAGCCGCGGGTGTCGTCGAGCCGGCCAAGCGGCATGTCGATCTGTCCCTCCGCCGCGTCCGGGCCGCCCTCGACCACCGCCCAATAGGTCTTGCCGACCTTGCCGTTGCGGAACAGCAGGTTGAGGTCGGCCAGCGCCTTGCGGTGACGGCCAAGAACCAGGCAGCCCGAGGTTTCCTTGTCGAGCCGATGCGCCAGCGCCGGCATCCGCGGCAGCCCGAAGCGGAGCGCATCGAAATAGTCCTCGATGCTCGCCCCGCCCTTGTGATCCTTGGGGCCCTTGTGCACGGCAAGCCCCGCGGGCTTGTCGATGATCAACATCAGCCCGTCGCGGTAGAGCAGGCGGTTCCCCATCTCTTCCGGTGACATGAGGAAACGCGTATCACGGCTTCCAGCATGAACGACAGCACCAACGACGCAGGCGACAAGAAGAGCTGGTTCGGCCGGCTCGCCGGCGGGCTCAAGCGCAGCTCGTCGTCGCTCGGCGCCGCGATCGTGGACCTTGTCACCAAGGGTCCGATGGACCCCGCCAAGCTCGATATGATCCAGGACGCGCTGGTGCGCGCGGATCTCGGCTATGACCTGGCGCATCGGGTCACCAAGGTCATCAGCCAGGGCGTCTACAGCCAGGGCATCACGTCCGATGAGGTCAAGGCGGTGGTCGCGGCCGAAGTCGCGAAAATCCTTGAGCCGGTGGCCAAGCCGCTGGTGATCGGCGACGCCAAGCCGTTCGTCATCCTGGTGGCCGGGGTCAACGGATCGGGCAAAACCACGACGATCGGCAAGCTCGCCTCGAAGCTTGCGGCCGAGGGCCGCAAGGTGGTGCTCGCCGCCGGCGACACCTTCCGCGCCGCCGCCATCGACCAGCTCAAAATCTGGGGCCAGCGCACCGGCGCCCGAGTGGTGGCGAACGCGCCGGGCTCCGATTCCGCAAGCCTTGCCTTCGAGGCGCTGAGCGCGGCGAAGTCCGAAGGTGCCGACGTGCTGATCGTCGACACCGCCGGCCGGTTGCAGAACCGTACCGAGCTGATGAGCGAGCTGGAAAAAATGGTGCGGGTGATGAAAAAGCTCGACGCCGCGGCGCCGCACGCCGTGCTGCTCGTGCTCGATGCCACCGTCGGCCAGAACGCGCTGTCCCAGGTCGAGGTGTTCGGCAAGATCGCCGGCGTCACCGGCCTCGTCATGACCAAGCTCGATGGCACCGCGCGCGGCGGCATCCTGGTTTCCATCGCCGAGAAATTCAAACTTCCGATCCATTTCATCGGCGTCGGCGAGGGCATCGACGATCTGGCGCCGTTCGCGGCGAAGGATTTCGGCCGCGCGCTCGCGGGACTTGAGTGACGCTTTGGACCCCCGCACCAAACTTCTGATCGAAGCGCCGATCGCGCCGACCCTGCTGCGGCTGGCCGTTCCGAACGTCATCACCACCGTGGTGCAGGCGTCCACCGGGCTCGTTGAAACCTATTTCATCGGCAAGCTCGGCACCGACGCGCTGGCCGGCGTGGCGCTGGTTTTCCCGGGCGTCATGCTGATGCAGATGATGTCGGCCGGCGCCATGGGCGGCGGCGTGTCCTCGGCGATCGCGCGGGCGCTGGGTGCGGGCCGCCGCGAGGACGCCGACGCCACCATTCTCCACGCGCTGATCATCGCCACCGGCTTCGCGGCGTTCTTCACCATCACGGTGATCGCCGCGCGGTCCCTGGCTTTACTCCGCGCTCGGCGGCCGCGGCAACTCGCTCGCGGTCGCCCTGACCTATTCCAACATCGTGTTCGCCGGCGTCATCCTCATCTGGCTGTTCAACACGCTCGCCAACGTCATCCGTGGCACCGGCAACACCTTTGTTCCGGCGGTGGTGACGCTTGCTGGCGCTGCGCTGCTCGTTCCATTGTCCGCCGCTCTGATTTTCGGCTTCGGCGCCGTGCCGGCGCTCGGCGTCGCCGGCGGCGCGATCGGGCTATTGGCCTATTACGGCGCGGGCTCGCTGGCCTTCGTCTACTACCTTTGGTCCGGCCGCGCCGTGGTAAAGCCGAAGCTCCTGGAAACGCGGCTCCGCTGGCCGCTGTTTCGCGACATCCTGCGGATCGGGCTGCTCGCGTCGCTGACTTCGATCATGACCAACGTCACCATCGCGCTGACCACTGGCGTGGTCGGCGCCTTCGGTCCAGCCGCGATTGCCGGCTATGGCGTCGGCACGCGGCTCGAGTACATGCTCATTCCGCTCGCCTTCGGCTTCGGTGGGCCGTTGGTCGCGCTGGTCGGCACCAACATGGGCGCCGGCAACCGCGAGCGGGCGCTGCGTGCGGCCTGGATCGGCGGCTGGCTCTGCTTTGCGCTGACCGAGACGATCGGCGTCGTGGCGGCGCTGTTTCCGGAGGCGTGGCTCGGGTTGTTCGACCGCGATCCGGCGATGATCGCGGCCGGCTCGACCTATCTGCGCATCGTCGGGCCGTTCTACGGCTTCTTCGGCCTCGGCATGGCGCTCTATTTCGCCTCGCAGGGCGCGGGCGCACTGAGATGGCCACTGCTGGCCGGCCTGTCGCGCCTGATCATCGCGGTCGGCGGCGGCTACCTGCTGTTGCGCTGGACCGGAAATCTTGTGTTTGTGTATGCGGCGCTGGCTGCCGGGCTGGCGACCATGGGGACCATGATTGCACTGGCGGTCCGGGGCGGCGCTTGGTTTGGCGGGCGCAATGACAGCAGCTCAAAGGCGGGCTAGATACAGCGCATGAACGATCGCCCGCAACTTCATCCGATGCTCAAGCTCGCGCTCGACCTCGGCCCGCTGCTGCTGTTCTTCTTCGCCAACGCCAAGCCCGGGCTGTTCGAGCCGTGGATCGCGCCGCTCATTCCCGACGCCGTCGCGACCGGCGAGCGCGCTGGCATTTTCGTCGCCACCGCGGTGTTCATGGTCGCCATCCTGGCCGCGCTGGTGATTTCATATGCGTTGACGCGGCGATTGCCGGTGATGGCCGTTGTTTCGGCCGTGGTCGTCGTGGTGTTCGGCGGCGCCACGCTGGTCTTCCAGAACGAAACCTTCATCAAGCTGAAGCCGACGATCATCTATCTGCTATTCACCGGCACGCTGTTCGGCGGCCTCATTTTCCGCAAGCCGCTGCTGGCGATGGTGTTCGATCAGATGTTTCACCTGACCGACGAGGGCTGGCGGAAGCTGACGATCCGTTGGGCGCTGTTCTTCCTTGCCCTCGCCATCCTCAACGAGATCGTCTGGCGCACGCAGTCGACCGACACCTGGGTGACGTTCAAGGTGTTCGGTGTGATGCCGCTGACCTTTATCTTCGCGGCCCTGCAGTACCCGCTGCTGATGAAGCACGATGCCAGCGAGGCAAAAAAATAGCGCGCCCGAAGGCGCGCTATTAAAACTCGAAATCGGGTTCTGCTACTTGAGATCGGCGGGCACTTTGCCGCCGTTCGCGGCGAGCTTCTGCATCACCTGCTTGTGCAGCCAGATGTTCATCGACGCCGAATTGTTCATGTCTCCGGTGTAGCCGAGCTCCTTGGCGAGCTCCTTGCGCGGGCCGAGACCGCTATCGAGATTCAGAAGCTTCATCAGATCGACGATCGACTTGCGCCAGTCGAGCTTTTCCTTGTTCTCGGAGGCGAGCTCGGTGAGCACAGCCTCGACATCGACGTTCGACATCGGGGCGCTGGCGGGCGGCGTCGCTCCGCCTGCGGTGGAGCCTGGCGCCGCTCCCGGCGCGGCTGCTTTGGCGTGGCCAAAGATGGCGGACATGATCGTGCCGAAAATACTCATTTGTCGTTCCTTTCTGGTTCAGGAAAACCGTATGCCATGACGATATGTAAGAGACATGTCGCCCCGAAGGTTCCGACAGATGAATTCGACGGCTCGATTTGGCAGTTTGCAGCGCTGTAAGTGAGCGGCGGCCGCGCACCACGCGTGCGGCCTCGAAAAATCAGCGAAAAAACATCTTATCCTCGCGCGCCAAACTGCCCTTGTCGTCTGCACATCAGTGCGAGGCCGCCAGAGCTTTCTCGAGCTGTGGCTTCAGCGCTGTTTCCAGATTGTCGGCGGTGATCGGCCCGACCAGTTTGTAGGCAATGCGGCCGTCGCGATCGATCACGAACGTCTCGGGTACGCCGTACACGCCCCAGTCGATCGAGGCGCGGCCGTTGGCGTCGGCACCGACCGCCGCGAACGGATTGCCGTAGCGGCCGATGAAGCGCCGCGCATTCTCCGGTTGGTCCTTGTGGTTGATGCCGATGATGCGGATGCGCTTGTCCTCGGCGAGCTTCATCAACAGCGGCGCCTCGTCGTGGCAGGGCACGCACCACGACGCCCACACATTGACCAGCGACACCGCGCCCTTGAAGTCGGCATTGGTGATGCCGGGCACCGGCACGCCGTCGCGAACGAGCCCGGCGACCGGCGGCAGCGGCGTGTCGGGCACCGGCCGCCCGATCAGCGCAGAAGGGAGCTTCGACGGATCGCCGGCGCCGAGCCGGAACAGGAACAGCGCGGCGAGCGCCAGGAAGCACAGCAGCGGCAGCAGCACGATCAGCCGGCGTCGCTTCACAGGAGCAGAGCTTTCGGATGCGGCACTCATGGCATTTGTCCGGAACGGCGCGTCACGCCCTGTGCGTGCAGGTTCTTCAGGTGCCGCCGCTGCGCCCGGTTGTCGAGCTCGACCCAGACGATCAGCCCGATGATGACCAGCGCGGCGATGGCGTAAGCAGCAATGATGAAATCCGCGTGCGGGCCGAGGGTCATTCGCCGCTCCCCGGTGCAGACTGGGCCTGCATCAGCATCAGCGCGCGGACGCGACGGCGCAGAATTTCGTTTCCCATGGCGGCGACGTGCAAGGTTACGAACAGCAGCGTGAATGCCAATGCCATCACCAGGAGCGGAATGAGGATGGTCGGATAGATGCTCGGTCCGCCGAGCTTTAGCACCGAGGCCGGCTGGTGCAGCGTGTTCCACCAGTCCACGGAGAACTTGATGATCGGCAGATTGATGGCGCCGACCAGGGTGAGGATTGCGGCGGCGCGGGCGGCGCGCGACGGATCCTCGACCGTGCGCCATAGCGCGATGACGCCGAGATACATCAGGAACAGGATGAGCACCGAGGTCAGCCGCGCGTCCCACACCCAATAGGTGCCCCACATCGGGCGGCCCCACAGTGCGCCGGTGACGAGGCAGAGCAAGGTGAACGCGGCGCCGATCGGGGCCGCGGCCTTCGCCGCGACGTCGGCGAGCGGATGGCGCCACACCAGGGTGCCGAGCGCCGCGATACTCATCAGCGCCCAGCCGAACATGCCGAGCCACGCCGATGGTACGTGGATGAACATGATCTTCACGGTGGCGCCCTGCTGGTAGTCGTCCGGCGCGCCATAGGTGAGGTAAAGCCCGACCACGAAGGCCGCGGCGGTGATCTCCATCAGCCACGGATGCGCCCGGTGGGCGAATCTGCAAAAAGCGCGTCGGGTTGGCGAGATCGATGATGGCCATCGGTCCTATCTACTCCATTCCCTGCCGCAAGGCTGCGGCGGCGGCGAAGATACCGATCACGAGGCTCGTCAGCATCAGCGCGCACAGGATCGTGAACGGTGCGCCGAACGGCAGCGGCCCGACGATGGCGGCGTTCGAGGCGGCGACGCCGAAGATCAGCACCGGCACGGTCAGCGGCAGCACCAGCACGGCCAGCAGCAATCCACCTCTGCGCAACGCCACCGACAGTGCCGCACCAATGAGGCCGATGAAGGTCAGCGCCGGCGTGCCGGCGAGCAGCGTCAGCATGACGGCGGCGCTGGCCTTGGCATCAAGGTTCATGAACAGGCCGAGCAGCGGCGTCGCGATGACGAGCGGCAGCCCGGTGGTGAGCCAGTGCGCGGCGGCCTTGGCGGCGACCGCGAACTCCAGCGGCGTGTCGCTCATCAGGATCAGATCGAGCGAGCCGTCCTCGTGATCAACCGCGAACAGCCTGTCCAGCGTCAGCAATGACGCCAGCAACGCCCCAAGCCACAGAATTGCCGGCCCAAGCCTCGCGAGCAATGTCAGTTCCGGCCCAATGGCGAAGGGCATCAGCACCACGACGATCAAGAAGAACAGCACACCGATGCCGCCGCCGCCGCCGACCCGGATGGCAAGACGGATGTCCCGGATAAAAAGGGCCGCGAGCGGGCTCATCCGGGAGTCTCCTAGCCGCAACTCCTTGGCGTGGTCGAGCCCGATCGGCCCATGCGCCGCCGCCACAATGATCCCGCCGCCGGACAGGTGTTGCTGCATCAGCCCGGCGAGCGTGTCCTGAGCTTCGCGGTCGAGGGCCGAGGTTGGCTCGTCGAGCAGCCACAGCGGCCGCTTGGCGGCCAGAAGGCGGGCAATGGAGAGCCGCCGCCGCTGACCGGCCGACAGGTAGGCGGCCGGCAAGTCGGCCAGAGCCGAAAGCCCGACCGCGGCCAACGCGCCTTGAACGGGGTCGGCGCCACCAAGATAGCGGGCCCAGAATGTCAGGTTTTCGGCAACTGTCAGCGACGGCTTCAGAGCGTCCTGGTGCCCCAGATAATGGGCCTGCTCAGGGATGGTTTGGTCCGGATCGGCGTCCACCAGCGCCAGCCGGCCCCTGGCGACCCGAACCAGCCCCGCAACCATACGAAGGAGGGACGATTTGCCCGCGCCGTTCCGCCCGGTGATCAGCAGGGCCTCGCCCGTACCAACCGAAAACCCAAGCCCCGTAAATACCTCGCGGCCGCCGCGGACGCAGGCGAGGCCGCTTGCCTCAAGCCGCATCGCTGCCCGCCCCGCCGGCAAACGGCACCAAGCGTCTCTGGTATACCTGCAACGCAGTCCCCCACCTTCGAGCTATTCTCGTTTGTCTAGCAGAGCGCAGAAAAAGCCCCTATAAACCCGAAGGCCGCGCGGCGCTGGAACACCCGCGCCCGTTTTGCGGCCCGGGGGCGAAAGGCTATTCCTGGCAAGTATTTAGACCAGGGCCGCTGGATGCTCCCGCTCCCGGATGGAACGCGCCACCATGACATCGCTCGATAGTTTCAAGTGCTGCAGGACGCTCAAGGTCGGCAGCAAGACCTACGCTTATTACAGTCTTCTGGTCGCCGAAAAAAACGGCCTCAAAGGCATCTCGCGGCTGCCCTTCTCGCTGAAGGTGCTGCTGGAGAACCTGCTGCGCCACGAAGACGGCCGCACCGTTACGAAGGAAGACATCCAAGCTTTCGCGACGTGGCTCAAGAACAAAACCTCCGACCGCGAAGTCCCGTTCCGCCCGGCGCGTGTGCTGATGCAGGACTTCACCGGTGTACCGGCGGTGGTCGATCTCGCTGCGATGCGCGACGCCATGGACCATCTCGGCGGCGATGCGAAAAAAATCAATCCGCTGGTGCCGGTCGATCTCGTCATCGACCACTCGGTCGCGGTGAATTTTTTCGGCCACAAGGATTTGTTCAAGAAGAACGTTGAGGAAGAGTACAAGCAGAATCAGGAGCGCTACAAATTTCTAAAATGGGCGGCGCGCTCGTTCACGAATTTCCGCGTCGTGCCGCCGGGCACCGGCATCTGCCATCAGGTCAATCTGGAATACCTTTCGCAGACCGTCTGGACTGCGCCCGGCACCGTCAAGGTTGACGGCAAAGAGCAAACGATGGAGGTCGCCTATCCCGACACCCTGGTCGGTACCGACTCGCATACGACAATGGTGAACGGCCTCTCCGTGCTCGGCTGGGGTGTCGGCGGCATCGAGGCGGAAGCCGCGATGCTCGGCCAGCCCTATTCGATGGTTCTGCCCGAGGTGATCGGCGTCAAGCTTACCGGCAAGCTGAAGGAAGGCATGACGGCGACCGACCTTGTGCTCACCGTCACGCAGATGCTGCGCAAGCGCGGCGTGGTCGGCAAGTTCGTCGAGTTCTTCGGCCCGGGCCTCGCCGGCCTGACCATTGCGGACCGCGCCACCATCGGCAACATGGCGCCGGAATACGGCGCGACCTGCGGCTTCTTCCCGATCGACGACGACACGATCGCATATTTGACCGACACCGCCCGCGCCCAGGCGCGGATCGATCTGGTCGCCGCCTACGCCAAGGCGCAGGGCATGTATCGCGTCAAGACCACGCTCGATCCGATCTTCACCGACGTGCTCAAGCTTGAGCTCGGCAGCATCGAGCCGTCGCTCGCCGGCCCCAAGCGCCCGCAGGACCGCGTCGCGCTCAAGGAGGCCAAGTCGAGCTTCATCACGGCGATGGACAAGGAGTTCAACAAGGGCAGCGACGGGCAGGGCAAGGATGTGTTCGATCTGCATCCGTCGCTCGCGACCTCGATGGAAAAGGATTTCAGCAAGGCGGGTGGCAAGGGACGCGTTCCGGTGCAAGGCCGCAGCCATGATCTCGGCCACGGCGACGTGGTGATTGCCGCGATCACCTCGTGCACCAACACCTCCAATCCGAGCGTGATGGTCGCGGCGGGCCTGCTCGCCCGCAAGGCGGTTGCCAAGGGCCTCAAGGTAAAGCCGTGGGTGAAGACTTCGCTGGCGCCGGGCTCGCAGGTGGTCGCCGACTACTACGAGAAATCCGGCCTGCAGAAGGATCTCGACACGCTTGGCTTCAACCTGGTCGGCTTCGGCTGCACCACCTGCATCGGCAATTCAGGACCGCTGCCGGAGGAGATTTCCGAGGCGATCAACAAGAACGATCTCGTTGCCGCGGCGGTGCTCTCGGGCAATCGGAATTTCGAGGGCCGCGTCAACGCCGACGTGCGGGCCAACTATCTCGCCTCGCCGCCGCTCGTGGTGGCTTATGCGATCGCCGGCTCGATGTATGTCGACCTCGCCAAGCAGCCGCTCGGTCTCGACAAGAAGGGCAAGAAGGTTTTCCTCAAGGACATCTGGCCGACCGGCCGCGAGATCAATGCGGTGATCCGCAAATGCATCACCAGGCAGGTGTTCCAGAAGAAGTACGCCAATGTGTTCAAGGGCGATGCGGCCTGGGGCAAGATCGCGGTCAAGGGCGGTCTCACCTATGCCTGGGACGACCGTTCGACCTATGTGCAGAACCCGCCATACTTCGAAGGCATGGAAAAGAGGCAGCACCCGATCGAGGACATCGTCGACGCTCGCATCCTCGGCCTGTTCCTCGACTCGATCACGACCGACCACATCTCGCCGGCCGGATCGATCAAGGAAGAAAGCCCTGCCGGCGAATACCTGCGCGATCATCAGGTGCGCCCGAAGGATTTCAACCAGTACGGCACGCGGCGCGGCAATCATCAGGTGATGATGCGCGGTACCTTCGCCAACATCCGCATCAAGAACCAGATGGTGCCGGGCGTGGAAGGCGGCGTGACGATCCACTACCCGTCGAAGCAGAAGATGACGATGTACGACGCGGCGATGAAATACAAAGCCGAGGGCGTGCCGCTCGTCGTGTTCGCCAACAAGGAATACGGCACCGGCTCGTCGCGCGACTGGGCCGCCAAGGGTTCCACCCTGCTCGGCATCCGGGCGGTCATCACCCAGTCGTTCGAGCGCATCCACCGTTCCAATCTGATCGGCATGGGCGTCGTCCCACTCTGCTTCGAGGAAGGCACGTCGTGGCAGACGCTGGGTTTGAAGGGCAGCGAGCAGGTTACGATTCGCGGCCTGCACGGTGATTTGAAGCCGCGCCAACGCATGATGGCCGAGATTGTCGCGGCTGACGGTGCCTTGAAGCGCGTGCCGTTGATCTGCCGCATCGACACCTACGATGAGTTGGAATATTTCAAGAACGGCGGCATTCTGCAGTACGTCCTGCGCCACCTCGCCGCGTAGATTCCGAGGTTACGGCACTTCGTCACCCGTCACTCACCGTGAAGTGAGTGGCGGGTGACTTGCTTCCTGGGTATGACAACGAGGCTGATACAAGACGTGTCATGCAAAACCTTGGTGGGGCAGCGGAGGCAGGGAGATCGTGATGTTTCGTCTCCAGTTCGCATCCTCGCTCGCGCTTTCATGTCTGGCCATCCTCGTCGCACAACCCGCGCGGGCCGAGCCGCGCGCGGTGATCGAGCTTTTCACCAGCCAGGGCTGCTCGTCCTGTCCGCCGGCCGACAAGCTGATCGCCGAGTATTCGCGCGACCCCTCGATCATCGCGCTCAGTCTCGCGGTGGATTATTGGGATTATCTCGGCTGGAAGGACACGCTGGCGCTGCACGGCCATTCCAACCGCCAGCGCGCCTATGCCAAAGCGCGCGGCGATCGCGAGGTTTACACGCCGCAGGTGGTTGTCGATGGCGCGGTTCACGCGCTCGGCAGCGACAAGGCGGCGATCGAGAAAGCAATGCGGCAGACCCGGGAGCAGGGCTCCGCGCTGCTGCTTCCCGTCACCATCGAGCGGACCGGCGACAAGCTGACCATCCACGTGGCTGCGTCCAAGGATGAGAAGGGCCAGGCCGAAGTCTGGCTATGCCCGATCATCAAGTCTGTCCCCGTTGCGATCGGCCGCGGCGAAAACAGCGGGCACACTCTCACTTACACCAACGTAGTGCGGCGCTGGATCAAGCTCGGAGATTGGACCGGCAAGGCCGAGACGTTCAGTGTTCCGGTCAAGGACGTTCAGACCGATAATGTCGACTCGGCTGCCGTGATGGTGCAGACCGGCGCGGCCAGCGCGCCCAAGCTGATGCTTGGTGCGGCGCAGATCGCTGTTCAATAAATTCACGGCTCGCGCAAAGCCCATAAAAAAGGGCCGGCTCTGGAGCCGGCCCTAAAGATCGTTGGGGGATTGAACCGTACGCGAAACACTTGGCCCGGTCTGTTCGAGCCCCGGGGGGCTGGGGGGCTGAGGAATCCGGTGCTCTACGAGACCGGGCCAGAGGTAACTGTCACCATCATACGTCCTGCCTTGGCGGCGCTCTGTCCGAAATCGGGCAGCAATATGATTTCATTAACAAATCCGTGATCGGCAAAGGGGGACCCTAAACCGCGTCCAAGCCCTTGCCGTCATTGGATTCTGGCGCGATCATGAAGCTTGGACGACAACAAGGGAGGCGCCGCATGACGTTTGGCGAAACGAACCCGAGCGAGATTTACGGGGGCGCCAGCGCGCCGGCGGCCCCCGCCCACCAAGTCACCTTCGACAGGCGCGAACTGAACCGCATCCTCAGCCTCTACGGCCGGATGGTGGCCGCCGGCGAGTGGCGCGATTACGCGATCGACTTCCTCAAGGATCGGGCCGTGTTTTCGGTGTTCCGTCGTTCCTCAGAAGTACCGATCTACCGCATTGAAAAAAATCCCAAACTGGCGCGGCGCCAGGGCGCCTACAGCGTCGTGTCCGCGACCGGCCTGATTGTCCGCCGCGGTCATGAGCTCGAGCGCGTGCTACGCGTGCTCGACAAGGGACCGAGCCTGGTGACCGTCTAATCGGGCTTGGTCGTTGCGCCGGCGCCGAGCGCGCGCTGCATGTTCACGCTGTCGAGCCAGCGGCCGAATTTGTAGCCGACATTCTCGACCGCGCCGATCATGCGAAAGCCAAGCGCGCGGTGCAGCTCGATCGACGGCGCCTGTGCCGAATCGCCGATCACCGCGATCATTTGGCGAAAGCCCCGGCGCTCGCATTCCTCGATCAGGTGTTCCAGCAGCACGCGCCCGACGCCGCGGCGCTGCGCATGGGGATCGACATAAATCGAGTCCTCAACGCTGAAACGATAGGCCGGCCGCGGCCGATAAGGACCGGCATAAGCATAGCCCGCCAGCGCGTCGTCGATCTCGGCAACAATATAGGGATAGCCGCCGTCGACCAGCGTGCGCTGCCGGCGCGCCATTTCGGCCTCGTCGGGTGGCTCCAACTCGAACGACGCCGTGCCGTGTTGCACGGCGTAGGCGTAGATGCGCGTGATCGCTGGGATGTCGGCTGGCGTGGCGGGGCGGATCGATACAGCGGACATGGCGGCATTATTCCACCGATTCGCCAAAAGAAAACGCCCCGGCGAGAGGCCGGGGCGTTGGTGATTCTCAGCTCGGGCGGGTTAACGCCGGTCGCCGACCACGCGCAGCAGCATCAGGAACAGGTTGATGAAGTCGAGGTAGAGCGACAGCGCGCCCATGATGGCCTTGCGGCCCATGGTGCCGTCGTCATCCATCGAATCGTACATCTCCTTGATCCGCTGGGTGTCCCAGGCGGTGAGGCCGGCGAACACGCCGATGCCGATGATCGAGATCGCCCAGTCGAGCCCGCTCGACTTGAGGAAGATGTTGACCAGGCTCGCGATGATGATGCCGAATAGGCCCATGATCATGAACGAGCCCATCGCCGACAGGTCGCGCTGCGTGCTGTAGCCGTAGAGGCTCAACGCGCCGAACGACGCCGCCGAGATGAAGAACACCCGCGTGATCGATGCCCCGGTGTAGGCCAGGAAGATCGATGACAGGGTGACGCCGAGCAGCGCGGCATAGACCATGAACAGCGTCATCGCCGTGGTGTACTGCAGGCGATTGATGCGGAAGCTGATGAAGAACACCAACCCCAGCGTGCCGAGCAGCAGCACGATCGACAACGGGCCGCTGAATATGGTCTGGCCAAACGGCGTCAGCGCCGTGATCTTGCCGCTCGCGTCGGTGACAACGGCAGCATTGAAGGTCGCATAGGCCACGACGCCGGTGAGCGCCACGGCGGCGGCCATGTAATTGTAGACACGGAGCATGTAGGCGCGCAGGCCCGCATCGACTGCGGCGGCACGGTCGGCGAAGCCGCCGCGGGCCGCTACGTTCCGATCGAAGTCCGACATTGGAGTTTCCCTCGTTAATCCCGGACGGAGCCGGGCCTCTGGGCTTGCCGGAATGCCGGCAAACCGCTTGGCCTTGAATCTAGTGTACCGGGAGGCACTACGCCAGAGATGCCACAGGGTGGTTACCGAATGTTTATGTATCTGACTGGGCTCGACAAAAGGGCCCCGGCCAAAGCCGAGGCCCTGAAACAGCGCCCAGACGGACTTGGCTATTCGTCGCGCTGGCCGAGCAGTTGCAGGAGCAGCGTGAACAGGTTGATGAAGTTGAGATAGAGCGACAGCGCGCCAATGATCGCGGAGCGCTCGGTCGTTTCGCCGTCCATCGCGCCATAGAGATATTCGGTCTTCAGCCTCTGGGTATCCCATGCGGTGAGGCCCGCGAACACCAGCACTCCGATCACCGAGATGGCGAATTGCAGCGCCGAGCTCGCCATGAACAGGTTGATCAGGCTGGCCAGGATGATCCCGAACAATCCCATGAGCAGGAACGAGCCCATGCCGGTCAGGTCGCGCTGGGTGGTGTAGCCCCACAGGCTGAGTGCGCCGAACGATGCCGCGGTGATGAAGAACACCCGCACGATCGAGGTGTGCGTGAACACCATGAAGATCGAGGCGAGCGACACTCCGACCAGTGCCGCGTAGATCCAGAACATCAGTTGCGCCATGGCGGGGCGCATGCGCTCGATGCCGAAGCTCAGCACGAATACGAGGCCGAGCGGCGCGAAAATCACCACCCACTTCAGCGGGCTCACGAACAAAGCTTTGCCGAAGGCGGTCAACATCAGTCCATCGCGCATCTTCAACGCCGCGATGGACGGGTCGGTCGTGACCGACAGCATGTAGGTGGCGAGTGCGGCCGCGCCGGTGATGGCAAGACCGAGCACCATGTAGTTGTAGATGCGCAGCATGTAGGCGCGCAGGCCCTCGTCGACGGCAACCGAGCCGGCGCGGCCGATCGTCTGTCCAAACGGCGCGGCCGCAACATTACGTTCGTAGTCCGACATCGTCGAAACCCCCATGGTTGTCGAACCGCACTGTCCGTTCCGCATCCTTGAGCCGCGCGTCGAACGGACAATCATGCGCGCGGCCGACTGACGGCAAGTATATCATGCTGTTTTGCAAACCTATGTCTGTGACCCGACTTATGAATTTTTCTGACGTTTACGCGACGGTTTGTCGCAACGGCTAAAGATTCCTGAGCACCGTCGCAGGCTTATGGCCCAGCGCAGTGAACGTACCGATCAGGCCCAGAGCAACTGTGACAAGCAGTGCGCCAAATGCCGCACCCGCTGCCGGGCCGGGCAGCCAGACAAACGTGAGATTCATAACGCGCGTGACGACGAGCCATGCCGCGACCGAGCCGGCCGCGACGCCGAACAGCGCAGTGGCCGAGCCGAGCAGCAGGTATTCCAGCGCATAGGCGCCGATCAGCTTGCCGCGGGTGGCGCCGAGTGTCTTGAGCACGACCGCGTCGTACACCCGGTAGCTATGCCCGGCTGCGAGCGCGCCGCCGAGCACCAGCATGGCGGCGACAAGCGCGACGAGGCTTGCGCCGCGCACGGCCAGCACGAGATTGCGCACAATATCGCCCACCGCCTCGATCGCGTCCTTGACGCGGACGGAGGTGATCGCTGGGAAAGCTATCGCTCACCGCTTTCAGCAGCGCGGTTTCCTGCGCCAATGTGCCGCCGCCCGGATAGGTCAACGTGGCGATGTCGGTGTGCGGCGCGCCGGCGAAGGCACTCGGCGAGAACACCAGCACGAAATTGATGCCGAGGTTTTCCCATTGGACGGCGCGCAAGTTCGCGATGCGAGCCTCGATGTTGCGGCCGAGCACGTTGACCACGAGCGGATCGCCTATTTTCAGCCCGAGCCCGTCGGCGATCTTCTTCTCGAACGAGATAAGCGGCGGCCCTTTGTAGTCTGCACTCCACCAGTCGCCTTCGACAACGGTCGAGCCGCGCGGCACTTCGGTTGCAAACGTGATGCCGCGGTCGCTCTGCAGCACCCAGGCGGCGTTCGGCTGCGCTTTGATGTCGTCGGCCTTGATGCCGTTCGCCGACATGATCCGCCCGCGCAGCATGGGGACGCGCTCGAGCGTCGCCTCCGGCGCATTCCGCCGCACGAAGGCGTCGAACCGTTCGGAGTCGGCCGACTGGATGTCGACGAAATAGAACGACGGCGCTTTCTCGGGCAGCGCGCCCTCGAACTGTCGCTTCAGATTCCCGTCGATCTCGATCACCGTGACCAGCAGCGCCAGCCCCAACCCTAGCGACAGCACGATGGTCGGCGTCAGTGCGCCGGGCCGGTGGATGTTGGCGATGGCGAGCCGCAGCGCCGTCGCCCGCGCGTGCGGCAGCCGGCGCGCGATGGCCATCAGCAGCAGGGCGACGAGCTGCAGCATTGCGAACACAGCAGCTGCGGAGGCGATGAAGATCGCGGCGATCTTGCGATCGTAGGACAACATCACGGCAATGATCGCGAGCAGCGCGACCACCAGCGCCGACGCCACCACATAGCGCCGGCGCGGCCAGCGCCGCCCCGGCGACACTGCATCGCGAAACAATGCCGAAACCGGCACGTCGTGGGCGCGGCCGAGCGGCCACAGCGCGAAGGCGAGCGCCGTGAGCAGACCATAGAAGAACGCCAATGCCAGTTCGACAGGTTGCAGTGCTGGCGCGATCGGCAGCGGAATGATGCTGCTGAACGCCGTGGCGATGGCAAACGGCAGCACCGCGCCGAAGGCGAGCCCGATCGCGGCTCCGAGTGTCGACAGCAGCAGCACCTGCCAGAGGTAGATCGCGAACACCCGGCCGCCGGAGGCGCCAAGTGCCTTCAGGGTCGCGATGACGTCGCGCTTCCGGTCGATGTGGCTCTTCACCGCATTGGCGACGCCGACGCCGCCGACCAGCAGCGCGGTGAGGCCAACGAGGGTAAGGAACTGGGTGAAATGATCGACGTTGCGCTCCAACGCCGGTGTCGCGTTGGTGCGACCGCGAATCTGCCAGCCGGCATCCGGCAGTTGCGCGCCGGCCGCCGCGACGACGGCATTGGCGGCGCGGTCGCTGCCATCCGGTAGCCGCAGGCGGTAGCTCCAGCGGACGAGACTGCCGGGCACCAGCAGACCGGTCGCCCGCAAAGCCTCTTCGCTCACGATCACGCGGGGGCCGAACGCCAGTCCGCTCGCGAGCTTGTCCGGCTCGTTCTGGATGACGGCGGCGACCTCGATCGTGGCGTTGCCGACAGTGAGCCGCGAGCCGGGCTTGAGATCGAGCCGCGCCAGCAGCGTTGCATCGACCGCGGCGCCGAACGCGCCATCGCGCGGCGCCAGCGCGCTGGCGAGCGGTATGGCGGGATCGAGCGTTACGGCGCCGTACAATGGATAGGCGCCATCGATTGCTTTGAGCTCGACCAGCGCCTGGCGGCCGTCGCTGGTGCGCGCCATCGCGCGCAGCATGGCGCCGACAGAAACCTGCCCGCGCGCACCAAGGAACTTGCGTTCCTCTGCACTGGCCTCGCGGTGAATCAGCGTGAAGGCCAGATCGCCGCCCAGGATGACACGGCCGTCGCGGGCGAGCCCATCGGTGAGGCTTCGCGAGAACGAGCCGACCCCCGCGATCGCCATCACGCCAAGCGCGATGCAGGCAACGAAGATGCGAAAGCCGTGCAAGCCCCCGCGCAGCTCGCGAAGCGCAAAGCGCAGCGGGCGAAATTCGGCTCCGAGCGTGGGGGAGGCGAGCGTCATGCGGGTTTCGGTGCGTAGAGGCTGAGGAGAATGTGCACCGGCCAGAACAGCAGCACGGGCATTCCGACCATCATCCCGGCCAACCAGACGTATGGAGGAACCCACGTCTGTGCGGCGCCATCGCTCGGGCCCCACACGTAATTGATGTTCACCGGGATCAGGCCGGCGTTTGGGTCAGGCGGCGGCATGAAGAAGAAGCAGATCAGCAGCAGCGCCCACGCCAGCACGGTCCAGGCCGGCAAGGCCCTGCGGTCATAGTCGAGCTGCCAGACCAGATAGGCCAGCAGGAACGGCAGCCAGCCGTGAAACAGCGACAGCCCTCGCAGGAACAGCGAGTTCTCGTGCTTGAACATGTAGTCGGTCATGCCGAGCAGCGACACGCCGACGATATTCAGAACGAAATCCAGCACCCACAGCGCCTGCGGCGCCAGGATGCCGACCGCGCACATCGATATCAGCAGCGCGCTGTCGAGCCACAGCCCGGCCAGCGTGAGGAACAGCGCGACATCGCAGAAATACAGAAAGTTGGTCGGCCCGTAGTAATGCCAATAGACCGGCACCAGCACGATCATGAAGGCGCTGTAGGCGAACTTCAGCCACAGCGGGACGCGGTTCGCGGCATGGGCAATGACTTCGGCTGTCATGAGGTGCCCGCGCCCTCGATGCGTCCCGAGCGCAGCCACACGATGCGGTCGCAGCGCTGCGCCAGCGCATTGTCGTGCGTCACCAGGATGAGCGTGGTGCCGCGCTCGACGTGACCGGCGAACAGCAGGTCGATCACCTGCTGGCCGGTGGCGTCATCGAGATTTCCGGTCGGCTCATCGGCGATGAGGATCGCGGGATTGGGCGCAAGCGCGCGGGCGAGCGCGACGCGCTGCTGCTCGCCGCCGGAAAGCTGTGCCGGATAGTGATGCAGCCGCTCGGCCAATCCGACCTTGGCGAGTTCGTCGCGCGCGCGGCTGACGGCGTCGGCTACGCCGGCCAGCTCCAGCGGAACGGCGACGTTCTCCAGCGCGGTCATGGTCGGGATCAGGTGGAAGGACTGGAACACGATACCGACGTTGCGGCCGCGAAAGCGCGCCAGCGCGTCCTCGTCGAGCCGCCGGAGATCTGAGCCTGCCACCACGATTGAGCCGGTGTCCGCCCGCTCCAAGCCGGCCAGCACCATCAGCAGCGTCGTCTTGCCCGAGCCTGACGGGCCGACCAGGCCAATCGCCTCGCCGCGCCCTATATTCAGCTCGATGTCCTTGAGGATATGAACCCGGGCCGCGGCGTGGCCAAGCGAAAGATTGACGCCAGAAAGCGCGATGGCAGGACTAATCGCTGTTGAGCTTGCCGCAGTGGAGATGTCGTTCATGAAACCCGATGCCGGCGCCCGCCCTCGATCCGCGCCCCGCTCATATGGGAAGCTGGCCCTCAAGGTCCAGCGGCTTGCGGTGGCGTTCGCGGTTGCCGGGCTTGTTTTCAACGGCCTCGTGGGCACGTCGCAAGCGGCCGAGCGGACCATCAAGGTGGTGGCGCTCGGCGATTCGCTGACCGCGGGTTTCCAGCTCCGGGGCAGCGCGGCGTTCCCGGTGCAGCTTGAGCAGGCGCTCAAGGCCAAGGGCCTTGCCGTCGAGGTCGCCAACGCCGGCGTCTCCGGCGACACCAGCTCCGGCGGCCTGGCGCGGCTCGACTGGTCGGTGCCGGAGGGCACCGACGCGGTGATCCTTGAGCTCGGCGCCAACGACATGCTGCGCGGCGTCGATCCCAAGGTCACGCGCGACGCGCTTGCGGAAATCGTGCGTCGCCTGAAGGCTCGTCATATCGAGGTGCTGTTATGTGGAATGCTGGCCGCACCGAATTTGGGCGCGGACTATGGTCGCGCGTTCGATGCGATCTATCCGGAGCTTGCCGCGGCGAACGATCTCCTGCTCTACCCATTCTTTCTGGATGGGGTCGTGGCCGATCCCAAGCTCAACATTGGCGACGGCCTGCATCCGACCGGCGAAGGCGTGGCGAAGATCGTCTCCGGCATCTTGCCGAAGGTTGAGGCCATGTTGGCGCGCGTCCGGGCGAAGCCTGGAACCTGAATTAGAGTTGAGACGATGCCGCGGCTGTTTACGGGTCTGGAAATACCGAAAGCCTTGGGCGAATCGCTGTCGCTCTTGCGCGGCGGGCTGCCGGGCGCGCGCTGGATCGATCCGGAAAATTATCATGTGACGCTCCGCTTCATCGGCGACGTCGATGACGACATCGCGCAGGAGATCGCCTGGCTGCTCGGCAAGGTCCGGCGCAAGGATTTTGAGTTGCGGCTCGATGGCTTGCAGTCGTTCGGTGGCCGCAAGCCCCGCGCGGTGATTGCTGCGGTCGCGCCGTCGCAGTCGGTGATGGAATTGCAGGCCGAGCACGAGCGCTTGTTGCGGCGGGTCGGGCTGGACCCTGAGGTACGCAAATACACGCCGCATGTCACTCTGGCGCGGTTGCGCGACACATCGAGCTTCGAAGTCGCGGAATATCTGTCGGCGCGCGCGGCGTTTCGTTCGCCGCCGTTTTCGGTGTCGCGGTTCGTGCTGTTCTCGTCGCGCGCTTCGGTCGGCGGCGGGCCTTACGTGGTCGAGGCCGTCTATCCGTTGGCGGCGTAGCTCAGACTGAGGCGTAACTGTGCAGCTCGAGCACCGGGATCTTGTAGTGGCGGCTTGAGCTCTGCTCCTGCACGCGCACGTCGTTGAGATGGTAGCGCCGCGCCTCGTCGATGATGCGCGCGGTGAGCTCGCGTTCGAAGCCGCGCTCCTGGAAACCATGCTCGATGGTGATCGCGGCTTCGGCGCGCCGCGCGGTGCGATCCGGCACGATCTCGGCGCCGGCCCGCATGACGCCCTTCACATAGGCGCCGATCAGGATCGCCCCTGACGCGACCAGGTCGAGACAATGGGCGTCGATCGAACGGTCGTCACCGGGAAACAGGCTCACCCGATCAAGCCGCATCAGATGCGCGTGATAGTCCTCGATGGCGCCCGGCCCCAGGACGCGAATCTCGGCGGCGTGAACAACTCCCACGACCCCCATGGCTGGTCTTCCCTCGTACCTGGACAAGGGAGGAAGGATAGGACGCAATCCCCGCCAATCAGTTAACGCGGGCTTTGTGCCGAAGGCGTAGTTTTCAGCAATCTGGACTGGACCTCGAGCACGGCGGTGGCAAAGCCGCAGTTATCGGCCACCAGTTCCCGCAGCACCGACAGTGGTGTCGGCCGGGCTGCCGCGACCTCGCCGACCACGTCGCCGAAGTCGAAGCTCAACTCGGCGGCGAACTTGCGCGCCAGTTCCTGCATCCGCCGGTTGTTGGCGAGGCAGGCCATATGCAGGGTCTTGATGCCGCGGTTCCGGGCGGCCAGCAGCGTGCGGTCGAGCAGCGCCGAGCCCACTCCGTGGCTTTGCCAGTCGGCCTCGATGCTCAAAGCGGCCTCCGCCTCCCGGGCGAAAGCGCGTCCCAGCGGGCGCAATTCGGCCGCGCCGCGCAACGTTCCCTCGGCGAAATAGCCATGCACCACCGAGCCGAGCCCGAATGTGGTGTTGACGTAGTTGCAGATGAATTCATCGGAAACGCCGCCGCCGAACCGGCTGTGGCGGCTGTCCTGGTCAAGCCGCAACAGGTGATCGCGGTAGCGGGCGGCTTCGCCGATCCACAACTTGCGGATCACGCCGCCGTCGACGAGAGGTTCTTGCATTCCAAGGGCTCCTGACGTTCACAGTTCAAGCTTTGGACCGTCCAAGCCCCTCCTTGGATTTCCTGCCACCGAATCACTCTATTATTGCACCGCAGCATAAGTATGGCGGAGCGTCGCGAGCGAGATGCTGCGCGGTAACATATTGAGCAGTCGTCGAAATTTGCATGGCAGGCATGCTCGGCGCCCGCATCGGCAGGTTTACTTGCCGGCTGCGCGTCCAGGCCCTATCCGTGGCCACTCCATGTCAGTCGTCGAACTCTACGAAAATCTGGTCGCCGCCAAGAAGCTCGAGCGCGACCGGGCTCAGGAGCGCCTGCTCGCCCGGTTTGCCGCGCTGGAGCAGCGCGTGACCGTGCACCGCTCGGCGCGCCGGACGAGGCCGGTGGGCTGGCTGTTCGGCGGCGGCAATCAGGACGGCGACCCTGCCAAGGGCATCTACGTGTTCGGCGATGTCGGCCGCGGCAAGACCATGCTGATGGACCTGTTCTTCGAGGCAAGTCCGGTGGTTCGCAAGCGCCGCGCCCACTTCCACGAGTTCATGGCCGACGTCCACGACCGTGTGCGCGTATTCCGCCAGAAGCTCAAGGACGGCGAGATCGAGGGCGACGACGCGATCCGCCTCGCCGCCGGCGAGATCGCGGAGGAGAGCTGGCTGCTCTGCTTCGACGAATTCCACGTCACCGATATCGCCGACGCCATGATCCTTGGCCGGTTGTTCGCCCGGCTTTTTGAGTTAGGCGTCGTCGTGGTGGCGACCTCGAACGTAGCGCCGTCCGATCTCTACAAGGACGGTCTCAACCGCGCGCTGTTTCTGCCGTTCATCGCCATGATCGAGCGCCACATGGAGGTGCTTCCGCTCAAGGCGCGCACCGACTTCCGTCTGGAGAAGCTTGCCGGCCAGAAGGTCTGGTATGTGCCGGCCGACGACGCCGCCACCGCCGCCCTCGACGAGGCGTGGCGGCGGCTCGTCGGCAGCACGAGCGGCATGCCGCAGGAATTATCGGTGAAGGGCCGCAGGCTCCGGGTGCCGCGCGCCGCCATGGGCGTGGCGCGGTTCTTTTTCCATGATCTCTGCGAGCACCCGTTGGCCGCTGCCGACTATCTCCGCATCGCGCACGAATTCCACACCCTGATCATCGACCGGATTCCGGTCATGGGATTCGAAGAGCGCAACGCCGCCAAGCGTTTCATCATCCTGATCGATACGCTGTACGATCATTCGGTGAAGCTCGTGGCCTCGGCCGCGGCCGAGCCGGACGCGCTCTACCAGGCCAGCGACGGCTTCGAGGCGGCCGAATTCAAACGCACCGCCTCGCGCCTGATCGAGATGCGCTCGCAGAGCTATCTTGCGTTGCCGCACGGCACCCGCGATTCGGCAGCCAGCGGATCGAGCGAGGGAATCGTCGAGACGTGAATACCGGTCGCTACTGCGGGTTCAGGCCGGTCGCCTTCAAGATCGGCGGCCATTTCCGCAGCTCTGCGGCGAAGAACACTTCGAACTCCGCAGGTGTGGTGATCTTGGCCTCGTAGCCGAAGCGCTTGAGCGCGGGCGCCATCTCCTCGGACTTGAGCACCGCATTCACCTCGCGATTGAGCTTGTCGACGATGGCTGTGGGCGTGCCGGCCGGCGCCAGAATTCCCATCCAAACATCGGGATTGAAGCCGACCTGCGGGTAGCCGCTCTCGGTCATGGTGGCAACGTCGGGCAGATCGGGGTGACGCACCGGGCCGGTATAGGCCACCGCCCGGATCTTGCCGTCGCGGATCAATGGCAGCAGTTGCGGGAGTGGCGCGATGTTGATGTGCACACGCCCGCCAAGCAGATCGGCGCGGGCCTGCTCACCGCCGCGATAGGGAACGTCGATGATATCGATCCCGGCGGCTTGCTTGAACGTGACGCCGACGATGTGTGGCATGGTGGCGAGGCCGAAACCGAACGCGAGCGTGCCCGGATTGGCTTTGGCGTAGTTCACCAGCTCCGGGACATTGTTGGCCGGCACCGAGGGGGCGACGGCGATGACGTGCGACCAGGTGACCAGCGTTGCGACCCGTGTCAGCGCCCTGGTCGAATTGAAATCCAGATCAGGAAACAGCACCGGGTAGTAGGCGATGTTCGGGCCGATGACCAGCAGTGTGTACCCGTCGGGCGGCGATGACGCGACCGCCTTGGCGCCGATGGTGGTGCCGCCGCCCGAGCGGTTCTCGACGATGACGTTCTGGCCGAGCGCGGTTTTGCAGGTGCTGGGCGACGACGCGCGACAGCGCGTCGACCGGCCCACCCGCAAGGAACGGCACGATCAGCTTGATGGTCTGCGAGGGATAGTCCTGCGCCTCGGCCGTGCCACAGGCCATCGCGAGGCCGAGCAGCGCCGCTCCGAACGCCCGAAACATTGTCACTCCCGCCTCCGGACGGTTTTATTCTGGGTGGCAACGGTACTGCCGGCCGGTCAGCGCAGCAATGCGTCGCGCTGCCGCCACCACTTCGGTGGAGCGATTCACTCGGCCTTCAAGCCGGCTGCCTGGAGGAGCGGCGGCCATTTGCGCAACTCGTTGGCGATGAACGCTCCGAACTGCTCCGGGGTCGTCACCATCGGGTCGAAGCCGAGCTTCGACAGCACGGCCTTCATCTCGGCGGAGGCGAGGGCTTCGGCGACGGCTGCGTTGATCCGGCGAACCACGGCGTCCGGCGTGCCGATCGGCGCCAAGAAGCCGAGCCAGACATCCGGGTTGTAGCCGACCTCCGGAAAGCCGCTTTCGGTCATGGTCGGCACGTCCGGCAAATCCGGGCTGCGCTTTGGCCCGGTGAAGGCGAGCGGTCGCGCCTTGCCGTCCTGGATGAGGGCGAGCAGGTTCGCGGTCGGCGCCATGTTGATGTCGATCCGGCCGCCGAGCAGATCGGCGCGCGCCTGCTCGCCGCCGCGATAGGGGATGCCGGCGAAATCGGCGCCGGTTACCTGACGGAACGTCTCGCTCAGGATGTGCGGGGTGGTGGCGAGCCCGTAGCCGAACGTCACCTTGCCGGGATTGGCCTTGATGTGCGCGACCAGCTCCTTGACGGTCCTGGCCGGCACGGCCGGCGCGACCACCATCACGTGCGAATAGCTGACCACGCTCGCCACCGGGGCGAGGCTCCTGAACGGGTCGAAGTTCATGCTGGGATAGAGCACCGGCGTGTAGACCAGGTTCGGCCCGATGAAGAGCAGCGTGTAGCCGTCGGCCGGCGCGGCCATCACGGCCTTCAGCCCGATCGTCGTGCCGCCGCCCGGCTTGTTCTCGATCACCATGTTCTGGCCGAGACGGGTCTGGATGTGCTGGGTGATGACGCGAGCGGCGGCATCGACCGGCGAGCCCGGCACGAACGGCACGATCACCTTGATGAGGCGGTCCGGATAGATCTGCGCGGATGCCGCGCCCCAGCCGAAGACCGAGCCCGAACGTCAGCAGCGATGCCGCAACCAGTCGTCTCAGAACCATGATGGCGCTCCCGTCGGCAGGACCGGACACGATAGACGCCGATCCGATCAAGCTATCGCTCGGCCCATTTTCCGACAATCCAGCCGCGGTCTGCTTTTGTGCCGACTTGAACGGCCCTGCCGAAAGGGCTAATGACCCGACAACCGGGTGATTTCGACCGTCCTATAAGGATTTTCCCCACATGGCGCGTAACAAGATTGCGTTGATCGGCGCAGGCCAAATCGGCGGCACGCTCGCTCACCTCATCGGCCTCAAGCAACTCGGCGACGTCGTGCTGTTCGACATCGCCGAGGGCGTCCCGCAGGGCAAAGCGCTCGACCTCATCCAGTCCTCGCCGGTCGAGGGCTTCGACGCCAAGTTCATGGGCACCAACGCCTACGAGGCGATGGAAGGCGCCGACGTCTGCATCGTCACCGCCGGCGTGCCGCGCAAGCCCGGCATGAGCCGCGACGACCTGCTCGGCATCAACCTCAAGGTCATGGACCAGGTCGGCGCGGGCTTGAAGAAGTACGCGCCCAACGCTTTCGTGATCTGCATCACCAATCCGCTCGACGCCATGGTGTGGGCGCTGCAGAAGTCCTGCGGCCTGCCCCGGAACATGGTGGTCGGCATGGCCGGCGTGCTCGACTCGGCGCGGCTGCGCTATTTCCTCGCCGATGAGTTCAACGTCTCGGTCGAGGATGTCAGCGCCTTCGTGCTCGGCGGTCACGGCGACACCATGGTGCCGATGGCGCGCTACTCCACCGTTGCCGGCATTCCGCTGCCCGACCTGATCAAGATGGGCTGGACCACGCAGGCGCGCGTCGACGAGATCTTCAATCGCACCCGCAACGGCGGCGCCGAGATCGTCAACCTGCTCAAGACCGGCTCGGCGTTCTATGCGCCGGCCTCGTCGGCGATTTCGATGGCCGAGAGCTATCTGCGCGACAAGAAGCGCGTGCTGCCTTGCGCGGCCTGGCTCAACGGCGAATACGGCGTGAAAGGCCTCTATGTCGGCGTGCCGGTGGTGATCGGCGCCAAGGGCGTCGAGCGCATCGTCGAGCTCGATCTGGCCGGCGCCGAGCGGGCCGATTTCGACAAGTCGGTTGCCTCGGTGAAGGGCTTGGTCGAGGCCTGTCAGAAGATCGCGCCGGATCTCGGAAAGCGCTGACGCGCGCTCGCCATCGCCCGGACGTCAGGCGGGCGATCCAGTAGTCACCGTGGGTGCTGTTGGTCGTCAAATTTCGTACTAGTCTCTTATGGGCACTGGATGCCCCGCCTTCGCGGGGCATGACATGCTGAGTTTGGACCCAGCACATGAACATTCATGAGTACCAGGCCAAGGCGGTGCTGAAGGAGTTCGGTGTGCCGGTGCCGAAAGGCATTCCGGCATTCACCGCCGGCGAGGCGGTGCAGGCGGCGGAGCAGCTTGGCGGCCCGGTCTGGGTGGTGAAGGCGCAGATCCACGCCGGCGGCCGCGGCAAGGCCGGCGGCGTCAAGGTGGTGAAATCGATCGACGATGTGAAGAAGGAAGCGACGCGCATCCTCGGCTCGACCTTGGTCACGCACCAGACCGGCCCGAAGGGCAAGATCGTGAATCGCCTCTACATCGAGGACGGCTCGGCGATCGACAAGGAATTCTACCTGTCGATGCTGGTCGATCGCGGCAATTCCCGGGTGGCGATCGTGGTCTCGACCGAAGGCGGCATGGATATCGAGAAGGTCGCGCACGACACGCCCGACAAGATCATCACGGTGGCGGTCGATCCGGTTGAAGGCATCTGGCCGCATCACGTGCGCCGCATCGCCAAGGCGCTCGGCCTCGATGCCGATCTGCAAAAGCAGCTGAGCCCGCTGCTCACCGGGCTTTATCGCGCCTTCACCGAGAAGGACATGAGCCTGCTCGAGGTGAACCCGCTGGTCGTCACCAAGGACAAGAAGCTGATCTGCTTGGACGCCAAGATCGGCTTCGACGACAACGCGCTGTTCCGCCACCCCGAGGTGGCGGCGCTGCGCGACATCACCGAGGAAGACGAGAAGGAAACCGAGGCGGCAAAGTACGATCTCAATTACGTCGCGCTCGACGGCTCGATCGGCTGCATGGTCAACGGCGCCGGTCTCGCCATGGCGACCATGGACATCATCAAGCTGTACGGCATGGAACCGGCGAACTTCCTCGACGTCGGCGGCAGCGCGTCGAAGGACAAGGTCGCGGCGGCGTTCAAGATCATCACCTCCGATCCGAAGGTGAAGGGTATCCTGGTCAACATCTTCGGCGGCATCATGAAATGCGATGTGATCGCCGAAGGCGTGGTCGCCGCGGTGAAAGAAGTCGGCTTGAAGGTGCCCCTGGTGGTGCGGCTCGAAGGCACCAACGTCGAGCAGGGCAAGAAGATCATTTCCGAGTTCGAAGCTCAACGTGACCTCGGCCATCGACCTCGACGACGCCGCGCAGAAGATCGTCGCCGCGGTGAACAGGGGCGCGTGATGGGAATCCTCGTCGACAAGAACACCAAGGTCATTTGCCAGGGCTTCACCGGCAAGAACGGCACCTTCCATTCCGAGCAGGCGGTCGCCTACGGCACCAAGATGGTCGGCGGCACCTCGCCCGGCAAAGGCGGCTCGACGCATCTCAATTTGCCGGTGTTCGATACCGTCGCCGAGGCCAAAGCCAAGACCGGTTGCAACGCCAGCGTGATCTACGTGCCGCCGCCGGGCGCGGCCGATGCGATCTCCGAGGCGATCGAAGCCGAGATTGCACTGATCGTCTGCATCACCGAAGGCATTCCAGTCGAGGATATGGTGAAGGTGAAGCGTTCGCTGTCCGGCTCGAAGTCGCGCCTGATCGGGCCGAACTGCCCCGGCGTGATGACCGCCGGCGAATGCAAGATCGGCATCATGCCGGCCTCCATCTTCAAGCCCGGCAAGGTCGGGATCGTGTCGCGCTCCGGCACGCTGACCTACGAGGCGGTGTTCCAGACCACCCGCGAGGGGCTCGGCCAGACCACGGCGCTCGGCATCGGCGGCGACCCGGTGAAGGGCATGGATTTCATCGAGGGACTGGAGTTGTTCCTCGCCGACAAGGCGACCGAGGCGATCGTGATGATCGGCGAGATCGGCGGCGCGTCGGAGGAAGACGCCGCGCAATTCCTCAAGGATGAGGCCAAGAAGGGTCGCAAGAAGCCGATGGTCGGCTTCATCGCCGGCCGCACCGCGCCGCCCGGCCGCCGCATGGGTCATGCCGGCGCGATCATCGCGGGCGGCAAGGGTGACGCCGAGTCCAAAATTGCGGCAATGGAATCGGCTGGAATCAAGGTATCACCGTCTCCGGCTCGGATCGGAAAGACGCTGGTTGAGCTTCTGAAAGGCTGATTCACTCCTTGGATCATTTGTAAGGCTGTGGGCCTTTCGTAGCCTTCCGGATGTCATAGATTTGAGTCATAGAGAACCGTCGGCGGTTGCGGGTTCACTTACCTATGCGCCGCCTATCCGGGGCCTCATGCCCCGCTAAGGACGTGAAATGTCTCGCCAGGACGCGAATGCGGCGTTTGCCCGCACCTCTTTCCTTTATGGCGGCAACGCCGCCTATGTCGAACAACTCCAATCCCGCTATGAGGCCGATCCGGCATCGGTCGACGCCGAGTGGCGCGCGTTCTTCGAAAGTCTGAAGGACGAGCGGAGCGACGTACTCAAGAGCGCCAGTGGCCCGTCGTGGCAGCGGCCGAATCTCCAGCACGCCAACGGCGAATTGATTGCGGCGCTGACCGGCGATTGGAGCGAAGTCGAGAAGACCGTCGGCGACAAGATCAAGGGCAAAGCTCAGGCCAAGGGCGTCGAAATTTCCGCCGCCGAGGTGCAGCAGGCGACGCGCGATTCGATCCGCGCGCTGATGCTGATCCGCGCCTACCGGATCCGCGGCCACTTCCACGCCAAGCTCGACCCGCTCGGACTCGAAGGCGAAAAGGCCGAAGCGGAGCTTGATCCGCACTCTTACGGATTCACCGACGCCGATCTCGACCGCAGGATTTTCCTCGACAAGGTGCTCGGTCTTGAGTTCGCGACCATGCGTGAGGTTCTGGCGATTCTGCGCCGCACCTACTGCCAGACGCTTGGCGTTGAGTTCATGCATATCTCCGATCCGGTGCAGAAGGCCTGGATGCAGGAGCGTATCGAGGGCCGCGACAAGGAGATCAACTTCAGCCGCGAGGGCAAGCGCGCAATCCTCAACAAGCTGGTTGAGGCCGACGGCTTCGAGAAGTTCTGCGACGTGAAGTTCACCGGCACCAAGCGGTTCGGCCTCGACGGCGGCGAGTCGATGATCCCGGCGCTGGAACAGATCATCAAGCGTGGCGGCGCGCTCGGCGTCAAAGAGATCATCATCGGCATGGCGCATCGCGGCCGGCTCAACGTGCTGTCGCAGGTGATGAACAAGCCGCACCGCGCCATCTTCCACGAGTTCAAGGGCGGCTCGTCGTCGCCCGACGACGTCGAAGGCTCGGGCGACGTGAAGTACCACCTTGGCGCTTCATCGGACCGCGAGTTCGACGGCAACAGCGTGCATCTGTCGCTCACCGCCAATCCGTCACATCTGGAGATCGTCAATCCGGTGGTGCTCGGCAAGGTGCGCGCCAAGCAGGACCAGCATGGCGCGACCCGCGAGGACCGCACCATGGTGATGCCGCTGCTGATCTCTGGCGATGCGGCGTTCGCCGGCCAGGGCGTGATCGCGGAGTGCTTTGGGTTATCCGGCCTGCGCGGCCATCGCACCGGGGGCTCGGTGCATTTCATCGTCAACAACCAGATCGGCTTCACCACTTATCCGCGCTTCTCGCGCTCTTCGCCGTATCCGTCCGACGTGGCGAAGATGATCGAGGCGCCGATCTTTCACGCCAACGGCGACGATCCCGAGGCGGTGGTGTACGCCGCGAAGGTCGCGACGGAGTTCCGGCAGAAATTCCAAGTGCCGGTCGTGGTCGACATGTTCTGCTACCGCCGCTTCGGTCACAACGAGGGCGACGAGCCGTCGTTCACCCAGCCGCTGATGTACAAGGCGATCCGCTCGCATCCGAGCACGCTCGACATCTACGCCAAACGCCTCGCCGGCGAGGGCGTCGTCACCGACGGCGAAGTCGAGAAGATGAAGGCCGATTGGCGTGCGCGGCTCGACGCCGAGCAGGAGGCGAGCCAGGGCTACAAGGCCAACAATGCCGATTGGCTCGATGGCCGCTGGTCGGGCATGAAGCCCGCAGGCGCCGTCGACGACCCCCGCCGCGGCAACACCGGCGTCGCCGTCGAGACCTTGCGGGACATGGGTCACAAGCTCACGGCGGTGCCGCAGGGCTTCCACGTTCACCGCACCATCCAGCGCTTCCTCGATGCACGCGGCAAGGCGATCGAGACCGGCGAGGGCATCGACTGGTCGACCGCCGAGGCATTGGCGTTCGGCTCGCTGCTGCTCGACGGCACTCCGGTGCGGCTGTCCGGTCAGGACAGCGAGCGCGGCACGTTCTCGCAGCGCCACTCGGTGCTGATCGACCAGGAGAACGAGGACCGCCACACGCCGCTGAACCATCTCGCTGAGAAACAGGGCCGCTTCGAGGTGATCAACTCGATGCTGTCGGAGGAAGCGGTGCTCGGCTTCGAGTACGGCTATTCGCTTGCCGAGCCGAACGCGCTGACCTTGTGGGAGGCGCAGTTCGGCGATTTCGCCAACGGCGCGCAGGTGCTGTTCGACCAGTTCATCTCGTCGGGCGAGCGCAAGTGGCTCCGCATGTCCGGGCTCGTCTGTCTGCTGCCGCACGGCTACGAAGGGCAGGGCCCGGAGCATTCCTCGGCGCGGCTCGAGCGGTTCCTGCAGATGTGCGCCGAAGACAACATGCAGGTCTGCAATATCTCGACGCCGGCGAACTACTTTCACGCGCTGCGCCGCCAACTCAAGCGCGAGATCAGGAAGCCGTTGATCCTGATGACGCCGAAGTCGCTGCTTCGCCACAAGCGCGCAGTGTCGCGGCTCGACGAGATGGCGGCCGGAACCTCGTTCCATCGCGTGCTGTGGGACGACGCGCAACTGCTGCCCGACGAGAAGATCAAACTTCAACCCGACAACAAGATCCGCCGCGTCGTGCTGTGCTCGGGCAAGGTCTATTACGATCTCTACGAGGAGCGCGAGAAGCGCGGCATCGACGACATCTACATCCTGCGCGTCGAACAGCTTTATCCGTTCCCGACCAAGGCGCTGGTGATGGAGCTTGGGCGTTTCAAGCAGGCCGAGATCGTCTGGTGCCAGGAGGAGCCGCGCAACATGGGCGCCTGGCACTTCGTCGAGCACTATCTCGAATGGGTGCTCAACCAGATCGAAGCCAAGAACCGCCGTCCGCGCTACGCTACGCGCCCGGCCTCGGCCGCGACCGCGGTGGGTCAGATGTCGAAGCACCAGGCGCAGTTGAAGCAGTTGCTGGAAGAAGCGTTGGGCTGAGAGGCACAAGTTATGGCTGAGATCCGCGTTCCCACGCTTGGCGAGTCGGTCACCGAAGCGACCATCGGCAAATGGTTCAAGAAGCCCGGCGAAGCCGTCGCGGTGGACGAGCCGCTGGTCGAGCTCGAGACCGATAAGGTGACGATCGAGGTGCCGGCGCCCGCCGCGGGCGTGCTGTCCGATATCGCCGCCAAGGATGGCGAGACTGTCGCGGTCGGCGCTTTGCTTGGCCAGATCAAGGAAGGCGCCGGCGCGCCTGCCGCTGCGAAGCCCGGCGCCGCCATGAAGGCGCAAGAACCCAAGGCGGAACAGCCTAAGACTGCGCCCGCCACCGCGTCTTCCAGTGATATGCCGCTGGCACCGTCGGTGCGCAAGATGGCCGCTGAAACTGGCGTCGATCCCGCCAAGGTCGATGGTTCCGGCAAGGACGGCCGTGTCACCAAGGGCGACATGATGGCGGCGATCGAACGTGCGGCTGCTTCGCCCACCCCGGTTGCGCAGACCGCCGCGCAGATGCGGGCGCCGTCGCCGGCCGACGACGCCGCACGCGAGGAACGCGTGAAGATGACGCGGCTCCGCCAGACCATCGCGCGGCGGCTCAAGGAGGCGCAGAGCACCGCCGCCATGCTGACGACCTTCAATGAGGTCGACATGAGCGCGGTCATGCACCTGCGCAATCAGTACAAGGATCAGTTCGAGAAGCGCCACGGCGTCAAGCTCGGCTTCATGGGCTTCTTCGTGCGCGCCTGCGTCGCGGCGCTGAAGGAAATCCCCGCCGTCAACGCCGAGATCGACGGCACCGATCTGATCTACAAGAATTATTATCACATCGGCGTCGCGGTCGGCACCGAGAAAGGCCTCGTCGTGCCGGTGGTGCGCGACGCCGACGCCAAGTCGCTCGCCGACATCGAAAAGACCATCTCCGATTTCGGCCGCCGCGCCCGCGATGGCGCGCTGAAGATCGAGGAGATGCAGGGCGGCACCTTCACCATCAGCAACGGTGGTGTCTATGGCTCGCTGATGTCGACGCCGATCCTCAACGCGCCGCAGTCCGGCATCCTCGGCATGCACAAAATCCAGGAACGCCCGGTGGTTGTTGCCGGCAAGATCGAAGCGCGGCCGATGATGTATCTCGCGGTGTCCTACGACCACCGCATCGTCGACGGCCGCGAGGCGGTGACGTTCCTGGTCAAGGTGAAGGACGTTCTGGAAGACCCGGCTCGGCTGGTGCTGGATTTGTAACCCTCGGCGGCGAGCCTTGTGGGACGCCGGCCGCGGTGCGGAAGTCCTTTCGCCGTCGCGGTGACAATGAGGAGTGTGTGATGGCCTACGATCTCATCGTCATCGGAACCGGTCCCGGCGGCTATGTCTGCGCGATCCGTGCGGCGCAACTCGGCCAGAAGGTGGCGGTGGTCGAGAAGCGTGCCACCCACGGCGGCACCTGTCTCAACGTCGGCTGCATTCCGTCAAAGGCGCTGCTGCACGCGTCCGAGATGTTCGAGGAGGCCGGTCACTCCTTCGCCAAGATGGGCATTGGGGTCGGCACGCCGAAGCTCGATCTCGCCGCGCTGATGAAGTTCAAGGACGAGGGCGTCGACGGCAACGTCAAGGGCGTCGAATTCCTGCTCAAGAAGAACAAGATCGATTCGGTGCACGGCGCCGGGCGCATCGCCGGCCCCGGCAAGGTCGAGGTGAAAGGCGCCGACGGCAAGACCCAAACGCTGGAAACCAAGGCCATCGTCATCGCCACCGGTTCGGATGTGGCGAAGCTCAAGGGCGTCGACATCGATGGCAAGCGTATCGTCACGTCGGATCAAGCTATCGCGCTCGACAAGGTGCCGCAGCGTCTCCTGGTGATCGGCGCCGGCGTGATCGGCCTTGAACTCGGCTCGGTGTGGCGGCGGCTCGGCTCGCAGGTAACGGTGGTCGAGTTCCTCGATCGCATCCTTCCCGGCATGGACAATGAAGTGTGCCGGCAGTCGCAGCGCATCCTGGAAAAGCAGGGCATCGTCTTCAAGCTCGGCTGCAAGGTCACCGGGGTCGATTCATCGGGCGCGGTGCTCAATGCCAAGGTCGAGCCGGCCAAAGGTGGCGCGGCGGAAACGATCGAGGCCGATGTGGTGCTCGTCGCCATCGGGCGCGTGCCCTACACCGAAGGTCTAGGCCTCGACGAGGTCGGCGTGCAGAAGGACAACCGCGGCCGCGTCATCGTCGATGCGCACTACGCGACCAGCGTCAAAGGCATCTACGCGATCGGCGACGTGATCGCCGGCCCGATGCTGGCGCACAAGGCCGAGGACGAGGGCATGGCGGTCGCGGAAATCCTCGCCGGCCAGGCCGGGCACGTGAATTACGATGTGATTCCCGGCGTGGTTTACACGTTTCCGGAGATCGCTTCGGTCGGCAAGACCGAGGAGGAGTTGAAGGAGGCGGGTGTCGCCTACAACGCGGGAAAATTTCCGTTCACCGCCAACGGCCGCGCCAAGGCCAACCATCAGACCGACGGCTTCGTGAAAATCCTCGCCGACGCCAAGACCGACCGCGTGCTCGGCGTGCATATCGTCGGCTCGGACGCCGGCAACATGATCGCCGAAGCCGCCGTGGCGATGGAGTTCGGCGCCGCCGCCGAAGACATCGCGCGCACCTGCCACGCCCATCCCACGTTGCCCGAGGCGGTGAAGGAAGCCGCTCTCGCGGTGGCGAAGCGCGCAATCCATATGTAGCGCAGCGTATGCTTGACGTTTGAACCGCCGGCGCCGGCGGCGCGACCCAAAGGGGGCCTTATTTCCGGTCGCTCAAACCCTTAGATTTCATGCCGTGCGCCGAATAACCCGACCTCTGCTGATCCTGCTTGCGATCGTCTTCTTGATCGAGGCGTGGCTGTGGCGCCACCTTGGGCCGATCGTCGAATGGATCGTCGCGTGGCTGCCGTTGCGGGCGGTCAAGGCCCGGCTCGCCGGCATCATCCGGAAGCTGCCGCCGGCCGCGACGCTCATCGTGTTTGTCGTCCCGGTCGTGACGCTGTTTCCGCTCAAGGTGCTCGGGCTTTGGCTGCTCGCCCACAAATATTGGATCGCCGCGAGCGGGGTGCTGGTTTTCGCCAAGCTCGTCGGTGTCGCCGTCACTGCCTTTGTGTTCGAGGTGACGCGGCCCAAGCTCCTGCAACTCCGCTGGTTCCGCTGGCTCTACGAGCATGTCCTGATGTGGCTCGATTGGGCGCATCGGCTCGTCGCACCGGTGAGGCGCCGGATCAGGAGATTGCTTCGCATCTTGCGCGCGAAACAGACGGGACGCGCGTTGCGGCTGTTGTGGCGCATCCGCCGCCGCATGCGCACCGATCGCAAAAGCTCCAGCCTTCCGCTCAGTGCAAATGCAGCACGTGGGGGGCGAGCACCCCAAACGCCATGAAGACAAGCCCGACCACGCCGAGGCCGGCGGCCATAAAGCTCAGCACCACCATACCGGTGATGACCGTGGCTGAGGCCAGCACGATGCCGATCTGGAATGCCGCCGACGCAAACTCGTAGTGATGGTATTTGGCGAGATATTCGTCGCGATGGTGCTGCTCTTCGATGGCGCGGCGCGATAACTCGACGGTGCCCTCGCCCTTGCCGCCGGCCGCTTCCGGCTCCGAACGGTAGCGCGCTGCGGTCTTGCTCCATTCATCGACCTGCTTTTCGATCGCCGCCTTCTGCGTCGGATCGGTCGCGGCGGCGGCACTGAGCTTCGTCTGTTCGGCGGCGATGATGGTGGAGGTGCGCCGGATGTTTTTGGCCTGGAAGAAATTCCACAGATTCGACGCCTCGATCTGGGAATTGAGCGCGGCGGTCTGTGCGCTCTTGCCCATCGTCTCGGAGAACGCAAGGAACAGCGCCAGCACCGAGATCAGCAGCGCGACCTTCTTGTTGAGGTCCTTGCTGTCGCCATGGCCGTGGCCGCCGCCATGCTCGTCATGCTCGAGCTTGTGTTCGACCTCGTGCTGAACCGCGTGCACACCGTGACTCATGTCGCATCCCCAAGTCGACCGGGCCAATTCTCCAATCCGGGGAGTGTATCACGCCCGTGGATGAGTGCTGCGATAGACTTCAAGCAGACGATCGGTGTCAACAGCCGTATAGATTTGCGTCGTCGAGAGCGAGGCGTGCCCGAGCAACTCCTGGATGGCGCGGAGATCGCCGCCGCGCCCGAGCAGATGCGTGGCGAACGAATGGCGAAGCGCGTGGGGCGTCGCCGAGTCCGGCAGGCTCAGCGCGCCGCGCAACCGTTCCATGACAAGCTGCACGATGCGCGGCGACAAGGCTTTGCCGCGTGTGCCGATGAACAGCGGGCCGTCGGCCGGGAGGTCGTAGGGGCATAGCGCGATGTAGTCGGCGATCGCTTGTGACACCTGCGGCAGCAGCGGCACCATGCGCTGCTTGTTGCCCTTGCCGGTCACCGTGATGGCGTCGCCCTGCCCCGGCGCGGGGACGTCGCCGCGAGCAAGCCCAAGCGCTTCCGAAATACGCAGGCCCGAACCGTATAAGAGCGCAAGGATCGCGGCGTCACGGTGAAGCACCCATGATTCGCGCGCCTCGCCGGCCCGGCTGCCGGCATCGACGACCTTCCTGGCGGCGTCGATATGCAGGGGCTTCGGCAGTGTTTTCGGCACTTTCGGCGCCCGCACGGCGGCCAATGCGCCGACTTTTCCCTTGTGATTTCTCTCCAAAAACCGCGCGAACGAGCGCATTCCGGCCAATCCCCGCATCAGCGACCGTCCGCCGATGCCCTCCGCCCGCCGCGCCGCCATGAACGCGCGCACGTCCTGCGGCGTGAGCATGGCCAATTCGGCGAGATTCGGCGCTCCTCCGAGATGCTCGACCATGAACAAGAGGAATTGCCGGGCGTCCCGTTCGTAAGCTTCGACGGTTTTGCCGGACATCCGGCGCTCGGTCATGAGATGCGCGAGCCAGCGCGCCATCTCGACCGCCACGTCTTTGGCGGCGAACGTCGATTTCGGGCGGTGTGGTTTTGGGGCCTGACACGACGGGATTATCCCACCCGTTCGTTCATCGTTCCTTAAATAGCGAAACCTCAGTTCGGATAACGCTTCAGCGGCTCCGGTACGCCATCCGGCAGCGGTGTCCGCGTCGCGTTCAGCACGATCGCCAGAAAATTGTAATAGCCGACGACCCCGAGCAGATCGATGACACCCTGCTCGCCGAATTTGGCAACCGCGCGAGCGTAAGTTGCGTCGCTGACGCGCTTGAGCCGCAGGATCTCGGTCGCCATGTCGTAGGCGATCTCCTCGTCTTCGGCCATTCCGGTCGGGCGACGGCCGTCGGCAATGGCGTCAGCGATGTCGGGGCGCAAGCCTGCCTTCAAGGCTGCTGGCTGGTGCGAATTCCATTCATAATTCTGGGTCCACTCGCGCGCGGTAATGATGATCACCATCTCATTGATGCGCGGAGCCAGAACGCTCTTGAAACGCAGATAGTCGCCCATGGCCTTGGCGCGCAACATGACCTCGGGACTGCGAATCAGTGGCACGAACGGCCCGCGCACCGCGTAGCCGCGACCTTCCGCAAAAACTTCGGCGGCCTTTTTCTGCGCCTCGGTGAGCTTATCTGCCGGGATGGGCGGCATCCGATCCTGAGCCTTGAGCGGGAGGCTGAGCAGGCAGAATGCCGAAAGCGCCGCGGCGGCCAGGCGTGCAATGTGGGACATGGACTTCTCCCGAAGTTTTACAGACATTCGAGCTTAGGCTAACGCGCAAAACCCTTTCGAGCGAATCGACGAGCCGCACCCGCTGAATGACGACGCTCCGCCCACCCACATTCGTCGATGTTCTGGTGCCGGTCGCACTCGATCACACCTATTCATACCGAGTCCCGAGCGAGCTTGAGCTTAAGCCCGGCGATATCGTCGCCGTGCCGCTTGGTGCGCGAGAGGTCATCGGCGTGGTCTGGGCCGACGACGTCACCATCAGGCCGGGACTGCACAACCGCATGAAGGACGTCGAGCTGAAGCTCGACCACCCACCGCTCAAGCCGGAGCTCCGCAAGTTCGTCGATTGGGTGTCGGAGTACACGCTCAGTCCGCGCGGCATGGTGCTGCGCATGTGTCTGCGCATGGGCGAACTCGGACCCGCGCGCGAGAAGGTCGGCGTCCGGCTGGTCGGCCCCGCGCCCAAACGGATGACTGCGGCCCGCGCCCGCGTGCTGCAGTTGCTCGCCGACGGCATGGTGCGGGCCAAGAGCGAGGCGGCGCGCGAGGCTGGGGTATCGGCCGGCGTCATCGACGGGTTGGTCGACGAGGGCGCGCTGGAGACACTGGTGCTGCCGCCGGAGCCGGTGGCGCGCCGCCCCGATCCCGAGCATGCCGTGCCGGAATTCACCGAGGCGCAGCGTGAGGCGAGCGACGCGCTTCGCGCCAGCGTCGGCAAGGGCGGCTTCTCGGTGACATTGGTCGACGGCGTAACCGGCTCGGGTAAGACCGAAGTCTATTTCGAAGCGGTGGCCGAGGCGATCCGGCAAAAAAAGCATGTGTTGATCCTGATGCCGGAGATCGCGCTCACCGCGCAGTTTCTCGACCGCTTCGCCGAACGGTTCGGCGTCCGTCCGGCCGAATGGCACTCCGAGATCGCGCCCCGAAAGCGTGCGCGCACCTGGGCCGCGGTCGCGGCGAATGAGGTTTCGGTGGTCGTCGGCGCGCGTTCGGCGCTGTTCCTGCCGTATGCGGACCTTGGATTGATCGTGGTCGATGAGGAGCACGACCCGGCCTACAAGCAGGAGGACGGCGTGCGCTATCACGCCCGCGACATGGCCGTGGTGCGGGCGCGCGAGACCAAGATTCCGATCGTGCTCGCGTCCGCGACCCCGTCGGTTGAGACCGTGGTGAACGCCAAGCGCGGCCGCTACGTCCACCTGAAACTGCCGGAGCGGTTCGGCGGTCAGCACCTGCCGTCGGTCGAAGCCATCGATCTTCGCCGCGAAGGGCCGCCACGCGGGCGGTTCATCTCGCCGCGCCTCGCCGAAACGGTGAAGATCGCGCTCGAGCGCGGCGAGCAGGCGCTGCTGTTCCTCAATCGCCGCGGTTTCGCGCCGCTGACGCTGTGCAACGCCTGCGGTCACCGCATGGCCTGCCCGAATTGCGACGCCTGGCTGGTCGATCACCGCTTCAAGCGGCGGCTGGTGTGCCACCATTGTGGCTACGCGATGCCGCCGCCCGAGCAGTGCCCGAAGTGCGAGGCAAAGGGCAGCTTCGTCGCGGTCGGTCCCGGAGTCGAGCGGCTCGAGCAGGAGGCGGCGGAGCTGTTTCCCGGCGCGCGCATTCTCGTTCTCTCCAGCGATCTGGTCGATACGATGGAAAGGCTGCGGCAGGAACTCGACGACGTGGCGGAGGGCCGCTTCGACATCGTCATTGGCACCCAGCTTGTCGCCAAGGGCCACCATTTCCCCAAGCTCAATCTGGTCGGCGTCGTCGACGCCGATCTCGGCCTTGCCAACGGCGACCCGCGTGCGGCCGAGCGCACATTTCAACTGCTGCATCAGGTGGTCGGCCGCGCCGGCCGTGAGGAAGGCCGCGGCTATGGCTACCTGCAAACGCATCAGCCCGAGCATCCGGTGATGCGCGCTTTGATCGCGCAGGACCGCGAAGCGTTCTACTCCGCCGAGATCGCGGTGCGCGAAGCGACCCACTACCCTCCGTTCGGGCGTCTCGCCAGCCTGCTGATTTCCGGGGCTGACAAGCATGCCACCGAGGCCTATGCCCGCAAGATCGCGGCGGTCTCGCCGATCCATGATGACGTGCGCGTGCTCGGGCCGGCCGAAGCGCCGCTCGCCGTGGTGCGCGGGCGCCATCGCTTCCGCCTGCTGGTGAAGTCGCCGCGTGGATTCGACCTCTCGGCTTATTTGCGCGAATGGCTCGCTGCCGTGCCCAAGGCCAAAGGCACGCTCAAGCTCGAAGTCGACGTCGATCCGCAGAGCTTTTTCTAGCGGTCTGGTCACAGGCCTTTCCATCTGCTTGAAAGTCCAGGCCGGAATCGCCAATGTGGCGCCACTTTTGGAGGACGAGCCGCGGCGATGGTGTTCAGCAATCTGACATTCGTCTGCCTGTTTCTCCCGATCACCCTCGCGCTTTATTTCAGTTCGCCGAAGTGGCTGCACAACGCCGTTTTAGTGCTCGCCAGCATCGTGTTCTATATCTGGGGCGGGCGGGTCGCGATCGTCCTCGTTTTGATTTCGGTCGCGGTGAATTTTTATCTCGGTCAGGCGATCGCTTCGGCCGGAGCCGAGCGTCGCGATCGGTTGATCCGCTGGTCGGTCGCCGGAAATCTGTTCGTCCTCATCGTCTTCAAGTATCTCGATTTTGTCGTCGACAACGCCAACGTCGTGCTCGACACGTATTTGCATTGGAAGATTCCAAGCCCTCACATTCCGCTGCCGATCGGCATCTCGTTCTTCACGTTCCATATCATTTCCTATCTCGTCGATGTTTATCGCGGCGTTGCGCCGCCGCAGCGCTCGCCCGTTCCATTCGCGCTCTACATCATCAATTTCCCGCAGCTGATCGCAGGTCCGATCGTGCGTTACCGGCCGATCTCCGCCCAATTGACGGAGCGGACCGCGACGTTCGCCGATTTCGAGACCGGCGTCGTGCGCTTCGCCGTCGGACTGTCGAAGAAGCTCTTGATCGCCAATCCGATCGGCGCCGTCGCCGATCACCTGTTCGCGCTGTCGCCATCGGACTTGCCGGTGTGGGGCGTATGGCTCGCGGTGATCTGCTATGCGATCCAGATTTATTTCGATTTCTCCGGCTATTCGGACATGGCGATCGGCATGGCGCGCATGTTCGGGTTCCGCTTTCCGGAGAACTTCAACTACCCGTACTCCGCCATTTCGATTCAGGATTTCTGGCGGCGCTGGCACATGACGCTGTCGGCCTGGTTCCGCGACTATGTCTATATTCCGCTGGGCGGCAGCCGCGGCGGCTTCTGGCCCACGGCCCGCAATCTCTGGATCGTATTCCTGTTGTGCGGCGCGTGGCACGGCGCGAGCTGGAATTTCATCATCTGGGGGCTGTGGCACGGCCTGTTCCTGTCGATCGAGCGCATCGGCATCGTTGAGCGCGCGCTGAACCGCGCGCCCGCCGTGCTGCGCAACATCTACGTGCTTGTGGTCGTGCTGGTCGGCTGGGTGTTCTTTCGCTCGCTGACGCTCGATCAGGCGTTCGACATGCTGACGCGGATGTTTGGCCTGCAACAGGGGTCCGAGACGATGCTGTCGCTGTCGTCGAACGTGGCCGCGCCGACGATGGCCCTGATTGTCGCTGCTGCCTGCTTCAGTTATCCGATTTGGCCGCCCATGCGGGACGCGTTGCAGCGAACGATGGGCGGCACGGCGCAGCAGGTTGCCTATGGCGTCCTGCGTGCCGGGTTCGTCGGCGCGATCACGCTGCTCTGCATCGCGACCATGACGGTCGACCAGAACAACCCGTTCATCTATTTCCGGTTCTGAGCCGTGACCAGCACCCGACATCCCCATGTTCGCGCGGCGGCTGACGGTCATCGTCTACTTTGCCGTGGTGCTTATCCCGGTGCTCCTGATCGGCACCGACGGGCCGTGGCTGAGCGGCGGCGACGCCGAGATCCGCGCCAAGGCGCCATTCCCGAAAAAGTTCTCGCCCGGCACCTTTCGCGATTTCGACGAATGGTTCGCCGATCGGGTTGGGCTGCGTTACCCGCTGATTTATGCCGGATCCGAGCTCCACGTTGGCCTGCTGCGGCGCCCGCTCGACCGCCATATCTTCTTCGGTCGCAACGGCTGGATGTTTTGGACCGACGACGCCGAGAATATTCCGGCGACGATGGCCGAATTCGCGAAGTCGCTTGCGATTTTCGCAACCCGAGCTTGGCCGCGTCGATGCGAACATCCGCGCGGTCCGCGACCGGTTCGCGCAATGCGGGCTGCCGGTGATCGTCGCCGTCATCCCGAACAAGCAGACCATCTACGGAAAGTATCTCTTCAGCGACGACCTTGGCGGCGCCAGTGACGCGCTTCGACACAGTTTTGCGAGAGCTGAGCGAGCCGGCACGGTCGATCATGATCGACCCGCGTCCGGCGATGCGGGAGGCTGCTGCAGCGCACGATCCGGTCCTGCTCTATCCCAAGACCGAAACGCACTGGAACGAGCTAGGCGCTTTCTACGGCTACCGCACGATCATGACCGCGCTGGCGCGTTCGATCCCGATCGACCATCCGGAAACGTTGTCGCTCGGTCATTACAACGTAAAGCCATTCCCCTACGCCGGTGGCGACATGGCTGTCCGCGTGCTGTTCTCGCCGTGGCGTTTCGACGACACCTACGTGACGGTGCAGCCGAAGGTACCGCTCGCCGAGATCGAGCAGACCGAGGTCGCGCACGACCACACGCTGTATCGCAATCCGAACGGCAAGGGCCGCCTTGTCGTGTTCGGCGATTCTTTCGTGCACAAGCTGATGCCGTTCCTCACGCAGAACTTCGCCGAGGTGCATCGCTATTCCGCCGAGCAGGTCGACGGCGCGGTCGTGGCGCAGCTTCGCCCGAGCGCCGTGGTCTTCCAGATGGTCGAACGCCACGCCGAGCGATTATTGCGGCCGCCGCTCAATCTGCCGCAGTTGTGCGACAAGTAGCGCGAAGTTTTTTCTACTGCGGCGTCAGGCCTGAGAGACGCACGACCTCCTGCCACATCTTGGTTTCCTTCGCGGCAAAGGTTTTGGCCTCCCCCGGCGTGCTGTGCAGGAGCCGCCCGCCGGCGGCGAGGAAACGCTTCTGCAGAGTTTCGTCGGCTGCGATCTCCTTGTGCGCCGCCGACAGCTTGTCGACGATCGCCTGCGGCGTGCCAGCCGCCATCACATAGGCGCCCCACGAGGTCACGATGAAATCCTTCACGCCGGCTTCCGCCATGGTCGGTACGTCCGGCAAGGTCGGCCAACGCTGCGCCGAGGTGACGGCAAGCGCGCGCATTGCGCCCGATTCGATCTGCGAGATGTAGGACGCGAGATTGTCGACAGCGAAGGTGACGTCGCCCGATAGCATTGCCGGAATGGTCTGCGCGGCGCCGCGGAAGGGCACGTGCACGGCGTTAACGCCGGTGCGCGCCGCGAACAGCACGCCGGAGAGATGCGGCGTCGTGCCGGGCCCGGGGCTGCCGATCGAGATGCCGTTCGGCCGCGCCTTGGCCCAGGCGACGAATTCCTGGAGCGTCTTGGCCGGCACGTGCTGAGCGGCGACCACCGCGACGTTCGGCAGTTCGTAGACCAGCGACGGCGCGACCAGATCCTTCTCGGCGTCGAACGGCATTTTCGCGATCAGGAACTGGTTGATCGAGAAATGCCCGACAGTGGCGCCGCCGATGGTGTAGCCATCCGGCGGGCCTTTCGCGACTTGATCGATCCCGATGTTGCCGGAGGCCCCGGGCTTGTTCTCGACCACGACGGACTGACCGAGCTTGTCCTTGAGACGCTCGGCGATAATGCGAAACAGCACGTCGGTCGAACCGCCCGCCGGATAGGGAACGACAATGCGGATCGGATGGTCCGGCCAGCCAGCGGTGTTTTGTGCCAGTGCTGGTTTCAGGCCGAGCGCGGCACTCGCGGCGGCGCTTTGCATCAGTGTTCGGCGCGAGATCAGGTTCCGGTGCTTCATCGTGCAAGCCCTCTGAGATAAGCAGAGCCTAGCCGGGGCGCCATCACGGCGCCAGCGCGGCTTGCCTTCGATTGGACAGGCGACCAAGATGGCGGCCAACTTAAAAGGCAGCGAGCCATGCCCCGCACCCTGTTCGAGAAAATCTGGGACGCTCATCTGGTCGCGCAACGCGCCGATGGGCGCGAGCTGATCTACATCGACCGCCACGTATTGCACGAACTGCACGCGCCGCATGCGTTCGAATCGCTGGAAAAACAAAAGCGGCCGGTGCGGCGACCGGATCTGACGTTCTCGGCGCTGGACCATACCGTCGCCACCAAGCCCGGCCGGGACGACAACACCAATCCGTCCGGGGCGGCATTCATCAAGGCGATGCGCGAGGGCAGCGCCAAGAACAAGATCAAGGTGTTCGACCTTCACGATCCTGAGCAGGGGATTTCGCACGTGGTCGCGCCGGAGCTCGGCATGGTGCTGCCGGGCGCGACGCATGCGGTGCCCGACAGTCACGCCAGCACGGTCGGCGGCATTGGCGCGCTCGCGTTCGGCTGCGGCACGACCGAGCTTGCGCACATCCTGGCCACGCAGGTGATGGCGATGAAGCGGCCGAAGCGGATGCTGGTGCGGCTGGACGGCAAGCTGTCGACGCATGTCACGGCCAAGGACGTGGCGCTGCGGATCATTGCGGAAATCGGCGTCGCCGGCGCTCGCGGGCATGTTGTCGAATATGCCGGCTCGGTGATCCGCGCGATGCCGATCGAACAGCGCATGACCTTGTGCAACCTCAACATCGAGATGGGCGGACGCTCGGGTTTCGTCGCGCCGGACGAGACCGCGTTCCAATGGATCGCCGGGCGGCCGTATGCGCCGCAAGGCGCGATGTGGGATCGTGCGCTGGAACATTGGCGCACGCTCCAGACCGACGACGGTGCGGAATTCGATCGTGAGGTTGTGCTCGACTGCAACGGTCTCGATCCGCAAATCACCTGGGGCACCGACCCGAGCATGGTGCTCGGAATTTCCGACCGCGTGCCCGATCCGTCTGCGGCCACCGACCAAGGCCGAAAAGCTGCGATCCAAAGCGCGCTCAATTACATGGGGCTTACGCCCGGCATGACGCTTGCCGGTCTGCCGGTGAACCGGGTGTTCATCGGCTCCTGCACCAACGCCCGGCTGCCGGACCTGCAGGTTGCCGCGGACATTGTGCGCGGACACCGCGTCGCCGACGGCGTGATCGCCATGGTGGTCCCGGGTTCGTCGGCGGTGAAGCGCGAGGCGGAGGCCGCGGGCCTCGACCGGGTGTTCCGCGACGCCGGCTTCTTCTGGGGCGAATCCGGCTGTTCGATGTGCGCCGGCGGCAACGGCGACCGCGGCGAGCCGGGCGACCGGATCGTCTCCACCACCAACCGCAATTTCGAGCACCGCCAGGGCACGCGGGTGCGCACGCATCTTGTCAGCCCGGCAACGGCGGCGGCGACTGCGATCACCGGCCGCATCGCCGACGTCCGGCAACTCGCCTCGGGGCGTGCCTGATGCAGCCATTCTCGAGCCACACCGGCATCGCCGTCCCGCTGCTGGTGGACGACCTCAACACCGACCAGATCGCGCCGGTGCAGGCGATGCGCGACCTCAAGCCCGACTACAAAAAGCTCCTGTTCATGCGCACCCGTGCCGAAGATCCGGACTTCGTGCTGAACAAACCGCAGTTCCAAAATCCCGGCATCCTGGTGAGCGGCAACAATTTCGGCGCCGGTTCCTCGCGAGAGGCGGCGGTGTGGGGCATGCTGGCCAACAACATCCGCGTCATCGTCGCCAAGAGCTTCGCCGACATCTATCGCGAGAACTGCCTGCAGAACGGATTGCTGCCGGTCGTGCTGCCCGCGGCGGAGGCCGACGTCTTCATCACTCGCGTCGTGGCGGTCAATGGCGCGGCGCCGTTCACGGTCGATCTGCAAACGCAGACGATCAGCGGGCCGGGCGGGCCCGACATCATCTTTGACATCGCGCCGGCCGACCGCATGCGGCTGCTGGAGGGACTCGACGACATCGGGCTGACGCTCAAGCACACCGACGAGATCGTCGCGTTCGAGAAGCGCGTGGCAAACGCGCAGCCCTGGCTGCAAACGGCGACCGACAGCCGTGCGAGATAGTGTCTCTCTCCGAACGGAATGAGGCGAAGAAAATATTTGGAGGAAACCGCATGACCGCCCGCAAAAAACTCAAAGCCATCATGGCCGGCAAGAAGCTCGTGCTGATGCCGGGCGCCTACGACGCGCTGTCGGCGCGGGTGATCGAGGCGGAGGGCTTCGAGGCGATCGTGGCCGGAGGCTATGCGGGGGTCGGCAGCATGCTGGCGCAGGCCGACATGGGCCAGTCCAACATGCGCGACTATGCGAGCCATTACGGCCGCATCTGCGACGCCGTGGAAATCCCGGTCTATGTCGATGCCGACACCGGCTTCGGCGGCGTCAACAATGTGCGGCAGATGGTGCGCGCCTTTGAGGCAGCCGGTGTCTCCGGGCTGTTCATCAGCGATCAGGTGTTCCCGAACCGTTGCGGCTATCTGCCCGGCAAGCAGATTGTGCCGGTCGAGCAGATGCTGGCCAAGCTCAAGGCCGCGCTCGACGCGCGGCGCGATCCCGACCTGTTCATTGCCGCCCGCACCGACGCGGCGAGCGTCGAAGGTCTCGACGAGGCGATCGGGCGCTGCCAGCTGTTCATGGAGGCTGGCGCCGACATGGCGAAGCCGATGGGCTTCGACACCATCCCGGAGATCAAGCGGGCGATGCGCGAAATCCCGGGGCCGCACATGGCGACGCTGTCGCAGGCGGCCGGACCCAAGGCGCGAAGCCTTTCGGAGCTGGAAGCCGCCGGGGTCTGCTCCGCCACGTTCCCGTCGATCGCGCTGTTCGCGGCGGCGAACGCGGTGCGCAACGTGGTGCGCCTGCTCAAGCGGAGCGACTCGCTGGCGCCCTGTCAGGAGCATCTCATTCCGCTTGACGACTACTATAATCTGGTCGGCCTCAAGGACCTGCTGGCGCGCGAGGAAAGCTACGACAAAGCTGCTGCCGCGCTGGTGCAGAAGCGCGCGGCTGAATAGCCGGGGAACCTGCGATGTCAGCGTTGGCGTATCGATTGGTCGCCGCGGCGACCCTTGTGTTCGGCCTTTCCGGCGGCGCGCAGGCGCAAAGCGCGCAGGAGTTCTACAAGGGCCGCCAGCTCACCCTCGTGGTCGGCTACGAAGTCGGCAACGACTACGATATCGGCGCGCGGCTGTTGGCCAAGCATCTGACCAAGCAATTGCCCGGCCAGCCGGTCATCGTGGTGCAGAACATGCCGCAGGCGGCGGCGCTGGCGGCGGCGAACTTCATCTACGTCCGCGCGCCGCGCGACGGCAGCGTGCTGGGCTCGATTTCGCGCAATCTGGCAAGCCAGGCCGTGATGAAGCTGCCGAACATCGAGGCCGATGCGCGCCGCTACAACTGGCTCGGCGGGACGTCGTTCCCCGGCCGCATCTGCGCCGTGACCGCGGAGGCCCCGGCAAAACACATCGAAGACCTGTTCAAGCAGGAGGTGCTGGTCGGCAGCGTCGGCGTCGGCTCTTCGACCAGCATCGTGCCGACCGTGATCAACAAAGTCGTCGGCACGAAATTCCATCTGGTCGAAGGCTATCGCGGTGCCGGCGATATCATCCTGGCGATGCAGCGTGGCGAGGTGCAGGCTGGCTGCATGTCGTACGGCCAATTCCGCAGCCACGAGCATCTGTTCAAGGAAGGCAAATTCAAGATCATCCTGCGCGCCGAGGAATCGGAGATGGCCCAAGCGCCCGGCGTGCCGTCGATCTTCGACTATGCCAAGACCGAAGAGCAGCGCCAGTTGATGCGGTTCATCTTCTCCAGCACCGAGTTCGGCCGGCCTTATGTCTTCCCGCCCGACGTGCCGAAGGACCGTGTGCAGTTCATGCGCGAGGCCATCGCGAGAGCGGTGAAGGATCCCGAGCTGCTGGCCGAGGCGGCCAAGAGCAAGCTCGACATGACCTACCGGCCGCCGGAGAATCTGGAGAAGCTGGTCAACCAGCTCTACGAGACGCCGCCGGCGTTGATCGAACAGCTCAAGAGCATCAGCCCGAATTTACGCTAGGGCATGCCTCATCGACGCCAAATTGCGTAGCCGGTTGCACGAACGCCAAGGATTTCTGGATTCCAGGCGTTTCTGCATTCCAAGTATTTCTACATTCAATGACCGGACAACGGAAAACCTTGACAGTGGGGAGGACAACATGAACCGCGCAGCTGCACTGTTCATCGGGTTGGCCGTGTTTCTTGGCGCGGCGGTCGATGCCTTGGCCGACGACGCGCTCAAAGTCGCGGTGCCGCAGCGCGGCGCCTGGGATGCCGGACTGACCGAGCTCGGCAAGCGCGGCGGCATCTTCAAGAAGCATGGGCTCGACGTCGAAATTCTCTACACCCAGGCCGGGCCGGAATCGATCCAGGCGCTGATCAGCGGCTCGATCGACATCGCGGTGGCGGCCGGCGTTTCGGCCGCCGTCGGCACCTTTGCCAAAGGCGCGCCGATTCGCATCATCGGCAGCGAGATCATCGGTGCGCCCGACTTATACTGGTACGTCCGCGCCGAATCGCCGGTCCGCAAGATCGAGGACTTCAACGACAAGACGGTCGCCTATTCGTTGACCGGCTCGTCCAGCCACGCCGGCCTGCTCGCGCTGATCGCACAGTACAAGCTGACGGCCAAGCCGACGTCGACCGGCAGCATCACCGCGACGCTCACCCAGACGTTGACCGGCCAGGTCGATGTCGGCTTTTCGGCCATCCCGTTCTTTCTCGACAAGGTGGACGCCGGACAAATCCGCATCATCGGGACCGGCAGTGATGTGATTGCGTTGAAGGCCCGGACCGGGCGCGTGAACCTGACCAACGTGGCCATGCTGCAAAACCGCAAGGACGTGATTGTGCGTTTCCACCGGGCCTACAAGGAGACCGTCGATTGGATGTATTCCGATCCGGCGGCGCTGAAGCATTTCGCCGATTTTTCCACCCTGCCCGAGAAGGTCGTGGCGCGGGTACGCGAGCTGCTGCCGAAAGACACGATGAATCCTGACCAGGTGGTCGGGATGGACCAGATTATCGCTGAGGCGCAGGCGCAGAAGTTCATTGCGTCGCCGCTGACGGCGGCGCAGGTCGCGGAACTGATCCAGATTCCGAAGCCGTAAAGGCGGCCGTCACGCCGGATCGGGCGGCGGCTTCTGCCGCTGCGGGATCAGAACGCAGGCGGCGGCGCTGAAGATCAGCGCGAAGCCGATCATATCCGGCACGGTCGGGCGGTCGCCGAGGATGATCACGGCGCCGATCACGCCGACCACCGGGTTGATAAGCGAGCCGAGCGAAGCCATCGCGGTCGACAGCCGGCCGATGATGTTGAACCAGATGAAATAGGCGATACCGGTGCCGAGCATGCCGTTGAACAGCAGACCGGCCCAGGTCCGCCATTGCAGCGGTTCGAATTTCGGCACGCCCTGAAAGACCAGATAGAAGATGGCGAACGCCACGGCTCCGACCATGACCTGCCAGAACGTGATCGCCAGCAGGTCGCCCTTGATGCGCGCCCATTTCATGTAAACCGTGCCGCCGCCCCAGCCGAGCGCGCAGACGAGCGCGAGCAGCAAGCCGATCGGTTCGCGCAAAGACGTTTCCGCGACGGGATACACCAGCACACCGAGGCCCGCCACGCACAGCGCAAGGCCGAGCGCGGCCCGCGCGTTGATGCGTTCGCGCAATACGAAATAGGCCATCAGGCTGCCCCAGACCGGCATCGAATAGTTGACGATGATGACCCGCGAGGTGTTCGCCATCAGTTGGGCGAAGGTGCCGGCGACGCCGAACGACACCGAGAGAAACAACGCGGCGATGAAGATGTGCAGCCAGTCCCGGCCGCGCGGGATCGCAAGGCTGCGGCCCTGCGCCTTCAGCAGGATCAGGAGCGTGGCCGCGCCGATGCTGTAGCCGATCAGGCGCATGCCCCACGGCGAGACCTCGTCGAGCGCAACCCGCATCGCGGTCCAGCTCAGGCCCCAGCAAAAGCTCAGCGCCACCAGCAGAAGCTTGGCGATCGTGGCGTTGCTCATGGCGGATTTGGGAGCCACGGGTCACCTGGATGGCGAGGGGATGGATCGAGGGGCTGGATGTTTTACCGCGCGTGCGACGTCCGGCGCCACCCTAATGCACATGACGCCATGCAGGGCTTTAAGTGACCAGCTTCAAGCCAACGATACCGGCGACGATCAACCCCATCGACGCCAGACGCGCGGCGGTCGCGGGCTCGCCGAACAGATAGATGCCGAGCGCCGCGGTGCCGACCGCGCCGATGCCGGTCCAGACCGCGTAGGCGGTGCCGACCGGCAGCGTCTTTAACGCGAGGCCGAGAAGGGCCAGGCTGAGAATCATCGCGGCGACGGTGAGCAGCGAAGGCACCAGGCGGGAGAAGCCGTCGGTGTATTTAAGGCCGATCGCCCAGGCCATCTCGAACAGACCGGCGACAAACAGATAGAACCACGCCATTCCGGCCTCCATCGATCTTGTGATTTCGCGATCGGGAGCCTACGCGAATTTTACCGAATAATAGCGCCGCCAAATTGCATCGGAGCGTTGCGGTGTGCCAGCATCCGGTCCGATTGCAGAAGGAGATCGTCGCCATGAATGCCTCGACCGGATCGCGGATGCTGCCGACCGACCGCATCGATTACTCGGCGATCGCCGAGCGTCCGGCGCTCAAGCTGCCCGGCGGCGCGCGCATGGCGATCTGGGTGATCGTCAACGTCGAGGAGTGGGACCCGAAGGACACCATGCCGCGGACAGTGCTGACGCCGCCGGCCGGCGGCGCGCCGACGCCCGATATCCCGAACTGGTGCTGGCACGAATACGGCAATCGGGTCGGCTTCTGGCGGATGCTCAAGGTGTTCGACGAGTTCCAGATTCCCGGCGTGCTGGCGATCAACGGCTGCGCCATCGAGGCGTTCCCGCCGATCATCAAGGCGGCGATGGAGCGCAAGTGGGAGTTCATCGGCCACGGCTTCACCCAGCGCAACATGCAGAAGGTGCCGGACGAGAAGGCCGACATCCATATGACGACGACGGCGATCAAGAAGGCCACGGGCAAGCCGCCGCGGGGCTGGCTCGGGCCGGGCCTGACCGAAACCTGGGAAACGCCGGACCTGCTCAAAGAAGACGGCTACGACTACGTCGCCGACTGGGTGCTCGACGATCAGCCGGTGTGGCTCAAGACCCGCGGCAAGCCGATCGTCAACATTCCCTACACCCAGGAATGCAACGACGTGGCGATGATGCTGATCCAGCACCACAAGGCGTCGGAGTATTACGACCGCGCCATCGATCAGTTCGAGCAGATCTACGCCGATGCCGAGGACAGCGCGCGGGTGATGGCGCTGGTGGTGCATCCCTACATCATGGGCGCGCCGCACCGGCTGAAATATTTCCGCAAAATCTTCGAGAACATCCGCAAGAAGCCGGACGTGCTGTTCTGGACCGGCGCGCAGATCCACGACTGGTATCTGTCGGTCGGGCCCAAAGCGCCGTAAGCTTGGCCGAGAGGAGAGCGCGATGAATCCCGATGGCAAGATGCGGCTCGCCGCTTATTTCAATCCGACCGGCCATCACGTCGCGTCGTGGCGGCACCCGCGCGCGCAGTCCGACGCCCACATCAACATCAAGCATTATGTCGAAATCACCCAGACCGCGGAGCGCGCCAAATTTGATTTGGTTTTTCTGGCCGACGGCGTCGCGACCCGCCAGGCCGATATCGAGGCGCAAAGCCGCTCGGTGCAGTTCATCGCGCATTTCGAGCCGATCACGCTGTTGTCGGCGCTCGCGATGGTGACGGAACACATCGGTCGCTGATCGCCACCATGTCGACGAGCTACAACGAGCCGTATCACGTGGCGCGCAAATTCGCCTCGCTCGATCACATCAGCGGCGGGCGTTCGGGGTGGAACCTCGTCACCTCGGGCCAGATGGCCGAGGCGCTCAATTTCAACCGCACCGAGCCGTTTCCCCATCATGAACGGTACAAGCGTGCGCACGAATTTGCCGAAGTGGTCCAGGGTCTTTGGGATAGTTGGGACGACGACGCGTTCGTGCGGGACAAGGACAGCGGTTTGTTCTTCGAGCCGGACAAAATGCATTACCTCAATCACAAGGGAAAAGACTATTCGGTCCGTGGCCCGCTAAACGTGCCGCGTTCCCCGCAGGGCCAGCCGGTCCTCGTTCAGGCCGGCGCGTCCGACGACGGCAAGGAGCTTGCCGCTGAATTCGCCGAGGCCATTTTCAGTCCGCATCTGAACGTCGAGGTCGCGAAAGCCTATTACGACGACGTCAAGACACGGATGCGCAAGTTTGGCCGCGACCCCGATCACTTGAAGATTCTTCCGGGCCTGAGCGTGATCGTCGCCCGTGACGCAGACGCCGCGCGGAAGGATTATGAGTTTCTGCAAAACCTCATCCATCCGATCGTCGGCCGGGAAATCCTTTCGACCATGCTTGGCGAAATGGACCTCACGCCCTATTCGCTCGACGAGCCGCTGCCGGACCCGCTGCCGCCGTCAAACGGCAGCCGCGGCCATTACGACAGCATCGTCGCGATGGCGCGGCGTGAAAATCTCACGATCCGAGAGCTCGGCAACCGCGTCGCTGGCGCGCGCGGCAAAAACGTGTTTGTCGGCACGCCAGAAAAGGTTGCCGACTACATGGAGGACTGGTTCTCCAAGGAGAGCGTGCGACGGCTTTACGATCATGCCGCCGTACATTCCCGGTTCGCACGATGATTTTTGCGAGCTGGTGGTGCCCGAGTTGCAGCGCCGCAATCTGTTCCGCACCGAGTATGAAGGAAAGACATTGCGCGACAATCTTGGTCTGCCGCGGCCGGAAAGCATTCACAGTCAGGCTGGCCGGAAAAAAGCCGGGAAATCCGGGTAGCGCACAGCCTTGAGTTGGGGCTAATCTCCACTCAGCTTCGACGAGCAGCCGCATACGGTTGCCGTGAACAAGACGCCAGGGAGGGCGAATCATGGGTGTCCACATTCCATCCGGTATTGCGGCTGCGTTGGCCGCTTTGATGACGATCGCCGTTCCGTCGGCCGGCGCGCAGCAAGCGGCCGCCCCGGCGGTGGCCATCGACAACGATGACATCGGCGGCGTCGTGCGTGGTGCCAACGGTCCGGAGGCCGGTGTTTGGGTGATCGCGGAAACGCGCGAGCTGCCGGTGCGCTACATCAAGATCGTCGTCACCGACGATCAGGGCCGCTACGTGATCCCTGATCTGCCGAAAGCCAATTACGACGTGTGGGTGCGCGGCTACGGCCTTGTCGATTCACCGAAGGTGAAGAGCGAGCCCGGCAAGCAGCTCAATCTGACGGCGGTGCCGGCCCCCAATGCGGCGGAAGCCGCGAAGTATTACCCGGCGATCTATTGGTACGCGATGATGAAGATCCCCGAGGCCGAGATCTTCGGCGGCAAGGACGCGCCGAACAACGTCAAGATCACTGATTACCTCAACGGCATGAAGAACAACGGCTGCGTCGGCTGCCATCAGCTCGGACAGCTCTCGACCCGTACGATTCCGAAGTTCCACCTCGACGCGGTCAAGAGCCACGAAGAGGCCTGGGTGCGTCGCATCCAGTCCGGCCAAGCCGGCGAGAACATGGTCACCATCGCCGCCGGTCAGCTTGGCGGCATGCCGTTCAAGTATCTCGGCGACTGGACCGAGCGCGTGGCGAAGGGCGAGTTGCCCGATTCAAAGCCGACGCGGCCGCAAGGTGTCGAGCGCAACATCGTGGTCACGCTCCGCGACTGGCACAACGACAAGCAATATCTGCACGATCTGATCGCCAGCGACCGGCGCTATCCGACCGTCAATGCCTATGGGCCGGTGTATGGGCAGTGCGAGCATGCCTGCAACGACATGCCGATCCTGGACCCGGTCAAGAACGTGGCGACCAATTTCGTGTTGCCGACTACGCCCGATATGCCGCTGGCGCTCGGGCCCGGCAACGCCGGCTCGGTCAAGATCCTGGGACCCTCGGCCTATTGGGGCGAGGAGAACATCTGGGACTCGAGGGCGAACAACCACAACTCGATGCTCGACCGGAAGGGCCGCGTCTGGCTCGCCGCGACCGGCCACAAGCCGGACAATCCCGACTTCTGCAAGAAGGGCTCGAGCCACCCGTCGGCGGTCGAGTTTCCGCTCAACGCCACCAACCGCCGGGTGACGATGTACGATCCGAAGACCGGCAAGTACACCGCCTACCAGACCTGCTTCGGCTCGCATCATCTGCAGTTCGGCTACGACGCCAACGAGACGCTATGGATGAGCACCGGTGGCGGCGGCGGCAACGTCGGCTGGATCAACACCAAGATGCTCGACGAGACCGGCGACATCGAGAAGTCGCAGGGCTGGACCGCGCTGGTGCTCGACACCAACGGCAACGGCCAGCGTGACGAGTACACCGAGCCCGGCAAGCCGCAGGAGCCGGGCAAGGACATGCGGATCGGCGCGACCTTCTATGCGGTGATGCCGAGCCCGACCGACGGCTCGGTGTGGGGCACGCTGCGCGGCAACCCCGGCGCCGTCGTGCGCATCGATCCGACCAAGAACCCGCACAAGTCGCTGGCCGAGCAGTACAACGTGCCGCTGCCGGGCTTCGGCCCGCGCGGTGGCGACATCGACAAGCAGGGCCGCGTTTGGGTCTCGCTGGCGAGCGGCCACATGGGCGTGTTCGACCGCCGCCTGTGCAAGGGCCCGCTCAACGGCCCGAAGGCGACCGGCGACCACTGCCCGGAGGGCTGGGCGTTCCACCAGTATCCCGGCCCGGGCTTCAAGGGCATCGGCGAGAACAGCGCCGAGGCGAGCTACTACTCGTGGGTCGACCAGCACAACACCTTCGGGCTCGGCGACGACATCCCGATGTCGACCGCCAACCTGATGGACGGCCTCGTCGCCCTCAACAAGGACGGCAAGATGGTCTCGATCCGCGTGCCGTATCCGCTTGGCTTCTACGCCAAGGGCTTCGACGGCCGCATCGACGATCCGAACGCCGGCTGGAAGGGCCGCGGTCTGTGGGCGGCGAATGGCGATCGCACGCCGTGGCTGATCGAAGGCGGCAAGGGCACGAAGCCGCTGGCGGCGCACTTCCAGCTGCGGCCCGATCCGCTGGCGCATTAGAACAGCAGCAGGGGCCGGAGTTCTCTCCGGCCCCTGCCTTTTTTCCGAGCGTGAGTGGGTAATAGTTCCATACGGCTCGGCCGGCCGTGCTGGGTGCTTCCGCGGTTCCGTGAAAACCCAAGCCACAAGCGGCTTCCGACGCGGAAATGTTGCACCACAGCGGTCGGCTATGTTACGGAACCCCGCGCTTTTCGCGGGGTTGGCGACGGCTCCCGAAATCGAAAATTCCCTTGAAATCCAAGGGTTTGTGCCGCGCCAAGGGGCCGGCGCCGAACCTGCGGATTTGACTTCAAGAGAGCCCCGACGTGGCAGGCGAAGATTCGACCGTATCCGGCGTGGCTGGCCGCTATGCGCGCGCGCTGTTTGAGCTTGCGCTCGACGCCAAATCCGTCGACGCGGTGAAGGCCGATATCGAAAAATTCGCCGCCATGATGGCGGAGAGCGCGGACCTCAATCGCCTGGTCCGCAGCCCGGTGTTCGGCGCCGAGGAGCGCAGCCGGGCGCTCGCCGCCGTGCTCGCCAAGGCCGAGATCGGCGGGCTCGCTTCGAACTTCCTGATGTTCGTGACCGCCAACCGCCGGCTGTTTTCGATCGGCGAGATGATCCGCGATTTCCGCAAGCTGGTGGCGCGCTGGAAGGGCGAGGTGACCGCCGAGGTCACCGCCGCCGAGAAGTTGTCCGACGCCCATCTTGAGGCGATCAAGAGCGCGCTCAAATCGATCACCGGCGAGAAGTCGGTCGATCTCCACGTCAAGATCGATCCGGCGATCATCGGCGGGCTGACCGTCAAGCTCGGCTCCCGCATGGTCGATACTTCGCTCCGCACCAAACTCAATGCGATCAAGCACGCGATGAAAGAGGCAGGCTGATGGATATCCGCGCCGCAGAAATCACAGCGATCCTGAAGGACCAGATCAAGAATTTCGGCCAGGAGGCGGAAGTCACCGAAGTCGGCCAGGTGCTGTCGGTCGGCGACGGCATCGCCCGCGTCTATGGCCTCGACAACGTGCAGTCGGGCGAGATGGTGGAGTTCGAGAACGGCGTCCGCGGCATGGCGCTCAACCTCGAAATCGACAACGTCGGCATCGTGATCTTCGGCAACGACCGCGAGATCAAGGAAGGCCAGACCGTCAAGCGCACCCGCGCCATCGTGGACGTGCCGGTCGGCAAGGGCCTGCTCGGCCGCGTCGTCGACGCGCTCGGCAATCCGATCGACGGCAAGGGCCCGATCAAGGCCGACAAGCGGATGCGCGTCGACATCAAGGCGCCCGGCATCATTCCGCGGAAGTCCGTGCATGAGCCGATGGCGACGGGCCTGAAGGCGATCGACTCGCTCATTCCGATCGGCCGCGGCCAGCGCGAGCTGATCATCGGCGACCGCCAGACCGGCAAGACCGCGATCGCGCTCGACACCATCCTCAACCAGAAGCCGCTCAACGCGCAGACCGACGAGAAGATCAAGCTGTACTGCGTCTATGTCGCGATCGGCCAGAAGCGCTCCACCGTCGCGCAGTTCGTCAAGGTGCTGGAGGAGCAGGGCGCGCTGGAATACTCGATCATCGTCGCTGCCACCGCGTCCGATCCGGCGCCGATGCAGTTCCTGGCGCCGTTTGCCGGCTGCACCATGGGCGAATACTTCCGCGACAACGGCATGCACGCCGTGATCATCTATGACGATCTGTCGAAGCAGGCCGTCGCCTACCGCCAGATGTCGCTGCTGCTGCGCCGCCCGCCGGGCCGCGAAGCCTATCCGGGCGACGTGTTCTATCTGCACTCGCGCCTGCTCGAGCGCGCCGCCAAGATGGGCGACGCCGCGGGATCGGGCTCGCTGACCGCGCTGCCGGTGATCGAGACCCAGGCCAACGACGTGTCGGCCTACATCCCGACCAACGTGATTTCGATCACCGACGGGCAGATCTTCCTGGAGACCGACCTGTTCTATCAGGGCATCCGCCCGGCGGTGAACGTCGGCCTCTCGGTGTCGCGCGTCGGCTCCGCCGCGCAGACCAAGGCGATGAAGAAGGTCGCCGGCCGCATCAAGGGCGAGCTTGCGCAGTACCGCGAGATGGCGGCGTTCGCGCAGTTCGGCTCCGACCTCGACGCCACCACGCAGCGCCTGCTCAACCGCGGCGCGCGGCTGACCGAGCTCCTGAAGCAGCCGCAGTTCTCGCCGCTGAAGATGGAGGAGCAGGTCGTGGTGATCTATGCCGGCGTCAACGGCTATCTCGATCCGATTCCGGTCAACCGGGTGCGCGCCTTCGAGCAGGGCCTGCTGACGCTCATTCGCAGCAAGAACGCCGACATCCTGGAGGACGTCCGCAAGACCAGCGACCTCACCGACGCCACCGCCGCCAAGCTCAAGGCCGCGGTGGACGGCTACGCCAGAACGTTCTCGTAACCAGACCTTCTCGTAAAGGGATCGCGCTTCAGCAATGGCCAGCCTCAAGGACATGCGCGTCCGCCTCGCCTCGACCAAGGCGACGCAGAAGATCACCAAGGCCATGCAGATGGTCGCGGCGTCGAAGCTGCGCCGCGCGCAGGCCGCGGCCGAGGCCGCGCGGCCCTATGCCGAGCGCATGGAGAAGGTGCTGGGCAACATCGCCTCGACGGTCGCCGACATCAATTCGGCGCCGAGGCTCCTGGCCGGCACCGGCCAGGACCAGGTGCATCTGCTGGTGGTCTGCACCGCCGAGCGCGGCCTGTGCGGCGCGTTCAACTCGTCGATCGTGCGGCTGGCGCGCGAGCGGATCAATGCGCTGACCGCGGCCGGCAAGACCTTCAAGATCCTCTGCGTCGGCCGCAAGGGCGCCGACCAGCTCCGCCGGCAATACGCCGCGCAGATCATCGAGGTGATCGAGCTGCGCGTGAAGACGCTGGGCTTCGAGCACGCCGATCAGGTCGGCCACAAGATCATCGCGCTTTACGAGAAGGGCGAGTTCGACGTCGCCACGCTGTTCTTCTCGCGGTTCAAGTCGGTGATCTCGCAGATCCCGACCGCGCTGCAGATCATCCCGCCGGTGTTCGAGGCCGCCGCCGAGGGCGCGCCGTCCGCGGTCTACGAATACGAGCCCGACGAGCTCGACATTCTCGACCGAGCTTTTGCCGCGCAACATCTCGGTGCAGGTGTTCCGCGCGCTTCTGGAAAACGCGGCGTCCGAGCAGGGCGCGCGCATGTCGGCGATGGACAACGCCACCCGCAACGCCGGCGAAATGATCCGCAAGCAGACCATCACGTACAACCGCACGCGTCAGGCGATGATCACCAAGGAACTGATCGAGATCATCTCCGGCGCCGAAGCGCTTTAATTCGAGGTAACGAGGACACCATGGCCACCACGCCCAACGCAGTCGGAAAGATCACCCAGGTCATCGGCGCCGTCGTCGACGTGCAGTTCGAGGATCACCTGCCGGCGATCCTGAACGCGCTCGAGACCAAGAACGGCGGCAACCGCCTGGTGCTCGAGGTCGCGCAGCACCTCGGCGAGAACACCGTCCGCACCGTCGCGATGGACACCTCCGAGGGCCTGGTTCGCGGCCAGGAGTGCACCGACACCGGCGCGCCGATCTCGGTGCCGGTCGGCGACGAGACGCTCGGCCGCATCATCAACGTCATCGGCGATCCGGTCGACGAGGCCGGCCCGGTCAACACCAAGACGCGCCGCGCCATCCACCAGGATGCGCCGCCCTACACCGAGCAGTCGACCGAAGCCGAAATTCTGGTCACCGGCATCAAGGTCGTCGATCTGCTGGCGCCCTACGCCAAGGGCGGCAAGATCGGCCTGTTCGGCGGCGCCGGCGTCGGCAAGACCGTGCTGATCATGGAGCTGATCAACAACGTGGCGCAGGGCGCACGGCGGCTATTCGGTGTTCGCCGGCGTCGGCGAGCGCACCCGCGAGGGCAACGACCTCTATCACGAGATGATCGAGTCCGGCGTCAACAAGGACCCGAAGAAGAACAACGGCTCGACCGCCGGCTCCAAGTGCGCGCTGGTGTACGGCCAGATGAACGAGCCGCCGGGCGCCCGCGCCCGCGTCGGCCTCTCCGGGCCTGACCGTCGCCGAGCACTTCCGCGACCAGGGCCAGGACGTGCTGTTCTTCGTCGACAACATCTTCCGCTTCACCCAGGCCGGCTCGGAAGTGTCGGCGCTGCTCGGCCGCATTCCCTCGGCGGTGGGCTATCAGCCGACGCTCGCCACCGACATGGGCGCGCTGCAGGAGCGCATCACCACCACGCACAAGGGCTCGGTCACCTCGGTGCAGGCGATTTACGTGCCGGCCGACGACTTGACCGATCCGGCGCCGGCGACCTCGTTCGCGCACTTGGACGCGACCACCGTGCTGTCGCGCGACATCGCCGCCAAGGGCATCTATCCGGCGGTCGATCCGCTCGACTCGACCTCGCGCATGCTGTCGCCGCTGATCGTCGGCGAGGAGCACTACGGCATCGCGCGGCAGGTGCAGCAGGTGCTGCAGCGCTACAAGGCGCTGCAGGACATCATCGCCATTCTGGGCATGGACGAGCTTTCCGAAGAGGACAAGCTCGCGGTGTCGCGCGCCCGCAAGATCGAGCGCTTCCTCAGCCAGCCGTTCTTCGTCGCCGAGGTGTTCACCGGCTCGCCCGGCAAGCTCGTCGACCTCGCCGACACGCTCAAGGGCTTCAAGGGCCTGGTCGAAGGCAAGTACGACCATCTGCCGGAGGCGGCGTTCTACATGGTCGGCAACATCGAAGAGGCGATCGAGAAGGGCAAGAAGCTCGCGGCGGAAGCGGCGTAGTTCGGGTCACGATGGATCAGAGCATGGCCACGTTCCACTTCGAACTCGTGTCGCCGGACAAGATCTCGTTCTCCGGCGAGGTCGATCAGGTCGATGTGCCCGGCGCCGAGGGCGACTTCGGCGTGCTGGCCGGCCATGCGCCGCTGATCGCGCTGCTGCGGCCCGGCCTCATGACGGTCTATGCCGGCGGCGAGCAGACCAAGCTCGTCGTGCTCGGCGGCTTCGCCGAAGTCGGGCCGGACGGCCTGACCGTGCTGGCCGACGTCGCGACCTCGCTCGAGGACCTCGATCGCGCCGCGCTGCAGGCGCAGATCGCGGAGATGGAGCAGGACGTCAAGGAGATGGCCCAAGGCTCGGAGCTCGACCAGCGAGATCGCCAGGCTCGACCACTTCAAGGCGCTGGATCAGCACCTGCAAGGCACCGCGATGCACTGAGCCGCTCGGACGAGCGAACGCGGCCTCGGGCCGCGTTTTCGTTTCGCGGTCGCGACATCTTGCGATTTCGAAAACGCCTTCACCACCCGCTCGTAGGTCTCGCGCTTGAACGGCACCACCAGGTCCGGAAGATTTTCCATCGGCTCCCAGCGCCATTCGACGAACTCCGGATCGTGCCCGCCGCCGGGATTTTCGACGTCGATCTCGCTGTCCTTGCCGGTGAAGCGCAGCGCGTACCATTTCTGCTTCTGGCCGCGGTATTTGCCCTTCCAGGCCTTGCTGCCGATCTTTTTCGGGATGTCGTAGGTCAGCCAGTCCCTGATCTCGCCGAGCTTCTCGACCGACTTGATGCTGGTTTCCTCGTAGAGCTCGCGCAGCGCCGCCGGATAGGGCTTCTCGCCGTCGTCGATGCCGCCCTGCGGCATCTGCCAGACGTGGGTCTGCGTCGATGTGCTCGGGGCCGTCGGTGCGGCGGCCGATGAAAACCAGGCCCTTGCGGTTGATGACGCACAGGCCGGCGCAGGGGCGATAGGGCAGGTCTTCGTATTTGGGCATGGGCTCGTCATCCGCGGCATTGCCGAGACGCGATGCAAAATCGAAGACGTGGATGGCCGGGTCAAGCCCGGTCATGACGAACATCGGCATTGGACGCGGTCGCTCAGCTCGACTTCGGCTTGATCGCGACCGCGGTGATCGGCACCAGCACGATGCCGCGGCTCTCGGCGGCCTTGGCCCATTGCGCGATGCGCTCGATCGAGGCCGGCAGCGCCGAGGCGATGCCGACCGCGCTGCCGTGCTCGCGCGCCAGCGCTTCGAGCTTCGCCAGCGCCCGGTCGATATGCGCGGGCGTCGGCACCGCGTCGAGCACGATCTCGGCCTTGGCGAACGGCAGGTTGTTGGCGCCGGCGATCTGGCCGGCGAGGCTGCGCGGCGAGGAGCCGTCGTCGACGTAGATCAGCCCGCGCCGCGCGGTTTCCTTGAGCACCGGCGCCAGCGCCTGCTCGGTCGAGGTGAAGCGCGCGCCCATGAAGTTGGCGATGCCGACGTAGCCCTGGAAGCGGCTCATCAGCCAATGCAGGCGGTCGAGGTTCTGCTCGGCATGCTGAGCGTGGTCAGCAGCGTCTGCGGGCCGGGATCGTTGTCGGGATAGTCGAACGGCTCCATCGGCGCCTGCAGCAGGATTTCGTGGCCCTCGGCGCGGGCGCTCGTCGACCAGGCGCTCGACGTCGGCGCCGTAGGGCGAGAACGCGAAGGTCACCGGCGCCGGGCAGTTTCTCCATCGCCTGCTGGGTGACGTTGGCGCTGACGCCGAGCCCGCCGATCACGATCGCGATCCGCGGGCCGTCCTTGCGGCCCTGGCAGCGGCTTGATGGCGCGGGCATAGACTTCGGCCGGACGCGCGCCGTCGGGCGCGATGCGCGGGATGGCGCCGTGGCGCGACGTCTCGAGCAGGCGCTGCTCGAGCGGCGCGCGGACGTCGCGCGACGCCGGGATCGCGACCTCCTGGCGCTTGCCGGTCGAGCCGTCGATGATGGTGACGGTCTTGGTGTTGGGCGCGGGAGCGGTCGGCGGGCTGAGCCTGCGGCGGGCGCCGGGACCTGCACCTGCTTTGGCGCCGGCGTGCCCGGGCCGTCGTAGCTGCGCGGGCCTTGCGCCGCGGCGCCGCCCGACACGACCGCCGGCATGGCGGGGCCGACTTGGCGGATCGAAGCCGGTCGCGACCACCGCGACAGGCTCGCCGCCCAGCGGGTCGTCGACCACCAGCGCCCAGACCGCGCAGGCCAGCACGAACAGCCCGAGCGCGCCCGCGATCACATGCGGAGACGCGGATCGGCAGCCTGAAGCGTCGCCGCTTCTTTTTTGCGTTCTGGCCGAGCGGGGCGCTCAGTTCATCGTCCGCCACGGCCGCAAGCCCTCGCGAATCATGAGCGGCAAGGGTAGAAGCCGGATCGTTAACTCTTCGTTTACCGTCTTGGATTTCAGCCGCAATGATTTCAATGGTTTAGAGTCTTCTCTTCTTACTGCTTCGAGCACTTTGCTCCAAACGCCACTCGAGCGCCGGCGCACTTGCCTCACGTGTCTACTGCGTTCTTTACTTTCAGATGATTTCTTGCCCAATAACGCTTAGAGCCCTCCTCACACTTGTGCGCTATTGAAATACTGCATCCATCATTATTCAAACTATACATCCACTTTCTCTCATTCTTCCTCTCCATCTTCCTTTCCTTTTCATCTTTCTCTCTCTATTACATCCTTCTCTTCTCCCTCATAAATCACTAAACCTTTATATTCTATCTTCGCCAGCGATCTGAACGAAAGGCTTTAGGCCGCAGTTCGCTCTGGTCTTCTTCTCTTATTACATGCTGTCGTCGTATCTCGTCATCACTCTCGTACTCTAACTTTACTTTAACATCTCAAACTAATCATAAAAACTTCCTCTCATCAAAATCATCTTCGGTCCTGAAACGCTGCATGAACTTCTGTCCTTCTCTAAAATCGTCTTCTTTCTCTTCTTCGGCATCTCCCTATACCTCACACTTTTCCCTCTTCCTTACGCCTCACTCATATCTCAATTCCCATAATATCCCTATCTCTTCACCTATCTTCCACGCACTATCCTCAAGATCTTCCATACACTCAACATTACTTTATTCCTGGCGTGGAACGAGTAGATTTCTTACTCTCTATCTCGAACAACTAACTCATCATATAAAACTCAAAATATCTCAATCTCTTCATCCTTAATCTTCCCATCATTTTCTCTCCTAGTCACATTCTACTTACAGTGGCCTTTGCACCACCCTGCTCCGCGCAATTCTCACCAATCGAACCGTCAAACCGCTCGCATAATTCTCCCTCTTATCTCTTTTCTCTTAGCTTATAATTTCCTCTTTCTAAAGCTCTCTAAATCCCTATTAGTGCATTCCACCACATCCCACCTACATCTTATAACCTCTCTACCTATCTCTAATTATCTAATTAATCCTTAACCATAACAAACTAATACCACAAACAAATTATACCTTCATCTTATATCATAAATCATCATCTCCGCCCTCTATCCCAACTCTCTACACACTTAAATACTATCTATTATCTTTTATTATAAAATACAACACACCAACTATAACAAAACCACAACACTATATTGCTATATTTCACAATCACAGACAACAGCTCTGTATCATACCTTCCGTACACCTCACGCTCTTCTCATACCTTGAAACTACAATACGCCATAGCAATACGTCACTCCCCACCCCGTCTCCCGCCATATCATACTCGCGTACCCAAAACCCTCCAATGGCACCGCCAAAAGCAAACGGGGCGGCCTTTTGGGCCGCCCCGCGCCGATCGGCACTGCCGATGTGTCTAGTTGGCCGCGCGCTTCGGGTTCGGCGGGAAGGCCGAATTGGTGGTCACGCCGCGGATCAGGTCGAGCGCCGTCTTGAGCGCCTTGTCGTCCTTCGGATCCGGCGGCACGTAGGACTGCGAGCCGGTCTGCTCGTCGCCCTCGGCCTTGAGATGGCCGCGCAGCGAGGACTCGCCCTTGGTGTCGGTGCGCGCCTTGAGCTCCTCCGGCACGTCCTGCAGCACCTCGATGTCCGGCGTGATGCCCTTGGCCTGGATCGACTGGCCCGACGGCGTGAAGTAGCGCGCCGTGGTCAGCCGCAGCGCGCCGTTGCCGGCGCCGAGCGGGATGATGGTCTGCACCGAGCCCTTGCCGAACGAGCGCGTGCCGAGCATGCGTCGCGCGCTTGTGGTCCTGCAACGCGCCGGCGACGATTTCCGAGGCCGAGGCCGAGCCGCCGTTGATCAGCACGATCACCGGCTTGCCCTTGATCAGGTCGCCGGCGCGGGCGCTGAAGCGCTGGGTCTCTTCGGCGTTGCGGCCGCGGGTCGAGACGATCTCGCCCCGCTCCAGGAACGCGTCCGACACCGAGATCGCCTGATCGAGCAGGCCGCCCGGATTGTTGCGCAGATCGACGCACGAAGCCCTTGAGCTTGTCGGCCGGGATCTGGTTCTGCAGATCGGTGATCGCCTTCTTCAGGTTCTCGGTGGTCTGCTCGTTGAACTGGGTGATGCGGATGTAGCCGACGTCGTCCTCCGGCCGCGAGCGCACGGCGCGCACGCGGATGACGTCGCGCGTGATCGACACTTCGATCGGCTTGTCCTGGCCCTTGCGCATGATGGTGAGCTTGATCTTGGTGTTCACCGGGCCGCGCATCTTCTCGACCGCCTGGTTCAGGGTGAGGCCCTGCACCTGCTCTTCGTCGAGCTTGGTGATGATGTCGTTGGCCATGACGCCGGCCTTGGCGGCGGGCGTGTCGTCGATCGGCGACACCACCTTGATCAGGCCGTCTTCCATGGTGACTTCGATGCCGAGCCCGCCGAACTCGCCGCGGGTCTGCACCTGCATGTCGCGGAAGGCCTTCGGCTCCATGTAGCTCGAATGCGGGTCGAGCCCGGAGAGCATGCCGTTGATCGCGGATTCGATCAGCTTGGAGTCGTCCGGCTTCTCGACGTAGTCGGCGCGCACGCGCTCGAACACGTCGCCGAACAGATTGAGCTGCCGGTAGGTGTCGGCGGCGGCCGCCTTGGCGCTGGAGCCGAAGCCGATCTGCACCAGCCGCGGCTGGGTCGCCAGCAATGTCAGGGCCACGCCCGAAGCCGCACCGAGAAGAACCAGTAATGTCTTGCGCATCATCCGCGAACCTTTTCGCCTTTACTTGCCGCCCACCACGGGCTGGGATCGATTGGAGTACCGTCCTTGCGGAACTCGACGTATAGCACCGGCTTGTCGGAGCTCGACGCTGTCGTACGGGTTGCCGCCGCTTGCGAACCGTTGCCCGGAGCGCCACCACTCATGACCGCCACGGGCTCCCCGGTCAGCACGAACTGGCCGACATTCACTGATATCCGATCCATCCCGGCGAGTACCACATGATATCCGCCGCCGGCATTAAGGATCAAGACTTGGCCGTAATTGCGGAAGGGTCCGGCATAAACCACCCAGCCATCACAGGGCGCCGTGACCTGGGCGGCGGCCCGGGTGGCGATGGAAATGCCCTTTTCGGTGCCACCCAGGCCGTCGGGAACCCCGAATTCCCTGATCCGGGTGCCGTTAACCGGAAATGGCAATCGGCCACGGGCGGAGGCGAATGCCACCGCCGGCGTCAGCCGGCCGGGGTCGTTGAGGGCCGCCAGATCGATTCGGTTGTCCTTGGTCTTCGGCGGCGCGCTCCGCCGACCGCGCGGCGCGGCTGGCGCTGTCGAGGCCCTGCTCGACCTTGCCGATCAAATCTTTGAGATTGTCGACCTGACGGGCCAGCACGAGCGACTTCTGCCGCTCGGCCTCCAGCACCTTTTCGGTCTCGGTCTGCTTTTTCTGCCGCTCCTGGATCAGGAGGCCGATTCGCTGGCGGTCCTCCGTCAGCGCGGCGACGTCGCGCACCAGCCGGTCCTTTTCGTCGGCGATCTCCTTGCGGATGCGCAGCAGGTCGGCGAGGTCGGCGGCCAGCGCCTCGGCCTGCACGCGCATCTCCGGCAGCACGGCGCCGAGCATGATGGCGGTGCGCACCGATTGCAGCGCGTCCTCGGGCCGGACCATGATGGCGGGCGGCGGATGCCGGCCGATGCGCTGCAGCGCGGCCAGCACCTCGGCGATGGTGGCGCGGCGGCCTTCGAGCGATTGGCGCAGCGAGCGCTCGCTGTCGTCCAGCGGCTTGAGCCGCGCCTTCGGTCTCGGCGATCCGGTCCTCGGTGTCGCGCAGCCGCGCGGCGCCGTCGATCAGGGCCTGGTTGAGCTTGCGGCGGTCCTCGCCGATGGCGTCGATCTCGTCCTTGAGCTTGGCCTGGATCTCGGCGGCCTTCTTCTGCTCGGTGCGGATCGCCTCGAGCTCCTGGTCGCGCTGGCGCAGCGCATCGAGCGCGGACTGGGCGTGGAGCGGGAGGGGCAGCGAGCAGCGAGCGCGAGGCCGAGCGATGCGAGCGCGGCCAGTGCGCGAGACGAATCGGTGAACCGTTCCGAAGCGCTCATCGCCGATCTGAGGTAGTGCCGCGGCCACGTGCGAAAGCAACCTCAGGCGCGATGATAAGGGTGCCCGGAAAGGATGCTGACGGCGCGATAAATCTGCTCCAGCAGCATGACCCGCACGAGCTGGTGCGGCCAGGTGGCGGCGCCGAACGCGAGCCGCACGCTCGCCTTGTCGCGCAGGCTCGGCGCCAGGCCGTCGTCGCCGCCGATGATGAACACCGCGGCCGGGCGGCCATCGTCGCGCCAGCGCCCGAGCCGCGACGCCAGCGTCGCGCTGTCGAGGCTTTCGCCGCGCTCGTCGAGGATGAGAATGACGGCCTTGTCGGGGATGACGTTGGCCAGCGCGATCGATTCCTCGACCATCGCGCTTGCCGACCTCCTGGGCGCGGCTCTCGCGGATTTCCACAACTTCGATGTCGCGAAAGCCGATGCGCCGGCCGGTCTGCTCGGCGCGCTTGCGGTAGCGCTCGGCGAGCTCGCGCTCCGGGCCGTCCTTCAGCCGGCCGATGGCGGCGACCACCAGCCTCATGGCATGTACCTTCACGCTCAGCATCCGGCTTTTGCCGGTTGCGGCGCGCCGGCGCCCGCCCACATCTTTTCGAGATCGTAGAAGGCGCGCACCTCCGGCCGGAACACATGGACGATGACGTCGCCGGCATCGATCAGCACCCAGTCGCCGTTGCTTCTTGCCTTCGACGCGGATGCCTTTCACGCCGGCCTTGTTCAGGCCTTCGATCGCGCTGTCGGCGATCGAGCCGACATGACGGTTCGACCGGCCGCTGGTCACGACCATGGCGTCGGCGATCGAGGTCTTGCCGGTGAGATCGATGGTGACGGTGTCCTCGGCCTTCATATCGTCCAGGCGCGCGAGGATCAGGCGAAGGGTCTCCTCGGCGTCAGGGCGCTTGGAGACGGGTTCGGGCACACGACGGGCTCTGGCCCGCGGGGCTGCGATGGGGGTCAGGGGCGTCCTTTCCTTTCTGTTGCCGCTCACGCCCCGGAATCGCCGGGGCCACGACTCATAAGATAGGCACGCTGCCCACGGATTTCAACCTTTTGCACGCTGTCTTTCGCAGCGCCCGGAGCGCGGTTGAGGACAGAGGGGATTTCAGTCCGTGCAGATAGAGCCAGGCCGGCGGCTTGCGGCCCGGCAAGTTCCGGCGGCCAGCCGCTCCGGCAGGCGATAGCGCGCCAGCGCCTGGGCGGCCCGGCCGCCGGTGGCGTAGAGGCTCGATCCCATGCGGTCGACCACCGCCATGGGAAGCAGGTTCGCGATGCCGCGCCAGTTTTGCCAGCGGTAGAAGCTCCGCAGATTGTCGGCGCCCATGACCCAGACGAACCGCACGCCCGGGCAGCGGCGCACCAGATATTCCAGGGTGTCGTAGGTGTAGCGCGTGTTGATGACAGCTTCGAGACCGGTCACGTCGATGCGCGGATGGCCGGCGAGCTTCGCGGGCCTCGGCCATGCGCTGCTCCAGCGGCCGCAGGCCGCGGGTGTCCTTCAGCGGGTTCCCGGGCGTCACCAGCCACCACATCCGGTCGAGCTTGAGCCGCTTCATGGCGAGCAGGCTCGCGCCGAGATGCGCGGCGTGCGGCGGATCGAAGGTGCCGCCGAACAGGCCGATGCGCATGCCCGGGCGCATGCGGGGGCAAGGCCAGCGTCAGGACCGGGTACGGCACGCGCCAGACGATGTCACGGCCTGATCTGCCCCGTGCCGCGGACGCGATACTTGAAGCTGGTGAGCTGCTCGACGCCGACCGGGCCGCGGGCGTGCAGCTTGCCGGTGGCGATGCCGATCTCGGCGCCGAAGCCGAACTCGCCGCCGTCGGCGAATTGCGTCGAGGCGTTGTGCAGCACGATCGCGGAATCGACCTCGTTGAGGAATTTCTCCGCCGCCGCCTTGTCGGCGGTGACGATCGCGTCGGTGTGGTGGGTGCCGTAGCGCTCGATGTGCTCGATCGCGGCATCGACGCCGTCGACCACGCCGGCGGTGATGATCGTGTCGAGATATTCGGTCGACCAGTCGGCCTCGCTCGCGGGCTTCACGCGCGCATCGGCCTTCTGCACGGCGGCATCGCCGCGCACCTCGCAGCCGGCGTCGAGCAGCATTGCGACCAGCGGCTTGAGATGCGTCGCCGCCGCGGCGCGATCGACCAGCAGCGTCTCGGCCGCGCCGCAGACGCCGGTGCGCCGCATCTTGGCGTTCATCACGATGGTCTTGGCCATGTCGAGCGCGGCCGCCTTGTCGACATAGACGTGGCAGACGCCTTCGAGATGCGCGAACACCGGCACGCGCGCCTCGGTCTGCACGCGCGCGACCAGGCTCTTGCCGCCGCGCGGCACGATGCACGTCGATGCTGCCGTCGAGGCCTTGCAGCATCATGCCGACCGCGGCGCGGTCGCGGGTCGGCACGAGCGAGATCGCGGCCTCCGGCAGATTGGCTTCGCGCAGGCCCTTGGTCAGCGCGGCATGGATCGCGCGCGACGAGCGATGGCTGTCCGAGCCGCCGCGCAGGATCACGGCGTTGCCGGCCTTGAGCGTCAGCGCGCCGGCGTCGGCGGTGACGTTCGGCCGGCTCTCGTAGATCACGCCGACGACGCCGAGCGGCACCTTGCACGCGCTCGATGGTCATGCCGTTCGGCCGCGTCCAGGATTCGGTGACCCGGCCGACCGGGTCGGCAAGCCCGCGCACCACGTCGAGGCCTTCGGCCATCGCCTCGACGCGCTGGTCGTTCAAGGTCAGCCGGTCGAGCGCGGCGGCGGTCAGGCCCGCGGCCTTGCCGTCGGCCAGATCCTCGGCGTTGGCGGCGAGAATCGTCGGCCTTGCCGGCGCGGATCGCGGCCGCCATGCCGGCGAGCGCGCGGTTCTTCTGCTCCGTCGAGGCAAGCGCCAGCACGCGGGCGGCGGCTTTGGCGCGGCGGCCGATGTCGCGCATGGTCGCGGCGATATCGCCCGATCCTTCGATGGTTTTCAGCGGCGCGGTCATGGTCGACGTAGATATGCTCAATCCGGTGATTTCGCGAGGTTCTATCACGTCTCGACGGCCGTTCTCACCCCTTGCCCGGCATGGCCCCTATCTTCCACGCGTGGGGCGGGCCGTGGGCCAGGAACGCAGGGAAACGCCGATGATCCTGATCGATCTCAGCCGCGACATCGAACACAAGATGGCGGTGCTGCCGAACCATCCGCAGGTCATCGTCACGCCGTTCGCCACCCACGACGAGGTGCGCGTGGCGGACGGCTACGGCTTTTCGTCCGCGACCATGGCGCTGGTGATGGGCGACCACGCCGGCACCCATGTCGATGCGCCGAAGCATTTCAACGCCGATCCCGAACGCCATGCCGATCGACCAGGTGCCGCTGGAGAACTTCTTCACCGAGGCGGTCTGCCTCGACCTGTCGCACAAGCCGCTGAAGTCCGACATCTCGATCGAGGATCTGGAGAAGGCCGAGCAGGCGGCCGGCGTCACCATCAAGCCGAAGGACACCGTGCTGCTGCACATGGATTTCTTCCGCCGCACCCACGGCACGCCGGGCTTCATCACCGACTTTCCCGGGCTGACCAAGGAATCGGCGACCTGGCTCGGCAACAAGGGCATCGGCATGTTCGGCGTCGAGGCGGTGAGCCCCGGCCGGCCGGGCCGCAACAATTTCGAGGTGCATCACGTCTGCCGCGATCTCGGCTTCACCCACATGGAGGGGCTGGTCAATCTCGACAAGCTCGTCGGCAAGGGCCGCTTCCGCTTCATCGGCTTTCCGATCAAGATCAAGGGCGGCACCGGCGCGCCGATCCGCGCGGTGGCGTGGCTGGATGGCTGAAGGCTCGCGACGATTTCTGCTACAGAGAATCATGATTCGAGCCGCTATCATTGCAGCCTCATGCTGACGCTCGCTCCGGCGGCCTTCGCGCAGCCGAAGCCGAACAGCGCCCCGACAGCTTCGTCGATGCCGCGACGCGTCGCGCCGGGCCTGATCGTCGAAGCGCGCTACGCCACCTCGCATAATTTCGTCGGCGGCCGATCGACGGCTACGACAAGCCGCTCTGCTATCTGACCCGGCCCGCCGCCGCGGCGCTGGCGCAGGTGGTGGCCGATCTCGAGCCGCGCGGGCTGACGCATCAAGGTGTTCGACTGCTATCGGCCGGAGCGGGCGGTGGCGCATTTCGTGCGCTGGGCGCGCAACCTCGGCGACGTGAAGATGAAGGCCGGAGTTCTATCCGCACGTCGACAAGAGCACGCTGTTCCGCGACGGCTATATCGCGGCGCGATCCGGCCATTCGCGCGGCTCGACCGTGGACCTGACGCTTGGCGCGCCGCGCCGACGGCGCAGGAGCTCGACATGGGCACGCCGTTCGATTTCTTCAGCCCGCGCTCATGGCCGTCCGACAGCAGCATCAGCGCGGAGGCGCAGGCCAACCGCGCCCTGCTGGCGCAGGCGATGCGAAAGCGCGGCTTCCGGCCCTACGACAAGGAATGGTGGCACTTCACGCTGCGCCACGAGCCGTATCCGCAGACCTATTTCGATTTCCCGGTGCGCTAGCGGCAGTCGCGAGCGCCATGCAAACGGAAAGCCCGGCCGCCAGGGCCGGGCATTCCGGGCGACCATCGGTCGCCTTCTGATCGTCGATTGTGTCACGTCGCGCCGGAACAATTCGCAGCGGCGCGATGCGGTTCCACGCAGGCTGGCAAAAAAAGGGGGGGCATTGTGCCCCCCAAAGACTGCTGGGGATTAGCGTCGGTTAAGACGCCTCGCGGTTCGCACACGTCTCGACCGCAAGCTCTGAATTCTTGTTCTTCGTTGTGACTCTTCGCTTGACTCGGAATTTCGCCATCAAGCCGCGTCGCAACGTGTTGATTGCCGCGCGTCAGCGCACCGCATGACAAACAACCGCGCGGTTCGCAGCGGAAGGGGGGCCTTGCGTCTGCATTGGGCATCCGTCGACCGAGCCGTCTGCGACCTGAAGATCTTCGCGCGTTCTTGCCGTGCACTTGGCCGCCTTGCGTACGGATTCACGGCTTTGAAATTCGGGTCCGCCTTGGCCAATGACCGGGAAGAACGGAAACATGCGCGGGCGCCGGCGTCAGTGACCGCGGTGCCGAGGAATGCCGCTGCCGATGATTGCGAGATCGTCTTCCTCATGGTTCTCTCCCCATGATGTGATGTTTCGTTTGATGTCTTGCTTGCGAGCCCGCCAGTGGAAGAGACGCGCGCGATGCCGCAACGTGATGGATTGCCGCGCGGCAATCGACCGCAGACGTCAGATCGATCGCAGACTTTAGAGTCGCAAGCACAGCAGCGCTCAGCGCGCCGCCGAGCACCATGTCGTCGCGGTGCACCATCTCGGCGCGGCCCTCGATGCCGAGGATCAGCTCGATGTCGCCCGACGACTTGCGCACGATCTTGGCGGCGTCCTCGGCGTCGTAGGCGACGAGGCCGCGGCCGATCTCGGCGCCGTCCGGGCCGCGGATCACCACGGCGTCGCCGCGGCCGAAGCTGCCGTCGACGCGGATGACGCCGGCCGGCAGCAGGCTTTTGCCGCGGCGCAGCGCCGCGGCGGCGCCGGCGTCGATGGTCAGCGTGCCCTTGGGCTCGAGCGAGCCCGCGATCCATTTCTTGCGCGAGGTCACCGGATTGCCGGGCGTCAGGAACCAGGTCGCGCGCGCGCCGGCCTCGATCGCGCGAGCGGATGGTCGACGTGGCCGGAGGCGATCACCATGTGGCATGCCGGCGGTGGTGGCGATCTTGCCGGCCTCGATCTTGGTGCGCATGCCGCCGCGGGCATGATCGGACGCGGCCTCGCCCGCCATCGCCTCGATCTCGGCGGTGATGCGCGGCACCAGCGGGATGTGCTTGGCCTTGGCGTTGAGGTGCGGCGGCGCGTCGTAGAGGCCGTCGACGTCGGAGAGCAGCACCAGCAGGTCGGCGCTCGCCATGGTGGCGACGCGGGCGGCGAGGCGGTCGTTGTCGCCGTAGCGGATTTCCGTGGTGGCGACGGTGTCGTTCTCGTTGATCACCGGGACGCTGCGCCATTCCAGCAGCTTGGCGATGGTCGAGCGCGCGTTGAGATAGCGCCGGCGCTCCTCGGTGTCGTCGAGCGTGACCAGCATCTGGCTCGCGGTGATGCCGTGCTGGCCCAGCACCTCGGCCCAGGTGCGGGCGAGCGCGATCTGGCCGACCGCGGCGGCGGCCTGGCTGTCCTCGAGCTTGAGCGGGCCCTTCGGCAGCTTGAGCACCGAGCGGCCGAGCGCGATGGCGCCGGACGACACCACGATCATGTCGCGCTTGTCCTCGTGCAGGCGCGCGATGTCGGCGGCGAGCGAGGCGAGCCACGCCTCCTTCGGCCGGCCGGCCGTCGGCATCGACCAGCAGCGACGAGCCGACCTTGACGACGATGCGGCGGAAGTCGGCGAGGGCGGGGGCTTTGGCGGACATGGTCGCGAAGGTTTCGGCGGCAACGGGTCGGGGCGAAAGGCTGCTCTATAGCAGACTTTACGGCTGCCAGGCCGGCGCCTCGGCGCGGCGGCGGGCGGCCGTGGTGCCGCCGGAGCTGTCGATGATCTCGAGCAGGGCGCGCTTGGCCTCGGTCACGCCCTTGCCGGACTGCGCCGACAGCAGCAGCGGCGTCTTCTTGCTGGCGCGCTTGAGCCGCGCCGCCTGCTGCTTGATGACCTCGGGCGTCAGCGCGTCGATCTTGGTCAGCGCCACGATCTCGGGCTTGTCCTCGAGGCCCTGGCCATAGGCTTCGAGCTCGGCGCGCACGGTCTTGTAGTCGTTGCCGGCGTGCTCGCCGGTGCCGTCGACCAGATGCAGCAGCACGCGGCAGCGCTCGATGTGGCCGAGGAAGCGGTCGCCGAGGCCGGCGCCTTCGTGCGCGCCCTCGATCAGCCCGGGGATGTCGGCCAGCACGAACTCGCGGCCGTCGCTTTCGACCACGCCGAGCTGCGGGTTGAGCGTGGTGAACGGATAGTCGGCGATCTTGGGCTTGGCCGCGCTGACCGCGGCGAGAAACGTGGATTTGCCGGCGTTCGGCAAGCCGACCAGGCCGGCGTCGGCGATCAGCTTGAGGCGCAGCCAGATCCAGCGCTCGTCGCCGGGCTGGCCGGGATTGGCGTTGCGCGGCGCGCGGTTGGTCGACGACTTGAAATGGGCGTTGCCGAAGCCGCCGTTGCCGCCCTCGGCCAGCACCACGCGATCGCCGAGCTTGGTCGAGGTCGGCGATCAGCGTCTCCTTGTCCTCGTCGAAAATCTGCGTGCCGACCGGCACCTTCAGCACCACGTCGTCGCCGCCGGCGCCGTGGCGGTCCTTGCCCATGCCGCCGACGCCGGCCGCGCCTTGAAGTGCTGCTGGTAGCGGTAGTCGATCAGCGTGTTGAGGCCGTCGACCGCCTCGACCACGACGTCGCCGCCGCGGCCGCCGTTGCCGCCGCTCGGGCCGCCATACTCGATGAACTTCTCGCGCCGGAACGCGACGCAGCCGTTGCCGCCGTCGCCGGAGCGAATATAGACCTTGGCTTCGTCGAGGAATTTCATGGCGCGGTAGATAACACCTCCCCCGCCCCGGCGGGAGGCTTATCGCCCTCGAAAGCTGCCCTTCACGATGGCGTGCTGAATCGCGTGGTGCCGTCGTGCTCTATCCGGGGCAGCAGATCGACCTCCCAGGACAGGTAT
>CAWKOD010000024.1:0-56525 GCA_963850885.1 uncultured Alphaproteobacteria bacterium | reverse complement strand
TATTGATGCGACCATCGACATGAAGCCGCAGCCGGAACCATCAGCCCAGGAAGTGTTGGCCGGCCTGGTCGAGCGCGTCACGTACCATAACGCCGAGAATGGCTTTTGCGTTCTGCGGGCGAAAGCGCGCGGCCATCGCGATCTCGTGACCATCGTCGGCCATGCCGCGACCATTGCAGCCGGCGAGTGGATCACCGCCTCGGGCGAATGGATCAACGACCGCACCCATGGCCAGCAGTTCAAGGCGCGGTTCCTGCGCACCTCGCTCCCCGATTCGGCCGATGGCATCGAGAAGTACCTCTCGTCCGGCATGATCCGCGGCGTTGGCCCGGTCTACGCCAAGAAGCTCGTTCGCGCCTTCGGCGACAAGGTGTTCGACGTCATCGAGGCAGACACCCGACCGGCTGCGTGAGGTCGGCGGCATCGGACCGGTTCGCGCTGCCAGCATTCTCGCGGCCTGGGCCGAGCAGAAGGCTGTCCGGGAAATCATGGTGTTCCTGCACAGCCACGGCGTCGGCACGGCGCGGGCGGTACGGATCTTCAAGACCTACGGCTCTGATGCCATCCAGGTCATGACCGAGAACCCGTACCGGCTGGCACGCGACATCCGCGGCATCGGCTTCAAGACCGCCGACGCCATCGCGATGAAGCTCGGCATCGAGAAGACCGCGACGATCCGGGTTCGCGCGGGGATTTCCTATGCGCTGACCGAGGCCATGGACGAAGGGCATTGCGGCCTGCCGACGGAAGAACTGATCCCGCTGGCCGAGAAACTGCTCGAGGTGCCGCAGCAACTGATCCGCACCGCGCTCGATCTTGAGCTGCAGGAGGGCACGGTGGTCGCCGACCGGGTCGGCGAAACGCCCTGCGTATTCCTGGCCGGTCTGCACCGAGCGGAACGCACCATCGCCGAGCGGCTGACGCGGCTGGTCAACGGCACGCTGCCGTGGCCCTGGATCGATCCGGACAAGGCCTTGCCGTGGGTCGAGAAGCACATCGGTCTGGCCCTGGCCGAAAGCCAGAGTTGCCGCGATCCGGCTCGCGCTGATGTCCAAGGTGCTGGTGATGACCGGCGGACCTGGCGTCGGCAAGACCACCATCGTCAATGCCATCCTGCGCATCCTCGCCGCCAAGGGCACCGAGATCCTGCTGTGCGCGCCGACCGGCCGCGCCGCCAAGCGCATGACCGAGGCGACCGGCCTCGAGGCCAAGACCATCCATCGGCTGCTCGAGGTCGATCCAAAGGGCGGCGGCTTCAAGCGCGGCGACGACAACCCGCTCGACTGTGACCTGCTGGTGGTCGACGAGACCTCCATGGTCGACGTCATGCTGATGCAGTCGCTCATGAAGGCGGTGCCGGACACGGGCCGCTCTCTTGATCGTTGGCGACATCGACCAGCTGCCGTCGGTCGGGCCGGGCCAGGTGCTGGCCGACATCATCGCGTCTGGCGCCGTGCCGGTGGTGCGCCTCACCGAAGTGTTCCGGCAGGCCGCCCAGAGCCGCATCATCACCAACGCTCATCGCATCAACCAGGGCTCGATGCCCGATCTCAGCCCGCCCGAGGCCGAGAGCGACTTCTACTTCGTGCAAGCCGACGAGCCCGAAACCGCGGTCGCCCGCATCATCGAGCTGGTCAAGACGCGGATCCCCAAGCGGTTCGGCCTCGATCCGATCCGCGACATCCAGGTGCTGTGCCCGATGAACCGCGGCGGCGTCGGGGCACGGTCGCTGAACATCGAGCTGCAGGCCGCGCTCAATCCCGCCGGCGATCGCAAGGTTGAGCGGTTCGGCTGGACCTTCGCCCCCGGCGACAAGGTCATGCAGATCGAGAACGACTACGACAAGGAGGTCTACAACGGCGACATCGGCTACATCGACGACGTCGATCCCGAATGCCGGCGAGATCGTCGCGAGCTTTGACGGCCGGGCCGTCACCTACGGATTTGGCGAACTCGACATGCTGGTGCCCGCTTACGCGGCGACCATCCACAAAAGCCAGGGCTCGGAATATCCCGCCGTGGTCATCCCGGTGCTCACCCAGCATTACGCCATGCTGCAGCGGAACCTGCTCTACACCGGCGTCACGCGCGGCAAGCGGCTGGTCGTCCTGGTCGGACAGAAGAAGGCGGTCGCCATCGCGGTGCGCAACGTCTCGGGCCGGCGGCGTTGGTCGAAGCTCAGCGAGTGGCTGCGTCCCGCGCCCGCCGTCTCACTGCGAACGGGTTTCCGGTAGGCTGGCAGAGGGGCCAACCACTGATCCAACCCGCATTTTTTGTCGACATCACGAGGGTTTTTGAACTTCCGCAGTTGGGGCCGTTACCATGCAGCGTTTCGCCCAGTGTTGGAACCGAATAGGCAATTTTGGCCGCTGCGTTTGCGTTCTGTGCCGAGCTTACCGAACCCCCGTTTAAGTGCCTTTAGCACCGTGTTTCACAGGGCCAGAATCCTGCATCATTTGGGGACTAATTTGGGGACTTAGATGCCGGGCTAAGGCAATTATTCTTTTAAAATCAATAGCTTATATCATTCTCATGGCGGACAGGGTGGGATTCGAACCCACGATACGGTTTCCCGTATACACGCTTTCCAAGCGAGCGCCTTCAGCCACTCGGCCACCTGTCCGGTGCCCTGTCATGGCGGCCTGCGCGGTCTTTTTCAAGCTGAAAGACCGCCTCAATTGATATGGCGGACGCTTCCGGTTGCGGCGACGTCGTAGCCCTTGAGCTCCGCGGCGCGCTCGCGGAACGCCGAAGTGCGGAGGAAATCGGCCAGCGCCTGCGGCCCGGGCAGGAAATAGTCGCGCTGGCGCAGCGCCAGGTCGAAATGCTCCCAGGTCAGCGGGATGAAATCGAGCCCGGCCGCCAGCGCCACGGCGCGGGTGGCGATGCCGCAATCGGCGCGTCCGCATGCGCACCGCCTGCGCGACGTCGGGACCGGTCGGGCAGGGCGGCTTGAGCGTGTTCAGCGCCTCGAAGGCGAGGCCGGCTCGCGCCAGCAGCGCCAGCAGCAGAAGCTGCGCGCCGGCGCCGTTCGGCCGCAGCGCCATGCGGGCGCGGGCGGCCGCGGCCGAGGCGATGTCGGAGAGCTTCAGCGGATTGCCCGGCGCGACGAGCAGGCCCTGCTCGCGGCGGGCGAATGCGATCAGCACCACGTCGTGCAGTCCGGGCGCGTTCGCGACCGCGTCGGCGTTGGCGCTGTCGTCGTCGCCTTCGATCCGGTGCAGGTGAATGGCCGCCGCCATGACGTCGCCGCGGGCGAGGCGGCGGAGGCCGGATTCGCTGCCCTCCGGCAGGGTCGCGAGGCCCGATCCGCTTTCGCGCAGCGCCCATTCCAGCAACGGATCGTGGCTGCCGCCGACGATCGGCGGCGCCGGCTGCGCCAGCGGCGCGGTGGTCAGAAGCCCCGCCGAGACCCAGCGGTCGAGCGCCGCCTTGGGGAACAGCCAGCGGCCGGTGACCTTGCTGCAGGGCACGGCGGCGGTGGCGACCAGCTCATAGAGCTTGCGCTCGGACAGCCGGAGGTAGGTCGCGGCCTCGTCGGTGGTGAGAAGATCGGGCATTCCTGCACATAGATGTAGAAAGCTGCATCTGGCTCAGGATTTGACCATAACAGAGCGATGCAAGACTGCAGATGCAAGACATTGCGCCTGCCGACCAATCCGGGGTATCGTCCCGCCGCCAGACCGGAGCGGGCGTCGTGAGCGGCACCAGACTGACCTTGCGCGTGGATTTCGGGCCGGGCCGATCCATCGGGCCCGGAAAAATCCGCCTGCTCGAAGCGATCGACCGCACCGGCTCGATCTCGCAGGCCGGCCGGACCCTGGGCATGTCCTATCGGCGGGCCTGGCTTTTGATCGACGACATGAACCAGTGCTTTCGCGACGCCGTGGTGAGCGCCCGGCCGGGCGGCTCGCAGGGCGGCGGGGCGGTGCTCACCGAATTCGGCGCCGAGCTCGTCCGCGACTATCGCGCCATCGAGACGGCGGCCGAGGTTGCGGCAAAGAAGCGATTGCGCGGGCTCGAAGCCGCGCTGCGGAAATCAAATGCCGCCAAATCAAGTGCCAAGTCCGCCGAGCCGAAGAAGACTTCGATCCGCCGCCGCAAGCCGTGAGGATGTCATGCGCCTCGATCGCCGCACGCTGATCGCCGGGCTCTCGGCAACGCTGCTCGCGCCGCGCCTCGCGCGCGCGGCGACCGTGACCGACGCCGCCGGCCGCGCCGTGCCGATCCCCGGCAAGGTCGAGCGCGTGTTTCCGGCGGGGCCGCCCGGCCGCGATCCTGCTCTACACGCTGGCGCCCGATCTTCTGCTCGGCTGGCCGCGCGCCAACCGGCCGGAGGAATGCGTCTACATGCTGCCGGACATCTGCGCCCGGCCCGAGGTCGGCCGCATCACCGGGCGCGGCAACACCGCCAATCTCGAAGTCGTGCTGGCGCTCAAGCCCGATCTCATTCTCGACGTCGGTTCGACCAATCCGACGTTCGTCTCGCTCGCCGCGCGCGTGCAGGAGCAGACCGGCATTCCCTATGCGCTGCTCGACGGCCGCTTCGACGCCATCGCCTCGACCTACCGCAAGCTTGGCGAATTGACCCATCGCTCGACCGAGGCCGAGGCGCTGGCGCGCTACGCCGACGAGACGATGACGACGATCAAGGCGCGCGTCGAAAAGATTCCCGAGAGCCGGCGGCCGCGCGTCTACTACGCGCGCGGGCCGCGCGGGCTGGAGACCGGGCTCGGCGGCTCGATCAACGTGGAGACCATCGATTTCCTCGGCGCGCGCAACGTCGCGGCCGAGCGCCAGGGCGGGCTCGCGATCGTCTCCGTCGAGCAGGTGCTGCTCTGGAATCCCGATGTCATCGTCACCATCGACCGCGATTTCGCCGCGAATGTCCGCAGCGATCCGGTCTGGGCGCAGGTCGCCGCGGTGCGCGCCGGCCGGGTGCATCTGTCGCCGAAAATGCCGTTCGGCTGGGTCGATTTCCCGCCGTCGGTGAACCGGCTGATCGGGTTGTGGTGGCTTGCGAAGATTCTCTATCCGGAGCAATTCCCCGAGGATATCGGCGCGCTGACCCGCGATTTCTACACGCGCTTCTATCACGTGACGCCGACCGACGCGCAGATCGAGCATGTGCTGGCCGGCCGGGACTGATACTTTGCCCCGATGCCCCGCGCCGCCGCCCCCGGTCTTCTGATCGCCTTCGCCGTCCTGATCGCCGGGCTGCTGCTCGCGTTCACCGTCGGGCGCTATCCCATCGGCCTTTCGCGATTTGCTCCACGTCATCGCCGCCAAGCTCACCGGCCGCGCGGCCGACGTGCCGGCCGCGGTGGAGAACGTGATCTGGCAGGTGCGCGGCCCGCGCGTGCTCGCGGCCGCGTTGGTCGGCGCGGCGCTGGCGGTCGCCGGCACGGCGTTCCAGGGCCTGTTCCGCAATCCGCTGGTGTCGCCCGATCTGCTCGGCGCGTCGTCCGGCGCGGCGCTCGGCGCCGTGCTCGGCATCTACTTCTCGCTCGGCGTGTTCGCGATCCAGGCCTTCGCCTTCGCCGGCGGACTCGTCGCGGTCGCCGCGGTCTATCTGATCGGCTCGGCGGTGCGCGCGCGCGATCCGATCCTGGTGCTGGTGCTCACCGGCGTGGTGATCGGCTCGCTGCTCGGCGCCGGCGTCGGCCTCGTGAAATATCTCGCCGATCCTTACAACCAGCTTCCGGCGATGACGTTCTGGCTGCTCGGCAGCCTTGCCGCGACGAGCGTCGCCGACCTCGTGCCGCTGTTCGGCCCGGTCGCGGTCGGCACGCTTGGTGCTGGTGGCGCTGCGCTGGCGGATGAACGTGATGTCGCTGCCCGACGAAGAGGCGCGCGCGCTCGGGCTTGCCGACCGGGCCGCTGCGCATCGTCATCGTCGCCGCGGCGACGCTGGTGACATCGGCGAGCGTCGCCACCGCCGGCATCATCGGCTGGGTCGGCCTCGTGGTGCCGCATATCGCGCGCACGCTGGTCGGCCCCGATTTCGCGCGGCTCATTCCGGCCGCGGCGCTGCTCGGCGGCGGCTTTCTGCTGGTGATCGACACGCTGGCGCGCACCATGGCGCCGATCGAAATCCCGCTCGGCATCCTCACCGCGCTGGTCGGCACGCCGTTCTTCATCTGGCTGCTCGCCAGCGTTTCGAAGACCTGGTCTTGAGATTTTGTCATGATCCTGTCGGGCCACGATCTCACCATCGGCTACAGCGACCGCACGGTCGGCCGCAATCTCGATGTGGCGCTGGCCACGGGCGAGGTGCTGGCGCTGCTCGGGCCGAACGGCGGCGGCAAGACCACGCTGCTCAAGACCCTGCTCGGCCTGCTCGCGCCGAAAGCGGGCGAGGTGCGGCTCGGCGATCGTCCGCTGGCAAGCTACGCCAGCCGCGAGCGGGCGCGCCTGATCGCCTATGTGCCGCAGTCGCATGTCGCCACCTTCGCCTTCACCGTCGAGGCGGTGGTGCTGATGGGCCGCACCGCCCACGGCAACCTGTTCAGCCGGCCGACCGCCGCCGACCGCGCCATCGCGGCGCGCTCGCTGGAGCGCTTCGGCATCTCGCATCTCGAGCGAGCGGCCCTACACCATGATCTCCGGCGGCGAGCGGCAGCTCGTGCTGCTCGCCCGCGCGCTGGCGCAGGAGCCGCAGTTCATCGTGCTCGACGAGCCGACCGCGAGCCTCGACTTCGGCAACCAGGGCAAGGTGATGCGCGAAATCCGCGCGCTCGCGGCGGCGGGCCACGGCGTCCTCTTCACCACGCACGATCCCAACCACGCCATGCGGGCGGCCGACCGCGCGTTCCTGTTGCGCGAGGGGGCCCGGATCGCCGAAGGTGCGATCGGCGCGGTGCTCAACCGCGCGCAGCTTGAGGCGCTCTACGGCGCGCCGGTCGAGACGATCACCGATACGGCGGCGGGCAAGATCGCGTTCCTGCCGGGATAAAAGGAATTGGAATGGCCAAGATCAAAGTGATGAGCGCGGGCGCGGTCGAAGGGCCGGTGAGCGAGCTCGCGCCGGAGTTCACGCGCGCGAGCGGCCACGAGGTCGAGCTCGCCTTCAACACCGTCGGCGCGCACAGGGAGCGTTTCGTCCAGGGCGAGAAGACCGACGTGATCATCCTGTCGTTTCCGGTGATCGAGGCGCTGGAGAAGGAAGGCCGCTTCGCCGCCGGCAGCCGCACCGATCTCGGCCGCGCCTCCTGCGGCGTCGCGGTGCGCGACGGCATGATGATGCCGAACATTGCCACGGTCGAAGGCTTCAAGCGGATGCTGCACAACGCCGGCTCGATCGCCGCCAACGATCCGGCGCACGGCGGATCGTCCGGCATCTATCTCGCCGATCTGCTGAAGCGCATGGGCCTCTATGACGAGGTCAAGCCCAAGCTGTTTCTGTGCAAGACCGGCCGCGACTGCGCGCTGGCGCTCCTTCGCGGCGATGCCGAGATCGGCATCACCTTCACCAGCGAGTTCATCGCGGTGCCGGGCACGCGCGTGGTCGGCCCGCTGCCGGACGAGATCGCCTATGTGAACGGTTACGCCGGCGCGATCCCCAAGGACGCTGCGATGGAGCCGGCGCGGGCGTTTCTGGCATTCCTCGCCAGCCCATCGTCCAAGGAGCGCTTCAAGGCGTTCGGGTTGGAGTAGGGCCAGTCTCCAGATAGGCTCGTCCTCAAACGAGAACACCGGGAGGGAACATGCACAGGACATTCGCGCTGCTGCTGGGCTTGATCGCCGTTGCGCTTGGGTCGAGCGCCGACGCTGAAACCCTCAAGGTCGCGGTAGCGCAGCGCGGCTTCTGGGACAGCACCATGGTCGACATCGCGGAGAAGCAGGGCTTCTTCAAAGAAGCCGGTCTTGAAATCGAGGTGTTGTACACGGAAGGCGGGGCTTCCACGTTGACGCCGCTGCTCGCGGGCTCCATCGACGTCGCGATGTCGAACGGCATCCTTGGCGTCATCGGTGCATACTCCAAGGGCGCTCCGGTCCGCATCATTTCCGCGGAAGGGACGGGTGCCGCCGATGCGTTCTGGTATGCACGCACCGAAAGCGGCATCAAGAGCCTGAAGGACACCAACGGCAAGACCGTGGCGTTCTCTTCGCCCGGCTCGTCGACCAACCTGATCCTGTTGCAGCTTGTGAAAGCGGCCGGCGCGAGTCCCAAACTGGTGCCGACCGGCGGCGCGCCCGCGACCTACACGCAAGTGATGACCGGGCAGATCGACGTCGGCTGGTCGGTGCCGCCCTTCGCACTGAAAGACTTGCAGGAGGGCAAGATCGCGATCATCGCGCAGAGGCAACGATGTCGAAGCGATCAAGGCGCAGACCGTTCGCGTCAACGTTGCCAACGCTAACGCGCTAAAGCAGAAGCGCGAGGCCTTCGTGAACTATGTAAAGGCGCTCGGTCGCGCAGTCGATTGGGCCTATTCGAGTCCGGATGCGCTGTCGAACTACGCCGCCATTGCCAGGGTGCCGGTCGACCAAGCCAAGATGACCCGTGACGACTTCTATCCAAAGGAAGCGCTCCAACTTGCCGAGATCAAGGGCATCGACGTCACCCTCCAGCAGGCGCTCGACTTCAAGTACGTCACAAAGCCGATGACGAAGGAGGACGTGGCGCCTCTGTTCGACATGCTGGCGGCCGAGAAACGCTAGATTTTCTCTGGCTTCCAGCCGGACGATTCATGCCTAGATACCGGATGTGATACGGTCCGCCGACGAACGAGAATCATGCCCGCCAAAAAGAAAAAAGACGGCTATCTGATCCAGCCCGACCCGCACGACCCGCGGCTGAGCGAGCGCGTCACCGGCGTCGACCAGACCGGCGCCAAGGTCGAGACCGCCGTCGTGGTCGAGCGCGCGCTGACGATCTTCCTCAATTCGCAGGAGATCGTCACCGCGATGACGATCGGCGACTATCCGGAATATCTCGCCATCGGCTATCTGCTCAATCAGAACATGCTGCTGCCGAACGACACCATCACCGCGGTCGATTACGACGAGGACCTGGCGGTGGTCGTCGTCCGCACCAAGCGCAAGACCAACTACGAGAAGAAGCTGAAGAAGAAGGTGCAGACCTCCGGCTGCGCCCAGGGCACCGTGTTCGGCGACCTGATGGAGGCGCTGGAGGCGATCAAGCTGCCGGACGCGGAGCTGCGCACCTCGTGGCTCTATTCGCTCACCAACAAGATCAACACCACGCCGTCGCTCTATCTCGAAGCCGGCGCGATCCACGGCTGCGTGCTGGCGGTCGAGGACCGGCCGCTGGTCTATATGGAGGACGTCGGCCGCCACAACGCGGTCGACAAGATCGCCGGCTGGATGTTCAAGCATCGCGTCCGCCCCGACGACAAGATTTTCTACACCACCGGGCGGCTCACCTCCGAGATGGTGATCAAGACCGTCCGCATGGGCATTCCGATCCTGGTGTCGCGCTCGGGCTTCACGGCGTGGGGCGTCGAGCTTGCGCGCAAGGCCAATCTCACCTTGATCGGCCGGGCGCGCGGCAAGCGCTTCACCGCGCTCGCCGGCGAGGATCGCATCGTGTTCGACCAGGACCTCGCCTACGTCGAGGACGAGAGCGCCAAGCACCGGCGCAAGGCTGCGGTGCATGATGACTGATTGCGAACATGCCGCACACTCGGCTTCACCCTCCAGGGGAGGGTAAAGAGCGTTCGTGGCGATGTCTGCAACCCCGACGCTGGGTCTCGTGCTCGCCGGCGGCCTGGCGCGGCGGATGGGCGGCGGCGACAAGCCGCTGACGCGGATCGGCGGCGCAACCATTCTGTCGCGCGTGCTGGAGCGCCTCAAGCCGCAATGCACCGCGTCTGATCCTCAACGCCAACGGCGATCCGGCGCGCTTCGCCGACACCGGACTGCCGGTCATCCCCGACGACGTGCCGGACTTCGCCGGTCCGCTCGCCGGCATTCTCGCGGGCCTCGACTGGGCGGCGGCGCACGCGCCGGAGGTTGCCTATGTCGCCAGCGTGCCCGGCGACTGTCCGTTCCTGCCGCGCGATCTCGTTACTCGCCTGCATCGAGGCGCGCGCCGCTGCGGGACAGCCGCTCGCCTGCGCCCGCTCGGGCGAGTGGCGGCATCCGGTGGTTGGCGTGTGGCCGGTCGCGCTGCGCGCCGACCTGCGGCATGCGCTGACGAAGGAAGACCTCCGCAAGATCGAGCTCTGGACCGCGCGGCACGGCGTCGCGCTGGCGGACTGGCCGGCCGCGCCGGTCGATCCGTTCTTCAACGTCAACACGCCGGAGGATGCCGCCGCGGCGGAGCGCCTTGCGGTGCAGCATCCCGGCATCTGAAACGTCGATTTGACGTGCCGCCAGACCTAAATCGTCCTAGACTGTCGCCCAACTCAGCGAGAACCGGAGGGAGCCCATGAAGGCCTTTCTTGCCGCCTGTGTCGCGCTCACAGTGATCGCCGTCTGCGCCGCCGTCGTGCTCGACCGCGTCAACAAGCCGGTCGACGAGGCGTTCGCGACCACCGGCGCGCGGATCTGATCGTCCGCTCAGCCCATCAGCGTCGCATACGAGAGAAATCCGACGGTCGAGCCCGGCTCGACCGTCGTCGTGTCTTCGGAAAGCTCGGCGAGCCCGTCGGTTTCGGTGAGCGAGGTGATGACGCCCGCGCCCTCCTGCGGATGCTTGACCGCCTCGATGATCCCGTCGGCTGAGGCGCGCAGCGCGACGCGCACGTATTCGCGCCGTCCGGTCTTCTTCTTGTAGGCAAACGCCAGCCGCACCGGCAGCGCCGTGAGCGGCTCGGGCAGCGCGCCGGCAAGCCGCAGAAACAGCGGACGCACCACGCGGGCGAAGGTCACGAACGCCGCCACCGGATTGCCGGGCAGGCCGACGAATGCCGCGCCCTGTTCGGCGCTCGGGCCGCGGATCACGCCCATCGCCACCGGCCGGCCCGGCTTGATGGCGACGCGCCAGAACACCAGGCGGCCGATCTTTTCCACGGCGCTCCGCACATGATCGGCTTCGCCGGTCGAGACGCCGCCCGAGGTCAGCACCAGATCGTGGTCGCGCGCGGCGGCGGCGATCGCCTGTTCCAGCGCGGCGGGGTCGTCCTTGATGATGCCGAGGTCGCTCACCTTGGCGCCGAGCCGGTCCAGCATGCCGTCGAGCAGGGTGCGGTTGGCGTCGTAGAGCGCAGCGGCGGGGCGCGGGCTGCCCGGCTCGACGATCTCGTCGCCGGTCGAGAACAGCGCGACGCGGATCGCGCCGCCGCACCTCGAGGGTCGTCAGGCCGATCGCGGCGGCGAGCGCCACGTCCGGCGCGGCGAGCCGCCGGCCGGCCGGCAGCACGACCGAGCCTTTGCGCACGTCTTCGCCGGCAAGCCTGCGGTTGGCGCCGGACTTGAGCCCCGCCGGAACGATGACCGCGCCAGCCTCGGTGCGCACGTCCTCCTGCATGAACACGGTGTCGGCGCCGTCCGGCATCGGCGCACCGGTGAAAATGCGGATCGCCTCGCCCGCGCCGATCGGCTTTAAGTCGGCGCTGCCGGCCGTCAGCCGCCCGCCGATCGTGAGCCTGGTCTCGGCTTTGGCATCGAGATCGCGGTGCCGGACTGCATAGCCATCGACGGCCGAATTGTCGAACGGCGGCAGATCGAGCGGCGCGATGATATCGCCTGCGAGCACGCGGCCGCGCGCCGCCGCGAGCGGCACGCTTTCGCTCTCGCTCACCGGCTGCACGCGCTCGGCGATCATCCGTTCCATGTCGGCGATCGGCAGCAGCGGGCCGGAGAAGGCAAAGCAGTCGTCGGTGAGCTGCGCCATCACGCCCTCTGCATGGCGGCCGCGGCCCTTTGTAACGGCACGGCGTGCTTGAGCAGGACGTCGACGATGCCCTCGATGTCGTTCAGATCGATCACCGGCACCGCGGCGCCCGGCAGCGGCGTGTCGCAGGCGATGGCGACGATGTGGGGGTCTGCCGGCTGCAGCAGCGGCTTGCCGTTGGCGACGCGATGAATTTCGAGCTTCGGAAACGGATCGCGCTTGAAGCCTTCGACCAGCACGAGATCGACCGGAGCAAGCTTGCCGAGCAGGTCGGGCAGGTCCCATTCCGGGTCGTCGCGCAGTTCGTGCAGGATGGCGAAGCGCTTGGCCGAGCTGATCACCACCTCGGTCGCGCCGGCGGTGCGGTGCATGAACGAGTCTTTGCCCGGCTGGTCGAGGTCGAAGCCGTGATGCGCGTGCTTGATCGTGGACACCCGGCAGCCGCGCGCGATCAGGCGCGGCAGCGCCTTGGTGACCAGCGTGGTTTTGCCCGAGCCGCTCCAGCCCGCGAGTCCGATGATGCGCATGGGCTCTGTCATGGGCTGCTTATAGCAAAAACGCCCGGCGGATGACCGCCGGGCGCACTCTAAGCCGAGACTTTTATGGGCCTTATTCGGCTGGCGTGGCGCGCGGTGTGGCGCCCGCCGGCGCCTTGTTCTTCTCTTCGTCGAGCCAGAGGCTGTGGTGCTGTTTCGCCCAATTCTCGTCGACCGTGCCTTCGGCCATCGCCTCGAAGGCGCCTTCCATGCCGATGGTGCCGATGTAGATGTGAGCCAGCATGGCGGCGACGAACAGCACGGCCACGCATGCCGTGGACGATCTGCGCCAACTGCATCCCGGCGATGTCGGTCGCGTAGAACGGGAACATCAGGAAATAGCCCGAGACCGCGGCGGCGCCGCCGCCGAGGACGACGATCCAGTAGATCACTTTCTGGCCGGCGTTGAACTTGTAGGCTGGCGGATGGTCATTGCCGACAATGCCGCCGCCGCGCTTGATCCATTCCATGTCTACTCGGTTCGGGATGTTGTTGGCGATCCACATCAGCAGGATCAGCACGACGCCGAGGGTGAAGGGGAAGCTCAGGTAGTTGTGGGCATACTTGCCCCACTGCGACCAGGTGGCGAAGCGCGTCAGGCCCCAGCAGCGGCAGCAGGAGCTGCTTGCCGAAGGTGATGTTGAGGCCGGTGAGCGCGAGCACGACGAAGCACGTCGCGGTCATCCAGTGCACGAAGCGCTCGAATGGCGTTGAAGCGCACGATCAGGCGGCCGGATCGGCCGTTCTCGATCTTCACCATGCCGCGCATCAGATAGAAGACGACGAGCAGCGCCAGCATGCCGAGGATGGCGATGGCGCCGACCCAGGGCAGAGTCTTCTGGTGGAACTCGCGCCAGTCGCGGCCGGCCGGCTGTTCGATCGTGCAGGCCTTCTGGTCCGGGAATGCTGCAGCGGCCGGAAATCCGGTTCATCTCGGTAAAGAGCTGGTCCTCCTTCACCGAACTCGCGGTCGGATTGACCGAGGATGGCTGCTGAGCCAGCGCCGGACGTCGCCACCGCGACAATGAGCATGAGCGCCAGCGCGCCGATGATGAAACGAGCCTGTGCAAGCCATTTTGCCATGCCACGGCCTCCTTGTTCTTGTGCCCCGCTAAGCTTTTGTTTGCGGGCGATGCACCGGCCTCCCTGCCGTGTCACCGTCCGCCATGACAACCATCAAGTCGCGATGGCTTCCTTGTAGGCCGTCTTCCAGCCCCAGGCGCCGGAGCCGTAGCCGCGCTTGACCACCCGCTCCTTGTAGATCTGCGCGATGATCTCGCCGTCGCCCGCGAGCAGCGACTTGGTCGAGCACATCTCGGCGCAGAGCGGCAGCTTGCCCTCGGCCAGCCGGTTGGCGCCGTACTTGTCGTACTCGGCCTGCGAGCCGTCTGCCTCCGGGCCGCCGGCGCAGTAGGTGCACTTGTCCATCTTGCCGCGCGAACCGAAGTTGCCGACCTTGGGATATTGCGGCGCGCCGAACGGACAGGCGTAGAAGCAATAGCCGCAGCCGATGCAGAGGTCCTTGGAGTGCAGCACCACCGCGTCGGCGGTGGTGTAGAAGCAGTTCACCGGGCAGACCGCCGCGCACGGCGCGTCGGTGCAGTGCATGCAGGCCATCGAGACCGAGCGCTCGCCGGGCTTGCCGTCATTGATGGTGACGACGCGCCGGCGGTTGATGCCCCACGGCACCTCGTTCTCGTTCTTGCAGGCGGTGACGCAAGCGTTGCATTCGATGCAACGATCGGCGTCGCAGAGGAATTTCATACGTGCCATGTTCGTTGCTCCTTATGCCGCTCTGATCTGACAGAGCGTGGCCTTGGGTTCTTGCATGCCGGTGACCGGATCGAAGCCGTAGGTCGTCAAGGCGTTGACGCTCTCGCCCAGCACGATCGGATCGGCACCCTTCGGATAGTTGCCGCGCTGATCGACGCCCTGGAACCAGCCGGCGAAGTGGAACGGGCACCAGGTGACGCCCTTGCCGACCCGCTCGGTGACGAGCGCCTTCATGCGCGCCTTCGAGTCGAGCTCGGCGCCGGTGACCCAGACCCAGCCGCCGTCCTTGATGCCGCGCTCGTTCGCATCCGCAGGATTGATCTCGATGAACATGTCCTGCTGCAACTCGGCGAGCCACTTGTTGGAGCGCGTCTCTTCGCCGCCGCCCTCGTATTCCACGAGGCGTCCGGAGGTGAGGATGAGCGGGAAGTTCTTGGCGATGCCTTTGTCGACCGCCGCCTTCTGCACGTCGAAGCCGACGTTCGGCACCCGGAACTGCACGGCATTCGGCAGCGTCGGATACTTGGCGACCAGCTCGGGCCTTGGCGTGTAGATCGGCTCGCGGTGCGTCGGGATGGCGTCGGGCAGGCCGAACGCATTGGCGCGCGCCTTGCCGTTGCCGTAGGGGACGCAGCCGTGCTCGATGGCGACGCGCTGGATGCCGCCCGACAGGTCGATCGACCAGGACACCGCGTCCGGCGTGGTCGGATTGACCTTGTTGATCACCGCCAGTTCGGCCTCGGTCAGATCCTTGTCCCAGCCGAGCTTCTTCAGCACGCCCAGCGTGAACTCCGGGTAGCCGTCCTTGATCTCGGAGTCCTTCGAGTAATAGCCGTTGCCGAGCAGGCTGACCTTGCGCTTGCTGCCGTCGGGGAGCGTTTCCTCGCGCTCCACGCCGAAGCGGGCGCGGAACGTGCCGCCGCCCTCCTTGATCGAAAGGTTGGTGTTGTAGAGCAGCGGCGTGCCGGGATGCTTGAACTCCGGCGTACCCCAGCACGGCCAGGGCAGACCGTAGTAGTCGCCCTTGTTCGGGCCCGGTCGTGGCCTTCTGCGTGAGCATGTCGAAGTCTTTTTGGTTCGCCATGTGCGACTTCAGCCGCTCGGGCGACTGGCCGCAGTAGCCGGTCGACCAGCCGCCGCGATTGATCTCGCGGAGGAGGTCTTCGGCGACCGGCACGTTGTTCTCGACCTTGATGTTCTTGAACATCTGATCGGCGAAGCCGAGCTTCTTGGCGAGGAGATACATCACCTCGTTGTCGTCCTTGGACTCGAAGATCGGCTTGACGATCTGCTCGCCCCACTGGATCGCGCGGTTGGACGCCGTGCGCGAGCCGGAGGTCTCGTAGCTGGTGGCGATCGGCAAGAGATACGTGCCGTTCTTGCGCGCCGGCGCCAGCGCCGCCCAGGTGGTCGGGATCGGATCGGCAGACGACGAGCAGTTCGAGCTCCTCGATGCCCTTCTGCGCCTGCGGCATGCGCGTCACGGTGTTGCCGCCGTGACCCATGACGAACATCGCCTTGATGTTGTCCTTCTGCTTGACGTCCTTCTTGTCGTAGAGCGTCGCGTCGAACCAGCGGGTCGACGGGATGCCCGGCGTGTTCATCGTGTTGGTTTCTTTGCCGTCCGGTCCGGGGATCTTGTCGAAGCGGTCGACGAACCAGTCGTACGGCACCTCCCAGACCCGCGACCAATGCCGCCACGCGCCCTCGACCAGGCCGTAGTAGAGCGGCAGGGTCACGATATCGAGGCCGAGGTCGGTCGCGCCCTGCACGTTGGTGTGGCCGCGGAAGATGTTGGCGCCGGTGCCCGGGCGCGCCGACGTTGCCGGTGGCCAGCAGCAGCGACGCAGAACGCGCGCACGTTGGCGGTGCCGACGGTGTGCTGGGTCTGCGCCCATGCACCAGATCAGGCGTCGCCGGCTTTTCGGTCGCGAACATCTTGGCGACGCGCTCGAGCTGTGCGCCCGGCACGCCGGTGATGCGTTCGACCTCTTCCGGCGTCTATTTCTCGACCTCCTTGCGGATGTCGTCCATGCCGTAGACGCGCTGCTCGATGAACTGCTTGTCTTCCCAGCCGTTCTTGAAGATGTGCCACAGCATTCCCGCAGATCACCGGGATGTCGGTGCCGGAGCGGATGCGGACGTATTCGGTGGCGTGCGCCGCGGTTCGGGTCATGCGCGGGTCGATGACGATCATGTTGGCCCGCTTCATCTCCTTGCCTTCCAGCAGATGCTGCAGCGACACCGGATGCGCTTCGGCCGGATTGCCGCCCATGATGATCATGGTCTTGGCATTGCGGATGTCGGTGTAGCTGTTGGTCATCGCGCCGTAGCCCCAGGTGTTGGCGACGCCGGCGACGGTGGTGGAATGGCAGATGCGCGCCTGGTGGTCCGAGTTGTTGGTGCCCCAGAACGCGGCAAGCTTGCGGTTGAGATAAGAGCCTTCGTTGGTGTACTTGGCCGAGCCCAGCCAGTACACCGAAGTCGGCGCCCGACTTGCCGCGGATCTCCATCAGCTTGTCGCCGATCTCGTTGATCGCGACGTCCCAGGAGATGCGGGTCCATTGCCCGTTCACGAGCTTCATCGGATAGCGCAGGCGGCGGTCGCCGTGCACCAGCTCGCGGGTCGCGGCGCCCTTGGCGCAGTGCGAGCCGCGGTTGATCGGCGAATCCCAGCCCGGCTCCTGGCCGACCCAGACGCCGTTGACGACTTCGGCGATGACGGTGCAGCCGACCGAGCAGTGCGTGCAGATGTTCTTGCGGATGGTGGCGCCGGAGGTCGCCATCGATCCTGCGGCGTCGGCCTTGCGGACGGTCGCGAGCGGCAGCGCGCCGACCGCGGCGAGCCCGCCGACGGTGAGGCCCGAGCGGCGCAGGAAGCTGCGGCGGTCGAGGTGGCCCTGCGTTTGACCGGCGAATGCGTCGGCGAGCGTGCCGCGGCGTGCCTGGCGTTCTGTTCTCTTGATCAGCATGTGCCTGCTCCCTTCAGCCCGGATACCGGTTCACGCGATAGAACGCCTTCACGTGATCGGTTTCCTTGTAGCGGGCCTTGCGCTTTTCATCGTTGTTCTCGCTGTCGGCCTTGGCCATGGTGGCGAGCGGGGCCGCGGCGGTCGCCGCGACACCGGCGCCGGCGCCCAGCACGCGAAGGAAGTCACGACGGGCGACCTTGGCTTTGTTTTGCATTTTGTCTTGTTCTTTCATCGCATTCCCTCCTTGGATTTCGTTCGCGCGCCGTCTCATGACGGCAGCGCGAACGCTTCCGTTTCTACTTCTATGAACACCCGGCCGAGCGTTCCTATTCGGCGATAGAGATTGGCGGCCTCGGCCCGCTCCAGATCGGCAAAGAAACGCCCGATCCAGGGCGACAGATGCTTCTCGAAAATCTGCTGGTCGGTGCCCTGTGGCGCCGGCAGGCGGCCGCCGACGAATGCCCGCCATGATCTCGCACAGCGTCGCGGCGTGATCTTCGGGCTCGCAATTGCCCTCGGTGCGCTCGATTCCGAGCGGGCCGAGATCGGCGCGCAGACGCGCCAGCGGGCGTTCGTGCAGGAAGCCGGTGAGATAGTAGGAGGCGTAGGGCAGCAGTTCGCCGCGGCCGAGCCCGATGAACAGGTTGAAGTACTCGCGCTCGACCCGCTCGACGGTGGTTTCGCTGGCGGCCTGCGCGAGCGCTGCATGGGCGACACCGAGCGGCGTCGCGTCGCCGCGCAGACCGGCGAGGCTTTCCAGCAGTTTTGCATCCGGAGCGCGCACCAGCAGCGTGGCCAGCAGCGCGTACTCCTGCGCGCGGGCCAAAGCGACATCGTCGGGCATTTGCTGATTTTGTTCCGGCTGGTCCGTAGAGGTCGGGCCGCAGCACTTTGCGGTCGACGCCGGTCGCTGCCTCAACAATGAGCACACGCTCGGCTGGAATGCGGGTCCAATTGGATACCGATGGCTGTGAAATACCGATCTGGCGCGCGAGTTCACTGACGCCGCCGACGGCGCGTACCGCTTCTTCGAGGCCCGGATCCCGCATCGAAACGCCTGATCGAAATGATTTCAATGTAAAAGTACTGGCCCACCAAACAGCGGGTCAATAGCCGAAGGCTATGGATGCTACTTTCTACTGAGGCAATGCACCGCCGTGCTGGCGGCGATTCTTGGGCTCTTCTGAGTTCATCGTCGGAACTATTATTGTGCGATGCAGTATTATTGTCGCGCTGCACAAAATCGGCTTGCGCGATCTGTCGGCTACCGGTCGTAATCTCTGGCTTGCTGGATTCTTCTTTCGCCTCCAGTGGCTGAGCGATTTCTTCCGAGGGAGGTTCCGGCGGCGCGATTTGCTCCGCAATGTCGGGGGCTTCTAGCGCGGCCGGCTTTTCTGCGGCAGCGTCGGTAGTCGGTCGGCTTTTCGCCGTCGCCGAAAATCTGCGCCAGCATCTTCTTGATGTCGGTGCCCGGCGGCAGCGCGCCGAACCCGGGCATCGCGGTCGGATCGGTGAAGTCCCAGGCGTTCTCGGCGAGTCCCTTGAAGTCGCGGATCGCGGGATCGGCTGCCCACGCGCGGCGAAGGGCCGCACGGGCAAGGTCCGTGGGGACGCCTGGTGCGAGGAAAGCGCGGACGTCGGTCACCGCGGTGATCGAGTCGAGCGACGGCAGGCTTGCCAGATCGAACTCGGGTTTCGACGCTGCGTTGCCAGGAATCTCGGCGTCATTCTTAGTCTGCCGCTCGGGCGGGCGGACTTCGGCGGGCAGGCGAAGCGTCTTTGGCGTCCGCCTTGGCGGGCGCGTCGGGGTCTCGCGCTCGGCATCGATCTTCTTGCGCGACCAGCGCTCCAAAAAACCTTTCGCGGATTCGTCGCGGTCCGTCATCGCTCGTCCCTTCGCGTTGCGGGCGGGCGGCGACCGAGCGAATTCAGGGTTCGCCCGGTCGCGCTTGCGCTTCACGAACACCTCCTCGACATGGTGTTCGGCGACGAAGGCCGCAACCGTGTCGCGGACGATGTCCGGCATCGGCACCGGCTCGACGATGTTGTTGCCGGCCGCCGTCATGCCTTCGCCCTCGGCCGGATCGGCGGTCACGAGATAAAGCGCGTAGGGCGGCTCGGCGCCGGTTTCCCTGAGCACCACCCACAGCGACGGCGAGCCGGTTGCGAGGTTGTCGCGATAGTTCGCGGTTTCGGTGCGATGCAGTTCGACCGTCGCCGGCCCCGCATAGAATGTGGCGCGTTCGCCGTCGTCGGCCAGCGCGGTCCACGGCGGCGTGTCCGGCTGGCCGGCCAGCACCGTGGTCGGCCGCCAAATGTAATCGATCCATTGGCTGGCGGCCTTGGCGCGCTCGACGATGACGCCGACCGCAATGGTGGCCATCGGGCTGCCGCTCATGTGACCGCCTCGAGATGCTTGATCGGCAGGCCGGTGATGAGGTTTTGCGGCTTCAGGCGCAGCACCTTGTCCTGGTCCATCGCCAGGATCAGATAGACCGGCTCGCCTTTCACCTTGTCCATCACGACGTCGGGGTCGCGGAACGTCAGCCGGAACAGCCCGACCACACGGGCCTGTGCCGCTTCGTCCAGCTCCTCGCCGTTCCACAGCGCGTCGCCGATCCTGGTGCCTTCAGTGTCGAGGCCGACGTACCAGCTCAATTTCGTCTCGCGCATTTCGGTGAGCGGCTCGACCTCGACCTCGACCGCGAGCAGATGCCCGACCCAGCGCGCGATTGCGGAGCCGAGCGCCTGCAAGCCGCGCCGGCCGCCGGTGAGATCGAGGGCGACGTGGAACTGGTCGCTGTGCTCGAAATAATGCTCGGCATTGTCGTCGTTCATCACGTCGATCTCGGCCTCGGCCGGAATGCCGAGCATCGAGACGAGCGGCGACACCGGCGTATCGCTCTTGCCGGAGATCGTTTCCTCGTCGGCGGCGATCAGCGAGCCTTCGTGCAAGCGTCATGCGCTGCGGCCGGAAGAACAGCTCGGCCGCGCGCAGCACGTAAGGATCGTCGCAATCGTCGAGGGCGTTGCGCAGGATGACGTGCACCAGTTGGTTGATGAAAAGGTGAGGGACCTTGATGCCGCGGCGGATGATGTCGAGATAGGCCGCCTCGATGGTGCGATGGCCGGTCAGGTGGTCGCGGAACGCCAGCATCACCTGCCAGTTCTCGCGCGCATCGGCGTCGGCGATCGCGGCGATCTCGTCCGCCGACACCGCTCGGCGCGGCTCGGCAAGCAGCGCCGCGTGCAGCGTGCGCTCGGCGACGCAGGCCTCGGGCGGCGGGGTCAGCTCCGGCCGCGCCAGATAGACCTTGAGGAATTCGTCGGTCGCAATGAGCCCGCCGCCCGCGTCGCGATCGAGCAGGTGGTGGCCGCAGGAGAGCCAGAAATCCTTGTTCGCCGAGGGAGCCATGATCTACCATCGATACTACCACGAGGTGCGAGCATGTCGGCGATCCGTATTGTTGTTCTGGCGATCCTGGCGTTGGGCGCGGCTTGGGGCGCGGGCGGTTCCGCGTCGGCGCAGGCCTATCCCAGCAAGCCTATCCATATCGTCGTGCCGTTCGCGCCGGGCGGCATCACCGACATCCTGGCGCGCTCGCTCGGGCAGAAGCTGACCGACGCCTGGGGTCAACAGGTCGTGATCGAGAACAAGCCCGGCGCCAACAGCCAGATCGGCGCCGAGCTCGTGGCGAAGGCCGCGCCCGACGGCTACACGCTCCTGGTGAGCGCGGACACCACCTTCGTGATGAATCCGCATCTCTATGCCAAGCTCGGCTACGACCCGGTCAAGGATTTCGCGCCGGTCACCGGCCTCGGCATCAGCCCGCAGGCGCTGGTCGTGCATCCGTCGGTGCCGGTGAAGACGTTTGCCGAACTGATCGACTACGCCAAGAAAAATCCCGGCGCGCTCAATTACGGCACCTTCGGCCCCGGCTCGACCGGTCATCTCAATATTGTGCTGCTGGAGATGTTGACCGGCGCGAAGTTCACCGCGGTCCACTATAAGGGCGCCAATCCCGCGATCACCGATGTGCTCGGCGGTCATATCCAGATGATCATCGTCAGCATCGGGCTGGTTCGAAAGCATTTCGAGGCGGGTACGCTGAAGCTGCTCGGCTTCGGCAGCGCCGCGCGGCTGGCGGAATTTCCCGATGTGCCGACCATCGCCGAAAGCCTTCCGGGTTACGAGGCGGGCGCCTGGTACGGCCTGGTGGCGCCGAAGGGCACGCCGCGCGATATCGTCGACAAGCTCAACGCGGAAACACAGAAAATCTTCAGCGATCCGGCGTTCCGCGACAAGTATCTGGCGCCGGCGATGACCTTCTCGATCGCGAGCTCGCCGGAGAAGTTCGGCGAGCGCATCGAGGCCGACCTTGCCAAATGGGGCAAGGTCATCAGGGACGCCAAGGTGCAGGTCGAGTAGAAACCTACTTCTCGCTCTTCTCTCTCTTCGCCATCGCCGCGAGATCGACCTCGTCCGCCGGCTCGTCTTCGCCCTCGACGTCGAGGAAGGCGAAGGCGCGCAGCGGCTTCGGCCCGTCCTTCGGCCGCAGGGTGCGGAACGCCTCGCGGATTTCGCCGCCGTCATGCGAACGGTGCATGGCGATCAGAGTGTCGAGCGGATGATTGCAGAGCGAGGCTGCGAACTCGAACTCCTCTTCCGCCGCAGCGACCGCGTCCTCGATGGTGGGCGCGCCGAAATGCGCGACGAGTTGCTTGGCCAGCGTGTCGATCGCGGCGAGGCGGTCGTCGTCGCTGGCCTCGACGATCTGCACCAGGGTCGACCAGCCGAGCGAGGCGACGCCGAGAAAGCCCGAGCGGAACGCCGCCCGCGCCTTGCCTTGCAGCGCCGACGGATCGTCTTCGGCGATACATGAAGGTGCCGGTCACCGCCCATTCGCCGGGCTCCGCCGCGTGATCGAACACGAAGGTGTCGGACGGATCGAGCCGGATGGTGCGGAGCAGCTTCATGACCCTATCTGGGTCCCCGCGTCTTGGGATCGAGCCAGCTCGGCTTGGCCAGCGCCGCGATCAGCGAGCGCCGCTCGACGTCGGGCCGGTCCACCCGCCGCACCAGGAGATCGCCGTTGTCGTCGATGTCGCGGCGCGCCGACTTTTCCGGCGCGAGCCGCGCCAGATAGGTCTTGGCGATTTCCTTGAAGCCGTATTCCTGCCAGGCGTCGACCTGCACCATGAGATGGCGCGCGAAGCTGCCGACCAGCTCCGCGGCGCCGGCTTCGTCGAAGCCTTCTTCCTCGATGGCCGTGGACAGCGGCCGCACGCCGGGCTCGCCTTCGGCCATCGATACGGTGCGGATCATGCCGCCGAACACCAGCCAGTCCGGCGGCTGGTCTTCCGGGCCGTCCGACCAGGCGAACTGCGCGCCGCCGACCAGACCCTGATCGACGTAGATCGAATCCGGCCACACGCAGGCGATCGGCTTCTCAGGCGGCGCATGCGCCATCAGCGCATCGGTCAGCGCCGCCATGCCGGCATAGAACGCGCGCCGCGCGGTGCGCAGCGGTTCGTCCGGCTCCAGCACCACGGCGAATTCGGCGAGATCGAAACGGCCGACGAAAACCAGCGTGCCGGCGCCGAGCTCGGCGGCGTTCGCCTTGGCATGCGCGAAGGCGTCGCCGACCTCGCGCAGCGTGACCACGCGGAACCCCGGCGGCAGGTCGAGCGCCGTTGCGAACGGCGTGTTCAGGCGTGTTTCGGACGGCATGCGGTCCCGGATTGGCACTTTCAGATTGGGATCACTATAACCTAGCGCGTGTCGCGGTGAGCGGGGATTGCTGCGACCGTCAAAGCCGGAGCCAAAATGGCGGAAAAACGCACCATCCTGGTGTGTTCCTGCGAAGACACCATGCCGCTCGACGCGGACGCGCTGGCGCGCGGTTGCCGCGGCGCGGAGCTGAAGACCGCCAACCAGCTTTGCCGCGCCGAGATCGAACGCTTTCGCGCCGCTGCCAAGACGGGCGACGACATCGTCGTCGGCTGCACGCAGGAGGCGCCGCTGTTCTCCGAAGTCGCGGGCGACCGCACCGGCGCGTTGTCGTTCGCCAACGTGCGCGAGACCGCCGGCTGGTCGGCCGACGCCGCCAAGGCCGGGCCGAAGATGGCGGCGCTGCTCGCGGTTGCCGCCGAGCCGCTGCCCGAAATTCCCTTCGTCAGTCTCGAAAGCGAAGGCGTCGCGCTGATCTATGGCCGCGATGAGCGCGCGATCGAAGCCGGCAAGCTCCTGGCCGACCATCTCGACGTCACCGTGCTGATCGCGCGCTCGAAGGGTTTGCCGCCGCCGCGCGTCAGCGCGATTTTCCGGTGGTGCAGGGCACCATCAAATCGGCCAAGGGCCATCTCGGCGCCTTCGAGGTCGTGGTGGACGATTATGCGGTGCCGGCGCCGTCGTCGCGCGGCGCGCTTTCATTCGGCGTGCCGCGCGATGGCGCGGTGTCGCGCTGCGATCTCATCATCGATCTGTCCGGCGGCGCGCCGCTGTTCTCCGCGCCCGACCTGCGCGACGGCTATCTGCGCGCCGATCCGGGCGATCCCGCGGCCGTGCTGCGCGCCGTATTGAAAGCGCGCGATCTCACCGGCACGTTCGACAAGCCGCGCTACATCACCTTCACCGAGGATCTGTGCGCGCATTCGCGCTCGCGGATCGTCGGCTGCCACCGCTGTCTCGACCTGTGTCCCGGCCGGCGCCATCACGCCCAACGGCGATCACGTTTCGATCGATGCGAAAATCTGCGCCGGCTGCGGTCAATGCGCCGCGGCCTGTCCGACCGGCGCCGCGTCCTACGCGCTGCCGCCGGCCGATGCGCTGATGCGGAAGCTGCGCGTGCTGCTGTCGACCTATCGCGAGGCGGGCGGCGACAACGCCATCGTGCTGCTGCACGACGAGGCCCACGGCACCGAACTGATCGACGCGCTGGCGCGTCACGGTGACGGCCTGCCGGCCCATGTGCTGCCGCTCGCGGTCAACGAGGTCACGCAGGTTGGCCTTGAGGCGGTCGCGGCGGCTTTCGCCTATGGCGCGAGCGCCTTGCGGTTCCTGCTGCGCGCCCGGCCGCGTCATGACGTGACCGGATTGCGCAAAACCATTGCGCTGGCCGAGCCGATCCTGAGCGGGCTTGGCTTCGGCGAGGGCCGCGTTGCCACCATCGAGACCGACGATCCGGATGCGCTTGGCGAAATGCTGCGCGCCATTGCGGTGCTGCCGCCGTCGCCGCGGCCGGCGAGCTTTACGCCGGTCGGCGGCAAGCGCGACGTGATGCGGCTCGCGCTCCGCGAATTGCAACGCGCGGCGCCGGCGCCGGTCGATGTCATAGCGCTGCCGGCGGATGCGCCGTTCGGCGCCGTCGAGATCAATGTCGAGGGCTGCACGCTTTGCCTCGCTTGCGTGTCGGCGTGTCCGACCGGCGCGCTGTCGGCCGACACCGAGCGGCCGATGCTGCGTTTTGCCGAGGATGCCTGCGTGCAATGCGGGCTGTGCAAGGCGACCTGTCCGGAGAAGGTCATCACGCTCAAGCCGCAACTCGATTTCCGCGCCGCCACCGCCGCCGCGCGCGTGCTGAAGGAGGAAGCGCCGTTCGAGTGCATCCGCTGCAGCAAGCCGTTCGGCGTCAAAAGCACGATCGAGCGCGTCTCGGCCAAGCTCGAAGCCAAGCATTGGATGTTCAAGGGCTCGGCGCGGCGCCTCGACGTCATCAAGATGTGCGAGGACTGCCGCGTCGCCGTCATGGCCGAGGAGGATTTCGACCCCTACGGCAAGCCGCGCCCGCCGGTGCGAACCACCGAGGACTATCTGCGCGAGCGCGACGAGCAGCAGAGCGACAAACCCGAAGTCTTGAACTGACGCATCGTGATGCGCCGTCGCGGCGTCGCTATTTCGCCGTCGCCTTTTCGAGAAACTTCACCAGCGCGTTGCGATCCTCGGCCGCGCCGATGGTCTGCTCCGGCATCTTGGTGCCGGGCGTGTAGGCCATCGGTCCGATCTCGAACAGCCTCGCCACCGTCTCCGGCGTCCAGACGATGTCGAGCTTCTTCAGCGCCGGCGAGAAATTGTAGCCCGGCAGCGTCGCGATGCGGCGGCCGAACACGCCGTGCAGCGTGGGCCCGGCGCGGTTGCCTTCGTCGGGAGTGAGCGTGTGGCAGGCGACGCAGGCACGGAACACCTGGGCGCCGCGGTCGTCGCCGTAGGCCGCGAGCGGATCGTCGGCGCCGGCCATCGCCACCTGGCCGATGTGATCGCCGGTGACGGCGTCCCAGCGGCGGATCATGCGGTCGGTGCCGCCGGTGAGCAGCGTGCGATTGTCGGGAAAGAACGTCGCCGACCATACCGGCAATCCGGGGCCGACCAGCGTGCGCACGACCGCGCGGGTGCGGCGGTCGATGATCGCGACCGAGCCGCGGATGCCGGCGGCGGCGATGAGCGCACCGTCGCCGGATACGGCGACGGTGACGATTGGCGTCTGGCCGCTGTCGATCTCGCCGTGTGGTTCACCGGATGTCGAAAAGAAGAACACGCGGCCGTCGGCGCCGCCGGCGACGATCTCGCCATCGCTGCTGACCGCGACCGAATTCAGCGGCGTCGGCAGCGTGATGACGGTCGGCGCGCCGCCGTCGAGCGGCCAGATGCGGAGCGTCAGGTCGTAGGCGGCGCTGACCAGGGCCTTGCCGTCCGGCGTGAACGCCACGCCGTTGACGTTCTGCTGATGGTCTTCCAGCACGCGCGGCTCGCCGCCCGTAAGCGACCATAGCCGGATGGTGCGGTCCCAGGACGCCGAAGCGAGCGTCGTGCCGTCCGGCGAGACCGCGAGACTGACGACCGGCGCGACGTGGCCTTCCAGCACCCGTTGCGGTGTCGGTGAGCCCGGTCTGCCAGATGGCGATCTTGCCGTCCTCGCCGCCGGTGACGATGCGGCCGTCCGGCGTCAGCGCGACCGCATTCACCGCGCTTTGGTGGAAGCGCAGCACCTGATCGGCTGCGTTGCGCGTAAGCGACCAGCGGATCGCGGAGGAATCGAAGCTGCCGGACACCGCGGTCTGGCCGTCGGCCGAGATCGCGAGCGCGCGCACCGGCCCGCCGTGCCCGCGCAACTGCGCCTGCGCGGGATGCGTCAGCAGCAACGAGACGAATGCGAAAGCGATCCTAGTCATCGGCCGGTTGCATACCCAACGCCGCGATCCGGTCCTTTGTGCGGCGGTCGCGCAGCGCCGCGAGAAAGGCCTGCACCGCCGGCCGGTCGCGGCGGCTTTCGATCAGCAGGAAATCGTAGTGCTCGGGAGAAAGCGGCAGGAAGCCGAGGCCGTACATCCGCGCCACCGGCTCGATCGCGACGCCCCAGTCGGCGCGCGCCTGCGCGATCGCGGCGGCGACGGCGTTGTGCGAGCGCGGCTGGTTGGCGTAGCCAGGCGGCCGGGCACCGGCGACGAGTTTGTCGATCAGCACGCGGGTGCCGGCGCCGGCGTTGCGATTGACCATCAGGCAGGACGGATCGGCCAGCGCCGCCTTCACCGCATCTTCGGCGCGCTGGCCTTCGAAGCGCTGGTCGCCGGGCCGGAACAGCACGCCCTGCATGCGCTGCCAGCCTTTGACGAGCGAAATGCCGGGCGAGACGAGGTGCTTGTTGTATTCGCCGGTTGCGGGATCGATCAGATGCACCGGCGCCACGTCGCATTGGCCGCGCTCGGCCGCTGCGACGCCGCCCTGGCTGCCGACCGCGATGGTGCGTGCGGTGAACCCGCGCTCGGCCAGCGCGCCGACCACGACGTCGAGCGCGATGTCGTGGCTGCCCATGATGACGATGTCGGGCGCGCGGGCGGAATCGCCGATCAGGGTGACGCGCGCCGGCGTGTCGGCGTCGAGGGCGCCCGCCAGCGCATCGATCTCGATGAAGCCATCGGCCTGCGAGAAGCTCGTCACCGCGCCGGAGCCTTTCGCCGACGGGAATGCAACCGTGCCATACTCGCCGGACACGAGCGACACCAGCACGAACTCCTTGCGTCCCATCTCCGAGGCGATCCGCATCGGCACGCGTGCTTCGATGGTTTGCGCGGCCTCAGTCGGCAGGCCGGCGCGGGCGCGGATCACCGGAGCGACGAAGGCATGGAAGGTGAAGATCGCCGAGGTCGGAAAGCCGGGCAGCACTGCGATCGGCTTGCCATCGGCGACCGCGAGGCAGAGCGGCTTGCCGGGTTTCAGCGCCACGCCATGCACCAGAATGCCGGGCTTGCCGAGCTGCGACACCACGTGATGGGACAGATCGCCGGCGCCCTTCGACGTGCCGCCCGACAGCACCACCATGTCGCATTCGCTGAGCGCGCGGCGGACGACCTGCTCCAGTTTTTCGGCGTCGTCGGGGAACGCGCCATACGGCTTGGGCTCGCCGCCGGCCTCGGCGATGGCGGCTGAAATGATCGCGCCGTTGGAGTCATAGACGCCGCCTGGACGCAGGCTTTCGCCGAGCGCCACCAGCTCGTCGCCGGTCGACAGCACGGCGACCTTCGGGCGCCGCACCACGTCGATTGCGGCAAGCCCGCAGGCCGCCAGCATGCCGATCTCGCGCGAGCCGATCAGCTGGCCCTTCCGCATCAGCGTCTCGCCGCGCGCGATGTCGGAGCCGGCGTAGGAAATGAACTGCCCCGCGGTCACGCCGCGGCGCAGCTCGATCGCCGGAATGCTTTCGATCAGCTCGGTGTGCTCGATCATCACCACGGCGTCGGCGCCGCGCGGCACCACGCCGCCGGTGGCAATGGTCGTGGCGGTGCCGGGCTTCACTTCGATCTTCGGCGCGTGGCCGCAGGCGATCACCTCCGGGTTGAGCGCGATCTGCTTTGGCGCGCCATCCGCGGCGCCGGCCGAGTCGGCGGCGCGCAGCGCAAAGCCGTCGACATTGGCGCGGTCGAACGGCGGCACGTCGATCGGCGCCGCGAGATCGTCCGCCAGCACGCGGCCGAGCGCCGCCGCGAGCGTGACGCGCTCGCCGGGCAGGGGCGTGAGATCGAGATGGCCTTCGAAGCGCTTCTTCGCCTCCTCGGCGGAAACCACTTCGAGGAATTGCTCCTGGCGGGCCGCGGCTCGAACCGCGGCGAGCAACTCGCTCTCGGCGCGCGACGCCTTGGGTTCGGAGCTCATGGCCACGGCCTCACCACGACGCGCGCGCCGGGCGCATAACCTTCGCTGTCGGCCGGCACCAGGATCCAGCCTTCGGCGTGGGCCAGCGCCTGCATCGACAGATATCCCTGCGCGACCGGCTCGACCTTGCCGAGCCGCCGCCGCACCGCGACGACTTCGGCAAGCCCAAGCGGCGAGGCGATCTTGCGCGCCAGCTCGGCGGCGAACGGCTGCTCCTCGATCAGCCGGAAGGCGCGGCGCGCCAGCATGCGGCGGCCGATGGTGAGCCAGCCGGCGAGCGCGGCGTCGATCCGGCCCGGCAGCAGCAGCACCGGCCGCGCGCCGACAAATCCCAGCGCCGTGGTTTCGCCCGGCGTGATGCCGATGCCGTGGAATTGCACCGTGCCGACGCGGGCGAGCGTGCGCACGCTTTCGTCGTTGCGCCCGCTGCCGGTGCCGCCGATGGCGACGACCATGTCGGCGCTCGCGTCGTTCAGCGCGGCTTCGAGCGTGCTGTCGCCGGTGACGGCGATGCCGCTTTCGGACGCGACGGCGCTGGCAATGAGCGTCGCGGCGCCGCGAATGATGTCGCCCGCGCCCGCCTGCACCACGCGCACGCGCGGCTGGCGGACCAGCACGCGCTCGACGCCGAGCGCGGTGAGCAGCGCCACGTCGATCCGCCGCAGGCGCGCGCCGGCCAAGCCGCAATTGCAGATCGGCCGTTGCGTCGGCGTTCGGCGCCAGCACGCCTTCGCCGGGCGCGACCGCGGCGAGCGCCTGAATTTCCGCACCGCGCATCTGCACGGCATCAAATGCGGCCACCGCGTCGGCGCCCGCCGGCATCGTGTCGCCCATTTCGACGCGGGTGGGCGCCGGCGACAGTGGCGCCGGTGCGTAGGAAGAAGCGTCGAGCGTCGCGTCGGAGCGCACCGCATAGCCGTCGCGCAGCGCGAGCGCGGCCTTGGGATGGCCCGCCGCGATCACCGCGCTCGCGGCGAGCGTCAGGCCGAGCGCCTTCGATACGGCTTCCTCGCGCGGCTCGACCGGCCCAACCGACAGGTCGAAGCTTGCCAGTACGTCAGCGAGCGGGGTCAGCCGCGCAATCCGCTGGATTTCGGAATCCGCAACCATGCGGGGAACTTGACGTGATCCGGCCGGGGTGTCCAGTGTCGCGCGATCACGGTCAAGAGACTGACCATGATGGCGGAATCCAAGGCCAAAAAGCCAGCGGCCAAACCTGCGGCCAAGGACGCCGCGGTCAACATGCGCGGGCTGAAATGCCCGCTGCCGACGCTCAAGACCCGCAAGCTCTTGTCGCGGATGACGGCGGGCGAGGTGCTGGTCATCGAATGCACCGACCCGCTGACCACGATCGACATTCCCAACCTGATCCGCGAGACCGGCGACATATTGAAAGCAGCGGCAAGAAGGGCCGCGTGCTGACGTTCACGATCAGGAAGAGCTGACGGCGCTTCTATTTGCCGATCAGTCCAAGCTGATCGAGCACCGGCCGCCAGCGTGCGGTCTCGGCGTCGATGTATTTCGATAGCTCCTCCACCGACATGATGTGAGCGATCAGGCCGTCCCGCTGCAGCCGCGCCTGCGCCTCCGGGATTGGAGACGGCGCGGGCGATCTCGCGGTTGACCTTCTCGGTGATGTCCTTCGGCAGGTTGGCCGGACCGGAGATGCGTGAACCAGGTGGTGGCGACGACGTCGTAGCCGGATTCCTTCAGCGTCGGCACATCCGGGAAGTCCGGCATGCGGGTGGCGTTCGAATGCGCGATCGCGCGAAGCTGGCCGCCGCGCACCAGCGCCGCGGTGGACGACATGGTCTGCGCCGAGAACACGATATGGCCGCCGGCCAGATCGGTCAGGCCCTGCGAAGCGCCCTTGTAGGGCACGTGCTCGATCTTGATGCCGGCCTTCTTGGCGAAATCCTCCGCCACCAGTTGTCCCGAACTGCCGACGCCGGACGAGGAATAGGTCAGCGGCTTTGCCTGCGCGGCCCTGCTCGATGAAGTCCTGCAGCGTCTTGATGCTGCCGTTGGCGCTGACCGACAGCACGATCGGCGAGCCGGCGACATAGCCGATGTTGGTGAGATCGCGCTTGGGATCGTAGCCGAGCTTGGGATTGCTGATCGGCGCCAGCACCAGATGCGTGATGTTGGTGAGCGCGAAATTGTAGCCGTCGGGGGCCGAGTCGGCGACCGACTTCACCCCGATCGTGCCGGCCGCGCCGGCCCGGGTCTCGACGAAGAACTGCTGCTTGAACGTGGCCGAGAGCTGATCGGCGACGAGCCGCGTCAGCACGTCGGCGGTGCCGCCGGCCGCGAAGGTGTTGACCATGCGCACCGGCCGCGACGGCCATTCGTCCGCCGCAGCCGGCGTGGCCATCATCAACGCGCCGGTCACAGCCAGCGCCGCGCGAAACTGCATCATGGCGGTCTTCCAGGTTCCAATTGCGCGCCGACTCTAGGGGACCGATCCACGTTCGGGCAACCGGCGCGAAGTCGCAGACGAGCCATAGACAAGCCCGGTTTTATCGGGGAATGTCGGGCCGACCTGTAACCCTGCCGGTGTCCTTTCCGATGGCTATTCCCAAAGCATCCCAAGCCCTTGCGCGCTTCACGGTCCTCGACCTGACCCGTGTCCGCTCGGGCCCCACCTGCGTGCGCCAGCTCGCCGACTGGGGGGCCAACGTCATCAAGATCGAGATGCCGCCGGACGAGAAGGGCGGCGACGCCCCCGGCGGGCCGCGCGAGGGCTTCGACTTCCAGAACCTGCACCGCAACAAGCGGAGCATGACGCTCAACCTGAAGTCCAAGGAAGGCCGCGCCGCGCTCCTGAAGATGGTGAAGAAGGCCGACGTGGTGGTCGAGAACTTCCGCCCCGACGTGAAGCGTCGGCTCGGCATCGACTACAAGGACCTGAAGAAGGTCAATCCGCGCATCGTCTACGGCAGCATCTCGGGCTTCGGCCAGGACGGGCCCTACGAGAACCGGCCGGGCTTCGACCAGATCGCGCAAGGCATGGGCGGGCTGATGTCGATCACCGGATTGCCCGGCCAGGGCCCGGTGCGTGTCGGCATTCCGGTCGCCGATCTGACGGCGGGACTGTTCTGCGCGCTCGGCATCATGACGGCGCTGCTCGAGCGCGAGACCTCGAAGAAGGGCCAGCACATCGAGACGTCGCTGCTGCAGGCGCAGATTTTCATGCTCGATTTCCAGGCCGCGCGCTGGCTGATCGCCAAGGAAGTGCCGAAGCAGGCCGGCAACGACCATCCGACCTCGATCCCGACCGGCGTGTTCAAGACCACCGACGGCCACATCAACATCGCCACCACCGGCGGCGCGATCTGGGAGCGGTTCTGCCGCGCGCTGGGCGCCGAGGCGCTGATCAAGAAGCCGGAGTATGCAGAGCGCCAAGTCGCGCTCGGACAATCGCAAGGCGCTGAACGCCGAGATCGACACCTACACGCAGCACAAGAGCAGCGCCGAGTGGATCGACATCTTCAACAAGGCCGGCGTGCCCTGCGGTCCGATCTACAACATCGACCAGGTGTTCGCCGATCCGCAGGTCAAGCATCTCGGCATCGCGCAGAGCGTGAAGAAGAAGGACAAGTCGACGCTCAACGTGGTCGGCCAGCCGTTCGTCATGTCGCGCACCAAGAGCAAGATCGCCGCGCCGCCGCCGGAACTCGGCCAGCACACCAACGAGGTGCTCAAGGAGTTCGGCTTCAAGCCCAAGGAAATCGCCGCGTTGCGCAAAGCCAATGCGCTTTGATCGCGAAACATTTTAGGAGACAGCCATGACCCAAGCAGCAGCCAAGCAGCAGCCGTCGCCACGCCGCAGTCGGAAAAAATGCTCTCCCGCAAGGAGGGCAGCGTCGGCTACGTGATCTTCAACAATCCGGAGCGCCACAACGCCGTCTCGCTCGACATGTGGCAGGCGGCGGGCGAGATGCTCGACGACTTCCGCAACGACAACAACATCAAGGTGGTGGTGGTGACCGGCGACGGCGGCAAGGCCTTCGTGTCCGGCGCCGACATCTCGCGGTTCGAGAAGGAGCGCTCCAACGAGGAGGCGGTCGCGCATTACAACAAGGTCGTCGAGAAGAGCTACGCCGCCTTCCACGAGTTCCCGAAGCCCGTCATCGCCATGATCCGCGGCTATTGCATCGGCGGCGGCATGGGGCTCGCCACCTGCTGCGACATCCGCATCGCCACCGAGAAGCTCCAAGTTCGCGGTGCCGGCGGCCAAGCTCGGCCTGGGCTACGGCTATCCGGGACTGAAGCGGCTGGTCGACGTGGTCGGGCCGTCGTTCGCCATGGAGATTTTCTACACGGCGCGGCAATTCACCGCAGCCGAAGCGCTGGCGATGGGCCTCGTGAATCGGGTTGTTCCCGATGGAGAATTGGAAAGCTTCGTGAAGAGCTACGCCGACATGATCGCCGGCAACGCGCCGCTGACCATCAAGGCGGTCAAGGCCGTGGTCAGCGAGATGATGAAGGACGAAAACAACCCGCGACCTGAAGCGGGCGCAGGCCGCGGTGGACGCCTGCTTCAAGAGCCGCGACTATGAGGAAGGCCGCAAGGCCTTCATGGAGAAGCGCAAGCCGGTGTTCACGGGCAGCTGAGGACGACTTCCGACCGCGCCGGTGTTCATATTGGTTGACGGCTTTTGAGGGGTGTCCGGTGGCGTCGGTCGAATTGCGCGGGTTGACGAAAAAATACGGGCCGAAGGCCGTCGTCGATAACATCTCGATGACGATCGAGCACGGCACGCTGGTTTGCCTGCTCGGGCCGTCGGGCTGCGGCAAGACCACGACGCTGCGGCTGATTGCCGGCTTCGTCGAGCCGACCGAGGGCGAGATCCGCGTCGGCGACCGCGTCGTTTCCTCGCCGCAGAAGACGCTGCCGCCCGAGCGGCGCAACATGTCGATGATCTTCCAGAGCTACGCGCTGTGGCCGCACATGACGGTGGCCGAGAACATCATGTATGGGCTCAAGCTCCGCAAGATCGACAGCGCGACGATCAAGAAGAAGCTCGACGGCATCCTCGCCACCACGCGGCTCGCGCCGCTGGCGCAGCGCTATCCCGGCGAGCTGTCCGGCGGCCAGCAGCAGCGCGTCGCGCTCGCCCGCGCGCTGATCGTCGAGCCCGAGACGCTGCTGCTCGACGAGCCGCTGTCCAATCTCGACGCCAATCTGCGCGAGGAGATGCGCTTCGAGGTGCGCCGCCTGCACGACGCCTTCCGCTACACCACGGTCTACGTCACCCACGACCAGTCCGAGGCGATGACCACCGCCGACGTGATCTGCGTGATGAACCTCGGCAAGATCGAGCAGGCCGGCTCGCCGGAGGACATCTACGACCGGCCGCGCTCGGAGTTCGTCGCCCGCTTCATCGGCATGAGCAACGTGCTCAAGGGCAAGGCGCTCGACAACAATCGCGTTTCGTTTGCCGGCGTGCCGCTCCGCGTCACCGGCGATCCGCTGCAGCCCAACGCCGAGACCGCGGTGTCGATCCGCCAGCACCAGATCGAGCTGCTGGCCGCGGAACCCGCCGACAAGGACAACGTCGTTCCCGCGAAGGTGATCCGGCAAGTCTTTCTCGGGTCGAGCCGCGACTATATGGTCGAGGCCGCAGGACGGCACGCAGCTTCGCATCGTGACCGAGGCGGACGGCAGCATCGCGCCGGGGGCCACGGTGTGGCTCCGGATGCCGCCGGAACGCTGCCGGGCGCTGGCCGGATAAGCCGAACACGGCATCCGGACGTAACAAGGAGGAAACGATGGCGCGGACGTTGTCCCGGCGCGATGTGCTCAAGGCTTCGAGCGCGCTGGCGTTCACGCTGCCGGCGCATGCCGCTTCGCGCGGCCGCGCCGCCGCCGACCGCGATCACGCCGGACCTGATCGCCGCCGCGCAGAAGGAAGGCAAGGTCGTCTATTACACCTCGATCGACCTGCCGCTGGCGGAGAAGATCGCCAAGGCGTTCGAGGCGAAATATTCCGGGCATCGCGGTGCGGGTCGAGCGCACCGGCGCCGAGCGCGTGTTCCAGCGCATCGGCCAGGAGTACGCGAGCCGCATCTATGCGGTCGATGTGGTCAACTCGTCGGACGCCGCGCATTTCATCGCCTGGAAGCGCGACGGCATCCTGCAGCCCTACGTGCCGGAGGACGTGGCGAAGTTCTATCCGCCCGAGCACAAGGACCCGGACGGCCTGTTCGCCAGCTTCCGCGTCGGCATGAGCGTGATCGGCTACAACACCAATCTGGTGAAGGCCGAGGATGCGCCGAAGAGCTTTGCCGACCTGCTCGATCCGAAATGGTCGGGCAAGATGGTCAAGGCGCATCCGGGCTACAGCGGCAACGTCATGAGCGCGACCTTCGAGATCGCGCGCGATCTCGGCTGGGAGTATTTCGAAAAGCTCGCCAAGCAGAAGATCATGCAGGTGCAGTCCTCGACCGATCCGCCGAAGAAGCTCGCGCTCGGCGAGCGCGCCGTGATGGTCGACGGCAACGAATACAACGCGCTGCAGCTCAAGGAGGAGGGCAAGCCGGTCGAGATCGTCTATCCGGCCGAAGGCACGCCGATGGCGGTCGGGCCGAACGCGATCTTCAAGAACGCGCCCAATCCGAACGCCGCGCGGCTGTTGCAGAGCTACATGTTCACCGCCGGAATGCCAGCAGCTTGTCATCGACGTCGGCGCGCTGCGCTCGGTCCATCCGCGGCGAAAGAGCATGCGGGGCGCAAGCCGTTCAAGGACATCAAGGTCATGAAGGACGATGCGGCGGGCGTCGAGAAAAGCTGCCGCGGACATCAAGGCGCGCTACAGCAAGATCTTCGGCGTTTGACGCGTCGAGAAACGAGAGATGCAGAAATGAAAACGACATTCAACCGGCGCGATGTGCTCAAGGCGGGAACCGCGCTGACCGCGACGACGCTGTTCGCCGAGCCCATCCGCGCCGCCGCGCCGCCGGCCGAAGCGGTGACGCCGGCGCTGATCGAGGCCGCCAGGAAAGAAGGCAAGGTCGTCCACTACACCTCGGTCGATCTGCCGCTGGCGGAAAAGGTCGGCGAAGGCGTTCGAGGCGAAATATCCCGGCATCGCGGTGCGCACCGAGCGCACCGGCGCCGAGCGCGTGTTCACCCGCATCGCCCAGGAGCGGTCGAGCAACATCCACGCCTGCGACGTGGTGCAGTCGTCGGACGCCGCGCATTTCGTGGTCTGGAAGCGCGAAGGCATCCTGGCGCCCTACGTGCCCGAGGAGGTCGCGCAAGCATTATCCGCCCGAGCACAAGGACGCCGACGGGCTGTTCGCGAGCTATCGCGTCTATCTCTGCGTGATGGCGCGCAACACCGATCTGGTGAAGGCCGAGGACGCGCCGAAGAGCTATCAGCGATCTGCTCGATCCGAAATGGGCCGGCAAGATCGTCAAGGCGCATCCGGGCTACAGCGGCACCATCCTGACCGCGACCTATCAGACCGCGCGCGACGTCGGCTGGGACTATTACGAGAAGCTCGCCAAGCAGCGCATCATGCAGGTGCAGTCGGCGTCCGATCCGCCGAAGAAGCTGGCGCTCGGCGAGCGCGCGATCATGGCCGACGGCATCGAATACGGCGTGTTCCAGCTCAAGGAGACCGGCAAGCCGGTCGACGTGATCTATCCGGTCGAAGGCTCGCCGCTGATCATCGGGCCGAACGGCATTCTCAAGAGCGCGCCGAATCCCGAACGCCGCGCGGCTGTTCCAGAGCTTCATGCTGTCGGCCGAATGCCAGCAGTTCAACGTCGATTTCGGCGGCCTTCGCTCGGCCCACGCGCTGGTCAAGGACAAGCCCGGCCGCAAGCCGATGAAGGACATCAAGGTCATGAAGGACGACGCCGCCGCGGTGGAAAGAGACAGCGAGCAGATCAAGGCGCGCTACGTGCAGTACTTCAAGGTTTGAGGTCGGTCATGCGTCAAGGGCTTTCGCGGCGTGACGTGTTGAAGGGCTCCGGCGCGCTGGCGCTCGGGCTCTCGTCGCCGCGAAGGTGCTGGCGGCGGCGCCGCCGGCGTCCGCCGTCACGCCCGAGCTGATCGCGGCGGCCAAGAAAGAAGGCAAGGTCGTCTACTACACCTCGATCGACCTGCCGCTCGCCGAGAAGATCGCCAAGTCCTTCGAGGCGAAATTTCCCGGCATCGCCGTGCGCGTCGAGCGCACCGGCGCCGAGCGCGTGTTCCAGCGCATCGGCCAGGAGTATGCGCAGCCGCATCTACGCGGTCGATGTGGTGAATTCCTCCGACGCCGCGCACTTCATCGTCTGGAAGCGCGACGGCCTGCTGGCGCCTTACGTGCCGGAGGACGTCGCGCAGCACTATCCGGCCGAGCACAAGGACGCCGACGGCCTGTTCGCGAGCTTCCGCGTCGGGCTTGAGCGTGATCGGCTGCAACACCAATCTGGTGAAGCCGGAGGACCGGCCGAAGAGCTTCGCCGATCTGCTCGATCCGAAATGGAAGGGCAAGATCGTCAAGGCGCATCCGAGCTACAGCGGCACCATCATGACCGCGACCTATCAGTTGGCGCGCGACCTCGGCTGGCCCTATCTGGAAAAGCTCGCCCAGCAGAACGTCATGCAGGTGCAGTCGGCCTCCGACCCGCCGAAGAAGCTCGCGCTCGGCGAGCGCGCCGTGCAGGCCGACGGCAACGAGTACAACCTGTTCCAGCTTCGCGGAGGCCGGCCAGCCGGTCGAGCCGCTTTACGCCAGCGAAGGCACGCCGCTGATCATCGGGCCGAACGGCATCTTCAAGAACGCGCCGAATCCGAACGCGGCGCGGCTGTTCCAGAGCTATTGCTTCACCGCCGGAGTGCCAGCAGCTCGTCATCGACGTCGGCGGCCTGCGCTCGGTGCATCCGCAGACCAAGGAGAAGCCGGGCCGCAAGCCGCTCAAGGACATCAAGACGCTGAAGGACGATCGCCGCAGGCGTCGAGAAGCACGGCGAAGAGATCAGGATGCGTTACACCAAGCTGTTCAAGGTTTGAGGTCTCCCATGCGCAAACAGACATTCTCCCGACGCGACGTTCTGAAGGGCTCCACGGCGCTCGCCATCGGCACCGTGTTCGCCGAGCCGGTGCGCGCGGCGGCGCCGCCGGCCGAGGCGATCACGCCGGCGCTGATCGAGGCGGCGAAGAAGGAAGGCAAGTGCACCTTCTACACCGCCATGGACCTGCAGTTCGCCGAGAAGCTCGGCAAGGACTTCGAGGCGAAGTTCCCCGGCATCAATGTGCGGGTCGAGCGCTCCGGCGCCGAGCGCGTGTTCACGCGCATCGGCCAGGAGTATTCGAGCAACGTCCACGCGGTCGACGTGGTCAACACCGCCGACCAGTCGCATTGCATCGTCTGGAAGAAAAACGGCTGGATCGCGCCAGTACCTGCCCGAAGAGGTGGTCAAGCATTACGACAAGGAATTCTACGACCCCGAGGGCTTCGAGGTGGTGACCCGCGTGCTGGTCTCGCCGTTCGGCATCAACACCGACCTGGTGAAGATGGCGGACGCGCCGAAGAGCTTTGCCGACCTGCTCGATCCGAAATGGGCGGGCAAGATGGTCAAGGCGCATCCGGCCTACAGCGGCACCATCATGAACGCGACCTTCCAGATCGCCCGCGATCTCGGCTGGGAGTATTTCGAGAAGCTCGCCAAGCAGCGCGTGATGCAGGTCCAGTCGGCGACCGACACGCCGAAGAAGATCGCGCTCGGCGAGCGCGCCATCATGGTCGACGGCGCGGGCTATCTCGTCATCCGCGACAAGGAGGCCGGCAGGCCGGTGGACGTGATCTATCCGGCGGAGGGCACGCCGGTTGCCACGAGCCCGAGCGTGGTGTTCAAGGCCGCGCCCAATCCCAATGCGGCCCGGCTGTTCTTCAACTGGATGCACGGCCGCGAGGGCCAGCAGATCCTGATCGACTACGCGCGGCAATATTCGGCGCACAAGCAGGCGGTCGAGAAGCCCGGCGTCAGCAAGCTCGCCGAGATCAAGCTGATGAAGGAAGATCCCGACGGCGTCGAGAAGGGCGCCGAGGAGATCAAGCAGCGCTACGCGCAGATTTTCAAGGTGTGAGTTTTGCAATCGACGTCATGGCCGGGCTTGTCCCGGCCATCCACGTCTTGTTTATTGAAAAAAGAAAGGCGTGGATGCCCGGCACAAGGCTGGGCATGACGAACAAATGACCATGCCGTATCCGAGCACCCACGCATGAAGCACGGCTTCGATTTCACGAAGCTCGTGCTCTACGGCTTTGCGCTGGCGCTGTGCCTGCTCATCGTGCTGCCGATGTCGTGGCTGGTCTACTACGGCTTCACCGACAAGAACGGCGCGTTCTCGCTGCAGAACTTCGTCACGCTGGTCAACGATCCGACGCTGCTCGATCCGTTCATCACCACCTTCATCCTCGCCACCAGCACCAGCCTGATCTGCTGCGCGGTCGCCGCCCCGATGGGATGGCTGGTGGCGCGCACCGACATGCCGCTGCGCCGCACCGTGCGCCTCCTGGTGACGGCCTCGTTCGTGACGCCGCCGTTCCTCGGCGCCATCGCCTGGGAGCTGCTGGCGGCGCCCAACAGCGGCCTCCTCAACAAGCTCTACCGCACGCTCACCGGCGCGGAGATGGACGAGCATCATTTTCAACATCTACTCGTTCCCCGGGCTGATCTTCGTCATCGCCTGCTACACCTTCCCTTATGTGTTCGTGCTGGTCGCCAATGCGCTCGACCGCACGCCGAGCGAGCTTGAAGACGCCTCCTCGATCCTCGGCGGCAGCACCTGGGTCACGGCGCGGCGCGTAACCATTCCGCTGGTGCTGCCGGCGCTGCTCGCCGGCGCGCTGGTGGCGTTCCTCCAGGCGATGACGCTGTTCGGCTCGCCGGCGATCCTGGCGCTGCCGGCCGGCTTCCACACCATGACCACCAAGATCTGGAGCCTGTTCCAGTATCCGCCGAAGCCCGAGCTTGCCGCCGCCGCCTCGCTGCCGCTGCTCATTCTCACCGTGATGCTGCTGCGCGCCGAGCACATGATCCTCGGCCGCCGCTCCTACGCGGTGCTCGGCGGCAAGAACAGCGAGCCCCGCCTCATCCGGCTCGGCTATCTGCGCTGGGTGGCGCTGGCGTTCTGTTTCATCGTGCTGCTCAACCCGGTGTTCCTGCCCTACGGCGCGTTGCTCAACGCCACGTTCTCCAAGGTCGCCTCGCAGTTCGTGTCGTTCAGCAACTTCACCTTCCACAACATCTATTTCGTGTTCTTCGAGCTGTCGGCCACCAAGCTCGCGCTCTACAACACCTTCGTGCTCGGCATCGCCACCGCGACCATCGGCACGGTGATCGCCGTGGTGATCTCCTATCTCACCACGCGCGAGGCGGTGACCGGGCATAAGGCGCTGGGCTTCCTCGCCACCGCGCCGGTCGCCATCCCGGGCATCGTGCTCGGCGTCGGCCTGTTCCTGAGCTACACCCGGCCGCCGTTCGTGCTCTACGGCACGCTGTGGATTCTGCTGCTCGCGTTCCTGACGCTCGCCATGCCGGCCGCCTATCAGCAGATGCAGTCGGCGTTCAAGGCGATCCATCCGGAGCTGGAGGACGCCAGCCGCATCCTCGGCGCCACGCGGCTCCGCGCGCTGCGGCAGATCACGGCGCCGCTGTTGCGCACCTCGGTGATCGCGACCTGGTGCTTCGTGTTCGTCGGCACCATCCGCGAGCTGTCGGCCGCGGTGATGCTGTTCACCTCGGAGACCAAGGTCATCTCGGTGCTGATCTTCGACCTCAACGAGAGCGGCGACCTCGCAGCGATCTCGGTGCTCGGCCTGATCATGCTGGTGGTGACCTCGGCCATCGTCGCGCTGGCCAACCGGCTGCGCCTCGGCGGCGGCAACGTGCGGCTGCGGGACAATTGATGTAAGCCAACTCCCAGGCTTCAACGGGAGGCGGTACAAGGAATTCCATGGACGCAAAACTTCCTGACATTGCCATCGCGGAGCATCTGGCCGAGCGCATCGCCGCGGTCGACGCCGGCAAGCTGCCCGCGGCGGCGCGCGAAAAATGCGAGGAAACGCTGGTCGATGTCGTTGGCCTCTGCATCGCCGCGCGGAACGAGGATTACGTCGGCAGCGCGCTCGCCGGCTGGGACGAGGACGGCCCTTGCACCGCGATCGGCCACAAGCGCGGCCTGAGCGCCGCGGGCGCCGCCTTCGGCAACGGCACCGCGGCCCATGGCGAGGATTTCGACGACACCTTCGAGGGCGGTCCGGTCCACGCCGGCGCCGTGATCGTGCCGGCGGTGCTCGCCATCGGCGAGCGGTATCGCATCGACGGCAAGGCGGCGCTGGAAGGCATCGTCGTCGGCATCGAGCTGATGTGCCGGCTTGGCCTCGTCGCGCCGAAGATGGTGCACAAGGCGGGCTTTCACCCGACCGCGGTGTTCGGCGCGATGGGGGCTGCCGTTGCCGTCGGCAAGGCGCTGAAGCTTGACCGGAAGCAGATGGTCGACGCGCTTGGCGTGGTCGGCTCGATGGCCTCGGGCATCATCGAATATCTCGCCGAGGGCACCTGGACCAAGCGGATGCACGCCGGCTGGGCGGCGCAGTCGGGAATGCGCGCGGCGCTGTTGGCGCGGGCCGGCTTCTCCGGGCCGCGCACGGTGTTCGAAGGCAGCCATGGCTTCTTCCATGGCTTCGCCAACACCACGACCGGCAACTTCGACGCGGTGGCCGGCGACTTCGGCACGCGCTGGCTGATGCAGACGCTCGCCTTCAAGCTCTATCCCTGCGGGACCATGACGCATCCCTACATCGACTGCGCGCGGCGGCTCGGCGCGCGCGGCATCAAGCCCGACGACGTGGCCGAGATGATCTGCGACGTGGGCGAGGGAACGGTGCACCGCCTCTGGGAGCCGCTTGCCTCGAAGCAGACGCCGCGGAACGGCTACGCCGGCAAATTCTCGCAGCCCTATTGCATCGCCGCTGGCTTCATCCGCGGCAATGTGGGCTTGAGCGATTTCTCCGACGAAGCGGTGCGGGAGCCGGCGGTGATCGCGCTCGCCCAGAAGGTGCGCTACCGCATCGACCCCAATAATCCCTATCCGGACAACTTCACCGGCCACATCCGCCTGACCTTGCGCGACGGCAGCGTGATCGAGGAGCGCCAGCCGCACATGCGCGGCGGCGCGCACGAGCCGCTCAGCCGCCAGGACATCGAAGACAAATTCCTGCTCAACGCGCGTCACGGCGGCTATGATGCGGCGCGTGCGCAGGCCGCGCTCAAGCTTGCCACCAACATATTCGGCGGACGGATCGATCTGTCCGCGCTGAGGGGATAACGAAATGCCTGATCAGGAACTGCAAGGCCGCGTGGCCGTCATCACCGGCGCCGGCCGCAGCATCGGCCGCGCCATGGCGCTGGAGCTCGCCGCCGGCGGCGCTGCGGTCGTCGTCAACGTGCGGCAGAACCGCGCCGAGGCCGAAGCCGTGGTCAAGGAGATCGAAGGCAAGGGCGGCAAGGCGATGGTCGCGCTCGCCGACGTGGTCGATGCCGCAGCGGTCAACGCCATGGCCAAGGCGACGCTCGATCGTTTCGGCCGCATCGACTATCTCATCAACAACGTCGCGCTGCGCCAGGAGAAGGGCATCGAGCACATGACGTTCGAGGATTGGCGCCGCATCACCGGCGTCGTCCTCGACGGCGCGTTCCTTTGCGTGAAGGCGTGCCTTGAAGCGATCAAGAAGAGCGACGCCGGCTCGATCATCAACGTCGGCGGCCTGACCGGCGCGATGGGCGCGCCCGACCGCCTCCACGTCGTCACCGCCAAGGCCGGCATCGCCGGATTCTCCCGCGGGCTGGCGATGGAGCTCAGCCCGCACAAGATCACCGTCAACACGCTGGTTCCGTCCATGCTGGCGAAGCCGGACAAGCCGAACGAAATCCCGCCGCATCCGCTCTACCGGCCGCTGCTCGGCCGCGCCGCCTGGCCGGAGCGACTTCGCGCCGCTGGCGCGCTTCCTGGTCGGTCCCGGGCGCGCGCTACATCACCGGCCAGACCATCAACGTCAACGGCGGGACGTATTTCGGCTAAAGGCCGGAGATTGCGGAGCGACGATTGATCACGCGAGCGCTCCCGGCCTGGTTCTTCGTCATCGCGGTCATTCTCGTGCTGCAGACCGTGTCGGCGACGCTCGGGCGGCTCGTTCCGGTCGCCGGCCCCGCGTTCACGGCGGAGTTCGGCTGGGACGAGAGCTGGGTCGGCTATCTCACCGCGGCCAACATCGTCGGCGCGCTGTTCGCGCTGACCGCCGGCATCGGCATCATGCGCCGCATGGGCGGCGTGCGCGCGCTGCAGTGGAGCCTGCTGATCGGCGCGGCTGCTCTGTTGCTCTATCTCATTCCGTCGATCGCGCTGGCGCTGATCGCCAGCGCCTGCGTGGGCCTCGCCAACGGCACCGCCAATCCGGCGGGCAGCGAGGTGCTGACGCGGCTGACGCCGCCGGCGCACCGCAATCTGGTGTTTTCGATCAAGCAGGCCGGCGTGCCGCTCGGCGGCGTGCTCGGCGGTCTCGCCATCCCGCCGCTGATCGAAGCGATGGGCTGGCGGCTCGCTGCGGTCGTTGTGGCAGCCGTTTGCATCGCCGCGACCTTGCTCACCTGGCCGTTCCAGGCCCGCATCGATCTGCCGCGCGAGCAACGGATGCAACACCGCCTGGACAGTTTCCGTCTGACCGACATCCTGGTGCCGCTGCGTTCGCTCGCCCACGGCAACCGGCTGTGGCGGGCGTCCTGGGTCGGCGCGCTGCTGGCGGTCCCGCAAGCCGCCTGGGTGACGTTCGTGGTGACGTATCTGGTCGTTGCGCTCGGTCAGTCGCTCAGCACGGCCGGTCTCGTCTTCGCGGTGATGCAGACGACCAGCATGCTCGGCCGCGTCACGCTGGGATGGATCGCCGACCACGTCGGCATCCAGCACCATGACGCTGGCGATTGCCGCCCTGGGCTCGGCGGTTTCGACCATCCTGCTCGGCTTCAGCACGTCGGCTTGGCCGCTATGGAGCTTTGTTGTTCTCGCCGCCTTTGCCGGCATCGCGGTGTCCGGCTGGAACGGCGTCCAGATCGCCGAGGTGGCGCGGCGCTCGCCGCCCGAGCTGATCGGCGAGACGGCGGCCGGGTCGGTCATCCTTATTTTCATGGCCAACATGCTGACGCCCGTCGCCTTCGCGGCCTTCGTGGCGATCACCGGCCGCTACGATCTGGCCTTCCTGGTGTGCGGGGCTTTCAGCCTGGTTTGCCTGCCGTTGCTTTACGGCATGGGACCCAACAGCGAGCAGAGCGGCCGCTGACCCGGCGATGGGTGGTCGCGCGCGAAGGGAAATGCTAAATCCTTCGCCAGAGGAAACATCTCCACAACAACGAGGGTGTCATGTACGGCGAGCTTGGCCTTTTCATCGACGGCGCATGGCGGAAGAACGGCGGCGGCAACAAGGGCGAGGACGTCATCAATCCGGCGACCGAGAAGCCGCTGGCCCACCTGCCGCACGCCAGCAAATCCGATCTCGACGAGGCGCTGGAATCCGCCAAGAAGGGCTTCGCGGTCTGGCGCGCGACCTCGGCCTACGACCGCTGCAAGATCATGCACAAGGCCGCCGACCTGATGCGCGAGCGCCATGATGCGATCTCGAAAATCATGGTGCTGGAGCAGGGCAAGCCCTATCCCGAGGCGCGCGGCGAGGTGATCGTCTCCGCCGATATCATCGACTGGTACGCCGAAGAAGGCCGCCGCTCGTACGGCCGCATCGTGCCGGGCCGCGGCAAGGGCATCCGCCAGCTCGTGGTGCAGGAGCCGATCGGCATCGTCGCGGCGTTCACGCCGTGGAATTTCCCGGTGCTGACACCCGCCCGCAAGGTCGGTGGCGCGCTGGCCGCCGGCTGCTCGCTGATCCTCAAGGCCTCGGAAGAGACGCCGGGCGCCTGCGTCGAGATGGTGAAGTGCTTCGCCGACGCGGGTCTGCCCGCCGGCGTGCTCAATCTGGTGTTCGGCGTGCCCGTCCGACGTGTCCGAGCATCTGCTCGCCAAGGATGCGGTGCGCAAGATTTCCTTCACCGGCTCGATCCCGGTCGGCAAGCATCTCGCCCAGCTTGCGGCCAAGGGCATGAAGCGCACCACCATGGAGCTCGGCGGCCATTCGCCGGTCGTGGTGTTCGCCGACGCCGACCCGGAGAAGGCGGCCGACACCATCGCGGCGTTCAAGTACCGCAACGCCGGCCAGGTCTGCATTTCGCCGACGCGCTTCTACGTGCAGGAGGACGTCTATCCGCGCTTCCTCAAGCGCTTCACCGAATACGCCAACGGCATCAAGCTCGGCGACGGCCTGGAAAAGGGCATCACCATGGGCCCGATGGCCAATTCGCGGCGCCTCGACGCCATGGACGGCTTCGTCGCCGACGCCAAGAGCCGCGGCGGCAAGATCCAGACCGGCGGCAAGCGGCGCGGCAACCAGGGCTATTTCTACGAGCCGACCGTCATCACCGACATCCCGGACGATTCCAAGATCATGACGCAGGAGCCGTTCGGCCCGGTGGCGCCGGTCGTCACCTTCAAGACCTTCGACGAGGTGGTCGAGCGCGCCAACTCGCTGGAGTTCGGCCTTGCGGCCTATGCCTTCACCACGTCGAGCTCGACCGCCGCCGCGATCGGCGACGCGCTCGAGTCCGGCATGGTCGGCGTCAACTCGATCGCCATCTCCACGCCGGAAACGCCGTTCGGCGGCGTCAAGGAATCCGGCCACGGCAGCGAAGGCGGCATCGAGGGTCTCGGCGCCTATCTCGTCACCAAGTTCATCTCGCAGGGCTGACATTTCGTCTGGGAACCGACGCCAACTCCATCCATGTCATGCCCGCACTTGTTGCGGACATCCGCGCTTGCTTGGCCAGAAAGAAAGGCGTGGATGGCCGGAACGAGTCCGGCCATGACGAACTCAAACGTAAGTGCAAACATGTCTGAACTCGTGAAGATCTGCCCCACCTCGGAGGTCGCGGACAATTCCGTGAAAAGCTTCGAGGTGGGGAACAACGTCATCGCCGTCTACAATCTCGGCGGCACGTTCTACGCCACCGACAACGAATGCACCCATGGCGCGGCGAGCCTCGCCGACGGCATCCTCGAAGACGACATCATCGAGTGCACGCTGCATTTCGGCGCGTTCAACGTGAAGACCGGCGAGGCGGTGCAGGCGCCGTGCTTCACGGCGCTGCGGACCTACAAGGTCGTGGTGCAGGACGGCCAGGTGATGGTCGATCTGGACAAGACCGCAGCGGACTAGCAGGCGCGCTGAACGCGCCGCCGCACCTCATTCGAGAACGACGCCGGCGGACTTGATCACCTTGGTCCACTTGTCGGTCTCGCTGGCGATGAACGCCGCGAACTTCGCTGGCTTCATCGGCATCGGCTCGACACCGAGGTCGGCCAGCCGTGCCACGAGTTTGGGATCGGCAAGAGCCGCATTGGTCGCCGCGTTGAGCTTATCGACGATCTCCGCCGGCGTGTTCTTCGGCGCGCCGAGCGCATACCAGCCGAGCGCCTCGTAGCCCGGCACGGCTTCGGCGACGGTGGGCAGGTCCGGCAGCGCCGCCAGGCGATGGGTCGTGGTCACCGCCAGCGCGGTGAGCTTGCCGTTGCGAATGAGCTCAAGCGCCTGCGGGATCGGATTGACCGCGAACTGCACCTGCCCGGCCAACAGATCGGGCATGTAGTTGCCGCGATACGGGACGTGAACCAGATCGACTCCGGCCATGGTCTTGAACAGCTCGCCGAAAATGTGGGACGACGATCCGGTGCCGCCGGAGGCCATGTTGATCTTGCCGGGATTGGCCTTGGCGTAGGCGATGAATTCGGGGATCGTCCTGGCCGGGACCGTCGGCGATACCACCACGACATAGGGCGCGTTGGCGACGCCGGCGACATGGGCGATGTCGCTGCCGAAATTGAATTTGAGATTGGTGTAGAGCGTGGTGTTGAACACGTTGGTCAAGACCGTCATCTGCACGGTGTAGCCGTCCGGCTCCGCCCGTACGACGGCTTCGGTGGCGATGTTGCTGGCGGCGCCCGGCCGGTTCTCGATCAGGACCGGCTGACCCAGGCGATCCGACAGCCATTGCCCGGTCAGGCGCGCGACGATGTCGGGGGCGCTGCCCGGCGCAAAGCCAACGATCATGCGCACCGGCCGCGACGGATAGGCCTGCGCCGAGCAACGCGCGAGACGACCGGCAGCGCGATGGCGCCCGCGGCCAGACGCAAGAATTTGCGGCGGGGAAGTTTCATGACGCTCCCTCCACGATTTTGACAATGCGACGTGTGCACAAGGTGCGCACAAGCCCCTTATTCGATCACCTCATCGGCAGTGAACAGCAAATTCGGCGGTACCTGCAACCCAAGCGTACGGCGCGGTCTTGGCGATTGATGAGAAATTCCAATTTGGTGTGCCGCTTGCACTGGAAATTCAGCGGGCTTGGCGCCTTTGAGAATGTGATCGATATAGACTACCGATCAGCCGGACGCATCAACAGGCTCGGGCCGTAGGTCATCAGGCCGCCATCGAGCGACGAACTCTCGGTAGGGATAGATCGCGGGAATGGCATGCTTGGCGGTAGGCGCGAATGAGCTGTCCGGTTCACGTTGCCATGAAGGAATAGATCGGCGCAACGACAAGCCCCTGCGTCCGGATAGTCCGTAGTTTCCTCGAAAGCTGATTTCGAACGTCCGCGAAGCCCTGCGGCGCGCACACCATGAAGCAGCGTTAGATGCGCGCGCCACCGTACGATATCTCCGTTTCAGGTCTCGTTATAGGGATAGGTTCCGGATTGATCAAGCAGCGAGACGATTTGAGCGCTGGGCACAGTTTCATTGCCATGCTCGATACGCTTTTCGATCAATTGGGCTTGTAAGCCGGTTATATGCCGTGGGGCTTCGCCATGCTCGGCACGATGCTCTGGGCGAGCTCGGATCTTGACCACGATCAACACCGCTGTGGCCGACACACCGGCCCGCTTGAGCGCGTTCGGCTCTGGCCGCGGTGCCGAGCGCGGACTGACACCGATGGTCTCTTTCACCATGGTCCGAACGGCGCCAAGCGTCGAAGGCAGTTGAGGTCAACCGGTCATGGAAATTCCGCCCGCGATATTCGATTTCGATATTGCGGCCTTTGGCCCAGCCGAGTTCGTCGAGGCCGTGCTCGAAGCCGGCAGTCCATGATTGGGTCTGCGGATCGTTTTCGGCGTACCTGACAGAAAAATGATCTTGACGCAGCCGCACCGGCTGCTGGCGACACGGGCCGCGACCGCCAGCAGCCGCTGCGCTCCAAGCAAACCGAGAAAATCCCGCCGCCTCATAACTGGCCTTCGCGCTCTGAAGGCATCGTAACGGCGGACACCGAAAGAGCTAGAGATCAGGCAACGTGAGTGAGGCCAGTGAAGCGCCACCGAAAGACTTAGCCCGCCATCTCCTGGCACGCCTTCCACACCTTCTCCGGTGTCGCCGGCATCTGGATCGATTTGCCGCTCCCCGGGATGGCGTCCGCGAACGCGTTCATCACCGCCGCGATCGCAGCCGTGGTGCCGGCCTCGCCGGCGCCCTTGACGCCGAGCGGGTTGGTCGTCGCCGGCACCTCATGGACCTCGTCCTTGAACATCGGGAAATGATGCGCGCGCGGCATGGCGTAGTCCATGAACGAGGCGCTGACGAGCTGGCCGCCGTCGTCGTACACGGTCTGCTCCAGCATCGCCTGGCCGACGCCCATCGCGACCGAGCCGTGCACCTGGCCGGCGACGATGGTGTGGTCGAGGATGTTGCCGCTGTCGTCCATCGCCGAGTAGGAGGCAAGCGTGGAGAGGCCGGTCTGCGGATCGACCTCGACCTCGGCGATATGACAGCCGTTGGGAAACGTCAGCGGCGTCTCGGTGACCACCTTGGTGTCGAGGTCTTCGGCGATCTCGCCCTTCTTCTTCATCTCCTTGGCGCGCGCCGCCACGTCGAACAGCGACATGCGGCGGTCGGTGCCGACCACGTTGAAGGCGCCGTTCTTGTATTCGATGTCGCCTTCGCCGGCCTCGAGCGCGGTGGCGGCGACCTTCTTGCCCTTGGCGAGCATGGCTTCGAGCGTTTTCACCATGGCATGGCCTGCGGTCATGGCGGTGCGCGAGCCGACCGAAGCGTAGCCCGCGATCTCGTGCGCGGAATCGCCATGGGCATGGCCGACCTGCTCGGCCTTGATGCCGAGCCGCTCGGCGACGAGCCGCGGGAAGATCGTGGCGTGGCCCTGCCCGGTCGATTGCACGTTCATCGTGAACAGCAGGTTGTCGCCGCCGGGGAACGACACCTTGGTGCCTTCCACCGGCGAGCCTCCGGCGTGCTCCAGCACGAAGCAGATGCCGAGGCCGCGCAGCATGCCGCGCTTCTTCGACTCCTTCCTGCGCGCCTTGAAGCCGTCGATGTCGGCGAGCGCCAGGCCCTTGTCGACGACGGTGGCGAAGTCGCCGCTGTCGTAGGTCGTGCCGATCGTCGTCTTGTACGGCATCGCCTTCTTGGAGATCAGGTTCTTCCGCCGCAGCCGGATCGGATCGATGCCGGTGACGCGCGCCGCCTCGTCCACCACGCGCTCCAGGCAATAGCTCGCCTCCGGGCGGCCGGCGCCGCGATAGGGCGCGGTTGGCGTTGTGTTGGTGAACACGCACTTCGTCTGCGCGTCGATCAGCTTGATGTCGTACATGCCGGGCAGGCAGCGCATCATGTTCGGCGGTCTGGATGTTGGCGCCGACCGCGCCGATGTAGGCGCCCATGCTGCCGAGATGGCGGATGCGCAGCGCCAGGAACTTGCCCTTGTCGTCGAGCGCCAGCTCGACGTCGCTGTAGGCGTCGCGGGCGTGGTTGTCGCTGACGAACGATTCGTTCCGCCCCGACATCCAGAACACCGGCCGGCCGATCTTCTTCGCGCCGACCAGCATCGCGATGTATTCAGGGTAGGGGCCGGTCTTGAGCCCGAACGCGCCGCCGACCTCCTCGGTGGTGACGCGGATCTTTGCCGGCGGGATGCCCATCACGCCCGCCATCGAGTCGCGCATGGCGCGGGCGCCCTGCGAGCAGACGCGGAGCAGGTAGCTCTCGTTCGCCGCATCGTAGCTCGCGGTGCCGCCGCGCGGCTCCATCGAGGCGACGTTGATGCGCTGATGCACGAGCGATATCCGCGCGACATGCGCGGCCGACTTCATGACCTCGTCCACCTTCGCCGCGGTCTCGTCGGGGTTGGCGGCAAGGCCGGCCCAGTCGACCGCGATGTTGCCCGGCGCTTCCGGCCACACCTGCGGCGCGCCCGGCTTCACGGCGTCGCGCAGATCGAACACCGCATCGACCGGAGCGTAATCCACCTCGACCGCCTCGGCGCCGTCCTGCGCCGCCGCGAAGGTCTCGCCGATCACCATGGCGACCGCCTCGCCGGTGTGGCGCACCCGGTCGCCCGCCAGCGCCGGCCGGACCGGCATGATCAGCTTGGTGCCGCCGCGGCCCGCCACCGGCGGGTGCTGCGACAAATTGCCGACATTGGCCGCCTTGATGTCCGCCGCTGTGATGACCGCGATCACGCCCTTGATCGCCAGCGCCGCCTTGGTGTCGATCGACTTGATGTCGGCGCAGGCATGCTGCGAGCGGACGAAACAGGCATAGGTCTGGCCCGGCAGCGGGGCGTCGGCCATGTAGCGGCCGGTCCCGCGCAGCAGGTAATCGTCCTCGACGCGCTTCGTGGGCTGGTGAGAAGTCTGCGTATCCATGTCGGCTAGGGCTTTCCAAGGAGGGCGGGTAAGCGTAAGTCGGCAGTACAAATACCGGCGGCAAAAGCCTGGTGCAATGACCCCGAACTGGCAAGGATTCAGGGCCCATCGGCTTAGGGATTGTCGGCCTCGGCATGGCGGGGGCCGTGATGGTCCATGCCGCGGCGGACCACCCGGATTTCGTCCTCAAGGCCGGCGCCGATCCGCATCCGGCACCGCGCGAGGCCTTCGCCGGCGACCACAACGCGCGGGCCTATGAGGACGTGCGGATGCTGGTCCGCGACCCGGCCGTTTCGGTCGTCTACATCGCCACGCCGCACCAATACCACGCCGAACATGCCGTGCTCGCCGCCGAGCACGGCAAGCATATCATCCTGGAAAAGCCGATGGCTCTGACGCTCGCGGAGTGCGACGCCATCCTCGCGGCGGTCGAGCGTCACAAGGTGCACCTGATCGTCGGCCACACCCACGCCTTCGATCCGGCGGTGCGCTTGATGCGCGACATCATCGCCGGCGGCGAGCTTGGCAAGCTCGGGCTCATTCACAGCTTCAACTACACGAACTATCTCTACCGGCCCGCGCCGGCCCGAAGAGCTCGATACGTCGTTGGGCGGCGGTATCCTGTTCAATCAGGTGCCGCACCAGATCGACACCGCGCGGCTGCTCGGCGGCGGCGTCGTCCGCAGCGTGCGCGCCAGCACCACCAGGCTCGATCCGTCGCGGCCGACCGAGGCAAGCTGCGCCGCGCTTCTGCAATTCGAGCAACGGCGCCACCGCGTCGCTTGTTTACAGCGGCTACGACCATTTCGATTCCGACGAGTGGCACTTCGGCTTGAGCGAGCGCGGCGCGCCGAAAAAGATCGAGCACGGCGCCGCCCGCCGGGCGCTGGCCAAAGCCATCGACGAAACCAAGGCGCGCACCGAGACGTTCGCTTATGGAGCGGCCAGCGGCGAGTTGCCGCCGCACCAGCCGCATTTCGGGCTCACCATCGTCACCTGCGCCGAAGGCGACCTGCGCGCCTCGGCCGACGGCGTCACCATCTACGACCGCGACGGAATGCGGCAGGTCTCGCTTCCGCGCGGCGGCAGTGTGCCGGGCCGGCGCGAGGTGCTGGACGACATGCGTGTCGCGATCCGGTCCGGCAACCCGGCGGTGCACAACGGCCGCTGGGGCAAGGCCACCCTCGAGGTTGCGCTCGCCATCCTGCAATCGGCGCGGGACGGCCGCGAGGTCGTCCTGGAACATCAGGTGGCGGTGGACGGTTCTAGCGGATAGATATAGAGAAATCGCCAAATCCCGCGCCGCTGCGCGTCGCACCGCTGGAGCCCGATATGCTCGATCATCCCAACAAAAACGGCCATTCCAACGGCTACGGCAACGGCGGCCTGGTCGTCGAGGACACCAAGAACCTGACGTTCTCGGTCCACCGCAAGGTGTTCGTCTCGCCGGACATTCTCGAGGACGAGAACCGCGCCATTTTCGACAAGTGCTGGGTCTATGTCGGCCACGCCTCGGAGATCAAAAACCCCGGCGATTTCCGCACCCGCCATGTCGCCGGCCGCCCGGTGATCTTCTGCCGCGACCGCAAGGGCGAGGTCCGCGCGCTGTTCAACGTCTGCCGCCATCGCGGCGCGCTGGTCTGCCGCGAGCGTGAAGGCAACACCCGCCAATTCCAATGCATCTATCACGGCTGGACGTACAACACCGACGGCTCGATCAAGGGCATTCCGGGCGACGACGCCTATCCGCCGGGATACGACAAGCAGGGCAAGGGCCTGACGCCGGTGGCGCGGCTCGAACACTACAAGGATTTCTACTTCGCCAATCTCGATCCCGACGCGGTCGACCTGCACACCTATCTCGCCGGCGCCAAGGACTACATCGACCTGGTCGTCGATCAGTCGCCGTCCGGCAAGATGGAGATCATCTCCGGCGTGCAGGAGTACGACATCAAGGCGAACTGGAAGCTCCTGGTCGAGAACAGCGTCGACGACTACCACCTCGTCACCACGCATTCGACCTGGCTCAACTACATGCGCAACTCCGGCGTCAACGTGACGCCCACCAAGGGCCACATGCTGCCGACCAAGGGCTTCGGCAAGGACCTCGGCAACGGCCATCTCACGACCGACAACCCGAACTATCGCGGCCGCCCGGTGGCGCGGTGGATTTCGGTGTTCGGCGAGGAGGCCAAGGCCGACATCGACGCGATCCGCAAGGAGCTGGTCGACCGGCTTGGCGAGGCGCGGGCGGAGCGCGTCGCCAACACCAACCGCAACCTCTGCATCTTCCCCAATCTCGTCATCAACGACGGCTCGTCGGTGACGGTGCGCCACTTCACGCCGGTCGCGCCGGACCTGATGCACGTCACCGCCTGGGCGCTCGGCCCGGTCGAGGAGACCGAGGCGCAGCGCGCCCGGCGGCTCCACGCCTTTCTCACCTTCTATGGCCCCGGCGGCTTCGCCACGCCCGACGACGTCGCGGCGCTGGAGCTGGCGCAGCAGGGCTACGCCGCCTGGCGCGAGGTGCCGTGGACCGATCTGTCGCGCGGCATGGGCAACAGCCAGGAGCAGCTCGCGACCGACGAAGGCCACCTCCGCGTGTTCTGGCGCAAGTGGAACGAGATGATGGAGGCGGAGGGCGTGAACAAGCCGCTCGATCCGGCAGCGACCGTGACCCGCGCCGAGGTGGAGGACTTCCTCTATCACGAGGCGGACCTGCTGGATTCCTGGCGGCTCGACGACTGGCTCGGCCTTCTCACCGACAGCGCCGAATATTACGTGCCGCCGAACGACAAGCCCGATGGCGATCATCGCTTCACGCTGTTCACCGTCGCCGACGACATCGTGCGGCTGCGCGAGCGCGTCATCCGGCTGAAGGACCCGAACTGCCACGCCGAATATCCGCCGTCGCACACCCGGCGCCTGATCACCAATGTGCGCATCACCGGCATGGAGGGCGATCTGATCCTGGTCGCCGCCAACTTCGCCATCTTCCGCCACCGCCGCTACGAGGCGGCGCCGCGCCAGTTCATCGGCCGCTACCGCTACAAGCTCAAGCGCACCGACGCCGGCCTCAAGATTCAGGAACGCCGCGCCATCCTGGATGCGGAAGAACTCGGATCGATGGGGGCGGTGAGTTTCCTGCTCTGATTTCAGTGGCCGTGCCCGGGCTTGTCCCGGGCATCCACGCCTTGCTTTAATCACCAATGAAACGACGAATGGCCGGGACAAGCCCGGCCATGACGTTGATAGGGAGTAGCCCAACGATGCCGAATCCGCTCGCGATCGACGCCCACGCGCATATCTGCACCGAGGAGACGATGAAGCTCCTCAACAAGGAGACGCCGAAGGTCGCGTCGAGCCTGAAGGAGATCGGACAAGGGCAATTACGAATGGACGGTGGCCGGCGTGCCGTACCGCCCGCTGCCGCTGGGCGGCTTCGACATCGAGCAGCGGCTGAAGGACATGAAGGCGTCCGACGTCGACATGCAGGTGCTGTCCAACACGCCGCAGACCTTCCTGTACAACCAGGACGCCGGCATGACCGCCGCGGCCTGCATCGTGCAGAACGACCAGATCGCCAAGCACGTCCGCGATTATCCGCGGAGCTTCTACGGCATCGCCACCCTGCCGATGCAGGCGCCGAAGGCCGCCGCCGACGAGCTCGAGCGCGCCATCTCCAAGCTCGGGCTGAAGGGCATGCAGATCGGCTCCAACATCAACGGCAAGAATCTCGACGAGCCGGAGTTCGAGCCGGTGTGGGCGGTGGCGAACCAGCACAACGCCTTCTGCATGGTGCATCCGAACAACGTCGCCGGCATCGAACGGATGCGGAACTATTACCTCAACAACCTGATCGGCAATCCGCTCGACACCACCATCGCGGCGGCGTGCCTGGTGTTCGGCGGCGTGATCGAGCGCTATCCCAACATCCGCTTCTACATGGTGCACGGCGGCGGCTTCACGCCGTATCAGGCCGGCCGCTGGCAGCACGGCTGGCACGTCCGCCCCGAGCCGCAGAAGCATCTGAAGAAGCCGCCGGCCGAGACGATCCGCACCTTCTATTGGGACACCATCCTGCACTCCAAGCCGCAGCTCGAATTCCTGGTGCAGGAGTTCGGCGCCGCCCACGTCATCCTCGGCAGCGACTATCCCTACGACATGGGCACCTTCGAATGCGCGCGGCAGGTCAAGGCGCTGTCGTGCGGCGAGATGGACAAGCTCACCGTGCTCAACGGTCTGGTGCAGAAGCTGCTGGCGGGCGTGAAATAATGTCGGCAGGCGCCTGTTGCCGCCTCGGCCATCGCGGCGCTGATCGAGGACGCCATGATGGCGGTCGGCGTGCCCGACGCCGACGCCGCGAAGGTCGCCGAGCTGATGCTCGAAGCCGATCTCACCGGCGCCGACGCGCACGGCGTGTTCCGCCTGCCGCAGTACGTCCGGCGCATCAAGGCCGGCGGCGTCAACCCGAAGGCCAGCATCACGGTCGAGAAGACCGCGCCCGCCACCGCCATGGTCGACGGCGACAACGGCATGGGCCATCTGGTGATGCAGCGCGCCGCCGACACCGCGATTGCGCTCGCCAAAGAGAACGGCGTGGCCTGGGTCGGCGCGCGGCGCAGCAATCACGCCGGCGCGGCCGGCACCTACGCGGCGATGACGCTTGCCGCACGACATGATCGGCATCTATTCCGCGGTTGCCAACGCCAATCACATGCCGGCCTGGGGCGCGGCCGAAAGCCTGCTGAGCACCAATCCGATTGCGATTGCGGTGCCGGCCGGCGACGAGCCGCCGGTCGTGCTCGACATCGCCACCACGGTCGTGTCCTACGGAACGGTGAAAGCCTACAAGCTCCAGGGCAAGCCGATGCCGGAGGGCTGGATGGTCGGGCGCGAAGGACGGCAAGCCGATCACCGATTCCGCGCGCAGCGCGCGACGGCCTGCTGATGCCGATCGGCGGCCACAAGGGCTCGGGGCTGGCGCTGGTGCTGGGGCTGCTGGCAGGCACTCTCAACGGCGCGGCGTTTGGGCGAGAGGTTGTCGATTTCAACGCCGATGACGAAAGCGCCTGCAACACCGGCCATTTCATCATCGCGCTGGACGTCTCGCGCTTCCTGCCGATCGCCGCCTTCAAGGCCCAGATCGACCGCCAGTTGCGCGAGCTGAAATCGTCCCCGGTGCTGCCCGGCTTCGACGAGATTCGCCTGCCCGGGCGAGCAGCGCCGCGTCCGCCGCGCCGAGCGGGCGGCCAAGGGCGTGCCGGTGTTTCCGGAGGTGGTCGAGCAGCTCGACAAGCTCGCGGCCGATCTGAAGATCAAGCCGCTGCGCGAGCGTAGCCGTCATGCCGATCCGAGGAGCGTGCCGGCGAAGGAGCGCACTCGACTCCTCGCGCGCTCGGCGCTCCAGGATGAGGCGTGTAGCGTACTTCGGCGCCATGGCGTCGCGGACGCGTCGACGGTCGCGGCCGGCGTCTTGTAGATCTGCTCGATCAGCGCCGCGACCTGCTCGCCGCTCAGCGGATCGATCTCGATCTTGAGCTTGTCGGCCTCGTCCAGGAATTCCTTGTCCTTCATCACCGCGTCGAACGCGCGGCGGATGGCGTTGACCCGCTCGGCCGGCACGTTCGGCGGCATGAAGAACGGCCGGCCGAATTCCAGCCGCGCCAGCGCGAGATCGAGCGACTGCTTCTGTTCCTGCGTCTTGGCCTGATCGAGGATGAGCGGCACGTCCGGCAGTTCGGGATGCTTGCGCAGCGCCCATTGCGCCAGGATGCGGATCTTCTTGTCCTTGATCCATTGCTCGCTGATCGCCTTCAGGTCGACCAGTTCGCCCAGGTGCCGTGCACCTCGCCGCGCTCCATCGCCAGATGGATCTTCGGCGTCGCCTCGTAGCCGGTGATGACCTTGAACTTCCAGCCGAACAGCTTCTCGGCCAGCTTCGGATAGTCGTATTGCGTCGAGCCCGGCGCCTGGGCGCCGACGATCATCTCCTTGGTCTGTGAGATCGCCGAGCGTCTGGATCGGCGCGGTGTGCCAGACATACATCGCCTGGGTCTCGCGGTTGGTGCTGCCGACCCAGTTCAGCTTCACCGCCTCGAAGCGCGCGCCGGTGGGTTGCAGAGCGGCGTGGTCGGCAGGCCGTTGAACGAGGCGCCGATCGCGGTGCCGTCGAACGGTCCGCCGGCGTAGAGCTGGTTGGTCATGCTGAGCGAGCCGGCGCCGGGCTGGTTCTGCACGATGACGGTCGGATTGCCGGGGATGTATTTCGGCAGATAGCGGGCGAGCAGCCGCGCGTTGATGTCGTAGCCCGAGCCGACGCCGATGCCGACCAGGAGCCGCACCACCTTGCCCTTGTAGAAGGCGGCGACGTCGTCCTGCGCTGGACGCGGGCAGGGTTGTGAGCAGCAGCACAGAGGGCGAGCAGCGCTTTCATGTCCGTTTCTCCTCGTCCGGATCGAGCGGCAGCTTCACCGGCTG
>CAWKOD010000023.1:0-140751 GCA_963850885.1 uncultured Alphaproteobacteria bacterium | reverse complement strand
GCGACCAGCCGGAAAGTAATCTTGACGTTGCCGAGGAACAGCACGCTCATCCCCACCGTGAACAACGGATAGGTCGCGTATAGCGGGGCGACCAACCAGCACCGGACCGGCACCGAGCGCCAGGTAGAGACACAGCGTGCCGATGCCGTTGCAAATTCCATTGCATTGCGAACCACAGTTTGCCGGACAACGGCGCCTGCACCATGAAACGGCCGGTGCGAATGCGCTCCACCGTCAGCACCGTGAGCGTCGAGGTGATGTAGCCGGTCAGCCCTGCGGCGATCGGATTTGGCCGGATTTCAAGGCCGACCTTGATGATCGGAGGCATGATGCCGCGCATCACCGACGCGCCGAGGGGCAGCAGCAGCGCCCCAGGTGCGCCAGTCGCGCATGTCGTCGGTCCGCGTGACCGTGATGGTCAGCACGCCGAGTACGGCCACCACCAGCCCGACAAATTGCCGCAAACGCGAAGCGGCTCATGCAGCAGCAAGACCGCGACCGCGACCGAAAGAAGAGGCGACAGATTGCCGAGCGCGCCGGTGACCACCGGGCCGAGCGCGCGGTTGGAGGCGAAAGTGATGAGCGTCACCGCGGCAGGAAACAACAGGCCCACGGCGACGAAGATCGGGACCGCCCGCCAGACGATGGGTTCGCCGTACAGCAGGATCGGCGAAAGCAGGAGGAAGACAAGAGTGAATGTCGGGACGCTGATCGCCGCGCCCGACAGCGGAGAGATGGTCGCAGCCCGAACTGGGTCAGCACCACGCCGGCGCCGAGAAATGCGTCGATGCGAGGGCGAAGATGATCGCGCTGTCATGGCGGCGATTTGACCCGGCGCCGGTGTGCTTCCAATCCCCGCGCCGCCCTTTAGCAATCCGCGCTGTCCCGCGTGAGGAAACGACAATGGCGACCCACAAGCTCCTGCTGCTCCCCGGCGACGGCATCGGCCCCGAGGTCATGGCCGAGGTGAAGAAGCTGATCGCCTGGATGAACGCCCACGGCATGGGAACGTTCGAGACCGAGGAGGGGCTGGTCGGCGGCAGCTGCTACGACGCCCACAAGGTCTCGATCACCGACGCGACGATGGCCAAGGCGCATGCCGCCGATGCGGTTATTTTCGGCGCGGTCGGCGGACCGAAGTGGGACAAGCGTGCCCTACGATGTGCGGCCGGAAGCGGGCCTGCTGCGGCTGCGCAAGGACCTCGCGCTCTACGCCAACCTCCGTCCGGCCGTGACCTATCCGGCGCTGGCCGACGCCTCGGCGCTCAAGCGCGAACTGGTCGAGGGCCTCGACATCATGATCCTTCGCGAGCTCACCGGCGGCGTCTATTTCGGCGAGCCGAAGACCATCACGGATCTGGCAACGGCCAGAAACGCGCCATCGACACCCAGGTCTACGACACCTACGAGATCGAGCGGATCGGCCGCGTCGCCTTCGAGCTTGCCCGCAAGCGCAAGAACAAAGTCACCTCGATGGAGAAGCGCAACGTCATGAAGACCGGCGTGCTGTGGCACGAGGTCATCACGCAGCTTCATCAGCGCGAATTCAAGGACGTCACGCTCGAGCACCAGCTCGCCGATTCCGGCGGCATGCAGCTCGTCCGCAATCCCAAGCAGTTCGACGTCGTCGTCACCGACAACCTGTTCGGCGACATGCTGTCCGACATCGCGGCGATGCTGACCGGCTCGCTCGGCATGCTGGCGTCGGCCTCGCTCGGCGACATCGATCCGAAGACCCAGAAGCGCAAGGCGCTGTACGAGCCGGTGCACGGCTCGGCGCCCGACATCGCCGGCAAGGGCATCGCCAATCCGATCGCGATGATCGCCTCGTTCGGCATGGGGCTGCGCTATTCGTTCAACATGGGCCGCGAGGCCGACCTGATCGACAAGGCGATCGCCGCGGCGCTCGCCAAGGGGCTGCGCACCGCCGACATCATGTCGCACGGCGCCAACTGGTCGGCACGGCGGAGATGGGCGACGCAATCATCGCCGAGATGGAGAAGCTCGCGCCTGAAAGAGGCATGCTCAGCGGTAGTAAGGGTTGTTTTTGCCCGGCAGGAAAAACGGATCGGGGATCGGCCGGCCCGGCACGACGTTGTCGTTCGAGACCGCCGACGTCGGATTGTGATACATGTCGATGAAGTTGGTCTGGTGGGTCTGGATGTCGCCCGGCATCACCTCGGTGCCGCCGTCGAGATAGGAGCGCTTCTGCACCAGGATCTTGGTGCGGGTGCGGCCCCGCTCGTCGCGGTGAAATGATGATGGTCGAGCCCGGACCCGGCGGGCCTCCACGACCTGCCGCCGGCGCGGCTCGGCATTGGCGGCGGACATCGCGCCCACGGCAAACGCGGCAACAACGGCAATTGCCATCAGGCGCATGTTGTCCTCGATTCAAGCCCGCAACATCATCAGCTTACAGGCTACTTTCGCACCGCACCACAACAAAACGCCGCAGCGGTCGATCCCGTTCCGGGACAGCGCCGATTCATTCACGATCTTGAATGCCAGGAATGGCCCCCTAGGCTGAAATTCAAGGCCGCGATCGATGGACAGCGGCGACGGCTGGGAGGCCACGATGCCGGAAAAATCGAGCGTTCCGTCGAAGAACTGTACGCGCAGGACCCCGAGCGCGCCGACGCCACGATTTTCGGCCGCAAGACCGGCGTCGATCGCCGCGGCTTTCTTGGCGGCGCCGGCCTGGCCGCCATGGGCGCGGCCGTCGGCGGCGCCATCCCGTTCGCGGCCAACATGCCGGGCGGTCTGATCCCGGCGGCGCTGGCGCAGGCGCGCCGCGCTGCCGCGCCGCGCCGAAAGGCCGCAATATCTGAAATTCCCCGGCAAGGACGAGAAGCTCGTGCTGCTCGGCGATCGGCCGCTGGTCGCCGAGACGCCGGAGCATCTGCTCGACGAGGACACCACGCCGACCGCGAAGTTTTTCGTCCGCAACAACGGGCATATTCCGGAAGAGGCCAAAGAGCCCGACAAGTGGAAGATCACGATCGACGGCGAGGTCAACAACAAGCTCGAGCTGACGCTCGGCGAACTGAAGACGAAGTTCAAGCCGGTGACGCAGCGCATGGTGCTGGAATGCGGCGGCAACGGCCGCTCGTTCTTCACGCCGACGGCGCGCGGCAATCAGTGGACCAACGGCGGCGCCGGCTGCGCCGAATGGACCGGCGTGCGGCTGTCCGACGTGCTCAAGGCCGCGGGCGTGAAGTCTTCGGCCGTGTTCACCGGCCACTACGGCAGCGACAGGAGCCTCGCCGACGCCAGCAAGGATGCGATCTCGCGCGGCGTGCCGATCAAGAAGGCGATGGACGGCAACAACCTCATCGTGTTCGCGATGAACGGCCAGCCGCTGTCGAACATCCACGGCGGGCCGGTGCGGCTCGTCATTCCGGGCTGGCCCGGCTCGGTGTCGGCCAAGTGGTTCAACCGGCTCTGGGTGCGCGACAAGTATCACGACGGTCCGGGCATGGGCGCGACCTCGTATCGCGTCGCCATCAAGCCGATGGTGCCGGGCGGCAAGCCGGACGACGGCAACTTCCGCGATCTGGAATCGATGCCGGTGCGCTCGATCATCACCAGCCCGGCGAACGGCGACGAAGCTTGCCGCCGGCACCAAGGAGATGAAGCTCCGCGGCGCGGCCTGGGCCGGCGATATCACCGTGAGGCAGGTCGATGTCTCGACCGACTTCGGCGCGACCTGGACGCGCGCCAAGCTCGACAGGCCGAAGAACAAGTACGACTGGCAGCGCTGGACCGCGAGCGTCACGCTGCCGTCGGACGGCTATTTCGAAATCTGGACGCGCGGCACCAACTCCAAGGGCGAGATGCAGCCGCACATCGCCGGCGCCTGGAATCCGCAGGGCTATGGCGGCAATCCGATGCACCGGGTCGCGGTGCTGGTCGGCTGATGCGGACCATCCTCACGGCGGCCGGCCTCGCGCTGGCCGTCTCATTGCTGCTTCGCGGCGGCGCCTTCGCGCAGGCGCCGCAGTTCGCGCCGCGCGACGAGAATCCCGAGGACTTTCCCGCCGGTCCCGGCCGCGACGACACGTTCTACGCCTGCACCGCCTGCCACAACTTCAAGCTCGTGGCGCAGCAGGGCATGACGCGCCGGCAGTGGGAGGATTTGCTGCAATGGATGACCGACCGGCACGGCATGTCGCCGTTGCCGGCGAAGGAGCAGAAGATCGTGCTCGATTATCTCGAAGCCACCTTCCCGCCGCGCGCGCCGGCGGGCCGCGGCGGCTGGCAGAACCCGTTTCGCGCCGCGCTGAGCCGCGCCGCGCTCTCCTCGCATTTCGGCGGCGGGTGGCTTCCTGCCCCCTCCGGTCGGGTGTTAGCCTTCGGCGGGGCGACAGCAATAACAACAAAAAAATTGGGATTGGCCGCAACGACGGCCAACACGGGGGAGGGCATACCGTGGCTCAGACAATCGAGGGCTTTGTCGGCACGTCGCTCGACAACGCCAAAATCTCGCCGCTGCATATCAAGGTCATCGCGCTGATCGCCGCCGGATATTTCTTCGACGTCATCGATCTGATCGTGCTGGGCTCGCTGATCCCGGACATGCTCGCGACCAAGTTCGCGACCGGGCCCGAGGCTGGCATGGATCGGCAGCGCGACGGTGCTCGGAATGTTCATCGGCGCCGCCGGCCAGGGCCAGTTCAGCGACCGGTGGGGACGCAAAACCGTCTACCAGTTCAATCTGCTGCTGTTCGGCATCTTCACCATCCTCGGCGCGTTCGCGCCGACGGTGTGGTGGCTGGTCGCGGCGCGCTTCATCGCCGGCATCGGCCTCGGCGGCGAGCAGCCGCTCGCGTTCGCCTACGCCGGCGAATATTCGCCCAAGGCGATCCGCGGCCGCATCCTGGCGATCGTGCACTTCATCGGCGGCGCCTGCGTCTGGCCGATCGCCTCGCTGTTCACGCTGTTCTTCCGCGATTCGATCGGCTGGCGCGGCGTGTGGATCGTCATCGGCATCGGCGCGCTGATCGTCTGGCTGTTCCGCTTCACGCTGCCGGAATCGCCGCGCTATCTCGCCACCCACGGCAAGGGCAAGGAGGCGCTCGACGTGCTCGGACGCCTCGGCATCGCCGGGCCGAAGGAGCCGCTCACCACCAGCGCGGCGAGCGACACCAAGTCCGATCCGTTCGGCATCGTGTTCAAGATGTTCCCGAGGCGCGTGATCGCCGGCATGATCTGCTTCTCGGCGTTCTTCGGCGTCGCGATCGGGTTGGGCACGTGGCTGCCCAACATCATGACCGCCAAGGGCTTCACCATCACCAAGTCGCTCACCTACACCTTCGGCATGACCTTGGCGGTGCCGTGCGCGAGCCTGTTCATGATGTACGCGCTCGACAAGTTTGGCCGGAAGATCACCTCGGTCTGCGCCTTCATCGGCGCCGGCATCATGGCGATCGTGTTCGCCAACGCCGCCAGCGACACGCAATTGCTGGTCGCCGGCTTCATCATGATCTTCTTCATCCAGGTGGCCGGCAACTCGATGCAGATCTTCGCGTCCGAGGTGTTCCCGACCAACGCGCGGGCATCGGGCTTCGGCTGGGCTGCGGGTGTCGGACGCCTGGCGACCGCCGGCATCGTTCCGGCGATCCTGTGGATCCAGACCGGCTATGGCCTGACCACGGTGTTCGTGTGCCTGGCCATCGTGCTGCTGATCGCGGCGGCGCGGTCACCCAGCTCGGCCCGGAGGCCAAGCAGAAGGGCCTGGACGAGATCGCGCCGCCGACCGGCTGATTTCGGCTCATGCGATTCAGGCATTACGGCGGCGCCGATGCTTTCGGCGCCGCCGTTTTTTTGGGCGGGCGATACAAACGATACAGGAGCGACATTCGCCGGATACAGGCGTGGGTTAATTCAGACGGCATGGAAATCGCCGCGGTTTGCTGCGGCGCCGGACAATGGGGAGAGACAGATGCTGAAGATGATCGTCGCAGTAGGCCGCGTTGGTGGTGGTGATTACCTCGACCAGCGCCATCGCCGGCATCGTGCTGACCCATGCCGCCTTCACCCGGACCTCGGCGATCACGCCGGCGCCCTGGTGGACGAGCGCCAGAGCTTCCGCCTGGTCGCCAAGGCCCCGGTGACCTTCGACTGGTATAGGGCATCCGCACGATCGCTCCCATTTCCCAACCGCCGTGTACTTCGAGTATCTTCATCGGCGGCACGTTCGCCGCCGCTCTTTTTTGCCATGACTGGGCTTCCATCGCCTCCGGCGATGGCATTCCGGCGAAAAAGTCATAGATCGCGGCTGTCCCGCAGCGTTGAGTTGGCAAGGTTTTTCCCCTAAAAGCTGGCGCGCCGCGGGCTTCGATGCCGCCGGCCGCCAGCATTTTCGGAGAGTTTCGATGGGTTTCAAGGTCGCGGTCGTCGGCGCCACCGGCAATGTGGGCCGCGAAATGCTCGACATCCTCGCCGAGCGGCGCTTTCCCGCCGACGAGGTGGTGGCGCTCGCCTCGCGCAAGAGCATGGGCGTCGAGGTCTCGTTCGGCGACAAGACGCTGAAGTGCAAGGCGCTCGACCACTACGACTTCTCCGACGTCGATATCTGCCTGATGTCGGCCGGCGGCGAGGTGTCCAAGGAATGGTCGCCGAAGATCGCCGCCCAGGGCGCCGTGGTGATCGACAATTCGTCGGCCTGGCGCATGGACCCCGACGTGCCGCTGGTGGTGCCGGAGGTGAACGCCGCCGCGGTCGACGGCTTCCGCAAGAAGAACATCATCGCCAATCCGAACTGCTCGACCGCGCAGCTCGTCGTGGCGCTGAAGCCGCTGCATGACGACGCCAAGATCAAGCGCGTCGTGGTCGCGACCTATCAGTCGGTGTCCGGCGCCGGCAAGGACGGCATGGACGAGCTCGACCGCCAGACCAAGGCGATCTACTCGCTGCAGGAGGCCGAGACCAAGAAGTTTCCCAAGCGCATCGCCTTCAACGTCATCCCGCATATCGACGTGTTCATGGAGGACGGCTACACCAAGGAAGAGTGGAAGATGGTGGTCGAGACCAAGAAGATCCTCGACCCCAAGATCAAGCTCACCGCCACCTGCGTGCGCGTGCCGGTCTTCATCGGCCATTCCGAAGCGGTCAACATCGAGTTCGAGAATCCGATCTCGGCCGACGAGGCGCGCGAGATCCTGCGCAACGCGCCGGGCTTCATCGTCATCGACAAGCGCGAGCCCGGCGGCTACGTCACGCCGCTACGAGGCGGCGGGCGAGGACGCCACCTACATCAGCCGCATCCGCACGGATCCGACGGTCGAGAACGGCCTGGTGCTGTGGGTGCGTGTCCGACAACCTGCGCAAGGGCGCGGCGCTCAACGCCGTGCAGATCGCCGAAGTGCTGATCAACCGCAAGCTGATCAAGGCGAAGCAGAAGGCGGCGTAAGCCTGACTAGAATCTGCGCCGATCGGGCGCGCGGCGGACTCTCTTCACCCTCCCCTGGAGGAGGGCCTCGAAAGTCGGAGAAGTCGAAATGAACTCAAAGAATAATTGGAGCAGAGTCTGTCAGATGGAGATGTCAGGAACGAGATCGATATTTTGTACCGGCACAATCACAATGCCTATTGAACACCGCTACGACTGTTTACCGCAGGCGAAATTGAGAAGACGACGGTTGCGCAAAAACCCGGCCAGGCTTGCTCTGGTCTTGATGTTTTGACGTCGCCCTCTCAAGGCTGAAACACGGGTTCGATTCCCCCAGGGAGCGCCAATGAAATCAACCACATATCAGCCATTTCACATTTCGCTTTTGTTGAGTGTCCCGGCTGTGTCCCGGCGACCCTTCGCGCTTCGTTCCCAATCACCAAAATCAAATTGTTGGGGAATACTTTGTTGCTCGCCCCAGTGCTTTCCGGGTCCGGCCTCGTTCGCATTGTTCATTCCGCCCCCTGGCATCCCCCGGACGGCTAGGTGCGGGCGGCCGCAACCCGGCCCGACAAAATTTGTATTCAGCAACTTTGCAAGCGGTCGCAACATCGACGGTGCCCGAGCGGGCTACGAACACAATCGCACGGCTACGATCCCTGTAGGGAGCGCCAGCAGACCGGCGCGGCCCGAATCCGTCAAATGCGGCGCGAGCGGGCCGCCAAGGGTTGATCCATAAGCCGCTAACGCCTTACCGCACGCCCCCCGCATTAATGATCGGGCCGGTGTACTGCTCGAAACGCTTGCGCAGCGCGACGACCTGCTTGTCGTTGGTCAGGAACGCCTTGTAGTCGTTGGCGACCTGGTACGACAGGATCGGCTTGTAGCCGTCTGGCGGCGGCACGTCCTTGCGACCCGACCAGGTCTCGGTCGCGATCTGCTGCACGGGTTCAAGAAGCCAGCTTAGAAACAACTTCGCGGCGTTCGGATGAGGCGCGTTCTTGAAAATCGCGCCGGTCAGCGGCCATATCGGCGTCGCGTCCTTTTCGGCGAAATGCGAACTCCACCTTCAACCCGTGTTTCTTCAGTTCGGTGGTGATATTGTAGATCGAATCGAATGTCACGAGGTTCTGGCCCGAGCCAATGCTGCGCTGCTGGCCGAGATGGCCTTGGATGAAGTTGGGCTTGGTGGCCATGTACTTGTCCATGTAGTCCCAGCCGTACTTCGTCACGATGTGATGCATAACCCATAGCGTCACGTCATCGTCCGCTGGATAGGGCGTCACGACCTTGCCGTGAAACTGCGGCTTGAGGAAATCGAGTGCAGAATTGGGAATGTCAGCCGCGCTGACCTTCTCGGTGTTGTACATATACGGCACGGCATTCACCATCGTTGCCCAGAACGCGCCGTCGGCGTCTTTGAAGCTACCGTCGATCTGCTCGAAACCGTCCGGCCTGAAGACGAGTAGATGTCCTTCAGCTTTCCAACGCACGAAGTCAGCAATCGTTTGCAGGATCGCGGTGTCCACCTCAAGCTTGCCCACGGCGATCTGTGCGTCGATCTTCTTGTCGAGCACGTTCGAGAACCCGCCGGTAATAGATATCTTAATGCCCGGATAGCGCTGCTCGAATTTCTTGGCCATTGCCTCCCAAGGCGCGGTTGGACCGCCGACATAGAACGCAAAAGCGCCTTCGGGCTTGGCCTTAGCGTATATGTCGTCGAGTGTTTCGGCGCGTGCGGGCAACGTCGTCACGATGGCGAGCGATGCGAACACCGCCAACGTAGCGCAATGGCGTGTGCTGGTCGCGAGCATTGATCATCCTCCTCACGGTACTGTTATTTTTGCCGCAATGATGCGCGCACGGCAAAAGGGAGGCAAGGTGGTGCACAGCATATGGTCCGAAGTTCGTGCAACATTGCTCCCGCGTCGATGCGATTATCGAATAACGATGCTGTTTGCTGCAGTGCATGAGTCTTTTGTTGGCACAAAGCGTCGATTTCGGAATGTCCGCTGTCCGGTCGCTATTGGGGTAGGAGCGGACATGCCGGACGTGGCATGCAAAAGCATAGTTGCTGTACTAATTTGTTATCTCGGCTCCCGGACAATGTCTGGACTTCCTCCATAATGGCCCAACGTGTTGGGTGTGCAGCCGTGAAACTCCTTTAGCCTGGAGGTTATCATGCCATTGCAGCGCGGAGAGGTGCAGGGCTTCGACTTCGATCGGATGGTCGTTGAGTTCACGATGCTCAATGAGGGCAAGGTCATTCGCTGTGCGATAAGTAGCGCGGCGATGGACGGTCTCGAAGGTAGGCGTGACGTGGCGGCAGATCACCGCGTGGAGCAATTCATGCGCCTACGGGATGTAATTGAAGAGCGGGCCTCGCGTAGGTTCGTAGAAAATAATAGCCGATCTGATCAGCCGGTGGTGTTGCGATCCAACGACTTTTGATGGCACGTTTGAGACGTCTGGCAACGTCCGCTCTTCGGTCGCAAATCGGGGGAAAGCGGACATCGGTCGGCCCGCGCTTATCGAACCGGAATTCTAAGTCCCCGCCTAATTGCGCCAAAAATCCTTGAACCGAGCAGGCGACAACTCCGTGTAGCGCACGGTGTGCTGAATGTTCTTGTGACCGAGATAGGCTTGCAGCGCCCGCGTGTCGTGGCCCTTGTTGGCCAATGCGTAACCGCAAGCATGGCGCAACATGTGTGGGTGAGCTTTGAAGCCCAAGCCCGCCTCTATACCGGCACGCTCCACCATGCGTGCGAACCCCGCCGTGGTGAATGGCGTGCCGCGTTCTGACGTGAACACGAATGGCGACTTGGGTTCCTGCTCGCGTTGAAGCCTGCGCAATGCTCGGAGTTCGTCACCGAGGATGGGATGCGTGCTCGGCGTGCCTTGCTTGACGCGGCGAACGTGCAGCGTGGCCGATGTGAACTCGACCTGGTCCCATCGCAGGTCCGTAAGCTCTGACGCTCGTAGGCCATGCCGATAGGCGACCAGGATCATGGTGGCGTCGCGTTGGCCGTAGCGATTGGCTTTAGCTGCCTCGGCCAGGCGCTGCACCTCGTCGTCGGTCAGATACTCGCGTGTTCTGACATCGGTGTTTTTTGGCCGAACTGGCATGACAACTGTTCGTTTTTCGATGGCTGAAGGCATGGTTTTGACGGCTGATTTAGCCATGTTTTGCTCTCGGTTTGAGGGGTGACTGTTCGAAGAACGGCTGTTTTACGAACAGAAATAAAGCCGTTTGATGCGCTTAAATCAGTGCTTTTGTTTGCGGAATATCCAAAAACTTATCAGTGCGCAGATGCCGGTACCTTCCAGGCAGAAGGCGAGCTTGACTTTTGGGAACAAAAAGAGAACATTATGCCGTCTGAGTCAAGGGAGGCGGACAATGGACCCAGACAAACGTAGCGCATGGCTGCGCAAGCTCGATAAGGAATGCCCGTATCAGGTCGTCCTGCCACGTCGGCAGCTTTCTAACGACAGCAAGATCATGGATTTCCTACTGGAGTATGTCGGCAAGTTCGACATGTACGTTGAAGACGATTATGCGGCGTTCGTTCGGTATTGCTTTGCAGACCCGCTCGACGCTGAGATTTTTCGGGCGCGGTTCGGGTCGATAGTCGAACGTTTTAAGCTGGCAGGGTGACCCTCTTATCGCGATGAGATGACTAGCGATGATCCCAAGTCGAACTGAACTGAATTCGCCAACTCCGCTGTTCCATTTGGAGCATCCTGCTGCCCATTTCCCAGAGCAGCATGATCAGCGCGTAGGCGATGGTCGCACTCAACCTGTGACGACTGATCTATTCTCGACGACGACGGCGGATCGAAAGCCCCCGTCGCCATCGGTAAGCACGCAAGTGCTACACCGCGTGGCTGAACAACCGCGACATGTTCTGCCGAGAGACCTTCCCAGCGCGATCAAGCATCTCGATGATCAGGAACTCGACCGACTGATTGCTGCCGTGCTCGCCGAGCAGAAGCGACGTTGCACTAAGCCTGTCGTTGCGGAGAGCACGCCCGTGCGGAAGCGGCGGTTGAAATTGGTTGGCGTACCTTTGACGACGGGAAACGTTGAACGCCGTCCGCGCCGCATTTAAGGCTGGCGTGAAACCAACGCTGATAGCGCGGCAGTTTGGGTTGTCCGATGCTGATGTGCGGAGTGCGCTGGCGTCAGACGAGAGGAAGCGGTGATCAGTCACGATTTAGCGAGGCCAGAGACTGCCAAAATCAACAATTGTGAGTTTGAAAACTCGAACGACCATCGCCATTTATCGGCAATGAGTGCCGCAGTTGATACGGAATTTGATCCAGATGATTTTTCGTTCGTCGTGAAAATGCGAGGCGGACCAGCGAAGCCGTGGGTATGGGAAATTCATCGCGCCGGTAAGTCAGGTCCAGTGGAACGCTCACCCGTCTTTTATAAAAGCATGGCAGAGGCAGCCAAAGACGGAAAAAAGGCCCTCGCACGCATCCTCAAGCAGGCAGCGTGATAAGGACTGAGTTGCGTGAGGAAATCGCCGCACTTCGGGCTGTGATAGATAGACGCCTAGATTAGGCCGCGAGAGCGGAACGGTAAATCAACCGCGAACATTCGTATTCGAACCTCACGGAAAACGGCGGAAATTGGTGGGCCCGGGAGGTATACGCCGGAATTCCAATGAAAGACCTTTTCGGAGCAGTTACAAACCAAGCGCCTATGAGCCGACGCCTGAGCCGTCAACGCGCGGCGTTATAGACATCACGTAGAACGTTCGTCTCAAGCTCCAGATCCTCCAGCCGATGCTTAACGACATCGCCGATGCTGACGATACCGGCTAGCTTGCCGTCGCGTAGTACCGGCATGTGGCGCACGCGCTGGTGCGTCATCAGGTTCATCACGCGATTGACACTCTCGTCCGGGGACACGGTGGTCACACCGTGTCGCATGATTTCTTTCACAGGCATCGACGCGGCTGTCTCGCCATAGCGAGAAAATGCATGAACGATTTCACGTTCGGAAATGAGACCAAGAACTGCGTTCTCACTCGTCACCACGACGAGAGCGCCAATATTCTTTGCGCTGAGCCAGTCTGCCGCTCTCTTGATGCTGGCTTCCGGAGCTATTGTTGTGACGTAGGTGCCTTTCCGCTTCAGAATGCTTTCGATGGTCATAGTCTCCTCCCATTGTGGGGCCTAGCCACCTATCTCATTTCGCCCCCGCAATTGGGCGGCATGCCATGGAACCCGTCCTCCTCTACGAGGAGCACTGGCATATCATATCGGCAGGAAGCAGTCAGCGAGCATCGGGTTTCAGATAACGCCGAGAAGCGAGGCCGTCCAGTCGTTCCTAAATCACTCGGGGACCAACGGGGGCGGATAGGAGTCGCGGCTGGAATCCCATTTCGGGCGGAACATTTTGTCCTCACATTGAACTACGACGTCGGCCTGACGCCTATTGCGGTCATCGAGGTGCGCAAGCCCGACGGCATCCTTGAAGGCGTTGCCTTTGCTCTCGTAAGGCTCGGAGTTTTAGCCGTCGCATTGGATTTTCCAGCCGTCCCTATCGTACACGACGTAGTAATGTGACCTGTCCATGCGATGGCTCCCATCCGTCTGTTGTGTCTGCGGACCGGCCTGCATGGGGCATTAACTCCCGGAGCCGCCGCGGCGCCTGTGGATTGCTGTGGACACTATTTCAAGCGTACCGCGTGTCCCTTCTTCTTCAACTCGGCCGCCACGGATTGCCGTAGGCTTTTGCAAGTGCGATCCAACGCGCTGATGTCCGGCCAGGTAAAGAATCCAGTCGAGAGGTAGCGAGAGCGTATCACCGCATCTGTTTCTGTATCAGGCGGATGACCTCTTCATCGTCATCGTCCAGAACAAGGCCAAGCTCGACGCTCTTCTTGGAAAGGCTCCCTGCGCTGTGACCGTATTTCGTGCGCAGTTCGTAAGGGTGGATGCGGTGTGCACGGAGGTGCGCCTTCAGGTAAACCTCGACGGCGTGGTAATACAGAAAGCGGATTGGCAACTCCTTGTGGGTAGCCTTCGCCTTTGACCTACGGAGTGTTCGTGCCGCTGTGCGGTACGTCTCGGCAAAGTTGAAATAGCCGATGGCCGTTGAACGCTTCTCTTCGTCAGCAAGTTCTTCTGATGTAGGTTTGGCCATCGGGCACCTCAGATGCTTGTGTGCGCGATATTGAAGTACGTGAACAAGCCGCGAACAAAGTCCACGGATTCTCCACGGATCGATGTGTCGTCTTCGTGCTTCGTTCTGTTTTGAGTTGCCGAGTAGGCCAACGTCGAGACTGAAAATACGCCAGTAAATCAGGGCTTTTGATGGTGGGCGCTATAGGGATTGAACCTATGACCTCTCCCGTGTGAAGGGAACGCTCTCCCGCTGAGCTAAGCGCCCGACCGGCTGCGTTTTAGGGAGCCGGTGCGAGTGATGTCAAGGAACGCAAACGGAAAGCAGCCGCCCACCGGCGGCCGCTTCTGTCATATCGGCGGAAATCGAGCGGTTTTAGCGCGCCGGCGGCCACGGCGAGGCAGGGGCAGGCGCGGGCGCCGGCTCAGGCGCCATGGCGGTCGGCGCCGCGCGCGGCGCGGCCTTCGGCTTTTTCTTCGCCGGAGCGGGCTTCTTGGCGGGCGCTGGCCCGGCGGGCTGCAATTCGACAAACACTGGATTCGGAACGAGGCGCGCGCCTTCCGCGTCGCTGCCGTCGGCCGAAGCCACCACCCGCACCGGCACGGTCTGCGGCTGGTAGCCCGGCAGCGCGAAGCTCACGGTGAATTCGCTGGCCGTCACTGTCTGGGTGCAAGGGGTGCGGCAGGCTTGCCCGAGCGAGGTGCGGGCTTCGGCACCGGCCGGCTCGGATTCAAATTGCATGGTGGTTGCCGCCGGCGCCGTCTTCATGAAACTCGGCGTATCGAATTGCATCCAGCTCGGCATGCTGGAGCAGGCAGCGAGACTCATTCCGCAGGCTGCGATCGCGACAACTCGTTTCATAATCGACACCATCCACTCACTCAGGCCCCAACGGGCCGCTTTACAAATCACTCAACTGCGATGGTGAGGCCGACCAGTTCCCCCGCCCATGCGTCCCCGCCGGCCGAATGCCGGGTACAATATACTGCGGCCAGTTTGGGCCGATTACAGTAAATTAAGACTTAACCTGTGGCTTTTTGCGGGACGTTGGGCCCCGTTACGGGCTCATTACGGCCGCGCCAGCGCGAAAACGGCGTCCGCCAGTTCGTCAAAATGGCTGATGAGCCGGTCGGGGCGGAGGTCCCTGATGGGCGCTTCGCTGTAGCCGAAATCGACCGCTACGACTGGAACGCCCGCGGCGCGGGCGGTCGCGATATCGGTGCCGGAATCCCCCACCATCACCGCCCGTTGCAGCGCGCCGCCGGCCGCCTGGATCGTCCGCCGCAGGATCTCCGGGTCGGGCTTTTGCATGCCGAAGGTGTCCTGGCCGCAGATCGCGGCAAAGCGCGGCGTGAGGCCGAGCGCTTCCAGCAAGAGCCGCGACAAACCTTCAAGCTTGTTGGTGCAAACCGCAAAGCGGCAACCGCGCTTGGCGAGGCGATCGAGTGCTGCGTCGAGACCCGGAAACGGCTGCGAGCGGTCGGCGATGTGGGCGGCGTAGTGCGTAACGAAATCGGCAAACATCCGATCGACCGCGCCGTCGGCCAACACCCGGCCTTCGAACTTGAGCGCGCTTTCGATCATGCGGCGGGCGCCGCCGCCGATCATGTTGCGCGCGGCTGCGTAATCCATTGGCGGCAGCCCGTCGCGCGTGAACACCACATTCAGCGTTTCGATCAGATCAGGCGCGGTGTCGACCAGCGTGCCATCAAGGTCGAAAACGACGGTCAAAGCGGCCATGCTTTTCGGCTATCCTTCCGGGCACAAACGCAGGTAAAAGGCGCGATATCCAATCGCGGACGTTCATGGACATTGAAGCGCAGAAACGTCAAGCCGCGGCACTGGCGGTCGAATGGGTGCGGCCCGGCATGCGGATCGGTCTCGGCACCGGCTCGACCGCCAAGCATTTTGTCGAGCTGTTAGCTGAGCGGGTGAGGGGCGGCCTCAACGTGGTCGGCGTGCCGACCTCGGAGACGACGCGCGCTGATGCGCAGCGCCTGGGCGTGCCGCTGACCACGCTCGACGAGACGCCAGAACTGGACATGACGATCGACGGCGCCGACGAGATCGGGCCGGATCTGACCCTGATCAAGGGCGGTGGCGGCGCGCTGCTGCGGGAAAAGATTGTGGCTGCGGCCTCGGTCCGCATGGTGGTGATCGCCGACGAGAGCAAATGGGTGAAGACGTTGGGGCGCTTTCCCTTGCCGATCGAGGTGATGCCGTTCGGATGGACGGCGACCCGGCGCGCGGTCGAGGCCGCGGCCCAGGCGGCCGGAAGTCCGGGCCCGACCAAGCTGCGGCAGGGCAAGGACGGCCACGCTTTCGTCACGGACGGCGGGCACTGGATCCTGGATGCCTCGTTGCAGCGGATCGCCGATGCCAAAATGCTGGCCAATCGCCTTTCGGCCATTCCCGGCGTTGTCGAGCACGGTCTCTTTATCGGGCTCGCGCAAGCCGTCATACTCGCGGGCCCGACCGGCGCTCGGGTCGTCGAGCGGTCGTGACCGCACATCACTCAGGATCACAGGGAGTTACGTCACCATGATCGTTCGTTTCATTGCCCACACCGTTGGCGCAGCCGCCATTGCCTGCCTTGCCTTGACCCAGGCTGCGCAGGCGCAGTCCGCGGCGGCGGTCACACTCTCGACGCAGCTCCTGGAGCTCAAGGGCGGCATCGGCGCCTACGATCCGGCCATTGACGGCGTGATCATCCACCACAAGGGTGTGCTGCTGCAGATCAATCCCAACCTCGCCAAGGACGTCAATGACGTGGAGCAAATGATGCGAAAGGAGGGCGCGGCGCGCCGAGAGGAACTGCACAAGGAGATCGCGCTTGGTTACGCGAGCGCGTTCACCGAGCAGGAGCTCAAGGACATGATCGCCTTCTACAAGACGCCACTCGGCAAGAAGATCATCGAGCAGGAACCGAAGGCCGGCGAAGAGTCGACCAAGCGCGCGCAGATCTGGATCGACAAATATGCCGAGACCGTGATCGCAAAAATGCGCGCTGAAATGCGAAAGCGCGGCCACACCGAGTTCTGAGCCGCCGCGCATCGGGACCAACGGGGCAGGGCAATGCCGGAAGAGGTTGATCTGTTCGTCATCGGCGCGGGATCGGGCGGCGTGCGGGCCGCCCGCATCGCGTCCGGCTACGGCGCCCGCGTTATGATCGCCGAGGAGTATCGCGTCGGCGGCACCTGCGTGATCCGCGGCTGCGTACCGAAGAAGCTCTTGGTCTATGCTTCGCGCTTTGCCGAGGAGTTCGAGGATGCCAAGAGCTTCGGCTGGACGGTCGCCGAGCCGGCGTTCGACTGGGCCACGCTCATCGCCAACAAGGACAAAGAGATTGATCGGCTGGAGAAGGCCTACATCGCCAATCTCGACCGCGCCAAGGTGACGATCGCCAAGAGCCGGGCGGTGATGATCGATCCCCACACCGTGAAGCTCACCGCGACCGGCGAAACCGTGCGCGCCAGGCACATCCTGATCGCGACCGGCGGCTGGCCCTCGCTCGGCAAGGACATCGAAGGCCACGAGCACATCATCTCGTCGAACGAGGCCTTTCATCTGAAGGAATTGCCCAAGCGCATCCTGATCCAGGGCGGCGGCTATATCGCCGTCGAGTTCGCCGGCATCTTCAACGGCCTTGGCTCCGAGGTGACGCTGGTCTATCGCGGCGACAACATCCTGCGCGGCTTCGATGAGGACGTGCGCAACCATCTGCGCACCGAGATGGAAAAGCGCGGCATCCGGATTCTCACCAAGAGGATCGTCGAGGCGATCGAAAAGGTCGATCACGGTCTCTGCGTCGAGCTTTCCGACCATGAGGACGTTCTCGTCGACAAGGTCATGTTCGCAACCGGCCGCCGGCCGAATGTCAAAGGCATCGGGCTGGAAGCCGCCGGCGTCAAGCTTGGCGAAACCGGCGCCATTGCGGTCAACGACTATTCGCAGACTAACGTGCCGCACATCTATGCGGTCGGCGACGTCACCGATCGGATCGCGCTCACGCCGGTCGCGATCCGCGAGGGTCACGCTTTTGCCGACAGCGTGTTCGGCAAAAAGCCGACGCCGGTCGACCACACCAACGTGCCGACTGCCGTTTTCTCCGAGCCGGAATGCGGCGTGATCGGGCTCACCGAAGCGCAGGCCTGCGAAAAGCTCGCCAAGGTGGACATCTATAAAACCACGTTCCGGCCGATGAAGGCGACGCTGTCCGGCCGCGACACCCGGACTTTGATGAAGCTTGTGGTCGACGGCCACACCGATCGCCTGGTCGGCGCCCATATCGTCGGGCCCGACGCCGGCGAGATGATCCAGCTCATTGGCATCGCGGTGAAGATGAAGGCGACCAAGGCCGACTTCGATGCCACCATGGCGGTGCATCCGACCGCGTCCGAAGAGCTTGTGACGATGCGCGAGAAGACCGCGACCCACGCCCGCTAGGCGGCCGAATAAGCGGCGGAATAGGCGAAATATCAGATATTTGCTGGGTTCCCGGATGGTCTTTGGGCGGCCTTGGGCCGCGCTGGATATTCGCGCTGCTGCTCGCTATAAGTCCCCGTTCCCGCACGGGAAATTCGAACAGTGGAGTGTTGCAGCGTGGCCGAGCGTTGGACGCGTGAGAGCTGGCGGGGCAAGCCGATCGTCCAGGTGCCCGAGTACCCGGACCAAGCGGCGTTGCAAGCCGTCGAGAAGCAGCTCGCGGCCTATCCGCCACTGGTGTTTGCCGGCGAGGCGCGCAACCTCAAGGAGTTGCTCGGCCGCGTCGCCCAGGGCGAGGGTTTCCTGCTGCAAGGCGGCGACTGCGCCGAAAGCTTCACCGACCCGAGCGCCAACAACATCAGCGCCAACAACATCCGCGACTTCCTGCGCGTGTTCCTGCAGATGGCGGTGGTGCTGACCTATGCCGCCGCGGTCCCGGTGGTGAAAGTCGGCCGCATCGCCGGCCAGTTCGCCAAGCCGCGCTCGTCGCCCTTTGAAAAGAAGAACGGCCAGGAGCTGCCGAGCTATCGCGGCGACATCATCAACGGACCTGAGTTTTCCGCGCAGGCGCGCCAGCCCGATCCGCAGCGGTTGATCGAGGCGTTCCGCCATTCCGCCTCGACGCTGAACCTTATTCGCGCGCTGACCCACGGTGGCTACGCCAGCCTCGGCCGCGTACATCAATGGCTGCTCGACGTCGATCCGAAGAGCAGCCAGCGCTATCTCGAACTGGCCGACCGCATCTCCGAGGCGCTGGCCTTCATGCAGGCTTGCGGTCTCGATCTCGAGAAGCATCCCGAGCTCAAGACCACCGATTTCTACACAAGCCACGAAGCGCTGCTGCTCGGCTTCGAGCAGGCGCTGACCCGCGAGGACTCGACGCGCCCCGGCACCTGGTGCGCCACCTCCGCCCACATGGTCTGGATCGGCGACCGCACCCGACAGCTCGACCACGCTCATGTCGAGTTCTGCCGCGGCATCATGAATCCGCTGGGCCTCAAATGCGGACCGTCGTCCAAGGTCGACGAGATGTTGCGGCTGATCGACGTGCTCAACCCGGAGAACGAGCCCGGCCGGCTGACGCTGATCGTGCGGCTCGGCGCCGACAAGGTCGCCGAGATGCTGCCGCAGATGATCCGGGCGGTGCAGCGCGAAGGCCGTTCGGTGGTATGGTCGTGCGATCCGATGCACGGCAACACCATCACGGCGACGACCGGCTACAAGACCCGGCCGTTCGACCTCATTCTCAAGGAGGTCAAATCGTTCTTCTCGATCCACGCCGCGGAGGGCACCCACGCCGGTGGTGTCCACCTGGAGATGACCGGGCAGAACGTCACCGAATGCACCGGCGGCGCCCACGCGATCACCGACGAGGGGCTGAACGCGCGCTACCACACGCTGTGCGATCCGCGGCTCAACGCCGAGCAGGCCATCGAGATGGCTTTCCTGATGGCCGATCTGCTCAAGGCCGAGCGCGCGGCCCGCACCAAGCCGTTGCCGGCCGTCTCCGGCCTCTGACAACCGCAACGGCGCAACCGTGCTTCGACTCCTCAAGGCGACGCTGAACAGCTGGAATGGCCTCCGCGCCGCGGCGCGCAGCGAACAGGCGTTCCGCGAGGAGATCATCGCGCTTCTGATTGCCGTGCCGGCAGCGTTTTTTCTGGCGACGGAGACATGGCGGCGCGTGATGCTGATCGCCGTCGTCGTGCTGCTGATGATCGTCGAGTTGCTCAACACCGCGATCGAGAAGCTGTCCGATCACGTCACGCCGCATCACCACGACGCCATCGGCCGCATCAAGGATATGGCGTCGGCCGCGGTCGGGCTGGCGCTGCTGCTGTGCGGACTGGTGTGGCTGGTCGCGCTCGCCGAGCGCGTGGGGCTGATCTAGCGCGATCGATCGAGCTTGCTGTCCGCCTATGCGCGCCGGAAGCTAATTTTTAGAACCCGCCCCAGTTTGAAACTTCAGCACGCGTCCGCCGATGCGCGCTCTTGGAACGACACGCTCAAGCTCCTTGGCAAGCTCGGCCTCGGTGAACGGCTTGGCAAGCTTCGGCAGACTCGACTCGGTCTCCGGCTCCATTTCGGCGAAGCCGGTGGCGATGATGATGGGAAGTCCGGGCCACTCTTTTTTGATCGCATCGGCCAGTTGCAGGCCGTTCATCTGCGGCATCGCGTAGTCGGTAATGACCAGGTCGACCGAGTTCTGCTGTCTGAGGATGTTGAGCGCTTCCTTGCCGGATGATGCTGAGATTCCGGTATGGCCGAGATCGTCCAGCATCGCGACAGTATTGGTCAGGACAAGCCCGTCATCGTCGACCGCCAGGACAACGAGCGAGCGCTGATCCGCCACCGCATCGATCACTCGCCGTTCGTTTCGACCAATCTGCTGAGCTTGTCCCTCTGCAACGGGCAGCCAAAGCTCGGCGGTCGTGCCCTCGCCTTGTCGGCTTCGCAGTGTGAACCATCCGCCGGATTGTTCCGCGACGCCCTGCACCATGGAGAGGCCAAGTCCGGTGCCCTTGCCGAGGCCCTTGGTGGTGAAAAAAGGCTCCATCGCGCGCCGCAACGTCGTCTCATCCATTCCCGTGCCGGTATCGCTGACGGTCAGGCAGATGTAGGCGCCCGGTTTCAATCGGCTGCCATCGCCCGCGCGCAGAACTTCCTCTCGCGTCGCGATGACGACCCGGCCCCCGTCGGGCATCGCATCGCGCGCATTGACGGTGAGATTGAGCAAGATCATTTCAAGCTGGTTGGCGTCAGCCAGCACAGCTTTGCTGACAAGCGGAAAGTGGGTCTCGATGAGAATGGATGGTCCGAGCGAACGCTGCAGCAGGTCGGTCATGCCGCGAACGAGCTCCGGGATATCGACGGCTTCCTTCTTAAGCTCCTGACGCCGCGCGAAGGCGAGCATCCGCTTGGTCAGCACCGTGCCGCGCTGCGCGCCCTGAACCGCATTTTCGAGCAGCGCCAGAAGTTTGGGATCGTCAGGCAAACGCTTGCGCATCAATTCCAGGCTGCCGAGCACGGCCATCAGCAGGTTGTTGAAGTCGTGGGCAACCCCGCCGGTGAGCTGCCCGATCGCCTCCATTTTCTGCGACTGATGCAGCGCCTCGCGTGCCGCTTCGAGCTGTTGTTGGGTGTTCTTCCGCTCGGTGATGTCGCGGGTGATCTTGGCGTAACCGATAAGCTTGCTGTGGTCGTCGCGGATGGCATCGATGACAACGTGGGCCCAAAAGCGGGTGCCATCCTTGCGAACGCGCCAGCCTTCTTTTTCAAACCGTCCCGCTCGCTCGGCGGTTTCCAGCGCCTTCTGCGGCTCGCCGGCTTGCCGATCTTCATCCGTGTAGAATTTCGAGAAGTGATGTCCGATAATTTCCCCGGGCAGGTAACCTTTGATGCGTTGCGCGCCAAGGTTCCAATTCGTCACCACGCCTGTGGGGTCGAGCATGTAAATGGCGTAGTCGGAAACACCCTGCACCAGCAGCCGGAATTGCTCCTGACTTTGCTTGAGCGCATCCTCCGCAGCTTTGCGTTCGGTCAGGTCACGCGTGATCTTGGCAAAACCGACGACTTCGCCGGTCGGCGTGCGGATCGGATCGATGACCACGCAGGGCCCAGAAACGACTGCCGTCTTTGCGGACCCGCCAGCCTTCGCTTTCGAACTTGCCCTCACGCAGGGCGGTCGCAAGCGCCAGCGCCGGCATCCCGCGTTTTTGATCTTCCGCGGTGTAGAACCGCGAGAAGTGCTGCCCAATGATTTCGGAAGGCGCGTATCCCTTGAAGCGTTGCGCGCCGGGATTCCAGCTGGTCACGACGCCGGTAGGGTCCAACATATAGATGGCATAGTCCGTCACCGCCTCGATCAAGAGGCGATAGCGCCCATCGTCCGATAGGGATTCCGCAGAGCTGACGAGACTGTTCCATTGCCCCCATGCGCGTTGCTGTACTCAAACTGCCCCCGAACCAGAACTGCGGCGAAGGCTAAAAGTTCCAATGAGCCCAGGCCAGGCGTCGTTTAACCTTAATCCCCCGTAGGTGGCGCGGGCGCTGCTTCTATGTGTGGCACAATATGGCCTTGCGAAAACGCCCATGATTGCGGGCTTTCGCGGCGACAGGCCTAGCCAATTGCAAACGAGCACGCCGGCATTTTCGTCTCTCTTAACGGTGCAGCCAACGCGCGCCATTGTGACAGCGCAAGGCGCAACGAATTGAAAGTAATTCGTTCCAGATTTCCAGCGTCCGTGAAAAGGGGGCGCTGGTGACGCGTTGGAAGTCTTGCGCTGTTGTGATGTTCGGCGTTGTGCTGGCGGCGACAGTCGCGGCAACGCTGGCAGCGAGCGCGGCTGATCGCGTGTCCACGGGCGGCGCCCAGTGGCCGAATGTCGCGCTCGACGAGCCGCAGTGGCCGAACCTCCGCCTCGATGACATCGAGGCGCCGCGTGTGAACAAGCGGCCTTCCTTCGTCAATCCGCAAGAGGTCGAAGACCACATCATGGGGCGAAAGCCACGCGCCGCGACGAAGTCGAGCGCTGCGCCGAAGCCGAACACCGTGCCGGATCGCGAGCCTACCGCGAATGGTCTTGATGCCAACGCGAGCGCCGGCATCGCCCGATGGCCAACCTTGCGACCCGAGAAGCCGGTGTCGCCGTTCGCTTTTGAAGTGGGCGGACGCTACTGGTACTCCTCCGGCCGGCTGGGTTTCGGCTTCGCCAACGGCAGCCCGCTGTTCGGCAACCCGACCTCGACGCTCGACTGGCGCGGGCTGTCGGCCCACAGCGGCGAGGTGTTCGCCCGGATCGATCACATTCCGTCCGGCGTGTTCGTCAAGGGACTGGTCGGGCTCGGCGCCACCACGGACGGCCACATCGACGACCTGGATTTCCTGGTCACGCAGTTCAAGTTTTCCGACACGACCAGCGATGTGCACAACGGCAATCTGAGCTACGCGATGCTCGACGTCGGCTGGGCTTATTCGCCGACGTTCGGTGTCCGTCTCGGCTTCTTCGCGGGATATCATTATTGGCACGAGAAGGTGACGGCGTATGGCATCGTCTGCAACATCCCGTCGTTCATCGGCTGTCCCGCTGCGGGCGCGGTGATCGAAGGCTTCGGCGTTCCAGTGTTAAGCTACGAGCCCACCGTCCATGCGGCGCGCATCGGTGTCGAAAGCCGGATCGCGGTCGACGAGCACTGGTCGTTCAGCGGCGAGATTGCCGGCGTTCCCTTTGCCGCCTTGCGCAACAAGGACAGCCATCTGCTGCGGCAAAGCATGGCCGATCTCGGCCCGGCGCCGAACGTCATCACCGACAGCACCTATGCGTTCGGCGTCGAGGCCGAATTGTTCGTCAATTATGCGTTCACGCCCAACATCGAAATGGTGCTGGGCGTGCGCTATTGGGGGGTGACCGCCAACAAGGGCAACGTTCGCTTTGGCCCCGATTTCGGCGTCGCCGATGAGCTGAACAAATTCGATCAGCAGCGCTACGGCGTCCTGTTGCACGTCAAGGGCCGATTCTGACCGCGGGCAGGCGGGCAAGGCAGAAGTTGCGGGAGTGTGTTCCGGCGCGCTACATGAAACGGATGAACGCCCGTCCCGCCGATAGCCTGAAAATCGCTCTGGCGCAGCTCAATCCGACCGTTGGCGACGTCGCCGGCAACGCCGACAAGGTGCGCCGCGCGCGCGACCAGGCGGCGGCAATGGGCGCCGACATCGTCGCGTTTCCCGAGCTGTTCATCGCCGGCTATCCGCCGGAAGACCTGGTGCTCAAGCCGGCGTTCCAGGCGGCCTGCCGCGCCGCGGTCGAGGCGCTGGCGCGCGAGAGTGCGGGCGGGCCCGCGCAGCTGGTCGGTACGCCCTGGCTCGAAGACGGCAAGCTCTACAACGCCTATGCGCTGCTCGCGGGCGGCGTCATCGAGGCCATTCGCTTCAAGGTCGATCTGCCGAACTACGGCGTGTTCGACGAGAAGCGCGTCTTCGCGCCGGGGCCGGTGCCGGGCCCGATCCTGTTCAAGGGCGTCCGCATCGGCATCCCGATCTGCGAGGACATCTGGGGCGCCGAGGTGGTCGAATGCCTGAGCGAAACCGGCGGCGAGATTCTGCTGGTGCCGAACGGCTCGCCCTATTGGCGCGGCAAGACCGAGTACCGGCTCAACATCGCGGTGGCGCGCGTGGTCGAGTCCGGCCTTCCGCTGATCTACCTCAACATGCTGGGCGGACAGGACGAGCTTGTCTTCGACGGCGCCTCGTTCGTGCTCAACGCCGATCGCAGCGTCGGCGCGCAGCTTCCAACTCTGCGCGAGGCCGTGGCGGTGACCGAGTGGCGGCGCGAGGCCGGTGGCTGGCGCTGTATCGGCGGTCCGATGGCCAAGGCCGACGAGGGCGACAAGACCGATTACGGCGCCTGCGTGCTGGGCCTGCGCGACTACGTCGACAAAAGCGGTTTCAAAGGCGTGGTGCTGGGGCTGTCCGGCGGTATCGATTCCGCACTGTGCGCCGCGATGGCGGTGGATGCGCTCGGCGCCGACCGCGTGCGTTGCGTGATGCTGCCGTATCGGTTCACCTCGCAGGATTCGCTCAACGACGCCGCGAAGTGCGCCAAGGCGCTCGGTGTGCAGTACGACATCCTGCCTATCGAACAGGCGGTTCTCGGATTGGAGGAGGCGCTCAAGTCCGCCTTCGCCGGGCAGAAGCGCGACGTCACCGAGGAGAACATCCAGGCACGCGCCCGCGGCGTGATCCTGATGGCGATCTCCAACAAGTTTGGGCTGATGGTGGTGACGACCGGCAACAAATCCGAAATGTCGGTCGGCTACGCGACGCTCTATGGCGACATGAACGGCGGCTTCAATCCGGTCAAGGACCTGTACAAGACCGAGGTGTTTCGGCTGTCGCGGCTGCGCAACGCGTGGAAGCCCGAGGGGGCGCTCGGACCCGACGGCGAAGTCATTCCGGAAAACATCATCGTCAAGCCACCGACCGCAGAGCTGCGCGAGAACCAGAAGGATCAGGACTCGCTGCCACCCTACGATATGCTCGACCAGATTCTGGAACGGCTGGTAGAGCGCGAAGAGCCGATCGCAACCATCGTCGCCTCGGGTTTTGACCGCGACGTCGCGCTCAAGGTCGGGCGCCTGCTCGATCTCGCCGAATACAAGCGGCGACAGGCGGCGCCCGGGGTCAAGGTGACGCTGCGGAATTTCGGCCGCGACCGCCGCTATCCGATCGTCAATCGCTTCCGCGACAGCGGGGCGCTGCTGCCGGAGCCGGACCGCGCCATGCTCAGGGCCGGCGCGTCGAGCAAGACCGAAGCCTTCGATTTTTAGGGCAGGGCGTTTTTCAGATTAACCGGGCAGAGTTTAGCAATCAGCGCGCCGGCAGGAATGTCGGTCCGACCGCGCGGACCTTGCGATTGGGATCGGGCTTGGATGGCTCCTCGGCAGGTGCCGGATTTGCAGTCGATGCCGAGGTCGCGGCCGTAGCTGCGGCTGGAGCAACGGTTGCGGTTGCAGCGGGGGATTGCGCCGCTGTCGGATCGGGCCGGGCCGGGGCGACGAGCGGGGCTTGCCGGATCGGCTTGCCCTGCGCATCGACGCGGGGCTGCGACAATTGCCGCACCCGCTGATCGTTCACGACGATGTCGCCTTGCTCGACCGTCTGGCCGTCGACGTTTTTCAATGCTTGCGACCAGCTCTCGCCGGGACGCCGGCAACTGCAGGCCTGGTCGAGCGCGGTGCGATAGCGAAACGCATTCGGCATCGCCGTGTAGGGCTGCTGGGTCGAGACCGACACCGCTTCGTTGATGCCTTCGCCCGGATTGCGATGCGAATAAAGCTGAACCTCGGTGGCGGGGCAGGACGCGCGGCAAGCCTTCTCGTCCTCGGCAAAGCGAGCGGAGCTGGTGGCGGCCGAGATCGGGTAATAGAAGCCGTCGCAGGTGCGCACGCAGATGGTGCGGAAGGTGCCGCTCGGCATCGATAGGCCGGGCGCGTCGCCGCCGCTGCCCGGCGTGAACACCGACTTCGGACCGAACAGGGAATCGAACAGCCCGCTGCGCGGCGGCGGCGTTGCTGCGATCTGCTGCTGATACTGCGCGCCGCAGTTGTTCTGCGCCAGCGCCACCAGGATGGCGCGGCGCTGCCCCTCGCGCTCGGGCGCGGCATCGCCCTTCTGGCGCTCCAGGTCGGATTGAATACGGTCGAGGTTGTCCCGCATCTGTTGGATCTTGTTGTTAAGCGGCCCGCATTGCTGGGGTTGGCCGCTGAATAGGACGAGGAAGCTGTTTTTCTCGCAACCTGCGCGCTGGGCCACCGCCTGCTGGCGATCGATCTCGGTCTGCTGGCTGGCCGCGGTTTCCTCGAGCTTGCGAAGCTGTTCGGCGCGGGCGGCGTCACTGCCGCCACGATCGAACGCCTGGAGCTGGCTTTCAAGCCGGGAGCAGTAAGGATTTTGCTGGGGTTGCGGCTGCCTCTGTTGGGCATGCGCGGGCAGCAGCGCCGCGAACACGGCGGTGGCAGGCACGAGCGCGCGACACCAAGTCAGTTTCATTGCAGTCCCCAGTCGCCGGCCTCGAAGTCGCGACCTTGAGGCCGGAATGGTGTCCAAATTTTGGACGCTTGTAGCCGATTTTATCAGGATTCGGCGGATTGGGCCTTCTCCGTGCTGGCGGCCACCGGTAGGCCGGGCCGCCGCGATTCGGCAAACAGGTTCCACAACACGCCACAGATGATCAGCCCAGCCCCCGCGAACACAAAGCCGTCGAGCGCCTCTCCGTAAAACATCCAGCCGACCAGGGCAATCAACGGGATGCGCAGGAAATCGAGCGGCACCACCACGGTGGCGTCGCCGGAGCGGAACGCCTGGGTCAGGCAGTAATGCGAGGTGAGACCGACAGCGCCGAGCGCCAGCGTCGGGATCAGCAGATCGGTGCCGAGCCGGAAGATAAACAACGAGGGTCCGCCGCTTGCCGCGACCACGCTTGGCCAGGCCAGCGCCATCGGCAGTTGCATCAGGTTCATCCAGAAGATGATGGCGAAGGTGCTGACGCGGTTGGTCAGTTGCTTGGTGACGATCAGCGAGATCGCAAAGGTGAACGCGGCGAACAGCACCAGGAGAGCGGTGGGCTGGAAGCTTGCAAGCCCGGGCCGCACGATCACCAGCACGCCGAGAAAGCCCAGTACGACGCTGCCGGCGCGGCTCTTGGTCATGCGCTCGCCCAGGATCAGCGCCGCCAGCAGCGCTACCCAGGCCGGCGTCGTGAACTCAAGCGAGAACACGGTGGCGAACGGCAACAGCGTGACCGCCAGCGCCCAGCTGAACTGGCCGACGAAATGCGTGGTGTTGCGCGCCAGGTGAAAGCCGATGTAGCGCGGCGCCAGCTCGCGCCGCAGCGCCGGATGCGCGGCGACGAGCACAAGCAACACGAACAGACCGGTGCCCGAGCGGATCGATAGGATTTCAAACGTGTTGAGCTGCTGGCCGAGCGCACGGATGGCGAGCGCGCTGACCGAAAACGAGATCAGTGCGCCGGTCATCCATAAAACGACCCGGCCGAGTTGCGGAGTGGCCACGCTAGTGAATTTCTGAGGTTGAGGGAAGGGAGCACCTCTTTCACTCTCGATTTGAAGTTCCTGGTCGAGTTTGCTGCAACTGGTGCAGAACAAATCTGGCGGCACTAGCTTCTTGGGTTTGCAGGGAAGGGGGCGTTTTGTATCAGCCCGCCGCCGCGGCGTCACTCGGCGTCGGGCTGGTTTTCCGGCCGCGCCTGGTCGAAGGCCGGCAGTTTGGCGAGCGCCGCGTCGGCCGCGACGAGCTTCGGAAACGCATCGAGCGGCACCTTGAGGCGGCGCGCGTTGTACATCTGCGGCGCGAGATAGATGTCGGCCAGCGTGATATTGCCGCCGAAGCAATAGGGGCCGGGGCGGATCATGGTTTCGAGCGCGGTGAAGCCCTCAATGACCCAATGGTGGTACCAGGCGTCGATCGCCGGCTGCTCCTGCTTCAGCACGCGCTTGAGGTATTGCAGCGGCGCGAGATTATCGAGCGGATGGATGTCGCAGCCGATTACGGCGGCGAAGGCGCGCACCTTGGCGCGCTCGACCGGATCGGCCGGCAGGAACGCCGGCTTCGGATGCACTTCATCGAGATACTCGATGATCGCCGGCGACTGCATCAGGATTTCGCCGTTGTCGAGCGCGAGCGAGGGCACCCGGCGCTGCGGATTGACCGCGCGATATTCCGGCGTGTGCTGCTTGCCGCCCTCCTTGGTGAGATGGATGAAAATCTGCTCGGTCGCGACGCCCTTGAGGTTGAGCGCGATGCGGACGCGAAACGCGGCGGAAGAGCGGAAGTAAGTGTAGTGCTTCATGGGGAACTCCGGCACAAAGATGAGAAGACGCGTCGGCTCGACGTAGAGCAACGAGCAAGACTGCAGGAATATTAGCCGCTGGCTTTGCCCTTTGCGAACTCCGCCGCGAGCTTGGTGGAGCGCTCGATCAGACGATCGATTGCGCGCTCGAAGGCGGCACGGTCCGCGGAGTCCACGGCTTCGGACAAGCGGTCGGCGAACTCGAGCGCAATGGGTGCCAGATCGTCGTACATGGTGCGGCCGGCGGGCGTCAGCGCCAGGAAGGCCTCGCGCAGGTCGGCGCGGTTGGCCCGGCGCGTTACGAGCTTGCGCTTTTCCAGTTGCGCCACCGCACGCGAGACTTTGGTCTTGTGCATGTGGCTGTGCGCGCCGATCGCCTTGCCGGTCATCATGCCGAACTGGCCGAGCGTCACGAGGACACGCCATTCCGGCACGCCGATGCCGTAGCGGTCGGCATAGATGCGCGACAATGCCTGCGAGACAATGCTCGCCACCACGTTGAGTCGATAGGGCAGGAATTGTTCGAGCTTGAGCGGAGCATCGTCGCCGCGCCCCGCGGCATCTGCCGGCAGGTCGTCACGGGGCGAGGGGCCCTTCATGCCCACTCCGTCCATCTTTTGAGGTGCCGGGCGTGAACACTTGCAGCGGCCTGCATCCCCATTCACCTTCCCCCGACGGGTTGTCCTTGAAAACGCCAGCCGCTAGACTTGGTTGCGGACGAAACTAAAGTCCTTAAAAACTATAAGACGACGGCCTGCGCAGGCAAAGGGCGGAGTGCAAATGCCACTGAAATACCTGTCCGGTTTCGGCAACAGCTTCGAGACCGAAGCGCTTGCCGGCGCGCTTCCGGTTGGTCGCAACTCGCCGCAAAAGGTGAACTACGGCCTTTATGCCGAGCAATTGTCGGGCTCGCCGTTCACCGCTCCGCAGGCGACCAACCAGCGCACCTGGCTCTACCGCATTCGTCCGACGGTGCGGCACACCGGCCGCTTCCAGAAGGTCGATCCGGGTTTCATTCGCACCGCGCCGGCGCATGACAAGACCGACCTGCCGATCGGGCAGTTGCGCTGGTCGCCGACGCCGATCCCGAAGAAGGCGCTCACCTTTGTCACCGGGCTGTTCACGATGACCACGGCGGGCGACGCCGAGGCGCAGACCGGCATGGCGAGCCACGTGCTGATCGTCACCAAGTCGATGGAGCGCGAGCACTTCTTCAACGCCGACGGCGAATTCCTGATCGTGGCGCAGCAGAACAAGATGCGCTTTTGCACCGAGTTCGGCGTGATCGAGATCGAGCCCGGCGAGATCTGTGTCATTCCGCGCGGCGTGATTTTCCGCGTTGAGTTGATCAACGGGCCGGCGCGCGGCTATGTCTGCGAGAACTACGGCGGCGCCCTCAGGCTGCCGGATCGCGGCCCGATCGGGGCGAACTGCCTCGCCAACGCGCGGGATTTTCTGGCGCCCGTCGCGGCCTACGAGGATATCGAGAAGCCCTGCACCCTGACGGTGAAATGGGGCGGCGAGCTTTACCGCACCAAGGTGCCGCATTCGCCGCTCGACGTCGCGGCGTGGCACGGCAACTACTATCCCTACAAATACGACATGCGGCGGTTCTCGCCGGTCGGCGCGCTGCTGTACGACCATCCCGATCCGTCGATCTACACGGTGCTGACCTCGCCGTCGGAGACGCCGGGCACCGCCAACATCGACTTTGTGATCTTTCCGGAGCGCTGGGCGGTGGCGGAGAATACCTTCCGGCCGCCGTGGTATCACCGCAACTTGATGTCGGAATTCATGGGCCTGGTCTACGGCGTCTATGACGCCAAGCCCGAGGGCTTCGTGCCGGGCGGCATGAGCCTGCACAACCAGATGCTGCCGCACGGCCCCGACAGCGACGCCTTCGAGAGCGCAAGCAACGCCGAATTGAAGCCGGTGAAACTCACCAATACGCTTGCCTTCATGTTCGAGACGCGCTTTCGCCAGCGCATCACCCAACACGCAGCAGAGCTTCCGACCCGCCAGGACGATTACGTGGATTGCTGGAAGGGCCTGAAGAAGCATTTCAATCGCAAGCAGCGGAAGCCGAAATGAAACTTGCATCCTTGAAGGGCGGCCGCGACGGCCGGCTGGTCGTGGTGTCGCGCGACCTCACCAAAGCGGCGGACGCTTCTGCGGTGGCGCCGACCTTGCGTGACGCGCTGGACGACTGGGCCGCGGCCGCGCCGCGCCTGCAGGAGATCGCCAATTCGCTCGAAGCCGGCCACATCGCCCATGTGCCGTTCGATCCGAAGCAATGTGCCGCGCCGCTGCCGCGGAGCTTCGGCTGGGCGGACGGCTCGGCCTACGTCAATCACGTCGCGCTGGTTCGCAAATCGCGCGGCGCCGAGGTGCCGCCGACGTTCTGGACCGATCCGCTGATGTACCGCGGCGCCTCGGACGAGTTCATCGGCCCCTGCGATCCGATCCGCGCCGCCGACACCGCCTGGGGCATCGATCTCGAAGCCGAGGTCGCGGTGGTGGTGACCGACGTGCCGCAGGGCGCAACACCGGCGCAGACCGCGCCGCTGATCCGGCTGTTCATGCTGGTCAACGACATCAGCCTGCGCAATCTCATTCCCGGCGAACTCGCCAAGGGCTTCGGCTTCCTGCAGAGCAAAGGACAGACGGCGTTCTCACCGGTCGCCGTCACGCCGGATGAATTGGGCGCGGCCTTCGACGGCAAGAAGGTGCACCTGCCGCTGTTGAGCCAGATCAACGGCAAGCCGTTCGGCCGGCCCAACGCCGGTGTCGATATGACGTTCGACTTCCCGACCTTGATCGCGCATGCGGTGAAGACCCGACCGCTGAAGGGCGGCGCCATCGTCGGCTCCGGCACGGTGTCGAACCGCGACGCCGACGGCGGCCCCGGCAAGCCGGTTCCGGACGGCGGCGTGGGCTACTCGTGCCTGGCGGAAATCCGCACCGTCGAGACCATTCTGCACGGCGCGCCGAAGACGCCGTATCTGAATTTCGGCGACCGCGTGCGGATCGAGATGAACGACGCCAAAGGCGTTTCGATCTTCGGCGCGATCGATCACGAGGTGGTGCGCGCTTAAGGCGCGGACTGATCAAACCAGCGTGTTGCGCGGGCTTCCCGACAAAGCTGTGCAAATCCGCGCGGGCTGCCTGTTCTCCAGCGATTCCCGAAATATGGTTCGGCCCTTCGAATCACCAGCAGGAGTCAAGATGCAGTCCCAGATGACGAAGTCGCAACTGATCGAAAAGATTGCGCAGCTACGTGAATTGGCGAAGAAGGACGTCAAGGGCATGATGGAGGCGCTCGCCGAAGTCGGCTACAAGGAATTGAAGAAGAACGGCGTGTTCGTCGTCCCCGGCTTTGCCAAATTCGTCGTCATCAAGAAGGCTGCCACCAAGGCGCGGAAGGGTATCAACCCGTTCAACGGTGAAGAGATGATGTTCAAGGCAAAGCCCGCCCGCAAGGTTGTCCGGGCGCGGCCGGTCAAAGCCGCCAAGATGGCGGTGTAATTGAACGCGGCAGTGTAGAAGCGAAGGCCCCCGCGTTGGGGGCCTTTTTGCTTTTGGTGGTCGCCGGTCCATCACGATAGGCCGCCTTGGTTGCCAGATTCGAACGTCGCCGATCCGCGGATTCTCGCCTACATTGGCTACGCGGCAGGATCGCAAGAATCCCCGCGCCATAGAGGACACGCCGAACATGACGACGACACTGAAGAAAACAGCCTTGAAAGACGCCAGTCATCTCTACGAGGTCGAGCGTCGCGCGTATCACCTGCAGCGCCCCGGCTTCCGCATCAGCGAACTGCAATTGTCGCCGACGCAAACCGTGCCATGGCATTCCCACAATCACGTCAGCGATACCTTTTATGTGTTGGAAGGCCGCCTTCGCCTGTTCCTGCAGAATCCGAAGCAGGAGGTGCAACTCGGTGTTGGTGAAAGCTACGCGGTGGCGGCGGGACGGCCACATCTGGTGACCAACGCCGGCGACACCTCCATGACGATTTTGGTCCTGCAGGGCGTGGGCGAATACGACTACGTTCCGCTCGTATAAATTCGACGCCGTCGCAAGTCGCGGTGCCACGCGCGACCGTATCGCGAGTGGGCGGCACCCCAACATTGGATTGTGCTGCACCGCACGCCAAGCCGCTGGCGCGGGATTCCCCCTGTGTTAGCGTGTCGGCACGCGATCGCCGTTGAACGAGCGATCCGATCAGGGGGAGACGTCATGCAACGCTATTATATTCCGGCGCTCGGCAATCTGTGGGCGTCGCTTGAATCCTATGCGCTGCCGATCCTGCGCGCGGGTCTCGGCATCATCCTGATGGCGCACGGCTGCCAGAAGCTGTTTGGCATGTTCGGCGGCATGGGCCTGAACGCCAACGCGGCGCTGTTCGACCGCCTGGGTTATCACCCCGGCATGTTCTGGGGCACGCTGGTCGGCTGCACCGAGACTTTCGGCGGCGCGCTGCTGGTGATCGGACTGTTCACCCGGCCGGCGGCGCTCGCCGTTCGTCATCTTCATGATCTTTTCGATTCACTTCACCTCGGCCAAGGGTTTCTTCTGGAGCCAGGGCGGGATGGAGTATTCGATCCTGATCCTGCTCGTCGCCCTGGTGTTCCTGATCCGGGGCGCCGGCAACTATTCGGTCGATCAGAAGCTCGGCAAGGAATTCTAGCGACGCCGGCTTACGCCGGCATCCGCATCGTCGAAAGCATCAGGGTGCAGGCTTCGGCGCAGGCGGTGCAGGCCTCGGCGCAGACGGCGCAGTGCCGGTGCATCTCGCCGTGGCGGCTGCATTCCTCCGCGCAGGCGCGGCAGAAGGCGGTGCAGTTCGCCAGCAGCGCCTCGAGCAACTGGCGGTGACCGGCCTTGTTGGAGCGGGCCATGATATTGCCGGTGGCGTTGCAGACCGCGGCGCAATCCAGGTTCAGCCGGATGCAGGGAACCAGATGCGACACGTCGCGCTCCGACAGGCACGCGTCGGCGCAGGCCGTGCACGTTTCCACGGCACTGAAGCACGCGTCGATGCAGCGGCTCATGGCTTCGGAGTGCGCGGGTTTCTCGGGATGGGAGCGGAACATGGCGCGGACGGCGACAGCGGACATGGCGTGTTCCTTTTCGACCCCGAGGCAAAACAAGCCCGCGCCCAATTGGTTCCGATTGTTATGAAGCATTCCCGACATTGGCCGAAATGGAACTCAGCAGCGGCTTTACACAATCACGAAGGAACTTTTGTGACAGCCGTTGGACCGTGGGGAAACGAAGCTGCGCTCGACGATGCGCTTCAGAACCTGCAGGATTTTGCAGGTCAGCAGGCCGCGCATCAGTGAACAGCATGCGGATGTCGGAAGCTGCCGCTAATTCAATCAGATGGCGGCGATGACGGCACGCGGTGCTGGATGTTCCGCCGCGCGCATGGGGCCCGCGAGACTGTTCTATTGAATCGCGAACGGTCGCGCCTTAGCGCGCGCACTCGATCGCGACGAACTGGTCGCAGTTGCCGCCTTTGCAGGCACCGGCGTTGGCCGGGATCGCGCCGGTGATCTCGTCCTTGTCGACCTGGCGGTAGGACGTGGCCTGGGCAAATTCTCGCGACTTGCAGTAGGCGGCTGCTGCGGCCGCGCCGCACTTTGCGCCGGCGGCCAGGCAGCGGTCGACGCCGTAGCCGTCGGCGTTGTTGGCGACGATGAATATGCGTTTTTCCGCCTGTGCGGCCGACGCGCCGAGCAGCAGGGCGAAGGTGATGGTGGCGAGGAGGGATCGCATGGGAGCGCCCGCGGTTCCTGGACCGGGATCGGTCCAGCAGAAAAAGAACCATGTGAGGGAAATGTTAACGCCGCGTTAACCCAAGTAGCCGTCTCAGAAGCGGCGGCCAGTACACGCAAATTCCAGGACGATGAAGGCGGGCGAGGCGGCAGCCCGGCTCTTGACGGCGGCGGGGGGCTTGGACCATTGTCCCGGCCATGAACGGCCTTAACGCGATCTGCTGCATTTGCTGCGAGATTATTGGCTAGCGCACACGCTGGCTGCGGCCGTCTTTATCTCCTGATCGAGACTTCATAGACGCCCGGCCAGCAGGCTCAGGGAATGTCGTACGTCTATGGAATTGAAACTCTACGATACGCTGACGCGCGAGAAGCGGGTGTTTGCCCCGATCGATCCCGCGCACGTGCGCATGTATGTGTGCGGGCCGACGGTCTACGACTTCGCCCATATCGGCAACGCCCGGCCGGTGATCGTGTTCGACGTGCTGTACCGGCTGCTGCGCCATCTTTACGGCGAAGATCACGTCACTTACGTCCGCAACATCACCGACGTTGACGACAAGATCAATGCGCGCGCCGCCGAACGCGGCATCTCGATCCGCGATCTCACCGAAGCGACCTACAACGATTTCAAGCAGGATGTGGCGGCGCTCGGCTGCCTGCCGCCGACCGTGGAGCCGCGGGCGACCGAGCATATCGAAGAGATGAAGACGCTGATCGAGCGGCTGGTCGCCTCCGGCAACGCCTATGTCGCCGAGGAGCACGTGCTGTTCAGCGTGCCGTCGATGCCGGACTACGGCAAATTGTCCAATCGCCCGCTCGACGAGATGATCGCCGGCGCCCGCGTCGATGTCGCGCCGTATAAGCGCGACGCCATGGACTTCGTGCTGTGGAAACCGTCGAAGCCCGGCGAGCCGTCGTGGCCGTCGCCGTCGGGCATCAAATCGCCCGGCCGGCCGGGCTGGCACATCGAATGCTCGGCGATGTCGTGGAAGCATCTCGGCGAGACGTTCGACATCCACGGCGGCGGTATCGATCTGGTGTTCCCGCATCACGAGAACGAGATCGCGCAATCGTGCTGTGCGTTTCATTCCAAGGTGATGGCGAACTTCTGGCTGCACAACGGCTTCTTGCAGGTTGAAGGCGAGAAGATGAGCAAGAGCGTCGGCAACTTCACCATCATCCGCGACGTGTTGGCCGACTGGCCGGGCGACGTGGTGCGGTTGACGATGCTATCGAGCCATTACCGGCAGCCGATCAACTGGACGATCAAGGGTCTGGAAGAGGCCGAGAAGGCGCTGGCGGGCTTCTTCGACGCCGCATCGACCGAAGCCGAGCCGCGTCCGGCGCCGGCCGTGCTGGAGGCCTTGCTCGACGACATCAACACGCCGAAGGCATTGGCCGAAATGCATGGCCTCAAGAACGCCGCCGGCCGGCGTGCGCTGGCCGGCACCCTGGGATTCTTCGGCTTCCGCCGTGACGAGTTGAAGGCCTGGCAGACCAAGCACGCTCCCGAGCCGGCACTGGCGGTGGAGGAAATCGAACGCCAGATCGCGGCGCGCAACGACGCGCGCAAGGCCAAGGACTTCAAAGAGTCCGACCGCATCCGCGACGAGCTTGCGAAAATGGGCGTGGTGCTGAAGGACTCCAAGGACGGCACCACCTGGGAGGTGGCGCGATGATGGCCCGCGCCCATCCGACCTTCGCGCTGCGGCCCTATCTGCCGCAGGATGCCGCCATGCTGGCGGAGATTTTCCGTGCCAGCATCGAGGAACTGACCGAGGACGATTACACCCCGCCGCAGCAGGAGGCCTGGGCCGCCGCCGCGGACGATCTGGAGGAGTTCGCCGCGCGCCTCGCCAAGCACCTGACGCTGATCGCCACCATGGAAGGCTCGCCGGTCGGCTTCATCTCGCTCGATGCGCCGACCGAGATCGGTCTGTTCTATGTGCATCCCGCGGTGGCCCGGCAGGGCGTCGGCAAATTGCTCTATGACGCCATTGAGAAGCTTTCCAAGGCGCGCGGCACGGCGCATCTTTCGGTCGACGCCAGCGACACCGCGCGCGAGTTCTTCGAGCGCAAGGGATTCACGCCCGAACAGCGCAACACCGTCTCGGCCGGCAACGAATGGCTGAGCAACACCACGATGAAGAAGAAGCTCGCCGCCAACGAGGACCAGCGATGAAACGCCCCGACACGCCGTTCCCGCGCCATTGGCGCTATTACATCGTGCTGAAATATGTGGTGCTCGCCGCCGCCGTAGCGCTGGCGCTGAAATACTTCGGAGTCTGGTGATGGCCGCCGAACGCGAACGTCTTTATCTGTTCGACACCACGCTGCGCGACGGCGCGCAGACCAATGGCGTCGATTTCACGCTGACCGACAAGTTCGCCATCATCCGCATGCTCGACGAGCTTGGCATCGACTATGTCGAGGGCGGCTATCCGGGCGCCAATCCGACCGACACGCAGCTGTTTTCCGAGCCGCGCATGCTCAACGCCACCTTCACCGCGTTCGGCATGGTGCGCCGGCCCGGCCGCTCGACCTCGAACGATCCGGGGCTCGCCGCGCTGCTCGAGGCCAAGGCCGAGGCGATCTGCTTCGTCGCCAAGTCCTGGGATTATCATGTGCGGGTCGCGCTCGAGACCACGCCCGAGGAAAATCTCGCCTCGATCCGCGACAGCGTGAAGGCCGCCAAGGACAAAGGCCGCGAGGTGCTGCTTGACTGCGAGCATTTCTTCGACGGCTACAAGGCCAATCCGTCTTACGCGCTGGCCTGCGCCAAGACGGCCCACGAGGCGGGCGCGAGCTGGGTCGTGCTGTGCGACACCAACGGCGGCACCTTGCCCCACGAGGTCGAGGCCATCGTGCGGGAGGTGGTCAAGCATGTGCCCGGCGATCATCTCGGTATCCATGCCCACAACGACACCGAACAAGCGGTGGCGAATTCGTTCGCCGCCGTGCGCGCCGGCGTCCGCCAGATCCAGGGCACGCTCAACGGCCTGGGCGAGCGCTGCGGCAACGCCAATCTCGTTTCCATCATCCCGACCTTGAAGCTGAAGCCCGAGTACGCGGACAAATTCGAGATCGGCGTGTCCGACGAGCAGATGAAGAATCTTCTTCGGGTGTCCCACGATCTCGACGAGCGGTTGAACCGCTGGCCGAACCGCCATGCGCCTTACGTCGGCGACAGCGCGTTCGCCACCAAAGCCGGCATCCACGCCTCCGCCATCGTCAAGGAGCCTAAGACCTACGAGCACGTCGAGCCGGAGGCCGTCGGCAACCACCGCAGGCTGCTGGTATCGGACCAGGCCGGCCGCTCCAACGTGCTGGCCGAGCTCGAACGCATCGGCCTCAAGGTCGACAAGAACGATCGGCGCGTCGCTCGCCTGCTCGACGAGGTCAAGGAGCGCGAGGCGGTCGGCTACGCTTACGAGACGGCCGGCGCCTCGTTCGAATTGCTGGCGCGCCGCATGCTCGGCACCGTGCCGAAGTTCTTCGACGTCAGCTATTTCGACGTCAAGGTCGAGCAGCGCGGCCAGAACGGACACGGTAGCGAGGTGCTGACCACGGCGGTGGTCAAGGTCAAGATCGGCGACGACACGCTGATCTCCGCGGCCGAAGGCAACGGCCCGGTCAACGCGCTCGACGTCGCGCTGCGTAAGGACCTCGGCAAGTATCAGAAGTTCATCGAGGGGCTGAAGCTGACCGATTATCGCGTCCGTATCCTCAACTCCGGAACCGAAGCCGTGACGCGGGTGCTGATCGAGAGCGAGGACGAGACCGGCGAGCATTGGACCACGGTCGGCGTGTCGCCCAATATCATCGATGCCTCGTTCCAGGCACTGATGGATTCCATCGTCTACAAGCTCGTCAAGGCGGGCGCGCCGGCCTGAAGCCTTGGCTCGGTGAGGGATTATCCAAGCGCGAGAGCCTCATCCTGAGGAGCGCCCGCAGGGCGCGTCTCGAAGGATGGGCTGCAAGTTGGGCCTATCCTTCGAGACGCACTCGCTTCGCGAGTGCTCCTCAGGATGAGGTCGTAGAGAAAAAGAGAGGGCGCCATGATCGACCATGTCTCCATCGCGGTGCGCGATCTCAACGCCTGCGGCCGGTTCTACGACGCGGTGCTGGCGGCGATCGGCTTCAGCCGGCTGGTGACGCGGCCGGGTACCATCGGCTTCGGCAAGAAGTATCCGGAGTTCTGGCTCAACGAGCGCCGCGCCATGACGCCGGTCGATGCGAACAGCGGCACGCATGTTTGCCTCCGCGCGTCAAGCGCCGAGGCGGTGCAGGCATTTCATGCAGCGGCAATGGCGGGCGGCGGCGCCTCCGACGGTGCGCCCGGACCCAGGCCGGAATACACCGCCGGCTATTACGCGGCCTTCGTGCGCGATCCCGAGGGCAACAAGATCGAGGCGGTGACGTTCACGGCCGGCGCGCGCTGACGCTTAGACCCGCCCGGCGACGGGCGGCTGCATCGCCTTGTCCTGCTCCGCGACGCGCTCCATCGTCTTCCTCAGCATCGGCAGGATGTCGTCGACCCGCTCGGCCACCAGATAATCGACCGCAAGCCCAGGGCGGATGAACTGCAGCTCTTCCATATGGTCGAGCAGCGCGCAGAGCGGGTCCCAGAACTTCTTGATGTTGGCGAGCAGGATCGGCTTCTCGTGCCGGCCAAGCTGCGCCCAGGTCATCTGCTCGACCACCTCTTCAAGCGTGCCGACCCCGCCGGGCAGGGCGACGAAGGCGTCGGCCTCATCAAACATGCGCTGCTTGCGTTCGTGCATGTCGCGGGTGACGATCAGTTCGCCGCGCGGGTTGGCGTGTTCGCGGTTTTCCAGAAACGTCGGGATGATGCCGATCACCTCGCCGCCGCGGTCGAGCACCGCATTGGCAAGCTCACCCATCAGCCCGACCGAGCCGCCGCCGTAGACCAGCCCGATGCGATTGTCGGCAAGGATCGCCCCGAACGCCCGCGCGGCCGCGACGAAAGCCGGGTCCGAGCCCGGTCCCGAGCCGCAGTACACGCAAATCCGTTTCAGAATGCTCATGCGATTCCCATATAGGCATGCACAGGCGAGATCGCTCTGTAGCGGGAAATCCCCAGACCGTCGATGTTTTTGGCCAAAGAATCCCCTATATGAAGGGCCGACCGGGCCCCATGAGTGAATCCCACATCCGATCTGCGGACAGAATGAAGCGCGACGTCTCCGCCGACGGCGGCGGCGCGCTGTTTCGCACCTTGGTGCGGCTGTGGCCTTATATCTGGCCGTCGGACCGGCGCGACCTGCAATGGCGGGTGGTGTGGTCGACGCTGCTGCTGTTCGGCGCCAAGCTTGCGACCGTCGCGGTGCCGTTCACCTTCAAATGGGCGATCGACGCGCTGACCGGGCAGGGCAGCGCTCCGGTTGCGGCCAACTCCTGGTTGTTCTGGGCCTTCGCGGCGCCGGTCGCGATGACGCTCGCCTATGGCGTCATGCGCATCCTGATGGCGGTGCTGACCCAGCTCCGCGACGGCGTGTTCGCCAAGGTGGCGATGCATGCGGTGCGGCGGCTGGCGCTGCTCACCTTCGCGCATATCCACCTGTTGTCGCTCCGCTTTCATCTGGAGCGCAAGACCGGCGGATTGACGCGCGTGCTCGAGCGCGGCCGCAACGCCATCGAAACCATCGTGCGCATGGTGATCCTTCAGCTGCTGCCGACCATCGTCGAGGTGCTGCTGCTCGCCGGCGTGCTGCTCTATCAGTTCGACTGGCGCTACGTGCTTGCGGTCTTCGTCACCGTCGCGCTCTACATGTGGTTCACCTATATCGCGACCGAGTGGCGCATCTCGATCCGCCGCCGCATGAACGACAGCGACAACGACGCCAACACCAAGGCGATCGACTCGCTGCTCAACTACGAAACCGTGAAATACTTTACCGCCGAGGAGCGCGAGACCAAGCGCTACGACCGCTCGATGGAGCGCTACGAGCGGGCGAGCGTCAGCTCCTACGTCTCGCTGAACGTGCTCAACGCCGGCCAGGCGGTGATCTTCACCATCGGGCTCGCGGTGACCATGGTGATGTGCGCTTACGGCGTCCGCGCCGGCACCAACACGGTCGGCGACTTCGTCATGATCAACGCCATGATGATCCAGCTCTACCAGCCGCTCAATTTCATGGGCATGGTCTATCGCGAGATCAAGCAGGCGACCATCGACATCGAAACCATGTTCAACATCCTGCAGCGCCCGGCGGAGATCACCGACCGGCCGGATGCCAAGCCGCTTGCGGTCCGCGCCGGCAGCATCCGCTTCGAGAACGTGCGCTTCGCCTATGAGCCGGCGCGGCCGATCCTGAAAGGCGTGACCTTCGAGGTGCCGGTCGGCAAGACGGTGGCGATCGTCGGCCCGTCAGGCGCCGGCAAGTCGACGATCTCGCGGCTGCTGTTTCGCTTCTATGACGTCACCTCGGGCCGCATCCTGGTCGACGGCCAGGACATCCGCGACGTGACGCAGACGTCGCTCCGCGCCGCCATCGGCATGGTTCCGCAGGACACCGTGCTGTTCAACGACACCATCCGCTACAACATCCGCTACGGCCGCTGGGAGGCGACCGACGCCGAGGTCGAGGAGGCGGCGCGGCTCGCGCAGATCGACGACTTCATCAAGATGTCGCCGCACGGCTACGAGACCGAGGTGGGCGAGCGCGGCCTCAAGCTGTCCGGCGGCGAGAAGCAGCGCGTCGCCATTGCCCGCACCATCCTGAAGGCGCCGCCGATCCTGCTGCTCGACGAAGCGACCTCCGCGCTCGACAGCCACACCGAGCGCGAAATCCAGGATGCGCTGGAACTCGTTTCGCACAACCGCACCACGCTCGTCATCGCGCACCGACTCTCCACCATCGTCGGCGCCGACGAGATCATCGTCCTCGACAACGGCGTGATCGTCGAGCGCGGCACCCATCACGAATTGCTGCTCAAGTCCGGACTCTACGCCAGCATGTGGAACCGGCAGCGCGAGGCGCAGGAGGCGCGCGAGAAGCTCGCCCGCGTCGCCGAGGACCCGTCGGCGCCGAACCGCAATCCGCCGCCGGTCGACGACGACCTTGCACCGGCGACGGCTGCGGAGTAAGCGACCTTCGGTAGATAAGGAACCCTGGCTGTGTCCGTCGTCAACTCGATCCGCTCGCAGCTCGCGCCGATCCACCCGCAGGGCTATCCGTTCGTCGGCGGCTTCGCGCTGGCGAGCCTGATCCTGTTCTTCCTGTGGACGCCGCTCGGCTGGATCGGCACGCTGGCCACCGCCTGGTGCGCCTATTTCTTCCGCGATCCGGTCCGCGTCACGCCGCTCCGCGAGGGCCTCGTGGTGGCGCCGGCCGACGGCCGCGTCAGCCTGGTGGTGAACGCCGTGCCGCCGCCGGAATTGGGGCTGAGCGATCGGCCGCTGCCGCGCATTTCGATCTTCATGAGCGTGTTCGACTGTCACGTGAACCGCACCCCGGTCTCCGGACGGATCGAGCGGATGGTCTACCGCGCTGGAAAATTCATCAGCGCCGACCTCGACAAGGCGAGCGAAGACAACGAGCGCAACGCCTTCATCATCACGACGGCCCGCGCCCGCATCGGCGTGGTGCAGATCGCCGGGCTCGTGGCGCGGCGGATCGTGCCGTTCGTGCAGGAGGGGCAGGCGGTCGCGGCCGGCGACCGGATCGGCATGATCCGATTCGGCTCCCGCGTCGATGTCTATCTGCCGGAGGGCGGCCGGGCGCTGGTGGCGGAAGGCCAGAGCGCGATTGCCGGCGAGACCGTGCTGGCCGATCTCGGCCAAACCGACGCCGGGCGCACCTATCGGGTTGGTTAACGGCGAATTCGCCGCGTGGCGGCGCGGGCGATCTTTCGCTATATTGCTGTCATGACATTCTCGCCCTTCGATCCCGACCGTCAGGCGATCCGGCGCCGGCGCTTCCAGGCGATCCCGGTCCGCATCCTGATTCCCAATCTCATCACCCTGCTGGCGCTCTGCGCCGGGCTGACCGCCATTCGTCTCGCCTTCGAGGACAAGCTCGAATGGGCGCTGGCCGCAATCGTGTTTGCCGCGGCTCTCGACGGCCTCGACGGCCGCGTCGCGCGGCTGATCAAGGGCCAGTCGCGCTTCGGCGCCGAGCTCGACAGCCTGGCGGATTTCGTCAACTTCGGCTGCGCGCCCGGGCTGATCCTTTACATGTGGGGTCTGCACGACTTCGGCAATGTCGGCTGGATCGCCGCGATGGTATTTGCGATCTGCGGCGCGTTGCGGCTCGCCCGCTTCAACGTCATGATCGACGATCCGAACCGCCCGCTCTGGGCCGGCAATTTCTTCACCGGCGTGCCGGCGCCGGCCGGCGCGCTTGTGGTGATGCTGCCGATCTACGTCAATCTGCTCGGCGGTCCCAAATTCGCGGTGACGATCACGCTGCTCTACACGCTCGCCATCGCGTTCCTGATGGTGTCGCAATTGCCGGTGTTCTCCGGCAAGCGGGTCGGCAAGCGCGTGCCGCCGGAAATGGTGCTGCCGGTGTTCGTGCTGGTGGTGTTGTTCACCGCGCTGTTGATCGCGTATCCGTGGTGGGTGCTGACGATCGGCACGGTGTGCTATCTCGCCTGCTTGCCGCTCGGCTGGGTCTCCTACAAGGAGTATCAGCGCAAGGATGCGGTGGGCGCGGCGCAAGGCCCCACCGCAGCTGATGCCGATGCGCCGGCGTCTGACGCATTGCCGACGCCGCCGGCGGAGGATCCCGACCGTCCGGCCCGGCTCAACTGAAGTTCCGGCACTCCGCCCCCTGATCGGATCAAACCCATGCCCCGCGCCACCCGCGTTCTTCGTGCCGCCGAGCGGCGGGACACGTCCGCCGTCGACACGCTTATTCTGCCGCATGCCCAGCGTCAGGCGCAGAAGGGATTCCTGTTCGGCGTCAAAGGCACCTGCGTCGAGATCGACTTCGCCGAGCCGGTGCGGCTGCGCACCGACGACGCGCTGGTGCTCGACGACGGCGGGCTCGTCGAGATCGTGGCGGAGCCCGAGCCGCTGATCGAGGCGCGGGCCGCCGATCTGCCGGCGCTCGCCCGGCTCGCTTGGCACCTCGGCGACCGCCATGTGCCGGTGCAGGTGCTGGAGCGCAGGCTCAGGCTCAAGCCCGATCCGGCGATCGAGACGCTGCTGCAAAGCCTCGGCGCCAAGGTGGTCGCCATTGATGCGCCGTTCGAGCCGGAGGGCGGCGCCTACGACGCGGCGGTGGGCGATCACGGTCACGACCACCATCACCACGATCATGGACATGATCATCATGACCATGGCCATGCGCACGGTCATGACCACGGGCACGATCACGATCATGCCCACGACCACGATCATCACGACCACGGTCACCACAAACACGACCATAAGCACGACTGAGGGATGAACCGGCTCAAGGACAAGATCGTTCTGATCACCGGCGCGGCCGGCGCCATCGGCAAGGCGGTGGCCGAGGCCGCCAGTGTCGAGGGCGCACGCGCCATCACCAGCGATCTGCCGGGTCGCCAGGGCGCAGCCCACGCGCTCGACGTCACCGAAGAACTCGACTGGCTCCGCGTCATCTCCGACATCGGCCGCACTCACGGCCGGATCGACGGCTTGGTCAACGCCGCGGGGGTCGCCGCTCTCGGCAACATCGAGGAGACCGAATACGCCACCTGGCGGAAGGTCATGGCGGTCAATCTCGACGGCACGTTTCTCGGCTGCAAGCACGGCCTCGCGCTGCTCAAGCAGCGCGGCGGCGCGATCGTCAATCTGTCGTCGGTCGCCGGACTGATCGGCGGGCACAACTTGGCCGCCTACAACGCATCGAAGGGCGGCGTGCGGCTGCTCACCAAGTCGGTGGCGCTGCACGGCGCGCGGATCGATCCGCAGGTGCGCTGCAACTCCGTGCATCCGGCCTTTATCGAAGGCCCGATGGTCGACCTGATGCTGAAGGAGACGAGCTTTCCCGATGCCGCCCGCGCCCGCATCACCCGCGACATTCCGCTCGGCCGGCTCGGCACCGCGGCCGAGGTCGCCGACATGTGCGTTTATCTCTTGTCGGATGAATCCCGCTTCGTCACCGGCGCCGAGTTCGTTATCGACGGCGGCCTGACCGCACGTTGACGAGCGGTCTGATCCGCTTGGCGAACGGCGAGCCGGCACAGCGCGCCAGCAACCGCTCGTCAGCGGTGATCATCTGGCAATCGCGCTGCTGCGCGAGCGCCAAATAAAAACAATCGTATGCTGGATGGCGAAGCTCGATGGCGATCGCCAATGCGAGCTCTTTCAATTCGCGGTACGCGACGATCTCCTGGAAGAAATCGCTCGATTTCAACACCGCTTCAGTCGCCGTTTCGCGGGGCAGGTCGGCCAACGCCGTCATCTTCCAGGCGGCGTTGGTGATTTCGCTGAATACGAGATCAGGCGCGATCAAGGGCTCGCCGCTTTGCAGCAGCGCATCGGCTTGCGCCACGCCATCCATGTCGAATAGCCAGCGGACCGCAACGCTGGCGTCGACGACCAAGGTCATCAGTCGAACTCATCGTCGCGGCCCGAGCGGATCGCGGCGCGGACATCGACGTCGTGCAAGGGGCGAGACATTGCGCGGAGCCGCCGGGCCAGGGCGAGTTTTTCATCAGCGGTCAATGGCGCCGCCGCTGTAATGACATCGCGCAGCTCCTGCTCAAGCGAATGGCCTTTGATTTCGGCCTTGTGCTTGAGCTGTTCGATCACGTGGTCGTCGAGATTGCGGACCAAAACCTGACCCATGGCCTGGCTCCCTTTGTGCTATCAAATATGATAGCGACATCGCGGGGATCGTCAAGGCATTAAAGCTGCGGCGGATAGCCCGGCATCAGCTCGTAGGGATGCTTCCAGCCCGGCAGTGCTTTGATGCGGTTGAGCCAGGCGCGCGATGTTGCTATGGGTGCCGGCGATGTCGAAGCCGAACTCCTCGGCCGGATAATAGAGATAGGCGCAGAGCGAGACGTCGGCGATGGTCGGCCGCGCGCCGAGAATGAACGGCCGGCCGGCGAGCCGCTTGTCGACGATGGCGAGGTTGCCGTCGATGCGGGCTTTCAAAAACGCCATCACTGCCGGATCGCCCGGCGGCCTGGCGAAATTCTTCAGGAACCGGTACGGCCCGAGGAAGCCATTGACCTTCTGGTTGTCGAAGATGATCCAGCGCAGCGCTTCGAGCCGCTCGTCCTCGCCCTCCGGCTTGAACTTGCCTGCGCGCTCGGCGAGGTAGGTCAGGATCACGCCGGATTGGGTGAGCTTCTTGTCGCCGTGCACCAGCACCGGCACTTCGCCCATTTCGTTGACTTCGGCGCGGTACTTCGGCGTCCGCGTCTCGCCGCCCTTGAAGAAGTCGACGTAGACCGGCTTCCAGTCGGCGCCGATCAGGTTGAGCATCAGCGCCGCGCGATAGGCGTTGCCGGACTGCGCGAAGCAATAGAGCTGATAGTCCGGCATCGGGATTTCCTCGATCTCGTTCAATTTCAGCGCATCAGCGCGACCGGCTCACCGCTCGTGGCCTTGCCCTGGAAGCCGCCGCCTTCGCCGGCGAGCTGCGCCAGCGGCTGGCCGTTGTGGTCGCGGAGCGTGAGGCCCGCCTGGTCGTAGGTCCACTTGCGGCTCATGTAGAACTTGCCGGGGCAGCCGCCCTCGGGCGCGATGGTACCGTCGGCGGCGGCAGGACTGCTTGCCCCGAACGTCATGTTGCACTGGCCGCGGCTCGGCGAACTGAGTTGCCAGCGCCCGGCCAGACTGACCGGCGGCGCACCGGCTTGCGGTTGCGCCGCCGTCGCCGTCGGCGGCGAACTCGACCCCGGCCAGTCGATGCCGCTGCAGCCGGTCAGCGCCAGCAGCACCAGGATCAGAGCGGACGCGCGGAACGCGGGGCGGGTGTCATGCATGCGTTGCGGTTACTTCATCGTCGGAATGACGAACTCGGCGCCTTCCTTGGTGCCGGACGGCCAGCGCGCGGTCACCGTCTTGGTCTTGGTGTAGAAACGGATCGAATCCGGCCCGTGCTGATTGAGATCGCCGAAGCCGGAACGCTTCCATCCGCCGAATGTGTAGTACGACAGCGGCACGGGAATCGCGAAGTTCACCCCGACCATACCGACCTGGACGCGGCTCGTGAAGTCGCGCGCGGTGTCGCCGTCGCGGGTGAAGATCGAGACGCCGTTGCCGTATTCGCTTTCGGAGGGCAGCCGCAGCGCCTCCTCGTAATCCTTGGCGCGCACCACCGAGAGGACGGGGCCGAAAATCTCCTCCTTGTAGATGCGCATGTCGGGCGTCACCTCGTCGAACAGGCAGCCGCCCATGAAGTTGCCGTTCTCGTAGCCCTGGAGCTTGAAGTTGCGGCCGTCGACCACGAGCTTGGCGCCTTCCTTGACGCCGATGTCGACGTAGTCCTTCACCTTGTTGAGTGCGCGCGGGTCACCATCGGGCCGTAGTCGGCGTTCTGGTCGGTGGAGGGGCCGATCTTGAGGCTCTCGACGCGGGGAATGAGCTTCTTCATCAGCGCGTCGGCGGTCTTCTGGCCGACCGGCACCGCGACCGAAATCGCCATGCAGCGCTCGCCGGCCGAGCCGTAGCCGGCGCCGACCAGCGCATCGACCGCCTGATCCATGTCGGCGTCCGGCATCACGATCATGTGGTTCTTGGCGCCGCCGAAGCACTGCACCCGTTTGCCGTGGGCGCAGCCGGTCGCATAGATGTATTCGGCAATCGCCGAGGAGCCGACGAAGCCGATCGCCTGGACGCGCGGATCGGTGAGCAGCGTATCGACCGCCTCCTTGTCGCCGTTGACCACATTGAGGATGCCGGCGGGCAGGCCGGCCTTGAGGAACAGTTCGGCAATCCGCATCGGCACCGACGGATCGCGCTCGGACGGCTTGAGGATGAAGGCATTGCCGCAGGCGATCGCGGGCGCGCACTTCCACAGCGGGATCATGGCCGGGAAATTGAACGGGGTGATGCCGGCGACGACGCCGAGCGGCTGGCGCAGCGAATAGAGGTCGATGCCGGGGCCGGCGTTGTCGCTGAATTCGCCCTTCAGCAGATGCGGGATGCCGCAGGCGAATTCCACCACCTCAAGGCCGCGCTGGATGTCGCCCTTGGCGTCGACGAAGGTCTTGCCGTGCTCGGAGGACAACAGCCGCGCCAGGTCGTCGTATTCGGCCTGCACCAGCTCGAGGAACTTGAACATGACGCGCGCCCGCCGCTGCGGGTTGGTCGCGGCCCAGGCCGGCTGCGCCGCCGCGGCGTTCGCGATGGCGCTTCTCGACCTCGGATTTGCTGGCGAAGGCGACCTTGGCCTGCACCTCGCCGGTGTTCGGGTTGAACACGTCGCCGGTCCGGCCGGAGCCGCCTTTGACCTCTTTGCCGCCGACGAAGTGGCCAATATCGCGCATCATGTCCTCCTGGAACGCTGTCCGCCCGGACTTTAAAGCCGCCGGGCCGTCAACCGGTCGTTAACGATTGGATAGCGCAAGCCTCGGCTTGCGGGAAGCCCGCGACAGGCCGGGTTCCTGGTCACGGACCGTTAGCCTTTAGAGCTCCTTAAGCCCGGAAGGCTAGGTTTCGGCAGGGCAGGACCGGGTCGCGCCCTGGTTTGCGTTGGAGTGCTTCATGGATATTTCCACCGGCCTCGGGCTGGCGTTCGGCGGCTTCGTGCTGGTTTCGCTCATCCTGATGGGCGGCGACCTCAAGATGTTCCTCGACACGCACGCCTTCATCGTCATTTTCGGCGGCTCGACCGCCGCGACCCTGATCCGGTTCCCGCTGTCTTCGATCATCCACGGCCTGCCGCTCGGCATGAAGTTCGTCTTCAACATGCGCCGCTGGACCTCGCGCGACCTGGTCGACGAGATCGCGCGTCTCGCCGAAGTGGCCCGCAAGCAGGGGCCGATCGGACTCGAAAAAGAGGACGTCGAGGATCCGTTCCTGGCCAAGGGCATGCGCTACGTGGCCGACGGCTACGACATCGAACTTTATCCGCGACAGCCTCGAACGCGACCGCGACAACTTTCTGATTCATCTCGACGAGGGCCAGAAGATCTATCGCGCCATCGGCGATTGCGCGCCGGCCTTCGGCATGATCGGCACCCTGATCGGCATGGTGCAGATGTTCGCCAACATGACCGATCCGTCGAAGCTCGGCCCCTATATGGCGGTGGCGCTGCTCGCCACGTTCTACGGCGCCGCCGTCGCCAACCTGTTCTGTCTGCCGATCGCCGACAAGCTGCAGCTGAAGCTGCACGACGAAGAAACCAATCGGTCGCTGATCATCGACGGTGTTCTGATGATCCGCGACGCCAAGAGCCCGACGCTGGTCCGCGAGATGCTGCTGGCTTATCTGCCGGAGAAGCATCGCCATGCCGAAGTGGACGATGACGACGCTGCCGAGCCGGCGGCGGCATAGCGCCAGACAGCGGGTCGCGGCATGGCGAAAAAGAAAGAAAGCAGCCCACGGTGGCGGTCACGGCTGGTTCGTGACGTTCGCCGACCTCATGGGCCTGATGCTGGCGTTCTTCGTGATGCTGGTGGCGTCCTCGACCCAGGACAAGGCAGAAGCTCAAGATCATGGCCGGTTCGATGCGCGACGCCTTCGGCTCGCAGAACGTCAACCGGTTCACCGGCATTATCGAGATCGACGGCATCCCGACGCGGCCTCGCCTGAAGAACGCCGACAAAACCATCCAGCCGGAAGATTCCTCGGCAACGCCGAGCCCGGACGATAGGAGCCGCGAGAGCAACTTCGGCGCCCGCCTGGACAGCACGGGCGCCTTCGCGCTGGCGTCGGCGTCGCTGCGCCAGGCGATGCAGAACATGCCGGAGATCGCCGAGATCTCGAAGCAGGTCATGATCGAGGAAACCAAGCAGGGCCTCAACATCGAGCTGGTCGACCAGAACGGCAGCTCGATGTTTCCGGAAGGCTCCAAGGAACCCTACGAGCGCACGCGGCGGCTGGTGCAGCGGCTTGTCGGCGCCGCTCAAGGCGTTGCCGTACCGCGTCACGATCTCCGGCCACACCGCGGCGACCAAGCAGGCCGGTCCGCCGGGCTATGGGCCGTGGGAATTGTCGGCCGACCGCGCCAATTCCATTCGCAAGATTCTGGAAGAAGAAGGCATGCCGACCGCGAGCGTGTTCATGGTCGCGGGCCGGGCCGACACCCAGCCGTTGTTTCCGGACGACCCCTTCGTTGCGGCTAACCGCCGCGTCACGATCACCCTGATGAGCGAGGCGTCGCCGCTGCCGGCCAACTTAAAGCCTTGAGTTAGCACATCTATTTTCATCGCAACAATTGACGCCAAGCGTTGTTGTATTGCGCGCAGGGGCGTATAACACCGCCCCTTGATGTTGCGATGCAACCAAAGCCGCCCTCCGTTACATGACCGACATGGTGCGCGAAGTCAGCCGCCCCGCGATCCCGCCCGAGGCCGGGATCGCATAGCGGCGGAAGCATCTGGGCGCTGACGCTCGGCAGCGTCGGCGTGGTCTATGGCGACATCGGCACGAGCCCGCTCTACGCCTTCCGCGTCGCGGTGCTGGCGGCGGCCGAATCCGGTCCGGTGACGCGCGACACGGTGCTCGGCGTGCTGTCGCTGATCGTGTGGGCGCTGGTGATCGTGGTGACGATCAAATACGTGCTGGTGCTGCTGCGCTCCGACAACAACGGCGAGGGCGGCACGCTGTCGCTGACCGCGCTCGCCACCCGCGCGCTCGGCCGGCGCAGCTATCTGCTGCTGCTCGGCGTCATCGGCGCGGCGATGTTCCTCGGCGACTCGGTGATCACGCCGGCGATCTCGGTGCTGTCGGCGGTGGAGGGCCTCGAACTCGCGGCGCCGGCGATGAAGCACTACGTGCTGCCGCTCACCATCGTCATCCTGCTCGCTTTGTTCGCGGTGCAGCGCCGCGGCACCGCGCGGGTCGCGAGCTTCTTCGGCCCGGTGATGCTGGTCTGGTTCATCACCATCGCGATCGCCGGCGCCATGCACCTCCGCGACGATCTCGCGGTGTTCGCCGCCATCAATCCGGTCTATGCCATCAGCTTCGTCTCGACCCACGGCCACATCGGCCTGATCGCGCTCGGCGCGGTGTTTCTGGCCGTCACCGGCGGCGAGGCGCTCTATGCCGATCTCGGCCATTTCGGCCGCAAGCCGATTCAGCGCGCCTGGCTCGGGCTCGTGCTGCCGGCGCTGCTGATCAACTATTTCGGCCAGGGCGCGCTGGTGCTGGCGCATCCGGACGGCGATCGAGAATCCGTTCTATCGGCTGGTGCCCGAAGCGCTGCTGCTGCCGCTCGTCGTGCTCGCCACCGCCGCGACCGTGATCGCGAGCCAGGCCGTCATCACCGGCGCCTATTCGCTGGTGCGGCAGGCGATCCAGCTCGGCCTCCTGCCGCGGCTCGCCATCGTGCACACCTCGGCGGAATATTCCGGCCAGATCTATCTGCCGCGGGTCAACACGCGCGCTGCTGGTCGGCGTCATGCTGCTGGTCGGCCTGTTCCACACCTCGAATGCGCTCGCGTCGGCCTACGGCATCGCGGTCGCCACCACCATGGTGGTCGACGGCGTGCTGGGCTTCATCGTGATCTGGAAGCTGTGGCGATGGCCGGTCTGGAAGGCCGCCGGCCTGATGGTTCCGCTGGTCGATCGTCGACGCCACGTTCTTCTCGGCCAACCTGCTCAAGCTGCTGGAGGGCGCCTGGGTGCCGCTGCTGTTCGGCATCTTCATGGTGATGCTGATCCTGACCTGGCGCCGCGGCACCCGCATCCTCGCCAACAAGACGCGCAAGACCGAGGTGCCGCTCGAAGCGCTGCTGCACAGCCTGGAGAAGAAGCCGCCGCATATCGTGCCGGGCACCGCGGTGTTCCTGACCAGCGATCCCGAATTCGCGCCGACCGCGCTGCTGCACAACCTCAAGCACAACAAGGTGCTGCACGAGCAGAACGTCATCCTCACCATCATCACCGAGGACACGCCGCGCGCGCGCGACGAGGAGCGGGTGACCATCGCGCCGGTGTCGCAGCATTTCATGCGCGGGCGCTGCGCTTCGGCTACATGGAGACGCCGAACGTGCCGAAGGCGCTCGCCATTGCGCGCAAGCAGGGCTGGCATTTCGACATCATGTCCACGTCGTTCTTCCTGTCGCGGCGGCGCTGAAGCCGGCGGCGCATTCCGGCATGCCGCGCTGGCAGGACCGGCTGTTCATCGGATTGGCCAAGAGCGCTCCGACGCCACCGACTTTTTCCAGATCCCGACCGGGCGGGTGGTGGAGATCGGCACCCAAGTGACGTGTGAAGTTACAGCGCGGCGTGACGAGTTCTGCGTGATGCTGTATAAGATCGCGCCGCAACGGGAGTTTGCGTCATGTCCGAACACCGAGACCCGCCGGTCCACGATCTGACCCCCGAGGACGTCGCCCGCGGCATCGCCGAAGGCAAGATGCTGCTGGTCGACGTGCGCGAACTGAACGAGACCGAGCTCGAGCGCTATCCCGAAGCGGTGATCGTGCCGCTGTCGAGCTTCGATCCGGCCGAGCTGCCCGATCCGCAGGGCAAGCAGGTGGTGTTCGCCTGCCGCTCCGGCCGCCGCTCGGTGACGGCCTCGCAGGCCGCGCAGACCCATGGACTGCCGTATGACTTGCACCTCGCCGGCGGGATTCTGGCGTGGAAGGCGGCAGGGCTTCCGACCGACACCGGCTAGGGCGCTTTCGAAGGCATTTGATGCGTGAATTGTGATAGGCTTCATCTGCGCGGGGCAGATTCCCTGTAGGCATTGTTCCTCGCCATCTTGAAAACAAGACTGGCAGCGTGCCTGCAGCACGCTGCCCTGCATTCACTTTTCAGTTTGCTGCATACAATGCGCCGCTCGGCCTATCGAGGTGATCGAGTGAAGCGACGCGAGTTCATCACGCTGCTCGGTGGGGCGGCATCGGCGTGGCCGCTCGCCGCTCTCGCGCAGCAGCCCGGGCGGATGCCGCGCGTCGGCGTGCTCATCGCCGCGGCGGCGGATGACGCGGATCGGACAGGCCCGCGTCGCGGCGTTCCTGCAGAGTTTGCAGCAACTGGGCTGGGCCGACGGTCGCAACATGCGGATCGAGACCCGTCCTGCGCCACGACCAATACCGACGACATTCGCAGACACGCGGCGAATTGGCCGCGCTCGCGCCTGGACGTCATCCTGGCTGCTACTCTGATGCTGTGGACGGCTCCTCCACCCGGCACGTGAGTGCCACGGATGTGGGCGCTGTTAAGGCTCCCACGATTCAGAGGAGCGATCCATGCAGACAGTCACGACAATCGGTCTCGACATCGCGAAGTCGGTCTTCCAGGTCCACGGCGTTGATGCCGCTGGCCAGGTGGTCATCCGCCGTCAGTTGAAGCGTCGCTACGTCCTGGCGTTCTTTCAGAAGTTGCCGCCATGCCTGATCGGCATCGAGGCTTGCGCCTCGTCGCACCATTGGTCGCGCGAGCTCCAGGCACTTGGTCACACCGTGCGTCTGATGCCGCCGGCCTACGTGAAGCCCTATGTCAAACGGCAGAAGAATGACGCGACCGACGCAGAGGCGATCTGCGAGGCGGTCGCCAGGGCCAACATGCGGTTCGTGCCAACCAAAACTCCCGAGCAGCAGAGCGGCCTGGTGCTCCATCGCACACGCCATCTATTCGTCCGTCAGCAGACTTCGGTGATCAATGCGATCCGGGCCCATCTTGCCGAGTTCGGGATCGTCGCACCGGTCGGGCGCAAGGGTGTCGAGGAACTGCTCCATGTCGTCGCCGATCCAGCTGACAATCGGGTTCCTGCGATAGCTCGCGCGTGTCTCGCAGCACTCGGAGCTCAGTTGCGCAGGTTCAAGGAGCAGATTTTGGAGTTCGACCGGCTGATCACGGCTTGGCACCGATCCAACGAGATGAGCATGAGGCTCGATGAAGCTCCCGGCGTCGGTCCGGTGCTGGCCACTGCTGTGGTCGCTACCGTTGCCGATCCAAAGGTCTTCCGATCAGGGCGCAACTTCTCAGCTTGGATTGGGCTCGTGCCGAAACAGCATTCGAGCGGGGGCAAGGACAGGCTCGGCAGTATCACCAAACAAGGTGACCGCTATCTGCGCGGCTTGTTCGTGGCCGGCGCGCTCGCGGTCATCCGCTACGCCAAGATCCATGGCACCAAACATCGGCCCTGGCTCACGGCGTTGTTGGCGCGGCGGCCGACGAAGGTTGCCGCCATCGCACTCGCCAACAAGATCGCGCGAATGGTCTGGGCCATGATGGCCAAGGGCGAGCGATACAAGGAACCTGTCGCGCTTGCGGCATAAACGAGATCGCGCCGGGCATCCGGCGTGATGTGAAGGTTGGGAGGGCGAACAGCACGTAATGCAGAGCCGGTCGATCCGGCGATCAGGACAACCCACTAGTGCCACCGCATTGTCGAATGCGAGCTTTTGACCGGGACCTGATCCGCGGAGGGCATTATGGCCAGCGGTCATGTGAACCGCACCTAAAGGCCGAACACATGGCTGCACCGACCAATGCTGCTTACGTGAAGAAAGCTCTTGCCAACTCGGAGCCGTCCACACATGGCACGTGACCGTGGCGCCGTTGCTCAGGCGACCCGTACCGTACCGATCGTCTTTGCGGATGGTCATCGACCCCGTTGGCGCCGGTTTTATCGTGAAGCCCGGCACGACCGGGCGGCAACGTCACCGGGTTCACGACTTTTGAATTCGGCATGAGTGTAAAATGGCTCGAGTTGCTCAAAGAGATCGCGCCCCGCGTGATGCGAGCAGCGGTCCTTCGGGATCCGGCCATCGCCTCCGGGATCGGGCAGTTCGCTGCCGTTCAGGCCGTGGCGCCATCGTTCGGGGTGGAGTTGAGCCCGGTCGATGTGCGCGATGCCGCCGAAATCGAACGCGCCCTCACGGCCTTCGCGCGCTCCGCAATGGCGGCCTGATCGTTACGGCGAGCCCGTTGGCAACGCGTCATCGCGATCTGATCATCACGCTGGTTACCCGGTTTAGGCTGCCCACGGTCTACGGCGGCCGCAACTTCCGCACCCATGGCGGCATGCTCTCCTACGCGCCCGATTACGTCAACCAGTTCCGGCGCGTGGCCGGCTACGTCGATCGTATCCTCAAGGGCGAGAAGCCGGCCGACCTACCGGTACAAGCTGCCGAACAAGTATGAGATGGTGATCAACCTCAAGACCGCCAAGGCGCTCGGGCTCGTTGTGCCGCGCGTCCGTGCTTGCGCGCGCCGACGATGTATTCGAGCAAGATTGGTGATTGGCAGCTCAAGCAGACTTCCGCCATGTACAATACGTTTTGGTGTGCCTCACTGGGACCGGATGGCAGCGACCGTAGCTACCCGGCGGGCAAATTCGATCCTCGCCTGAATAACGAACCCAGCAAATTCCTGTGGTGTGTTTGACCTTGCTTCCGCGCCTTGAGCCCCAGCAGTTGCTGTCTCGTCTCGGGTAACTCAAGAACGCGCGCGATTTCCTTGTTCACCTTTTCGATGACTGCCGGTGGGGTGGCTGAGGGCGCAAATACGCCCCACCAATCCTGATACTCGTAGCCTCCCCGGCACCCCAGTTCGGCGATCGTCTGGCACGTCGCGCAGCATGGGTGAACGCTCTGCGGTCGTGACCCCCAGGCGAGCAATCTCTTGTCAGTGATGAACGGTAGCGTGGTAACGTCGGCGAGAGGCAGTACTGAATGCGCCCAGTCATGGTGTCGAGAAGCGCTTCGGATGGCCCTTTGTAGGGCACGTGCACCGCATTCAGGTCAGCAGCCAGTTTGAATTGCTCGCCTGCGGAACCTAGGCTCGAACCGACCCCGGCAGAGCCGAAGTTCATCTGTCCTGGCTGACTTTTGACGAGCGCCACCAGATCCCTGATGGAGTTTGCACCGAGCGAAAGGGCAACCATCACCACAACGGGAGCGATTGCAATCTGGCTAATCGGAGCAAGATCTTTGAGCGGATCATAAGGTAGCTTTGGGTAGACGACGGCGCTTGCTGCGAAAGCCGCTGAATTGATCAAAAGTGTATGCCCATCCGGCGCAGACCTTGGCCACTGCATCGGCGCCCGCAGTCGTCCCGGCACCGGGCCGATTTTCGACCACCAACCGGCTGGCCCCAGCCTTCCGCGCATCTTCGTCGCAAGCTGGCGTGCCAGGATGTCGGCAGCGCTGCCAGCGGTGAGCGGACTCAAACAACCTGCGCCAACCGGCCGCGTCGGATAGGTCTGCGCGCGTGCAAACGGTGCGCAGATGGGAAGTAGAGCAGTAGTGGCCGCGGCCAGATACAGAAGCCGTCTGCGGGAAGTCTCATCGCGCCCCGAAGAATCTAGAAAGATGCAGGCGGCAGCCTGCCTCAAAAAGCTAATGCGTCAATATGACACTCAAGTGTCGCTCAGTGAAGCCCCTCTCGCGCGACAAGGTAAAAGACATTGTCCTATTCTATATTCAAAACGCGCATCGTTATAATCTGCAATTGGCAATGCAATCTCGAATTTTATAAAGCTTCCAATTACCAATCGTCAGCGATGTCACACCAAGTGAACTATTCCAGCGCATTGCACGCGTGGAGACCTGAAGCCCCCCGGGGCTTGGTTTCGGCTCCTCGTAATCTCAAGACGCCACCGCTCAAATCTGCGAGGCGATTGTTTGGAGGCCACTTATGCGCACCAGTTGCCGCACCTCTCGCTTTTGATCTTCCCTGAGCTGCAGGATCAAGGGTGTGGCAGTTTGCATAAGTCGCTGCACTTCCGGGCTATTCACATCGACTTTCAGGGCCGCATTTTGGCGCTGGCCGCGCCGCTGAAAATATCGACGACCGATGTCACGTAATGCCGCTGCCACGGCGGGCCAATGTTCCGCTTGTTGCTGAGTTAGCTGGAGCTGCTTTCGACAACCAGCGATCTGCCCGTCATTAAGAAACTTGACGTCGGACTGGCGGTCAGCAGTCGCAACCGAAAAGGCGAGGGCAAGGAATGCGGGATTGAAATTGATATAAGATGGGCTGCCTATAAGCAGCGCCTCGTGATCCGACTTGGCTGTTTGATTGGATGCCTGCGGCTCATTAGGGATTAGAAACAGTTGCGCCCGTCCGACAACCCGTGGCTGCGCCACGTAAGCGGTAAAGCCCGCGGCCGCGTAAACTGCCATGATGGCGGCCGACGCGGCTGTGACGCCCAAGGCAAGAATGCGGCCCGGCCAAAGCAGCGACAAAACCGGACTTCAACGCTGTTTGGACCAATTTTAGCATATGAAACCTCAAAAATTCCCGAATAACGACTTGAATGCTGCTAGTTTCGACGGAACCTATCTAAAACGAGGTGTTCGGGATTTCTTCCCCAGAGTGGCGGCCTTATCTTTGGAACATTGTGCCCGTTGAGGTAGTTGGCTCTTTGAAGGGCCACTCCCCATGACAATCGAAATTGACGGTCTGCGCGAAGCCTTGTTCGCGCAGATGAGACTTCCCCCACTGCCTGAATATTCGGGCAATACCGTTATCCTGAGGGCCTGTAAAACGCTTGCGGAAACCCGGGCTTCTCCAACCGTTGGCCAGCACGAACCTGATTTCAAAACTATTTAGCCGCTTCAAGAAAGCAGCTCGTGCCTCAGGTCGTTGTTCATGACCCAGACGCCTTCCAACCTCTCGGGGTCAAACCGACATCGCGGAATTGACGCGTCGCATGAGCCGCCAGCATGTTTTATGAGGACCCGCCCTAAGCGCGCAACCCGTGATCGAGACATGACAAAGGCCCGGCGATGCACCGGGCCTTTGTCGTGGCCGGGCTTATCCAAGCCCACCACACCGTCTGCCAAATCGTGGCCTAGGGACCAGGAGGGCAGATTCATAATTCGTCGAGATTATCCGGCACGTCGCCGTACTTCTTCAAGATCGTCGCGTCGGCGAAACTCCCCAAGCTTGGATCGCCCGAGCGCATGAACGACAGCGCGCCGGCGTTGGCGGGATCGCGCGACATTATCTCGGCCTTGCGATTGGCCTCGGGCGCGCTTTGACATTCCAGCGCCTGCCCGGCGGCGCAGCCGTCTTCAGCCAGGACGAAGGGAAGGGCGACGTAATAGGTTACGGACATCGGGAACGTCCTCCTGGATGACAACGGCGAGAAGGCCGAGCACAGCCGAGAGCGCGCCAGCGACGGTGAACAAACCGGACCACATCGTCATCTCCCTTGCGCTTTCCGTTTCAATGTCTCGACGTGCGACAAATCGATCTTGGCGCCTTCCTCGGCGCAATCATGCGAGCAATAGAAGCGGCCGTCGTTGGCGTGGATGCAGGTCCCCCGAAACGGTTTCCGGCATGACGGCAGGAAACAGCAAATCGGTGAACCGGCTTCGAGGTAGCGCGAGGTCACAGCTTCAGCTTCCGTCGCGCGGCCCAAACCACCAGAAACGCCCACATGTTTTCCTCCGTTGATTCCCCGCATGGACCATATAGAACAAATCATGAACAAAAGGTCAAGAGGGCACCGGCGGTACTGCGTCAGGCGAACGGCCCGGCACCGAGACGTTTCAGGCCCGGTTCGGCAGGTTGGTTTGGCCCCGCGCGTTGAGCTCGCGCTCGAAGAGTACGCCGCGGCTGTGCGCTACTCACGTGGTGAGCGGTCCGCTTCTCAGCCTGGTGGCGCCGCGATCGTAATCTGCTTCAAGATTTCGAGGTCGGGCTTCAGCTCCTGATCGCCGGCAGGGACTTTGTTGAATTTCAAGATGTAGGTGACAATGTCCAGGTAGACCTGATCGCTCAGGCTGTGTTCCTCCTTGGGCGGCATCGTATCGCGGACCAATTCATACTTTTCCGCGATAGTTTTCCCAATCCAACCGAACTTGAATGATTTGTCGGAGAGATGTGGAATCTCGCGGTCGGTGCTGCGCAACTCCGCGCCGTGGCAGGTCACGCAATTGGCGTTGTAAGCGGCTTCGCCGCGCTTGGCTTGTTCATTGCTAAACACGCCGCTTGAAGTCGATTTCGCGGCTGGCTCTTGACCCTGTGCGATCCCGGCTGCGCCGAGCAGCATGAAGCCGGCGACGACACTGCAAAATTTCATTACGGATATTCCCTGCCTCGATGATTCTGCGGATGCGATGCTGACCTTAGCGGACAATGCATCTCAGCACATCGATCCTGATCTGAAGCGACGCTGGTCACGGTCTTTAGCGGGCATGGTCGCATGAGCGGTCGCTGGATCGAGGCATCGACCGCCGGTGAATTCACCCGTTTCCCTGTATCCACGAGGCGACAACGGGTGTTCAATCGCAGCGGGGGTGCGGCGGCTGCGGAGTAGAGGCCATGCAGGCTCTCACACTCATGATCGTTTACGTGCTGACCACTGCAATGGTGCAATTCATCGGGTTCCTGATCAGTCGAATCGTGGACTACGAATATCCGACCCTTGGCTTGATGACGTTCCTGGTCCTGTTCCTGGGAGCGTTTGGCGTCGCATGGCCGATTGCCGTGCGGATTACGGAAGTGTTGATCCGGCGCGCCGGATACGTGGTTGAGACCGAGCAAAGCGGCGGCGACGCGCGCCGTGACGTGGCGCCGCGCAAGGCGGCGGCTCGATAGTCGAACAGGACTTACGGACGAGCTGGCGGTTCGCCCTTTGGAGTGGGCCGGCCGCCAGCTCCATTTCGAGCCGACCCGCGAATTTTTCCGATTACCGCATCGGCGCGGCGTTGTAAGCTGATGACCAGCGGCGTTAATCGCAAGATCTGGAACGTCAGCGCCGCACGCAGACGTTCACGGCAAGGCACTGCCAACTGCCAACTGAGAGAGCCGATCATGGATTGCAATCGCCTCGCGGTTTTATTCGCTGTCACCGCCCTCCTGTTCGCGGTGCCGGCCTCCGCGCAGCCGCGTCCGAGCGATGTTGAGCTTGCGCAAATGTTGCGCGCCGGAGGGCACGTGATCGTCTTGCGACATGGCGCGACCCATGCAGATCAGGCTGACACCGACCCGCTCAACCACGAGAACCTCGCGAAACAGCGCCAACTGAATGCCAAGGGCGAGGAAGCCGCCAAGACGCTCGGCGAGGCCTTTAAGCGAATTGGCGCTCCCGTGAGCAAGGCCATCACGAGCCACTTCAACCGCGCCTATCAGACCGCAAAACTTGCCGGCTTCGACAATGTGGAAAAGAGCCTAGACCTTACCGAAGGCGGCCTGGTGGTTTCGCCGGACGAGAACAACCGGCGCGCTGCAGCATTCCGCAAGCTCGCCAGTGCGGCTCCGGCGGCTGGCACCAATGTCGTCATCGTCTCGCACAAGCCCAACATCATCGACGCGTTCGGCAAGGACTGGTTCGAGATCAAAGAAGGCGAGGCCACGATCTTCAAGCCGGACGGCGCGGCTTATAAAGTCGTCGCTCGTGTTCAGATGGACGAATGGCCACGCATCGCGGCAACGGCGAAACAGTGAACGGCATCCACCGCTTGCTCTCCGGGGGTTGCAAACGGAAACCGAAAGAAATTGGTGCGCCCTCTTGATATCCCGCTGGCGCGAGGCAGTTCGTGAATTCTCTCTTGCGATGTGGCGACGAGAGGCTAACGACGACGTAAGGGCCGTTGTGGCAAAAAAAGTCGGTCAGGCCGCAGCGCATGGTCGGCTGAGATCCGAGGTCATGGCCGCGGATGTTTGAAAGCGCGCGGTACAGCTGTCGCATTGCCAGCTGTTCCAAACACGACCGGGCGCATATTCCATACTGGGAAACAAACACAGTTGGCCGCACTTGGGACAAGACGGCCTGCCAAGTGGGCCTCGGTGTTCAAAGCTCATTCGCGGGAGATGCGAGGCCATCGGTGTGCTCCCCTCCATGGGCCCCCAATTCGTAGCTGGACGATGTGGTGTTGTCGTGACCGTCAATTGGGGATAGCGGGAATATTTCGAGAAGTTGCCCAAATTATTAACGTCGCCACCTCCGGGCGGACGAAACCGATATCCCTGCCCCAGTTCAAGTGCCTCTCGTCGTCCCGATGATGAACCTCGGTTCGGATGCCGGCGTCGAGCCGGAGTCTGCTAATGCATATTCAACAGACTCGGGTGGGCACATGGTTGTCAAAATCGCAAGAATTGCGGCGTGGTTTCTGGTTGTTGCCATTGTTGTCATGACGCTCGGTCCACCGACGGTGCGGCCGGTCACCGGCTTCAACCGGAGCCTGGAACATGTCGCGGCCTTCGCGCTGCTCGGCCTGGCATTTAGCCTGGCCTATCCCAACCGTCGAATGCTGCTGGCCCTGATCGGTGTCGCCGTCGCCGCGCTGATGGAGACATTGCAGCTGGTGGTTCCCGGGCGGCACGCCTATTTCAGCGACTTCGTGATCAACGCCGCGGGCGCGTGCGCCGGGCTTGTTGTCGCTGTGTTGCTTGATGGGCTCTGGCGCCGAACCGCCGGGGCCGGGGCGATGCGGCGGGACGGCGAATAGCCCGGGCGGCCGGCCGCCGCCCGGCGCAAAAAAAGCCCCGGATGTCCGGGGCCTTAGGTTCGCTGAAGCTCACGGAGATTTAACGGCCCCAGTTGAACTTATATATCGTTTGCAGCAGACGAGCGCTTCTCGAGGCCGATGGCCATCCGCAGAACTGCACGGAGTGGATCGAGTTGTGGTCCTACACCAAGCCGCCGCTCATCGCGATTGCCGCGGACCTCCGCCGGTGCACCGGGCTATACTGCGGCGCGCCGTTCACCGGCCCAGGAGGGATCATGCGTGCCCTTGTCTGCGTTATTGCTGCGGCGATCAGCCTTGCCGCGCAGCCGGCGTTCGCGCAGGCCGACCGCGCCGCGGCGGCGTTCTGGAAAACCGTGCAGGCCACCTGCGACGCCACCGCGGCAAAGCCCGCCGGCGAAGTCGGCCAGCGCATCGCGCGCGCGGCAATCAACGAGTTCAGCCAATTCGGCGGCCATCAGATCGATGCCAACGGCCGGCTGTTCCACTTCGGCCTGACCGAGGCCGAGCATGAGGAGGACGACGGCGGCGACCGAGCGGCGAGCGTCGGCCGGCTCGGCTGGTGGCAGGTGATGAAATACTGGCGTGCGCTGTTTGGCAACGACACTGCGGACAGCCTCGAGGTGCAGGGCTATCGCGACGCCTCGACCATGACCAAGGAGACTCAGACCGCCGCGATTCTACGCAGTTCGGCGGGCCGGCTGCTGCGCGCCGCCGAAGCCGAGTCCGATCCGGAGACTCGCGAAGTCCTCCGCGAGGCGGCGTTGCGCGCCGCCATCATCGATACGCCGTGGTCGGCCGCCTTCATCAGCTATGTAATCCGGCAGGCCGGCGTCGGCGTGACGGCATTCAAGTTCAGCAACGCCCACCGCGCCTATATCTACGACGCGTTCGAGGCGAGCGCGGCCGAGCCGACCAACGAGGCCGGCGACCGGCTTTATCGGGCCTGTCCGCTCACCGCCACAAAGCCGCGTCCGGGCGATCTGGTTTGCCAGCAGCGCGAGCCCTCGCTCGCCGACGCCAGCGAAGAGGTCGTGCGCGAGCGCATTCGCTCGGAGCTCGGCGGCAGCGCCGCCGCGCGCACGGTCCGGCGCACCCATTGCGACGTGGTCGCGTCGGTCGATGCCAAGGCGCGCAAGGTCTATGTCATCGGCGGCAACGTCGCTCAGTCCGTCACCGCCAAGAAGCTCAACCTGCGGCGCGACCTGAGGTTCTCGGCCGCGCAGCAGGGCCATTGTGGCGGCGCGGGCTCCTGGACCCTGCCGCAGGCCTCGGGCCGGCCGCCCGGCGGCCCCGGCCACCACGAGAAATGCTCGCTCAACGACAAGAAATGGTTCGTATTGCTGCAGGTGCGGTAGACTTGTGATCCAGGCGATTCAGTTGCCATGATTCAGCCGGAGCTTGGCGGTTGAATTGCCGTCGAGGATCCAAAGGGGACGCCATTGTTTCCAGCACGCCGGTTTGCCTCCATCGCCACGACAGCATCGCTGCTGATGGCAGGCGCCTGTTTCGTCGGCCTTGTCTCAACGGTGGATGTCCGCGCCCAAGGGGCAGCGGGCGCCTGTGAAGAGGCGGCCGGGCTTACGGTGCTGCCGTCGCCGGTCACCCCGTGGAAGGGCGCGCCGCTCCGCGTCATCTTCGCCGTAGAGAAGCCGCTCGACGGCGAGCTTTCGCTGATCGGCCCCGACGGCAGCGTCACCGCCAAATCGCGCGAGCGGCACGGCGGCCCGCCGTATTTCTGGTTCGCCGAAGTCAAATCGCCGGCCGCCGGCACCTGGCGCGCGACGCTGACGCGCGACCGCGGGGCACCGGCTGGCTGCGGCACGATCACCCGCGACATCGCGGTGCGCGCCGACCGGCCGCCACCGCTCAGCGCCACGGCCGGGTCGGTCTGGCCGTTGCGCAACGCCTGGAACCGGGCGACCGAAAACCTGTTCTCGGCCTGGATCGAGAAGTTGTTCGACGATCCGCTGGACGCCGCGCCGTCGTGGCCGGCGCTGCATGAAGTGCTGCGCGATCGCTCGCGTAACATGCTGTTCAACCATCTCGGTCTCGGCGAGGACGAGATGAAGATGGTGCTGCGCCCCGACTGCGCCGACTTGCCGTACTTCTTGCGCGCCTACTTCGCGTTCAAGATGGGGCTGCCGAGCGGCTACTCGAAGTGCTCGCGCGGCGGCGCCGGCCGGCCGCCGCAGTGCACCCAGTGGTTCAGCATTCAGAACCATGAGGCGCCGCGTCCCGCCTCCGACCAGACCAGCGTGCCGGGCGCCGCGAACGCTGCGACTGCGGCGAGCGCAGCGCCGCCCAGGCCGCTCGGCCTTGCGGCGTCGTTCGGCCAATATTCGCGGACGCTGGCCGACGCCGTGCATTCCGGCTCCGGACGGACCGCGGCCGCCGACAACAACACCGATTATTATCCGGTCGCGCTCAAGGAAGAGACGCTGCGGCCGGGCACCGCGTACCACGATCCATATGGGCACGTTCTGATGATCGTGCGGCGCGTGGCGCAGTCGGACGGCGCGGCCGGCATCATTCTCGCGGTTGACGGCCAGCCCGACGGCACGGTGGCGCGCAAGCGCTTCTGGCGGGGCAATTTCCTGTATGCGCAGGACCCCGCTCTCGGCGGCCCCGGCTTCAAGCGTTTCCGCCCGATCGCGCTCGACCGGAGCGGCGTGCTGCGGCGGCTGAGCAACGATGAGATCGCGAAAAATCCGCAGTATGCCGATTTCTCGCTCGAGCCGTCGCGAATGGGGGTTGAAGACTTCTACGACCGCATGGATGACGTGATGTCGCCGTCACCGCTCGATCCGCTGGGCGCGATGAAGGAGGCGATCACCTCGCTCGACGAGCAGGTGAAGACGCGCGTCACCTCGGTTGAGAACGGGCGCAAGTACCTGAACAGCGGGCGCGGCGAAGCCAACATGCCGGACGGCGCGGCGATCTTCGAGACGACCGGCGCCTGGGAGGATTTCGCGACGCCGTCGCGCGATCTGCGGCTGCTGATCGCGATCGACGTGGTACGCGGCTTCCCGGATCGCGTGGCGCGGCGGCCCGAGCGCTATGCGATGCCGCGGGGCAAGAGCGTCGCCGACGTGAAGGCCGAATTGCAGAGCGTGCTCGCGTCGGAGCTTTCGACCCGCAAGTTTTCGTATCTGCGGAGCGACGGCTCGTCATGGACGCTCGCGCTCAAGGACGTATTCGACCGCGCCGCCGACCTCGAGATGGCGTACAACGTGAACGACTGTGTCGAACTGCGCTGGGGCGCGACGGCCCGAAGCGACGAAGCCTCGACCTGCAAACGTTACGCGCCGGGCGTGCAGCGCACCAAGATGACGAAGTACCGCGCCTGGTTCCACGAGCGCCGCCGCCCGCCGCGCGCTTAGCAGCACGTGGCACGCCTCGTTCGAAGGGCGTGATTTTCCACTTTGCGGCTCCGACCGATCCTTCCAGCCGGCCGCAATCATCGGTATGCTGGCCTGTATTAGAGTGACGCGAACGAACGTCACCTTTCGGAGCCGATCCTGGGGAGGCAATCATGCGACTTGGCTTTCTGTGGTTTCTCGCAAGCATTGGCATTGTTCTGCTGCCGGCAGGAGCGTCGCCCGCACAAGCGCAGTCGGCGGCGCTGACCGGCCAGGTTTCGTCGGCCGATGAGCCTGCGATGGAAGGCGTGCTCGTCAGCGCCAAGAAGGCGGGCTCCGCCGTCACGGTCACCGTGGTGTCCAATGAGCAGGGCCGCTATGTCTTTCCGGCGGACCGGCTCGATCCCGGCAACTACACCATCTCGATCCGCGCGATCGGCTACAAGCTCGACGGCCCGAAGACCGCCGAAGTTGCGGCCGGCGCCGCCGCCACCGCCACCGCTGATCTCAAGCTCAGCAAGGTCAAGAACCTGACCGCGCAATTGTCGAGCGGCGAGTGGCTCGTCAGCATGCCGGGCGAGGACAAGCAGAAGGCATTCCTGACCATGTGCGTCGGCTGCCACACCTTGCAGCGGGTGATGATGTCGACGCACAGCCCTGCCGAGTTCGAGCAGGTGTTCCTGCGCATGTCGCGCTATTCGCCGGGCTCGACGCCGACCCATCCGCAACCGTTGTTGCCGGGTCCGCGCGGCGAGCGGCCGGCCGTCACCGGCGATGCCGCGAAGGCCGCGGCGGAATATCTCGCCAGTCTCAGCCTCGGCAATGCCGAAGCCACCGAATATCAGCTCAAGGGTTTGCCGCGTCCCAAGGGCCGCGCCACCCGCGTCATCGTCACCGAATACGATCTGCCGCGCAAAGCGGCGATGCCGCACGACGTGATCGTCGATGCCGATGGCAAAGCCTGGTACTCGGACTTCGGCCATCAGTTCGTCGGCGTGCTCGACCCCAAGACAGGCGCGGTGAAGGACATTCCGATCCCGGTGCTCAAGCCCGAGCAGCCCAAGGGCGGCCTCGATCTCGAATTCGATCCGCAAAGCAACGTCTGGCTGTCGATGATGTATCAGGCCGGCGTCAGCAAGATCGATCGCAAGACCCACGAGGTGAAGGCCTATCCGTTCCCGAAGGAATGGCAGTCGGCCTCGACCCAGGCGTCGATGGTGTCGCCGCAGCATTCGGATGTTGACGGCAAGGTGTGGAGCAACAACCAGGAGGATCACTACGGCTATCGGCTCGATGTCGCCACCGGCCAATGGGAGAATTTCGGCCAGGCCAAGGACCCGGCCGGCCGGCAGATCCGCGCCTATGGCATGCCCACCGACCGCAACAACAATGTCTACCAGCTCGGCTTCAGCGCCACCCACATCGGGCTGCGCAAGGTCAACGAAGGCGGCCTGGTCCGCATCTGGGCGACACCAACCGAGCTGTCGCGGCCGCGCCGCGGCCGGGTCGACGAGCAGAACCGGCTGTGGTTCGCCGAGTACGGCGCCAACGGCATCGGCATGTTCGATCCGAAGACCGAGACGATCAAGGAATGGAAGCTGCCGACGCCGTGGAGCGCGCCCTACGACGTGGTCTTCACCAAGCGCGGCGAGGCCTGGACCGGGTCGATGCTGAACGATCAGGTCGCGCGGCTCGACACCAAGACCGGCGAGGTCGTCGAGTACCTGCTGCCGCGCACCACCAATATCCGCCGCGTGTTCGTCGACGACAGCGGACCGCGGCCGGCGTTCTGGGCCGGCAGCAACCATGGCGCATCGATCGTCAAGCTCGAACCGCTCGATTAGTGGAGAACGCCATGTCGTCGGTCTTCAAGGTTTTGGCGGGCACGCTCGCCGTGATCGCGCTTGCCAGTCCCGCCCATGCGCAAGGCGTCATCTCCGAGCGCAACGTCTCGACGCAGTTGGCGCGGGCGATCGCCGACGCCGCCATGGAATGCGCCACCAACGGCGTCGGGCTCTCGGTCGCGGTGGTCGATCGCTCCGGCCAGCTCCGTGTGCTGATGCGCGGCGATGCCACGCCGCCGCACGGCATGGAACTGGCGCGCCGCAAGGCCTATACGGCGCGGACGTTCCGGCGCTCGTCGCTCGAATGGGCCAAGCGTAGTGAAACCGAATTAGTAGGCCAGCGCAGTCTGGCGGAGGTGATCCCGCTGGGCGGCGGCGTGCCGATTAAGGTCGGTGACGACACCATCGGGGCCGTCGGCGTCAGCGGAACCTCCGGCGGCCAGCAGGCCGACGACAATTGCGCCAAGGCGGCGATCGCCAAGGTGGCCGACCAGCTCAAGTAGTGGTTTCAAGACTTGAAAAGTGGAGGGCGCCGATGCGGCTCCGTGCCAATTCGCTGTTCGTCGTTGCCACCATCGCCATCGTCATCGTCATCGTCATCGGTCACGCACTGGCCGGCCGCGCCAACGCCCAGGTCGCCGCTCCGGCCAACGACTATCCGGCCGCGCCGCTGCTTTCGACTAACACCACCATCCTCGGCGAGACGATCCGATATCCGAAAACGGGTCCCGCGCATGTGACGGCCGCCATCGTGACGCTGGCGCCCAGGACCATCATGCACAAACACGGCGTCCCACTTTTCGCTTACATCCTGGATGGCGAACTGACCGTCGATTACGGCACACACGGCACGCACACGTATCGTCAGGGGCAATCGTTCATGGAATCGATGGCCGTCGCTCATTTCGGCGTCAACAACGGCTCGCAGCCGGTGCGCCTCCTTGCGGTCTACGTGGGCGCAAAGCACGCCAAGGATGTCATCCCCGCCAGAAAATAAGCGGCGAAGTGCGGATGCAGCGCCGCTATTTCGGCTCTTCGCATTCGTGGTAGGGTTCGATCTGCAATGAGGAATTCATGACCAGCAATCGCGTCAAGGTCGGTATCGTCGGACTCGGCCGTTGGGCCAAGGTGCTCACCCGCGCCGTCCGCACCTCCCATTCGATCGAAATCGTGCAAGGCTTCAGCCGCTCGGAGGACAGCCGCACCGCCTTCCAGCAGGAGTTCGGCGTCAAGAGCGCGCCCGATCTGGCCACGCTTTTGAATAATCCCGAGATCAAGGGCGTGATCCTCACGGTGCCGAACGAGCAGCATCTGCCGCTCGCCCGCGAGGTCGCCAAGGCCGGCAAGCACGTCTACACCGAGAAGCCGATCGCCAGCACGCTGGAGGAGGGCCTCGCCATCGAGGCGCTGGAGAAGACCTACGGCGTCAGCGTCACCGTCGGCCACAGCGCGCGGCTGATGGCGGGCATCCGCGAAATGGGCCGCGCCATCGCGGCGGGCGAACTCGGCCGCGTCGGCTTCATGGAGGCGAATTTCTCCAACGAGCGCGCGCTGGAGCTCACCCCGAAGGCGTGGCGCTGGTACAAGGACCGCGCCCCGGGCGGGCCGCTGTCGCAGCTCGCGATCCATCAGTTCGACGTGCTGCACTATCTCGGCGGCGAGATCGTCGAGGCCAACTCGATCGCCTCGAAGCTGTCGCCGGTCGGCGCCGAGGTCGACGACCAGTCGATGACGGTGCTGCGCTTCGCCGACGGCAAGATCGGCTATGTCGGCAGCTCATGGACCTCGCCCGGCGTGTTCTGCGTCCGCGTGTTCGGCTCGAAGGGCCTGATGCACTACGAGATCGATTTCGGCACCTGGGATACGCCTGACCAACTGCACCAGACCTCCACGCTTTATATCCAGCGCGGCAAGGATGGCTACGGCAAGCGAGAGGAGTTGCCGGTGCCGGAGAGCGATATGTTCCGCGCCGAGCTCGACATGTTCGCGGAAAGCTGCCGCACCGGAAAATCGAACGAGCTGAACGCGCGGAACGGCAATGTGGCGCTGGCGGTGGTCTATGCCGGCCTGCGGTCGATCGAACGGCAGGGCCAGGCGGTGAAGATCGCCGACATCATCGCCGACGCCCACAAGAAGCTCGCGGAAGGAAGCCGCAATGTTGCCTAGCCGCTATTTCTCGGACCTGACGCAGCCCGAGATCGCCGCCCAGTTGAAGAAGAACCCGCTGGTGATCCTGCCCTGCGGCAGCGTCGAGCAGCACGGCCCGCATCTGCCGACCGGCACCGATACGCTGGCGGCGAATGTGATCTCCCATGCCGTGGCCGAGCGGATGGACGGCCTGGTGCTGCCGAACACGCCGTTCGGCGTGACCCCGATGCACGCGCCGTTCGAGGGCACCATCACGCTGACGCCCGACACCTATATGCGGTTGATCATCGAGACCTGCGCCTCGACGGCGAAGCACGGCGCCAGGGAATTGATGATCGTGAACTGGCACGAGGGCAACATCCCCTCGCTGGCGATCGCCGCGGAATCGCTGCACCGCGAGCACGGCATGAGCGTGCTCACCGTGCAGGCCTGCTACGTCGCCGAAGAGCTTTACGGCCATTCCTGCGGCGGGCTCACCCACGGCGGCGAGATCGAGGCGCTGGCCGTCCTCGCGCATCGGCCCGACCTCGTGCATCTCGACCGCATCGACTATTCGTCCGACCACACGGTCGGGCACAAGATGGACAAGCTGCGGCGGACCCGCACCTATCAGCCGGTGCTGACCGACATCCGCTCGATCGCGCCGACCGGCTGGTTCGGCAGCCCGCAGCACGCCACCGCCGACAAGGGCCACAAGATGCTGAACGACATCTGCGACGCCATCGCCAAGGAGGCGCGGGAGATTTACCGCCAGCTCGAAGCGGTGCAGGGCGGCCCGCGCGAGATCAAGCAATTGCGACAGGTGGGCTGATGGCGCGGCTGTTGAAGCAATCTGAAGCAAAGAAGCTCGGCCTGCCCGGGCGCACGTCGTTGGAGCCGGTGTCCGGCGCCATCGGCTCGAATGTGACGTTCCGCATCGCCGAGATCGCGGTGCCCAAAGCCGGCGATCCTCCGCGCGGCCCGCATCTGCATGACGGATTTGAGGAGTGCATCTATGTGCTCAAGGGCAACGGCATGACGGTGGCCGAGAGCGGCGAAATCCCGATCAAGCCGGGCGACATCGTGCTGATCCCGCCGAACGAGAAGCACATGACGCGCAACACCGGCACCGAGCCGCTGGTGCTGCTGTGCTTCTTCGCCGAGCCCGACGTGTCGAAGGGCACCACCGAGTTCAAGAGCTTCTGAAATATCTCCATGTCCAATCGCGTTCTCTGCCTTCGCCCCGAAGCCGATTTCACGCGCGTCGATGCCGCCGCGCCGAACAGCCTCCAGGTTGCCTATCATGCGCCGGCGGATGCGCCGGTCGCGAGCCTGATGAAATCGAGCGATGCGCTGGTCATCCCGGCGGTCGGCGCAAAGCTCGCGCCGGAATTGTTTGAAGGCACCTCGCTCAAGCTTGTCCAGGTCACCGGCGCCGGCGTCGACCGCCTCGATCAGGCGGCGCTGACGCGGCTTGGCATTCCGGTCGCCAACGTGGCAGGCGGCAGCAACAGCGCGGTGGCGGAATATGCCGTGACCGCGGCGTCGGTGCTGCTGCGCCGCTTCGCCTGGGCGGACGCCGAGATCAAGGCGGGCAACTACGCGAAGTTCCGCGCCCGCATGGTGGCGGACAATCTGGCCGGCATCGAAGGTTTGCAGGTGGGCCTGATCGGCTTTGGCACCATCGGCCGTGCGGTGGCGCAGGCGTTTGTCCGCATCGGCGCGAAGGTCGGTTTCTTCGATCCAGCGACCGTCGATGCCAAAGGTCTCGACGCACGGGCAATGTCGTTGGACGCACTGCTGGCAACCTCCGACGTGGTGTCGCTGCATGTGCCGCTGCTGCCGGAGACGCAGAACCTGATCGGCGCGGCGCAGCTTGCGCGCATGAAGCCCGGCGCGGTGCTGATCCAGGCCTCGCGCGGCGGCATCGTCGACGAGGCGGCGCTGGCGGCGAGTCTGACCTCCGGCCATCTCGGCGGCGCGGCGGTCGATGTCTATGCCACCGAGCCGCCGGCTGCCGACAATCCGCTGCTCAAGCTCATCCGGCGAAGCGGCGTCGCGGCTGCTGCTGACGCCGCACATCGCCGGGGTGTCACGCCAGGCCTCGACGACGCTGTTTCGCGCGGCCTGGCAGAATGTCGAGCGGGTGCTGATGCAGCAGCAGCCGCCGCTCAACCGGGTGTATTGAGCTACTTCTTCTCTTCGCCCGCGACTTTGGCCACCGGGCCCCAGCGCTCGACATCCTCCTGCAGTTGCCGGGCGAACTCCTGGGGCGTGCCGGCGATGACATCGAAGCCCAGCGTCTTGATCCGCGCCTTCATCTCGTCCGTGGCGAGAATGGCGAGCACCTCGTCGTGCAGCTTCTTCACGATCGCGGCGTCGAGACCGGCCGGCCCCAGCAAGCCGGCCCAGTTGCCGACGGCAAATCCCGGCAGGCCGCTTTCGCTCATGGTCGGCAGCTCCGGCATCAGCGCCGAGCGCTTCAGCTCCGCCATCGCGATCGGCCGCGCCCGCTCGGTCTTCTCCGAGGTGAGGCCGGGGACGCTCGCGAACAGCACCTGCACCTGGCCGCCCATCAGATCGATCAGCGCCGGGTTCATGCCCTTGTTCGGCACATGCACCATGTCGATCCCGGCCTTGCTCTTCAGCAATTCGGCGGCGAGATGCGAGGCGCTGCCGACGCCGGCCGAGCCGTAGCTGAGCTTGCCGGGATTGGCCTTGGCGTAGGCGATGAACTCCTTCAGCGATTGCGCCGGCACGGAAGGGTTCACCACCAGCGCATAGGGGCTGATGGCGACGTTGACGATCGGGGAGAAATCCTTGGCGAGATCGTAGGGCGGCGTTTTGCTGATGGCGACGGAGAGCGACAGGCTCGACGGCGTATAGAGCAGCGTCGCGCCGTCGGCGGGTGAAGCGATCACCGCTTTGCTGCCGATGACGCCGGCGGCGCCGGGCCGGTTCTCGACCACGAATTGCTGATGCAGCCGCTCGCCGAGGTACTGCGCGAGCAACCGCGCCATCACATCGACGCCGCCGCCGGCCGCCACCGGCACCACGATCTTCACCGGCTTGTCCGGATATTCGGCCCGCGCGGCGAGTGCGCTCGTCAACAGCAACAGGCCCGCGAGCAGCGACCGTCCCAGCATGGCGATTTCCTCCGTTTGCGCCATTCTCCGGGACATACACCCGGCGCGCAAGGTCGCGGATTAGGATCGCGAAGTTCGGAACTTTTGTCGCAGCGATGAAACGGCCGGATGCTATCGGCCGGACTGGATGTTCGCCTCGCGGATGATCGTTCCCCACTTCACGATCTCGGAGCGGATGAAGGCATCGAGTTCGGGAGCGGTCGAGGCGAGCGGATGCAGCGCCGCCTGTTTGACGCGCGCCGCGAAGGCCGGCGAGTTGACGACGCTTTGGACGTCGGCGGACAGCCGGTCGATGACCGGTCGTGGCGTCGCCGACGGCGCCAGCAGCATCTGCACGCTGCTCGAACTCGAAGCCGGGATAATCCTCCGAGAACGTCGGAATGTTCGGCATCTCTGCCTGCCGTTGCCGGCTCGAGATCGCCAGGACCTTCAGTTTGCCGGCATCCACCTGGCTCTTGGCGGAGAAGCCGGAATCGAACAGCAGCGGAATGTTGCCGGCCAGGAGATCGACGGTGGCCCCGGCGCTGCCCCGGTACGGAACGTGCAGCAGCTTGATGCCCGCCGTTCGCGCAAACATTTCGCCGAGCAGGTGAGATATTCCGCCGATCCCTGACGACCCATAGGCCAGGGTTTGATCGTTCTTCTTGGCGTCGGCGACCAGCTCGCGAAGCGTGTTCGCCCGAACGGATGGATGGCGACCAGCGCCACCGGCTGTTCGACCACCATGCTGATGCCGGCAAAGTCGCGGAGCGTGTCGTAGGGCAGGGTGGGTTGCAGCGTGGGATTGACCAGAAATGGCGTGGCGGTGAGGAGCAGGGTGTGGCCGTCGGGGTTCGCGGTCGCAACCGCATTGGTCCCGATCGCGGTTGCCGCGCCGGTGCGGTTTTCGACGATGACCGGCGAGCCCCAGCGCTCGGACAACAGATCGGCGAGGGTCCGGGCGGCAATGTCCACCGCGCCTCCGGGCACATACGGCGCGACGATGCGGACGGTGCCGTTCGGAAATTTCTGCTGCGCGACGGCATCCGTGCTGGCGCAAGCGAATGCCAGAATGACGAGCAAAACGCTTCGAGCCAGAACCACCATTTTCGATGTCAACTTCCGTTGCCGCAACAAGCTTCGCTAAGCAATCCCTGCGCCAAGTTGCGTCGAGACATTCGGCGTGGCTTTCTCTCTACACTGAACGAAAGCGTTGCGGGAGAACATCAGATGCATGCCGATGCGGCAATTCCGCCTCATGGAGCTTCAACGGCGCCGCCCGCCGAAGTTGTGCTGCGCAACGCCCACATTATTACGGTCGACGGGCGCGGCTCGATCGCGCAGGCCATCGCCATCGCGGCGGGAAAGATACTGGCGGTCGGCGCCGATGCCGACATGACGAAGCACATCGTCCCGCCAACGCGGTTGTTCGACATGAAGGGCCGGACCATCACGCCGGGCCTGATCGACGGCCACGCCCATATGGACCGCGAGGCGCTGCGGCGCATCTTCCCGTCGCTCGGTCCGGTGCGCTCGATCAAGGACATTCAGGACCGCATCGCCGAGATCGCCCGGGGGAAAAAGCCCGGCGAGTGGATCGTCACCATGCCGATCGGCGATCCGCCGTTTTACGTCGGCGTGCCCGACAGTCTGGCCGAGATGCGCTGGCCGACGCGGCACGAGCTCGACGCGGCGGCGCCGCACAACCCGGTCTACATCCGGCCGATCTGGGGCTACTGGCGCGGCACGTTTCCGCTCGTCTCCTGCGCCAACACCGCGGCGCTGACGCGCGCCGGCATCACGCGCGACACCGTCGCGCCGGTGCCGTCGGTGACGATTGAAAAGGACGGCAACGGCGATCCGACCGGCGTGTTTTTCGAGGAGGAGTTTGCGCCGCTCGTCGAGTTGATCTGGTTCCGCGATGCGGCGTCGTTCACCGCGGCCGACCGGCTGCGGACCTTGCCGGAGTCGGCGAAGGCCTATCACAGCTTCGGCACCACCAGCATTTTCGAGGGCCATGGTGTCGCCAACGAACTGCTGCGGACGTATCGCCGTGCCCATCATGCGGGCACCTTGACCATGCGCTCGACGCTCGCCTTGAGCGCGAACTGGGCCGCCGCCGGCAACGCGCCGCTCGGTCCCTTTGTCGAGGCCTGGCTCGGCTGGCTCGGCGAGCCCGGCCTCGGCGACGACATGCTCAAAATGAGCGGCCTCTATGTTCACCTCGGCCGCACCGAAGCCGACAACGCCCGCGCGGCGGCAGGGCCGTACACCGGCTGGGCCGGCTTCAACTCCAACCACGGCCTGCCGCGCGACCGGGTCAAGGAACTGCTGCTGCATTGCGCCAAGAACGACATCCGTCCGGCCTGCATCACCGGCGGCGCCGGCAACGAAATGCTCGATCTCTATGAAGAGGTCGATCGGGAAATCCCGATCAAGGGCCGGCGCTGGGTGATGAGCCACATCAATGTCATCTCGCCCCGCGAACGCGACCGCATCGTGAAGCTGGGATTGGTCTTGACCACGCAGACCAACAACTACCTGTACAAATCGCTGGAGCGGAACGCGGCCAAACTGAAGCCCGAGCAGTATGACGACATCGTGCCGCTGAAATCGCTGTGCGAGGCCGGGGTCCCGGTGTCGCTGGCGACCGACAACACGCCGATCACGTTGTGGCAACCCATGCAGCAGACCGTGCTGCGCCAGGCCTTCGGCAGCGGCCGCGCCTTCGGCGAAGGGCAGGCGCTGTCGCCGATGGAGGCGCTGCGCTGTGCGACCGCCAACGGCGCCTATCTGACGTTCGACGAAACCAAGAAAGGCTCGCTGGAGGTTGGCAAGTTTGCCGATCTCACCGTGCTCAGCGCCAACCCGTTGACCGTCGCGGCGGATCAGCTCGCCAGCATAGCGTCACTGATGACGATGGTCGGCGGCAAGATCGTGCACGAAACGCCCGGTTGGTCCGGCTGAGTCTGAGGGTTCCGAATTTTTGGCTACGGCTTCCGGTGGCTTCGTGGCGTCGGTGCTCGGATGCGCCGCGTCTGCCGCCGGCACTGTCGTGTAGGACTGTGCGAACAGATACGGCAGCCGTCTGACCGGCAGGCCCATAAAACGAAATCTCATGGTGTCCTCCTGTAGCTGGAGGACAGCTAGACGCCGACGCGAGGCGTGGACCCACCCGATTAATACACCCGGTTTCTGAATTCAGGCGCCTGCCGGTTCAGCGATGCAATCCAGGCGCCTCGTGGCCGGTGCGCGCCACATACTCGGTGTAGCCGCCGCCGTACTGGTGAATGCCCTCGGGCGTCAGCTCCAGCACCCGGTTGGACAGCGCGGCCAGAAAGCGCCGGTCGTGGGAGACGAACAGCATCGAGCCCTCGTACTGCGACAGCGCGTTGATGAGCATTTCCTTCGTCGCCATGTCGAGGTGGTTGGTCGGCTCGTCCAGCACCAGAAAATTCGGCGGGTCGTAGAGCATCTTCGCCATCACCAGCCGCGCCTTCTCGCCGCCCGACAGCACCCGGCAGCGCTTCTCCACGTCGTCGCCGGAGAAGCCGAAGCAGCCGGCCAGCGCACGGAGCGAGCCTTGGCCGGCCTGCGGAAACGAGTCCTCCAGCGACTCGAACACGGTGTGCTCGCCGTCGAGCAGATCCATGGCGTGCTGCGCGAAGTAGCCCATCTTGACGCTGCCGCCGACCGCCACCGTGCCGTCGTCCGGCTCGGTGGAACCGGCGACGAGCTTCAACAGGGTCGACTTGCCGGCGCCGTTCACGCCCATCACGCACCAGCGCTCCCTGCGGCGCACCACGAAGTCGAACCCGTCGTAGATGCTGCGGTTGCCATAGCCCTTGTGCACGCTCTTCAGGCTGACCACGTCCTCGCCGGAGCGCGGCGCCGGCAGGAATTCGAACGACACGGTCTGGCGGCGCTTTGGCGGCTCGACCCGGTCGATCTTCTCCAGCTTCTTGACCCGGCTCTGCACCTGCGCGGCGTGCGAGGCGCGCGCCTTGAAGCGCTCGATGAACTTGATTTCCTTGGCGAGCATCGCCTGCTGGCGTTCGAACTGGGCCTGCTGCTGCTTCTCGCCCATCGCGCGCTGCTGCTCGTAGAATTCGTAATTGCCGGAATAGGAGGTGAGGGAGCCGCCGTCGATCTCGACGATCTTGGTGACGATGCGGTTCATGAACTCGCGGTCGTGCGAGGTCATCAACAGCATGCCGTCGTAGCCCTTGAGGAATTCCTCGAGCCAGATCAGGCTCTCCAGGTCGAGATGGTTGCTCGGCTCGTCGAGCAGCATGGCGTCGGGGCGCATCAGCAGGATGCGGCCGAGCGCGACGCGCATCTTCCAGCCGCCCGACAGCGCGCCGACGTCGCCGTCCATCATCTCCGGGCTGAAGCTGAGGCCGGCGAGCACCTCGCGCGCGCGGCCCTCCAGCGCGTAGCCGTCGAGCTCCTCGAAGCGCGCCTGCACCTCGCCGTAGCGGGCGACGATGCCTTCCATGTCGGTCCGGTCCGGATCGCCCATGGCGGCCTCGAGCTCCTTCAGCTCGGCCGCCACCGTGCTCACCGGGCCGGCGCCATTCATCACCTCGGACACGGCGCTATGGCCCGCCATGTCGCCGACGTCCTGGCTGAAGTAGCCGATGGTGATGCCCCGATCGACCGCGACCTGGCCCTCGTCGGGATGCTCCTCCCCGGTGATCATGCGGAACAGGGTGGTCTTGCCGGCGCCGTTCGGCCCGACCAGGCCGACCTTCTCACCCTTGTTGAGAGCTGCCGAGGCCTCGATGAAGAGGAGCTGGTGGCCTTGCTGCTTGCTGATGTTGTCGAGACGAATCATGGGGGGCGGGGTTCCGGAACAATTGCGGGCGCCCTTATGCCACGTCGCGGGCGATGTCGCGCGTATTTCAATCCTTCCGCCGGCTCTATGGCGCAACGCCGTCGAATGGACGGCTCGTGTTGGCTCGTCCTATGCTATCGGGCCGTTGCCCCAGTCCCGCCCGAACCAGGGACGCTTCACCAGCCGAGGATGCAGGAATGCCGAAGACACGCCGGATCATCGTTGTCGGGGCGGGCCTGGGCGGACTGGCCGCGACCGTCGGCCTGCGGCGGCGGGGCTTTGAGGTCGAGGTCTACGAGCAGTCGCCCGCGCTCGGCGAGATCGGCGCCGGCATCAACATCACGCCGAATGGCGCCAAGGTGCTCAACGCCTTCGGCCTCGGCGACGAGGCGCGCCGGCTCGGCAACATCGGCAGCGAGCTGACGATGTGCGACATGAAGACCGACGCGCGGCTGTTCGGCTTTGCCTGGAGCGAGTTCGAGGCGCGCTACGGCCAGCCGCAGTATCAATTCCACCGCGCCGATCTGCTCGGCATGCTGCAGCGCGCGGTGCCGGAATCCATCATCCATCTCGGGGCGCGCTGCGTCGGCGTCTCGACCACCGACAATTCGGCCGCGATCACCCTGGAAAACGGCCAGCAGATCGAAGCCGACGTTGTGATCGGCGCCGATGGCATCCGCTCGCGGATTCGCGCCGCCTTGTGGGACGACGAAAATCCGGTGTTCACCGGGCAGATCGCCTGGCGGGCGCTGCTTCAAGGCAAAGACCTGCCGGCCGATGTTCTCGGCGCGTCCGGCGCGCGCGGCTGGATGGGGCCGGATCATTATTGCGTCAGCTATTTTTTGCGCGGCCGCGAGCTGATCAATGTGGTGCTGCGCGGCAAGAGCGAGGACTGGGCCGAGGAATCCTGGACCGCGCAGGACGATCCGGACTTCGTGCGTGCGAAATTCGCGCCGTTCGCCTGCGACCGGCTGAAGACGCTGATGGGCGAGATCAAGGCTTGCAACAAGTTCGGCCTGTTCGGCCGCAAATCCACCGAACGCTGGGGCCGGGGCCGCATCCAGCTCCTCGGCGACGCCGCCCATCCGGTGCTGCCGAACGGCGGGCAGGGCGCCAACGGCGCGTTCGAAGACGCCTTCATCCTCGCCGCCTGGCTCGACGAGCAACGCGACGACGCCAGTGCCGCGCTGCAATCCTATGAAGCGGTGCGCAAGCCCCGCGCCATGAAGGTGCAGAGCCGGTCGCGCGAGAACGCCAAGCTGCACCTCGCGAGCGATCCGGCCGAGATCGCGCGGCGGCAAAGCGAAGGCGCCGAGCTCGTTGCCAAGGGCGACACCTTCAACAACATGGGCTGGGTGTTTGCCTACGATCCGGTGACCGAGTGGCGAACCATCCCGGCTTGAACCTAAGCCCGATTAATACCAGTCTTTATTCCCCAAGCTGAAACCGCTCGAAACGATGCAGCTCCTCTTCGATGCGGCGCTTTAAGGTCTTGCGCGGGCCGCGGCCGATCCAGGTCCATTTCTGCACCAGTAGCTCCTGCTTTTTGCGGTCGGTCTTGAGATCGATGGCGGCAACGATGTTGCTATCGACCAGGACCGGCAGCGCAAAATAGCCAAACATCCGCTTCGTCTTGGGGACATAGGCCTCGAAGCGATGGTCGTAATCGAAAAACAGATGCGTCCGCTTGCGCTGGATGATGAGCGGGTCGAACGGCGAGAGGATGTGAATTATCTCGGGCGCCGCGCCGCCGGTCGCGATCGCGTCGGGACGCGCCCAATGCTCCAGCTTGCCGGCGCCCTCAAGCGCGATCGGGACCAACTCGCCGCGCCGAACCCTCGCTTCGATCAATTGCCGGATCGCCGGTTTGCGCTGGGCGTCGTGATAACAGACCGAATCCAGGCTGACGATGCCCTGCGCGCGCAGCGCCCGGTCGAGCAGATAGGCCGACGTCTCCGTCGCCGAGGCGGGCTTCGGCGCCTTGTCCCAGCCGAAGTGCCGCTCCATCAGCTCGTAGGTCTTGAGCATGCCGTTGCGCTCGCTGATCGTCAGCGCGCCGGTGTAGAAGGCGAGCTGCAGCGCTCGCTTCGACGGCTTGCGGCTGGCCCAGAGATGCTGCTTCTCCACCAGCACGTCGTCGTCGATGTCGCGGATCGTCAGCGCGCCGTCCTTTCGGATCAGCGTGAGGACCTTGCGCAGATCCGCCTCGCTGACCGAGTTGAACCACTTGTGACCCTCGCGCCGATGGCGCCGCATGGCGGCGATGTAAAAGCGCAGATCCCTGGTCGGAACGTAGGACAGGGCGTGGGTCCAGTATTCGAACACGCTCTTGTCGACGCTCTGGGCTTGATGCAGATGCCCGCGCCGGTAGGACGGGATGCGCGACCAGAGAATATGGTGGTGGCACCGCTCGATGACGTTGATGGTGTCGATCTGCACATAGCCGAGATGTTCGACCGCCGCGCGGGTGGCCGCGGCGCCATCGCCGAACGGCGCGGGCGTGGTGAGCCGCTGGGCGTGCAGCCAGATGCGCTTGGCTTCCGACGTGGTCAGGGGATGGGGTTTGGCTGAGTGGCGCGGCATCGCGCGGCACTGTAGGTCGGCGGCTGCGCGTTCGCCATGAATGGCCGGGCAACCGAGTTAAAATATGCCGCCGTCGCGGCTACTGATACTTCCGCGGCCCGGCCGGGAGCGGCACGCGCGGGGCGTCGTCCTCCATGCTGGCGGTGAGCGAAGGATTGTGCTCTGCCCGCCAGGCGTAGAACGACACCGCACCGCAGACCAGCGACACCACAGCAATGACAACCAGGAACAGCGAGTCCCGCGACGAGTAATGCGTTGCCGGCGACGGCGCGTATTTTCTCATGACCGGTGCTCCGCCATAGCCTCCTAACGTCGAGTCAGCATCCGGGGTTCCCAAACCCTCAATAACCGTGGGTTTTGAGGCCATCCGAGATGACTAAGATCGCGCCGAGCCGGCGGCGCTCGTGGTGGGGATGGTCCTATGCCGTATCGGCGCAGCCCCTCCGGTCCGCGATTATTCTTCGTCCCATCCGAACCATCTGGCGGGTCAGACATTTCCTCCATGGACAACCGCAAGGGGGAATATGCCGTGCTGACTCACTGTCCCGCTTGCAACAATGAGACGCGCCTGGCGTTTCAGATACCGTGGCTTGCCGCCTTCTACTTGTGTCCTTCATGCGGTCATGCCTGCGCCGATGCGACGGCACGCGACCCGAGCGCCGAACAGGGCAGACCGCTGAGAGAATGCGCCGCGTTGTGGTGTACGCGATGCGGACGCTGCACCGGAAAAAACAGCGCGGGCTTCGCAATGCGCCGGCGCCGAGCGAGCCGTCCTGACCCGGGTTTCGCTGCAGGCTTCACCGGCTTTGTCGAACGTGCCGTCGTGGGTCACGGATACCGCTTGAGCGCTTGGGGGCAAAAAACCGCACCTCGCGCTGAATCAAGGGCGTGACCGGGCTGGCGCCGCCCGTTAGGCTGTCAGCGACGTTTGTGGCGGTTTCGTGCGGGCAATACGGGGACATGGAGGGGGTTATGACTGACATCCGACGGTTGTCTTGTGCTACCGCGCTGGCGCTAGGCGTGCTGCTGTCGCCACTCGCGGCAAGCGCTCAAGAGAAAATCAAGATCGGCCTGCTGCCGTTCTCCGAGTCGCTCGCCGCCGTCATCGCCGACAAGCAGGGCTTTTTCAAAGAAGAAGGTCTGGAGATCGAATCCTCGAAATTCGACAGTGCGGCGATCGCCGTGCCGGTGCTGCAATCCGGCCGGCTGGATATCGTGCTCAGCAGCACGGTCTCGACGTTCCAGGCCATCGAGCAGGGGCTCGACGCCGTCGTTCTGGCGCCCGGCGCGATCGTGCGCGAATCGCCGCCGGATACCACCACCGCGGTGATCGTGCGCAAGGGCACGATCGCCTCGCTCAAGGAGCTGGAAGGCAAGCGTGTTGCGGTCAACGTCATCAACAGCACCGCGTGGCTGCATGCGGTGGCGCTGCTCGACAAGCACGGCGTCGATCGCACCAAGGTCCGGTTCTCGGAGGTGCCGTTCCCGCAGATGAACGATCCGCTGCTGAACGGACAGCTCGATGCGGTGGTCCAGGTCGAGCCGTTCCGCTCGGCGCTGATGGCGACCGGCAACGCCGAAATCGTCGGCTGGCCCTATGTGGAGACGGCGCCGAACACCGACATCACGCAATATATCGCGCTCGCCCCGTGGGTGCAGAAGAACCAGGCAACCGCCGCGAAATTCGTGCGCGCGGTGACCAAGGGCGCGCAGTTCGCCGCGGCGAACGAAGCCGCGACCCGCGACATCAACCTGCAATTCACCAATCTCAATCCCGCGCTCAAGGACAAGGTGCTGCTGCCGCGTCTCGGCACCGCGATCAATCTGAAGGAAATGAACCACACCATGGCGATGATGCAGAAGTACGGTCTGCTGAAGACGCCGGTCGATCTCTCCAAGCGCGTCTTCAAGCCCTGATCGCGCCCATGAGCCAGCCGGGCGGGGCGGTCCTGCGGGTATGCGACCTGCACAAAGGCTTCGCCGCGGCGGGCGGGACCACGGTTGCGCTGAACGGCATCGATCTCGAGATCGAGGCGCGCAGTTTCGTTTCGATCGTCGGGCCGTCCGGCTGCGGCAAGTCCACCTTGCTGCAGATCATGGCGGGACTGGCTTCGCCCACGGCGGGCGACGTGTTCTACGGACAAAGCCGCGTGCAGGACCCGCCGCCGGACGTGGTCTACGTGTTCCAGCAATACACCCGCTCGCTGTTTCCCTGGAAGACGGTGGAGCGCAACGTCGCGTTCGGGCTGGAGAGCAAGGGCACGATGTCCCGCGCCGAGATCGCGGCGCGCACGCGCGATATGATCGGCCTGGTCAAGCTCACCGGGTTTGAACGGCATTATCCCTGGCAACTGTCCGGCGGCATGCAGCAGCGCGTCGCGATCGCCCGGGCGCTCGCCTGCCGCCCGGCGGTGCTGCTGATGGACGAGCCGTTCAGCGCGGTCGATGCGCTGACCCGCGCCGGATTGCAGGAGCTGCTTCGTTCGCTGTGGCGCGAACTGAACCTCACCGTGGTGTTCGTCACCCATGACGTGGACGAGGGGGTCTATCTGTCGACCCGCGTGGTGGCGCTGACCCGGGCGCCCGGCACCATCGCCATCGACATGCCGATCGAGCTGCCGAGCCCGCGCGACCAGATCGCGACGCGCGCGCTGCCCGCCTATCTCGACTATCGCTCGCGCCTATTGGCCCAGCTGTTCGCCGACGAGGGGCTGAAGAGTTCGGCGGCCGCATGACCGATCTCGCCCGCACTGGACGAGCCGGCTGTTGTCGCTGCCGCCCGCGAAACCTGCGGCCAGTTCCGGCTCGCTCTTGAACACGCGCTGGCTCGGCGTCGGCTTCATCGCGCTGCTGCTGATCCTGTGGGAGATCGCCGCCGCCAACGCGATCTTTCCGCCGATGAGCTTCCCGCGCATCAGCGCGATCGTTGTCGACCTGGTGGCAGCTCGTCGATTTCCGGCGAACTGGTGGGCGAGGTGCTGTCGAGCCTGTGGCGCATGTTCGCCGGCTATTTCATCGGCGTCGCGCTCGGCGTCGCGCATCGGCCTGCTGATGGGCTACGTCCGGTTTTTCTACAATCTGCTGGAGCCGATCACCGAGGTGCTGCGGCCGATCCCGAGCCCGGCCTATCTGCCGATCATGATCCTGTTTCTCGGCATCGACGACGAGATGAAGATTTTCATGATCGCATTCGCCAGCGTGTTTCCGGTGCTGCTCAACACCTATAGCGGCGTGCGCAGCGTCGACCCGATCCAGTTGCAGACCGCGCGCACCTTCGGCGTCTCCGGCCGCAGGCTGCTGACGCAGATCGTGCTGCCGGCGTCGTCGCCCTATATCTTCACGGGCATGCGGATCAGCCTGGCGGTCGCGCTGATCGTCATGGTGATCAGCGAAATGGTCGCGGCGTCGAACGGCATCGGCTATTTCATCCTGAGCGCGCAGCGCGGCTTCAAGATCCGCGACATGTTTGCCGGCGTGCTGACCTTGGCGATCCTCGGCTATGTGCTGAACAGGCTGTTTCTGTTGATCGAGAACCGCGTGTTGGCCTGGCACTACGGCTACACCCAGCAGCGGAGCTGAACCCATGTCCCGCATCGTCGATCTGACGCTTCCCGTCACCTCCGGCATGGCCGGCATTCCGAAGATCGCGTTCTACGATCAGTATCCGACGCGGGTTCAGGCGGTCACCGTCGTCAACGAAGAGCAGCGCGCGACGCTCACGGCCGAAGGCGTCGATCTGCTGGCCGACGCGCCGGCGATCAACAGCATGAACACGGTGTTCACGCTGAACACCCATATCGGCACGCATATCGACGCGCCGCGGCATTTCTATGCCGACGGCCCCTCGATCACCGACCTGCCGCTCGACCGCATCGTGATGCGCCAGGCGGTGGTGATTGACGTCAGCCACAAGGCCGCGGGGCAGGGGGTCACCGCCGACGATCTCGATCGCAGCGGCGTGCGGCCGGGGCCGGGACAGATCGCGGTGATCAAGACGCTGTGGACCGACCGCGCCTTCGGCAAGCCGGAGTTCTGGAACGAGACGATTCATCTCGAGCCGAGCGTCGGCGAATGGGTCGAGCGGCAGGGCGTGTCCGCGGTGGCGATGGATTGCTTTCCGGAAAAGCCGTTCTGGATGATGACGCTGACCCCGGCCGAGCGCGGCGCCAATCACAAGCGCTGGCTGAAGGCCGGCATTCCGATGATCCAGATGCTCACCGCGCTCGACCGCATCGGGCCGACATTCACGCTGATCGCGCTGCCGCTGAAGCTGCAAGGCATGGACGGCGCGCCGGCGCGGGTGATCGGCATCGAGAACTGAAGGCGCAGACCATGCCCATGATCAATGCCAATGGCTGCGACTTCTACTACGAGCAGCAGGGCCAGGGCCCCGACATGGTTTTCATCCATGGCGAAATCCATGGGCTGGAGTACTGGGAGCACCAGCTCGCCGACTTCTCCGCCGACCATCGCTGCTTGGCCTACAACCGCCGCGGCCACGCCAAGACCGGCTGGACCGACTACGGCTTCTCGCTGGTCAACCAGACCCGCGATCTGGAGCGACTGATCGAGCGTCTCGGCATCGAGCGGCCGATCATCGTCGCGCTCGCCTTCGGCACCACGATCGCTGCGAACTACGCCATCCGCAATCCGGACAAGGTGCGCGGTCTCGTGCTCGGCGCCTGGAGCGAGATGCACGATGCGTTTCAGTATTTCGAGCGCTGGGAGCAATATTCGAAGCGCGCCGCCCAGGTGCTGGAGCGCGATGGGCGCGACGCCTTCACGACGCTGCTGCGCCAAGAGGGCGGCAAGACGATCTACAAGGTGATCCCGGTGGATTCACCGGTGCGCGAAAAGGTGATTCAGATGTTCGCCGCCCATCCGCTCGGCGAATACCAGCGCGGCATGCTGGAGTTCGGCCTGTCGGTCCCCGACCTCGTTCCCGAATTCCGCAAGCTCACCATCCCGGTGCTCGGCGTGTGCGGCGACCGCGATCCCTATCCGGATCAGCCGGAGGTGCTGCGCGGCATGGCGCATTTCCGCGAGGCGCCGCAAATCCCCGGCGCCGCCCGCTTCGTGCATTGGGAAAAGCCGGTGGAGTTCAATGCGGCGGTCCGCGCGTTTGTGCGCACGTTGGCGTGATAACGGCGGCCGACATCGCAACGACTATTCGATCACCTCGTCTGCGAGTGCGCGAAACCGGTCGGGCACTGCGATTTTCAGCACCCTTGCCGTCCTTAGGTTGATGACAAGGTGTTGGCTGCAGCAGCGGAAGATCGCGCCGCACCAATACTGAGCATCAATAGCGCAAGCTGCGCGGGAGGGGTCGAGCTATGCTCAGGTATAATTCTAGAAAATCCGGGCCGCGCCTAAAACTTCTCAAAGCCGATCCGGGAAGTTCTTGATTCGGATGAATCAGATGTGATTCCTTGTTGGGCGCTTGATTCGCGAAGGAGCGCCCCATGTGGACACCCGAACATCGTCGCGCTGGAAACCGCAACGGCCTGCGTTATCCGGGCGATTTGACCGACGGCGAGTGGTCTATTGTCGCACCATGATTCCGCCGGCGAGGCATGGCGGACGCAAACGGTCGGTGAATGTGCGCGAGGTCTTGAACGGGATTTTCTACGTGCTGTGGACGGGGTGCCAATGGAAGGCATTGCCGAAAGACCTGCCGCCGAAGAGCACGGTGCACGACTATCTCGAACTCTGGAACTGGGACGGTACGTTGGAGCGCATTCATCATGCGCTGTACGTTGCGGTGCGCGAGCAGGAAGGGCGTGAAGCGAGCCCGACCGCAGCGGTGATCGACTCCCAGACCGCGAAGGGCGCTCAAAAAGGGGTCTTCGCTCGATCCTTCGGGCTACGACGCGGGCAAGAAGATCAAAAGTCGCAAGCGGCACATCCTGGTCGACACGCTGGGCCTCCTGCTGAGCGTCGTCGTACATCCGGCTGATGTTCAAGACCGTGACGGTGCGTTCCAGTTGCTGCGTCGGGCGCGGCGAATGTTTCCTTTCATCGAGCGCATCTTTGCTGACGGCGGATACGCCGGTCAGAAGATGGCGCTCGTCGCCTGGCGCACCGGGACATGGAGATTGCAGATTGTGAAGCGATCCGATGCGGCGGGCTTCGAGGTCTTGCCCAAACGTTGGATTTTCGAGCGAACTTTTGCCTGGATCAGTCGCAATCGACGCCTAGCTCGTGACTTCGAACGCTACGCAGCAACTGTGACTGTCTTCGTCCGCCTCGGGGGGCTCGGGCGGTGGGGCCTGGGCGGCGGCCGGTTTTGGGGCGGCGGTGTCAACTGGAACCGCAACCACGTCAGCCATCACAACGGCGCTTGGGCGCATAACCCGGCGCATCGCCAGGGCGTCCGCTACAACAACGCCGGCGTGGCGCAGCGATTTGGCAACAGAAATCTCGGCAAAAATCTCGGCGGAGCCCAACGGCTCTCAAACTCCGGCGGCAACCGAGGCGCGGCTGGCCGTCCGGCCACCCGTCCGAGCGCTGGGAATCGTGCGACCGCCGGCAATCGCGCGGGGGCCGGGCGAAATACCGCGAGGGCCACCCATCGCGGGTCAGGAGTTGGCCGCAGTGCAGCGCATGGCGTTCATCGTGGCGGCCGGTCGGCGATGTACGGGCGCGGCGGTATGGGCGCTCGCGCCAGCGCTATCGGCGGTTTCCGCGGCGGCATGGGCGGCGGCTTCCGTGGCGGTGGCGGTGGTTTCCGCGGTGGCGGCGGCCGGCGTTCCGACGTGCGGCTGAAGCACGACATCCATCTGCTCGGCCGTCTCGGTAACGGTATTGGCTACTATCGCTTCACCTACAACGACGAGCACAAGCCGTCGGCGTGATGGCGCAGGAGGTGCAGACCGTCGCGCCGGACGCCGTCGTTCGCGACCGTGACGGTTATCTCAGCGTTCTGTACGGCAAGCTCGGTCTGACCTTTCAGAGCTACGACCGCTGGCTTGCGACGGGTGCGCGGGTCCCAGACGTCGGGCACGCTCTACGTCGTGGGGGCTTAAGATAAGCATGTGATGACGAACGCCCGCAAAACTCTTCTGTGATACAATCCTCGTCGACGTAATGGTCGCCCAGTTTGTGTTACCTTCTGTTGGGTGCCACGTAGAGCCGTCGGGGACGGATCCCGCCATGTACAAACCGATCCGCGGTCTGCTCGATCCGATCGACAGGGTTTCCGAAGTCCTGTTCGGGCTAATCATGGTTCTGACCAGCACCACCACGCTCAGCGTCGCCACCGCAGGCCGCGCCGAGATCAGTACGATGATCATGGGTGCACTCGGCTGCAACCTAGCGTGGGGGATCATTGATGCCGCTTTGGATCTGATGAGCTGCCTCGCGGGGCGCGGACGAAATCTCCTGATGGTTCGCGCCGTGCGGCACGCACGCAGCGCGGAAGAAGGGAAACGCGTGATCGCGGACGAATTACCTGAATCGCTGGCATCGGTCCTGTCGGAGAGCGAAGCGGATTCGTTGCGGGAGAAGCTGCTTCAGCTTCCCGAGCCGCCAGCCAGCCCCAGCCCGACAGTAGACGACGCCCTGCGCGCAGTGGCGATATGCTTCTGGGTATTCGCTTCCACGTTTCCAGTCGTCGTGCCGTTCTTCTTCATTGGCGAGGTCCAACCGGCGCTGCGGCTTTCCAATGCTATCGCTATCGTCATGCTGTTCATGTGCGGTTATGCGTTTGCGCGCTGCACAGGCCTTCGAGCGTGGCCGACCGGACTGCTGATGGTCGCCATTGGCTGCGCGATGGTCGGCGTGGCCATTCTCCTTGGCGGTTGAGGGCGGCTATCTGGCCGAAACCAGTGGAGTAATGATGCCGAGACGCCAGCGATGAACCGATCGGGTGTACGGTAACGGCGGCAACCTTTCGTCGGGGGAGAGTAACGCTTGCAGGCCATCAATCCGCTGCTCCGGGACATCCGCGACAACCGGCTCCATTGGCTGCTCGCGCTGGTGCCTGTCCTGTTTACCGCCAAGGCATTCGAGCCTGAAGCGCATGCCCTGCTGTTTGTCCTTTCCGTTCTGGCTATCGTGCCTTTGGCCGCCCTGCTCAGCCACGCCACGGAATCCGTCGCGGCGAAAACAGGCGACACAATCGGCGGTCTGCTTAACGCTACGCTTGGAAATCTGACCGAACTGATCATCGCGCTGACAGCGCTTCGGGCCGGTCAATATGTGCTTGTAAAAGCCTCGATCGCCGGCGCAATCGTCACGAACATTTTGTTTATGCTGGGTGTTTCGCTGCTGCTAGGCGGACTCAAGCATCATGTACAAGAATACAACCGCAACAACGCCCGCCTGCAGGCCGGTCTGCTCTTTCTGGCCACGGTCGCAGTGCTCATTCCGTCGATGCTGGCCGAGACGGATCCCACGCCGGCGACGGCGAAGTTCAGCGAAACGCTGAGCTTGGGAATCTCCGCGCTGCTCATCGCTTCATACGCCATGGGAATGTTGTTCTCGTTCAAGACACATCCCGAACAGTTCGGCGCTGCAAATCATGCGAGGGACGGCGAAGAATCATGGCCCATGGGTCTGGCCTTAGGCACTTTGGCCGGCGTGACTGTGCTTGTCGCGCTTGTCAGCGAGGTTTTTGTCGAATCCGTGCAGCACGCGGCGGAGGCCTTCGGCATGACGCCGGCGTTCGTCGGCTTCATCGTCGTGGCGCTGGTTGGCGGCGCGGCAGAGATGGTTTCTGCCTTTTCCGGCGCCCGCAAGAACCGGCTGGACCTGAGCGTTGGCATCGCGCTGGGCAGCGCGTCCCAGATCGCGCTGTTCGTCGCTCCGGTGCTCGTCCTTCTCAGCTACGTCATTGGTCCGGTTCCGATGAACCTGCAGTTCTGGCCGGGCGCAATCGCGATGATGCTGATTGCAACCATGACGGCAGCTTTGGTCACCAACGGCGGACGATCCACTTGGTTCACCGGGGCGCTTGTCGTGAATGTGTACCTGATCTTTGCCATGACGCTTTATCTGCTGCCACCCCAAGTGCGGTGAATGGCGGCGACGGAAAAGTTGGGTGAGCGATGTCGAATGGGGAGCGCAAGAGTCCCGGTGGAATTGGCCGCTGCGGCCCCTTGCGGCGTTGGCTTGCCTCACCTCACTTAAATCTGAGCGCCCTGCTTGTTGTGGGTGCGGCCTGCCTCTGCGCCGCAACGCTCAGTGCCACCGCCGTGCGCGGCCAGGGCACCGGACCGGCGAACCAGGCCGCGCCGGTCGCCGGAATCAGCCTCGGCGAACGTGGCTGGTCGGCACCCGAAAGGCGCACGGCCCCCGATGGCGGGAAGAACCAGCTTGAATTCGAATTCCGCGGCGGCCTGGCGTCAGACTACATCTACCGCGGCGTCACACTCTCCGACCGCAAGCCAGCTGTCGGCGCGGCTATCGAAGCGACCTATGCCCTGCTTTATGCCGGTGTGACGGTGGCAAGCGTCAAACTGCCGACCCAGCCTGCTGCCGAAATCTCGATGAGCGGCGGCATCCGGCCGACGCTGGGAAAGATCGACCTCGATCTGGGCGTCACCTATTTCCGTTATCCCGGCGAGGACCCCGCAACCGAGTCCAAAGGCATCGACTATTGGGAGGCCGCCATCCGCGGCGAAACAAAGCTCACCGAGTTCAATCCGGATTGGTGGGGGATTTGCGTACTCGCCGAACGTCTCCAACACTGGGGCGTGGAGCCAATATGCGGCTGGCGGGATGGGCTACACCGTACCGAGCCAAATTCTGCCGGCCGATGTCGGCGTGTCGTTCACCGCAGCAACCGGATACTCCTGGTTTGGCCACCAGTCGCTCGATCTCGGCGGCTTTCCGCTGCCCGCGTATCTCAACTGGCAGGCTGGCGTGACCATCACCCACAAGATGATCAATCTCGATCTGCGCTATCACGACACCAATCTCTCCAGGGAGAACTGCTTCGTGTTCACCGGCGATCCCAACGCGCGACCGGGGGGCCGCCCCGATCCGATCACCAACCCGGATGGCCTGACCTCGCGCTGGTGCGGAGCGGCATTTGTCGCGAAGCTTTGGTTCGCGCTGAACTAGCCGCCCGACAAGCGCTGACTTCATGAACCGAGCCGCCAACCATGTGCGACAACGCGGGGAAAACAGCCTCCGCGACTTCGGACGCAGGCATGAACAATCTGTGCGGCGACCGCGATCCCTATCCGGATCAGCCGGAGGTGCTGCGCGGCATGGCGAACTTCCGCGAGGCGCCGCAAATCCCCGGCGCCGCCTGTTTTGTGCATTGGGAAAAGCCGGTGGAGTTCACCGCGGCGGTCCGCGCGTTCCTGCGAACGTTTGCCATAAAGCGAGCATGCTGAGTGCGTCTTGCTCGATGTCTGCTTTTACCTGTTCGCGACCGAATAGCGGACACAGTTTATGTCGGATTCGTGCCAACAGCGGTCATCGGCCACGCTCATTCGATCACCTCGTCGGCGCGCGCGAGCAGCGTCGACGGCACGGTGATACCGAGTGCCTTGGTCACGCTCAATAATCTTGGAGCAATCCAACTCATGAACTGCAGGCCGATGGCGCCTTTTTTCCGCCAAACGATATGGCAATTTCGGCCAATCGCGCCGCTCTGCACGAAATAGACAACAAAGTTCTCTGATACGGAGATGTTGTCATCAAGTAGAACCGTTGCCCCAGACTTTGAAATATTGGTAAGACGACATTCCGTCAGGCGGCGAGCATCTTCGGACTTGATCCAGCACGGATGATTGTTGACGGCGACGCGTGAACCCTTGCGCCGATTGCTGAGCGTGGCTCGCTTTGATTTTCGTCGTTCAAGCGGCATACGTCATCAGCCTAACCGTTCGACATTTAACATGTGCTAACGTCTTTAGAGCGAATTGCCTTAGGTGCGGAGGCCCAGACTTAATCTCGGCTGCGGGAGCTCTAATCACGGGCGCTTAGGAAATTATGAAAATGACGCTCGGCAAATCCGGCCGCTCCACATTTCAACACCGACCAATATCATAAGCCCTACAATGCATGGCTATTTTTCAGTTAAGATAAACCCTAACTGCGAGGCGCGAACGCATAGCGACAAAAAACGGACATGTCGGGATGTCCGAAACGTGCCAAAAGCGACATGGCTGCCTCGACCAACACCCCATAAAAGTCGAGCCGCTCGCGTTTATTTCACCAGCGCCGCATAGAGGATGATTAAAAGGACCGGGACGACAACAGCAGCGAGGATAGCCAGCCACCAGAGTATTGGGAACGGCCCTTTTTTGTTGCCGGGCCTTGCATTCATCCCTTGAGCATCGCTTGCAGTCGTCTCGGCCGCTCGTTGATCCCGCTCAAGGCGGCGGCGTGTTGCCCTCATGCGTTGTATATCTTTGTCAAGCGCGTCCATCTTTTCATCGAACCGCGTTTGCTTCGATTGCACATCGGGACGGCGCAGCTTATCGAGTGCTTGACCGACGGAGAGTTTGTTTATTTCAGCCATCGCAAAATCCTCGGGCCGCTGATGAAACAGACGGGGAAATCGACATAGTCAAACACGGCCTCGAGCCGCAATCTTAGACGGCTTTCTGCTGTCGGCCCAGATTGTCAAATAGGATATAAATGCTGACCAGGAGGACCCAGAGCGGCAATACAAAGAAGCTTAAATTGATGTAGTAGCTGCCGATTAGAAGAATGCCTGCCAGCACGTAACCAAGAATAGCGATCCAGCGCGGTGCGATCTTAGTATAGATCACAAGGGTCGATGTTGAGATCATAAACACGCCCGCCATTTTGATCGCGTACACGTTCATGAAGATGTATCCGGTGGCACGCGCGTAACGGAACGTGGTGGAGTTGATCATCTCATTCGGATCAGCCGTTGTGGCCACCAGGACAATAGCGCCTATTATCGCAGCTGCCGCGAACAGCATAGCCAGGAACAATAAGGCGCTGCCGAAAAATACGGTCGCAAAGAAACGGTCTTCCTGTTGATCGAGCCGGTCACGCAGCACGCCGATGAACCACAAAAACGCCACCCCAGCAAAAGGAACCAGGTTCAACGCAAGTGCAACCGTTTTGGCGTCCGTAGCGAGCCACGTCCCGGGGTCTAGCGGATCGGCCGGCACGGAGCGCCGAAGCAACCAGAATATCGTAATCAGAAGAGCGGAAAAGGCGATGCCAGCGATCGCTGCAGCTTTCGGCGTTTTTAGGCGCGCGCCAGTGAGAGCGAAATTTTCAGACATCACCTGCCTCGCTACCGCACTGCCCAGAGCACCGAGAAATTCCCGTCGCCGCTATGATCCGATAGCGACCAGATACTGTAGCGCAGCGAAGTGCCAGTAGCAGACATCATCGCCCCTTCATTCGATCACCTCGTCGGCGCGGCCAAGCATCCGCATCGCCGCTATGGCTGGGGCTATCGTCGATAACATCATCGTTGGTAGCGCCACATGTTTTTTGCGCATGACTTGGTGGCTCCAAAATGGGGCCGTTTTTTTGTGACGAAGCTCTAGCTGAGCCGACATCGCGTCAGCGCATGTCCTTTCCTGTATCCAAAGTCAGATCGTGATGGCGGTGCCGGCGTTCTGCCAATCCTGTTTCGACTCATAGAAAAACCCTTTCCACGCTAGGGCCAAACCGCTACGACAACACATAACGTCCCGCCTGCGCTCGGGCATGTCCATTACGCACAAGTGCCTCGGCGACTTCGCGCCCGACGGCGCGCTTGGCATCAATGTCGAGGATAATGCTGGCGCGTTCGCCACGTATTGCGGCGCGGCCAATGGCGAGCGGGCCGAGACCTGCTGGACCGGCGCGCGGGATCGCTTCGAGGGCTCTGGTTTCGCGTTCGGTGAGTGTGGTCATCGTGTCGTCTATGTATTGACTAGATCAGAGCCCCGTGTGCGTCCTGGTGGATGACCTGGCGAGTGGAAGGGCAGGACGCCGCTGATGCGCTATCGCCGCTGCCGAGTGCCCGGCGGTTGCGCGTTCGTCCCTGTTGTTGTGGGCGCTGCTGACACCGAGGTCGCAGCCCGACCATCGGAACCAAGGACCACGACTTTTGCTCCGAGCGGCGTGCGCTGGTAAAGATCGATGACGTCCTGGTTCACCATCCGAATGCAGCCGGAAGAAACGTTCGTGCCGATAGTCCACGGCTCGTTCGTGCCATGGATCCGGTAGAGAGTGTCTTTGTTGCCCTGCCAGAGATACAAAGCACGGGCACCCAGTGGATTGGCCGGGCCCCCGGGCACACCAAGTCCGCTCTGCAATACGCTCACTTGACTCATGAGCTCGGGCTTGCGCTCGATCATTTCTTTGGGCGGGTACCAGTCCGGCCATTCTTGCTTATCGTGGACTGTTGCGATGCCGGACCAAGTGAAGCCCTGCCGTCCTACGCCGATGCCATAGCGAATCGCGCGCCCGCTTCCCTCTATGAAATAAAGGAAGCGATTTTGAACATCGACGACGATGGTGCCCGGCGTTTCAGTGGACGGGTAGTACACGGCCTTGCGTAGGTAGCTTGGATCTATGCGCCCATAGCCGCCGATAGATTGCTGCTCCAGATCCGCGTCGAAAGTGCGAGGGCTCGGTCGTGGCTCATTCGCCAGGGGCGGTTGAATACGCGGTTCAGCCGGACGTTGGCAAAACCAAAAGAAAGGCCCGCAATCCTCTGCTGATGCGTTTCCAGAGATCAGCATGAGGCATATCACTAATGCTGGTAAGCTCCGCATTGGGCAGCTCCACGCCTGCTTCACACCTTCGCGCAAGTCATAATGCGCAACACAATCGACACGCCGCCGATTAAGGGAGGCGGCCGACCGAACTGCGGCCGATCCGTTCCCGTTTCAAAGTGTCCGATCACGCCCGGAAAAAGCATTGTACTTGCGTATAGTCGCTTGGGCCCAAAATCTGACTTGACCGTCCCTTTTGATCTTCGTGTTTTGCAAACTCGCAGCGAGGGCCACCCTCATTTGAGACGCATGGCTCGCGACACTCCACAGGATTTATCCTGTCCGTTCTTGATGTGTTCCTCCGGATAGTGTCCCATACGTCGTCCCACCCGACCGAGGGAGGGATGCGATGCCTGCGAGTTCGGCCTCGTCAGCCGGGGCTCCCGGGGGCCTCGGAGTCACCGCCCGCCCCAACTTCGTGGGGCCGTCCGTAACGGGCTGGTGGAGCGGATGAACGCAGGGCGAAAGCCCTGCGGGATCAAGGAGACCTAGCGAACGGCTCCTTCCGTTTCCAGAAGCGTCCCGAGGAAAGGAAAAACGCCGCGGTGAAGCGCCGAAAGGCGCGCCGGCCCGCGTCATGGGCTGGCCGTTCCCTCCCGCTGGAGGGACGGGCCCGATCGTAAGGTCGGGCCACCGGGTGCGGCGTTCCGCACCAGCGCTTGTCGGCGCTTCGCCCCCTCGGATCAAATCCCCCAGGCGACCGGGCGCACGCTCCCCCGGAACGATGGAGCTTGGCTTCATGAAAAACGATGAGCACCAAACCAGCGGAAGCCGCGGAGCGCATTTTGGCGGAACGAACCCGAGGAAGCGCCGGAGAGCATTTTGGCGAAGCGAACCCGAGGCCATCGTCGATGACAAAACCGCGGCTTTAGACGCCGATCAGGCTCGCGCGACCACCAGTTCTCTGGTTTCGCGTCGGGGCACGAGAGCCGTTTGGTGCGGCGACGCGAGTTCGTCGATCGCTGCGGCCACCGCCTCGGGCGCGGCGTGATGCGGCATGTGGCCGACGCCTTTGAGAAACACCAGCTTGGCCTGCGGCAAGGTGGCGGCGAGCGCGCAGGCGTTTATTTTTGGCGAGACCATGGTGTCGCGGTCGCCGGTGATGATGATGGTCGGCGAGCGGAGATCGACGTAGGACGGCACCTGGGCGGCGATGAAGCGCTCGAGCAGCGCCAGGTCGCGGGCGTTGGCGAAGAATGTCTTCGGCCGCAGCACCAGCCGGATGGCGGCGCGGCGCACGTAGTCGTCAGGCACCGCCTGGGGCTCGAACACGCTGCGCGCGCCGCCATCGATCAGGAACGATCCCAACGGATAGACCAGCGTGCGCAGGAACAGCGGACCGATGCCGCGCAACGACACGAGGTTGTTGTACCAGCCGGGGTCGGCGGGCCACGGATGCGTCACGGCGGAGAGCAGGACCAGACCCGCGGTGCGGTCGGGGTAGGCGAGCGCATAGGCGGTGGCAAACGCGCCGCCCCAGGAATGACCGACGAGAATTGCCCGCCGGACGCCGAGCTGCTTCAGCGCCTCGGTGACCAGCCCGGCCTGGCGCGCCGGCGACGCATAGCTGTCATCCGCCGGCCGCGAGCTCCAGCCGTGGCCGGGACGATCGATCAAAATCACGCGATGGGACGCCGCCAGTTTTTCGCCGAGCGCGAGCCGCATATCCTCCATATTTCCGCTGGCGCCGTGGATCAGCACCACGGCCGGCTCGGCGCCCGGGCTGCCACGGCGAAGGCCGAGCTCGGCGACGTGGAGCCGGACGCCTTCGATCTCCATGAATTGGCCGGCCGGCGGATGCGCGGCTTCGATCCGCGCCACGCCGAATCGGGTCATCGCCACCAGCAGGCCCGGCATAAGGACAAATGCGATGATCAGAGCCGTCGAAGACATCACTGTTACTCGGTGTTGCCGAGACAAACGACGTTCTCGCGGATCGGGTTCCGTCACGCGCTCGTGTTGGAATGTTCGCAACCGGACATATCCGGATGCTGCGACGCTCGCCGCCAAGGCGGCACCGTCGACCTAAGCGGCGCGCACCGTTTGCAGAAACTTGCCGGCCTCGAGCCTGAGCTTGGCGCTTTCCGCAGCCAGCAGCCGCGCGGACGACAGCACATGACCGGACGCCGCACCGGTCTTTGCCGCGCCGTTGTTGACGTCAAGGATGCTGGAGGCCACCTGCGAGGTGCCGCTCGCCGCCTGCCGCACGCTCAGGGAAATCTCCTGGGTGGTGGCGTGTTGCTCTTCCACCGCGCCGGCAATCGCGGCCGCGATCTCGGCGAGGCGGCCGATCGTGCCGCCGATGTCCTGCAGCGCGGAGGCGGAATCCCGCGTCGCCGTTTGGATGCCGGCGATCTGCGCGGTGATCTCCTTGGTCGCCTCGGCGGTGCGCTGCGCCAGCACTTTGACCTCCGAGGCAACGACCGCGAAGCCGCGGCCGGCTTCGCCCGCGCGCGCGGCTTCGATCGTCGCATTGAGCGCCAAGAGGTTGGTCTGTGCGGCCACGGCGCTGATGAGGTTCACCACATCGCCGATGCGATTCGCGGCATCCAGCAGATCCGTGATCCGCCGATCGGTGACTTGCGCCTGTTGCACGGCCTGGCCGGCGATGTCGCGGGACTCATGCACCTGCCGGCTGATCTCGCCGGTCGACGCCGAGATTTCATCGGTCGACTGCGACACGGCGCGAACGTTGCTCGAGGCCTGCTCGGCGGCCGAGGCGACCACGGCCGTCAGCTCCTGGGTGACGTCCGCGGTTTGCGTCAGCGTCGATGCCGCGGTCTGGAGTTCGGCGGAGGTGGAGGAGACCGCATTGACGATCTCGCCGATGGTCGCTTCGAAAGTATCGGCCAGCGCCAGCATGGCGGATTTCCGCTCGGCCAGTTGCCGTTGTTCGGTCGCTTTCTGCTCGGCTTCGATCGCGCCGATCCGCAGCAGGTTGTCCTTGAAAATACCGGCGACCCGCGCGGTGTCGCCGATTTCGTCGCCGCGGTCGGTGTAGGGAATGGCAACGCTGGTGTTGCCGTTGGCGAGCCGCATCAGCACTTCACCGATCCGGCGGATCGGCTTGCCGATGGCGAGCGCGGCGAACATCGCGGTGCCGATCAACAGCAGCGTGACCGCAAGGCCGACCGCGAGACGGATGCGGTTCGCCTTTGCGACGCCGGCCGTAGCGTCGTGGGTCGCGCGGTCGCTGAGCTCGGTCGATACCGCAATCGCCCGATCCAGCAGCACGCGCGCCGCAACCTCGGTCGGGCCGACGCGCTCAGTCTGGATGCGATTTTGCAGGTCGATGGTGTCGGTGATCGATTTCAAGATGGCGATGTATTCGGGCACGATGGCGCTCAGGCCGTCGATGCCGCGCGACACCACATCGTTGTGTCACATCGCGGCGCGCAAAGCTCAGCTTTTGCGTGGCCAGGTCGGCGGCGCCGGCGATGCGGAGCACCTGCGACGATTCACTCAAGACGAAGTAGCGCCAGGCGGCGGTGCGGGCATCCTTGAACGCGGATTCGGCTTCGCGGATCAGCGAGTCGGTCGCAACCATGTTGGGCAGGAACGAAAACTGTTCCGAGTTGACCACCTGGTTCATGCTGCGGGTCCATTTCGTCTCCGCCTCGTCGAGCTTCTTGAACAGCGACAGAATGGCGGCACGCTTGGTACCGATATCGCTCAGGGCGGCGATGTAGGTCGTCGAAAACTCTTTGAGGTCGTTGAAGCGCTGGCGTTGATCGGCCGTCACCGTCAGCGCGTCGAGGCTCGAAAGGACCAGATCGGCCTCGCGGCCGACCTGCTGCAACTGAACGAGCAGGCTGTCGACCTGCGCCGCCGACTGCGCCATGCGGAGATCACGGCCGGCGATCTGCGCCTTCTGCATCAGGACTTCGGTGTTGGTGCTTTCGTTGACGATGGCTTGTTGCTTGTCCGCGGCCGCGACCAGCGCTTCGATGATATTGCTGTTGATTTGCTCGCTGACAATCATGCCGGCCACCAGCACCACCCCGAGGCCGAGAGAGAGGCCGAGTTTGGTGCCGATCCGGATTTTCGCGGAAAAATTGAATTTGGCCATTTAGCAGCCATTGGATGACGGCCTTTGGTAAATGAAGGGTAAATTTCGGGGGTAACCTGCCAGGAGTATGAGCGGCCGAGTGTCGGCCCAAGTGTCAGCCCATGACCTTCGCGTTGTTGGTGAAGCGCTAGGGGCGCGGTCTGTCTAAAGGGAAACCCCCGGCGGCTTTAGTGGGGACGACCGACCGGGGGCTCCGTGAAGACGGCCTACCACTCGCTCAGCCATCTCCAGGCTGAATTAACGCGGGGCGAGGGTCCGCAGTTCCTGCATAGGACGAGCAAAGCCCCCTAAACTGTCGTTATAGGGGGTGTCGTGCTCTCGAACCGCTGGATAATGAAGGTGACACCAGGTGGAACCGTTGCAAGCCCTGGGCGGTTAGTGAAACACCGGGGCTTCTCCCCTCAGGTGCACTCCGTCATGACAACTGATCTAGCGTTGTCCGCGATCGGCGCCTTGCTGCTCATAATCGCGTTCGTGTCGGTTCCGCTCGATGACGTCATCGAACCTGTCTTGGCACGGTTCAGATAGCGCAAAAAATCTGCAAAGAACCCGGCCCCAAGTGAGCCGGGTTCTTCGCGCGAGACTTCCTCCACTTTCGGCGTTGGGGTCGGAGGCAGACCCTCAATGGATCATGTGGGTGATCACGTAGTAGCCGCCGCCAAGCACTGCAACGCCACCGGCCGTCCACAGAATGGGAATCAGAAGGACTGGCATACGGAACCTCCGCTGTTGCTCCTCTCGTGGCTGGATAACGCAGTGTCCAATTTGGCGTTCCGGCACCATTGTCGCGCTTGCTGCTGAAATTGTCGCGCTTTCTCGTGAAGATGCTAATGCAGCCGGTCGGAGCTGACACGCAAACCACTCTCTAATTCATCACGCTCGTGGTTCGCCATCCTGCCGGGGGCAGCGGACGCGAGGAGCTGTTCATCGCGTTCACCGGCGTGCGCCGCATCAACGATCGCTTCCATCAGTAGCGTTGGAGTAAATTCGATATTCTGCGCTGTGATGCGCTCTTCCACCAACAACGTCTTCCACGCCCGTCGAAATGCAGCGGTCATTATCAATCGTTCTTCTCGACTGAAAGACACAGCACCTCTCCGGTGGACGGGCCGCAACGCAGACGACCAAACGCGCGGTTGCACAAATGTGGTTCCCGCCAGCAGGAAAATCATCCTCAGTTCCCGATTCCGATTCGGGAAGGAAACATCGAGGCCAACCATGCGTTATGTATTGAGGCGCAACGAGAGAACAGGAGGACGTGCTATGAAAACTCTTCTCGTCGCAACAGCCCTGACTGCTGCGCTCGTGGCGGCAACGCCGGCATCCGCGCAGTTCTACGCAGGCGCTGACCCTGGCGGCGTCGGCGTTCAGGTCGGCCCCTTCGGAGTGGGCGTCGGTCCTCGCTATGGCTGGCGTGATCGCCACTATACCGACGGCTATTATGCGTATGGCAGCGCGGATTGCCGCGTCGTGCGAGAGCGCGTCGAAACACCGAGCGGCCGCGTGATCTTCACGACACGCCGCATCTGTGATTGACGCTCTGATCGCGCCAATGAAAACTTACGCGTAAAGGCGTAAAAGAACTCGGCCTCGAAACTCGGGGCCATTTTTTTGTCCAGTGAAAATGGTGCGGCTGGTCGAGATCCGGCCGAGCGGAACCAAGCTTGCCGTGGGAGTTTTCGGGTCGGGGCCGGGTAATGATGAGGCCCTACGTGCGTCGGAACCAGACGATCATCAATCTGTACGATCAGCCGCTGTATCCCCGGCCGTCCTATTCCAGCCGGCATTTAAACCCCATTGAGTACCCGCGGCCGATCCTGTCTTACCTCGTCGTTACGGGAGCGCTGCTGTATTGCGCGATCTATCTGGTGAGCGGCCTGTATGAGCGGCGTCCGGTTCGATTGGAAACAGCGCCAGCGAAGCTCGAGCGGGCCGACGCTGTGCCGATCTTGAGGGCGCCGGAAGCGCCGGCCCCGGATATGTCTTCGCAGGACGTGCGCTTCGCCGCGGCCGATGTAGCCGTTTCGCACGCGCATCCGGCTAAGACGCCAGAGGCGACGAAAATCGCCGTCAAAGCACCTCAGAAAAGGAAGGTTCACATCGTCGCAAAGCCAAAAGAACAGGATGGCTTGCAAGCCTATGCCTTCAGCTTCGCCGGCCCTCGAACCCATGACGGCGGTTTCTAGACGGTCGTGAAACTTCGGCCAGGCCAGTCACTCGCGCTGACGCAACACTATGACCGTTGCCGGACGCTGGGGCGAATGTACGGACAAGGCGGCGGAGAGACTTAAGTCCTGCGCGGTACGCATCACAGAGCCAAATAACTTTGTGGCGCAAGTACGTTGGTCGAATGCCGGTCATTCTGGACGCCAAAGACTTTCAGCAATGGGAGCAGGGTGACGTTAAGGACGCAGCCGCTTTGATGAGGCCTGCGTCAGCAGATTTGCTAGTACAGCGGCCGGTGTCGAAGCGAGTGAATGGTTCAAGAGCGGATAACAATAACGTCGTGCGCATTGACCGGGTGGGGCTGATGACAACCGGATACGAGAAGTCGGATGACCATGGCGGACCTTCTCCGAAGGTCTTTCTGCTGGCTGTTGGCGCAGTGCTGGTCATGCTCGTATGCGGATTCTACCTGTTGAGCCGGTAGCTCAACGAACCACGGCAGGCCGACGGCAAGCCCTGCGGCCAAGCCTTGCGGCTATGAGTAAAGCTATGAGTAGCGAAGGCTGTACGCTCGGACGCGAGGCCATCCCCTCGGATAATGAGGAAGAACTGGCTGCCCATTCAGGTAGCGCGTAGCCGCGCCTCGCTGGACGGGGTACAGATCGTATTGAGTGCTCACCAGAGCAGTGCCGTCGTAATTTCGAAGCACCACTCGATGGGCGCGGCGGACAACCATCGTTCCATCGTAATCGCGAACGACCGCGCTACGGACGGCAACCCGTTTGACGGGTGTCACGGCAAGGTCGGCGGCTGAGGCGCTGGGAGCGACTTCCAACCCTTGTATCGCGCCAAATCCAACGAGCAAAAGTGCTTTTAGGGATGTCCGCATGACTTGACCTCATGAAAGCCTGAGTCTCGACCGTTTGTAATGCCGGTGCGGGCCATCCGGTTCCCAAACTCAGTTGCCCGCTCAGGTCACCCTGCTTTCGGGGATGGCGGCCTATAAAGTCGCAGCCGGTGCTGGGCTCCTCGCTGTTCTGCGCGCTCCGCCACCGGGCCTGTGCTTGCGGATGAAGGTGCCGCAGTGACGGCCACGCTCGTATGGTGTTTGGCCGGACTAGGCTGCGACCTTCTTCAGAAAATCCTCGACTTTCGCCCGCAACGCCAGAGCTGCGTCCTGGACGGACTGCGATGCGGTGAGCACGGTCCCGGCCGAGTCGCTGGTTTTCGTCACCGCATTCATCACCTGATCGAGAACGGCCGTGACGACCTTCGCTCCCTTGGCGGCCTTTGTGACATTTTGCGAAATCTCACTGGTGACAGCGCTTTGCTGTCCCACCGACGCGGCAATGGAGGCGGTATGCTCGTTGATATCCTTCATTCGGTTGGTAATTCGTTGGATGGCGTTGACGGCGCTTTCGGATGACGCCTGAACCGCCTGGATTTGCCCAGAAATCTCCTCTGTCGCCTTTGCGGTTTGCACCGAGAGCGCCTTGACCTCGGAAGCGACAACGGAGAAACCGCGTCCGGCCTGTCCCGCGCGTGCGGCTTCAATGGTGGCGTTCAGGGCGAGGAGATTGGTTTGCTGAGCAATGTCTTGAATCAGCTTTATCACGTCGCCAATCTTCTGCGCCGCATCCGCCAGCACCATGATTTCTTTGTTGGTGGTTTCGGCTTCGATCACCGCGTCGCCCACCAAATTGGCGGCTTGAGCCAGTTGCTGATCGATGTCCAGAATCGATGTTGACATTTCCTCGGTCGCGCTTGCGGCGGTTTCGACGTTTTCTGAGGCCGTATGAGACTCCTGCATGGCATCGGCGCTGTGGCGTGCGGTGTCTTGAGACAATGACGAAAGCTCGGACGCCGTTGACTTCATCGCGGCCGCGCCATCGGATACCGTTTGCAGCCCGATCTGGACACTCTTCCGGAACGATTGGATCGCAGTTTCGACGGTTGCCCGGCGGTGATCCTGTTCGGCAAGGGCGGCGTTTTTCCGTTCCGTGGTCAAGCGGTCCGTGATGTCGTCATGGGTTCCGACCCAGTACTTGCCGCCAGGGATGGGCTTGTTCACCACTGAAATGGAGGCGCCGTTCGGAGTTTCGACGATGCCGCTCAGCGTTCTGCCCTGCGCCATGCTGGCGACCAGATCGGCGCGATACTCTTCGACCGCACGGGTGAGGCTGCCGGTCGCAGCCCGATGCTGAATGATATCGAGCAGCGTACAACCCGGCTTCACCACGTCGCGCGAGAGGTTGTACATCTCCAGGTACCGATCGTTGCAGATAACAAACCGCTCATCGGAATCGAACATGATGACGCCTTGCGTCATGTTGTTCAATGCGGTGGTGAGCAAAAGACTTTTGTCGCCGACGCGGCGGTCGGCGAACGCGCTGACAAGACTCATGCTGAGTATCGATATGGCCGCGCTCGCGACGGCCAAAGCAAGCGAGGTCGGAGACAGCGATAGCGCCGTGATCGTTCGTGTCGGGTCGGGAATGATCTCAACCGCTCCCATCGCGGTAAAATGATGCGATACGATCGCGAGCGTCAGAAACAGCGCAGCCACCAGGCTGGCACGGATGTCGTTGCGCTTCATCGCGAAGGCGAGCGCAACGGCACCGAGCAGCATGCCAAGAACAATCGAGACGATCACGAGGTCAATCGACCAGGTGACGCGTCCAGGCAGCTCCACCGCTCCCATGCCCAAATAGTGCATGCAGGCGACGCCGGCTCCGACGATACCGCCGCCGATGGCGCCGCCCCATAGCCGCTTTATATAAACGGCCGCGCTCAGGCCCAGGCTGGTAATAAGCACGGCCAAGATCAGCGAAAGCGCCGTCAGTTTGAGGTTGTAGGCAATTGAAATGCCGGGGTCATAAGACAGCATCGCAATAAAATGCGTGGCCCAGATTCCGCAACCGGTCGCCGCTCCCGCAGCGACGATCCAGTTCACTCTCGCGCGGCCTGAGAGACCGCGGGCGCGACCGAATAGATTGATGGCGGTGAAGCTCGCCAAGAAGCAGACCAATCCTGCGATGACGACAAGCCGCAAGTCATGTTCGCTGACAAGGCAATTGAATACACGAAACATGGGTCGATCCGGGCTGCGCGACAAAGATTGCCTAGAAATAGCCCGTAACCATTTATTCACCGTAAATTTTGTAGCCCGCGGATTTTCCGGCTGCGATGGAACCGCACGCCCTGGCGGAAAACTGAGGCGCGCCATGAGCATTTCCGGTCATGCGCCGAAGCGGCAATGGGCCGAGCCTTCGGGGCGACATCGACGCCCGGCATTTTTTACGTCTGCTTAACCATCATCCGCCACTGTTAACCAGGTCCTTCAGTGTCGAGTAGCGCGTTCTATGGCGTTTGCAGTCAGGTCCTCGCGTCGCGTCCGTATGGCGAGGCCGCGCAACTCCTTATCCAAGTATCGGCGGATTATTCTCAAGACCGTAACCGGCGGCCTCGCCGGTGTGGCGGTCGTCGTCATGACGGTGACAACGGCCATGCAGGCGGCCGGTTGGCTGCTGACCGCCACCATCCGGGACCGATCGGATCTGCGGCCTGTGACCGTACTCGCCGCCCCACTGGGCTGGCCGGCGCCGACCGCGCGATCCGCCGGCATTGTGAGTCCGCTAACGGTCGTTGCGAAGTCATCATGGCCGGCAACCAAGCGCTCCTTTGATACGCCGGTGCTGAATCCCCTTGGTGCGTTGGCCCTGGTCGTTCCCGATTCAATGGACATGGCAGAAGAAATTTTCGCGGAGCCTGTCATTACAGGTTCCATCGGCATGGCGTCTTTCAAGCTCGCCGCCCTCGATGTTGGATCGGGAGGAGGGCGACCCGAAAAACGGCCGCAGCCCGATGATGCCCAGGCATTGCCGCTGCCTCGGCCACGGCCGCGGTTGGCCGCGCTCGGCCCGGTCCAGGACCTTGGCATCAAGATGGAGGAAGACGCCCGCGCCTCCCGAACGGCGATTTATGACATCACGGCTCAGGCCGTGTACCTGCCGAACGGGGAGCGGCTCGAAGCGCACTCCGGTCTGGGCGCCTTCATGGACGATCCGAGCTACGTGCATAAGAAAAACCGCGGCGCGACGCCGCCGAACACCTACGAGCTGACGCTCCGGGAGTCGCTGTTCCACGGCGTGCAAGCCATTCGCCTCACGCCCGTGAACCAGGCAAATATGTTCGACCGCGACGGCATCTTGGCGCATTCGTACATGCTTGGCCCGAGCGGCCAATCGAATGGCTGCGTGTCGTTCCGCGACTATCCGAAATTTCTGCGCGCTTATCTGCGGGGCGAGATCAATCGCATCGTCGTGGTGCCACGACTCGCCAGACCGCCTGAATCTTTTGCGCGCGCAAATGCTCGAGGCGCGGCCAAAGCGCTTTAGTCCGAAATGGGCGCGCGGAAATCTCTTTTGCAGTCCGCCACCGTCATCCGGCCGGCCTCGGAACCCAGTTGGGGGCGTGGGGGACTGGGTTGACCGATGCCGCCGGGAGCAGATAACAATCGAGCGTCTATTTCTCGTTCGTGTAGATCAACGTCATGTCATTCACTTCCTGCACGGGAAGCGGCTTGGCGCTCAGGTGCATGGTGTCCGGTGTGAGCGTTTCCGCAGGATTGGCGGTCTTCTGCGATCCCTGCAGGGACCAGGCGATCGCGAACGTTCCGATCAGGAGCACGAGGAACACGTAGCCGATGGTCCTAAACATATTGGCCTCCTGGGGCTTTGACTCCGTTCATTTGCCGGATCTCCCGGCGCAGCCATTCCATGAGCCCAACCTACGCAGGTGTCGTCCTGGCAGATGTGGTGGCCTTCACATAACAGTCGATTAGCCCGCACGTCATTTGCCGGGCGCGGGTTCAACCAATTTCAGGCGGATGGGGATACCGCTTGCGTGCAGACCACGGGCAGCAGCCCGTCCGGTGCGGGGCGGTGAGTTCGTAGCGCATGAAGCGAGCGACCTAGAAGCTTCGCAGGAGTTCTACATTCCGCAGAATAAACGAAGGCTGCTGTTCGATTCCGAGCTCCGATACTAGGCGCGCGCGGACTTCATGCAGACAGGCATCGAGTGACCTGCGTCCGCTACCGGTTGCTGACAAACGGCCGCAGCGTGCCAGCCAGCAGTTCCGCGGACGTGCCGGGGGGAAAAAAGCCGAGATATTCGCCGTTGCGGCCCATCAGATAGATGAAGGCCGAGTGGTCGACGGTATAGTCGGATTTGCCGAAGTCGACCTTGGCGTAATAGGTGCGGTAGGCGCTCGCCGCCTCATTGATGGCGCTCGCATCGCCGGTCAGTCCGACAAAGCGCGCGTGGAACATCGCCACGTAGTCCTTCAGATGCTGGGGCGTGTCTCGTTCGGGATCGACCGTGATGAAGATCGGCTGCACGGCGTCTCCCGCGGGCCCGAGCTGATCCAGCGCCATTCCCATCTGCTGCAGGTCGGTCGGGCAAACGTCGGGACAATAGGTGAAGCCGAAATAAATCAGCATGAATTGGCCGCGAAAGTCCGCATCGGTGCGGCGCGCGCCGTTTTGGTCGATGAGTGCGAACGGGCCACCGATCGGCTCGCGGCTCCACATCACCACGTCCATCAGCTCGGCGGCGGAACGGTCGGACTTTTGCGCCAGCGGCTGGCCGGATGCGCCGAGCAGGCTCAGCAGCGCCACCGCCATGACGACGCGCAGTTTTGCCGCCATGCTGGGCATGCCTGCTATCGGCTATGCGCTGAAGATCAGGCGGCTGCCGGTCGAGGTGTTGAGGACCTTGCCCGGCATCTGGGCGCGCGCCTCCAGCAGGAAGTTCAAGCCGCTGCAATGCATGGGAATGAGAACGTCCGGCTCGAGCTTCTTGACCTCGGCGACCACCTGTTTGAGGTAATCTTCCGGCGCTGGCCCGAGATGGAAGCCGCCGACGATGGCGTGCACCTTCTGGATGCCGGACACCTCCTGCGCCTGCCGCACCGAATTGACGATGCCGACGTGGCCGCAGGAGCTGATCACCACCAGGCCCTTGCCGCGAATGTTGAAGCAGGTGGCGTGCTCGTGGACGTGCTGGTCCGGCTGAATCTTGCCCTGTAGCTCGGCCGCCGTGTAGTGGCCATAGTTGCAGGCCTCGCCGTCCTTCTGGGCGTAATCGACAAAGCTGTTGGGCAGGATGCGCTCCATGCTGTTGCGCTTGATCTGGCCGGTCGTGAAGGCGTGGTCCTGGATGACGGTCGGCGTCTCGCACAACACCACCGTGATCTTCTGCGCCACGATCGCGCCGCGGTCGAGGGTGCCGAATTCGCCGTATTGCCCCGGCGTCGGTGTCGCGCTGACGCGATGGCAGAAATTGTCCTCGCCGCCCGCATAGAGTTTCACGTCGGCCGGCAGCACGCTGCGATATTTGTCGAGGAAGCCAACGAGGCCGCCGTAGTGGTCGATGTGCCCGTGGCTGACGATCAGCGCCTGGATCTTGCTCGGGTCGACCTTCAACAGGCCCATATTGTTGATGATTGCCGGCGAGGTGTAGCCGAAGTCCAACAGGATGGTGCGCTGCTCCTGCTCGCGCTGCGATTCGAGGTAGAGCGAGAGGCCCCATTCATTGTGCAGGACGTTGCGCGCATCGGCGCTGCGGCCCGACCCAGGCGCTTCGTGAACCACGCCATTCACGGTGCTACCGCGCAAGAATTGGTCGTGCTGCTGGTCGACCAGCACGCGGATCGAGAGTTTGTCGACGGTCGGGACCTGGATTGGGGCGGCGGAGGCCAATTCGACGCAGCTGAATCCGGCGGCTGCCGTACCGGCCAGGACTGCGGAGGATTTGAGAAAATCGCGGCGATCGAGCAACAGCGTCATGGGAAAGCTCCGGACTGACGAAAGGTTGCCGCAAAACGGCGATGCGACAGGGGCCCATCTGTAACAGGATCAGTCGCTGTTGACGAACCCCTTTCAGAGCGCGCTTTTGGCGCTGGCCGACGAGGTGATCGAATAAGGCGTGGTTTGGCCGCGCGCGCGTCGGCGTCGAATGAGGCGATCGAGGCAGGAGATCATGAGCTTCTTTGAGCGGCTGAAGACCGAGGCTTTCGCCGAGTGGCGCGCCTACACGGAGCATCCCTTCACCGTGGGATTAGCGGACGGCACCCTGCCGGAGGCGGCGTTTCGTCACTACCTCGTGCAGGACTATCTCTTCCTGATCGAGTTTGCGCGGGCTTACGCGCTCGCAGTCTATAAATCGCCGCAGCTGAGCGACATGCGCGAAGCCGCGTCCGGCCTGTCGGCGATCCTCGACATGGAGATGAACCTCCACATCAAGCTTTGTGCGGGCTGGGGTCTGTCGCCCGGCGACCTCGAGCAAGCGCCGCCGGCGTCCGAGACGCTGGCCTATACGCGTTATGTGCTCGATGCAGGCATGCGCGGCGATTTGCTGACGCTCCGCGTGGCGCTGGCGCCCTGCGTGGTCGGCTACGCCGAGATCGCGACCGCGCTTGCGGCGCGGCCCGGTGCCTGCGTCGCAACGAATCCGTATCGCGTTTGGATCGAGGAATATGCCGGTGCGCCATACCAGGAGGTTGCGGCCAGCGCGCGCGGGCATCTGGACCGGCTCGCCAGCCTCTATGTCACGCCAGCGCGCGAAGCCGAGCTGGTCGCGATCTTCAAGGAAGCGACTCCGGCTCGAAGCCGACTTCTGGGAGATGGGCTGGCGCGCGGGGCTGCGTAGTGCATAGCGGCGAGGCCGCTCGTTTACGGATTTCCAGCGAGGAGACCGATCGGCGCCCCGGCGTTTTCAATAGCCATCGGGGATGGCCATTGCTGATACCAATCGGTTTCCCCGCCTTGCTGGCCCGGGTAAACTACCCTACGCCATGGCTCCGGCTGCCCATTTTCAACTGATTTAACTGAGCGGGACAACGTCATGACCCTATCGTTCTCCATGATCCGTGCTGGCTTTGCGGCCATTCTGCTGGGCCTCACTGTCTCCGCCTGCGGCTACAACACCATTCCGACCGCCGAAGAGCAGGCCAAGGCGAAATGGGCGGACGTGCAAAACAACTATCAGCGCCGCGCCGACCTCATTCCCAATCTGGTCGCGACCGTGCAGGGCTATGCCAAACAGGAGCGCGAGGTGCTTACCGCCGTGGTCGAGGCGCGCGCCAAGGCGACGCAAATCAAGATCGACGCGTCGCAGCTCACCGATCCCGACAAGCTGAAGCAATTCCAGGACGCGCAGAACCAGTTGTCCGGCGCGCTCGGGCGACTCTTGGCCGTCAGCGAAAGATATCCCGATCTGAAGTCCAACCAGAATTTTCTCGCGCTGCAATCCCAGCTCGAAGGCACCGAGAACCGCATCGCGGTGGCGCGGCGCGACTACATCGAAGCCGTGCGGGTCTACAACACCGAGCTGAAGACCTTCCCGGGCGTGCTCTGGGCCGCGGTCTTCTTCCGCGGCAACAAGCCGATGGCCGAATTCACCGCCAACGAAACTTCGCAGACACCGCCGCAGGTGAAGTTCTGAACGTGACGTTCTGACGCCCGGCGCGGGGCCTCGACATGATCGCGGGCCGCTCGATCGATCGCCGTTCGGTCACGGCATGGCAGCTTGCCGCCGTGGCTGCGGCGCTGCTGTGGCTCGCCGTCGCCGCCGTGGCGCAGACCTTCCCGGCGCTGACCGGCCGCATCGTCGATCAGGCCAATGTCATTTCGGCCGACGCGCGCCGCATCATCGAGCCGAAGCTCGTCGATCTCGAAACCAAGTCCGGCATTCAACTCGTCGTCGCCACAGTCAATTCCCTCGAAGGCCAGGAGATCGAGCCTTACGCCAACGCCTTGTTTCGCAATTGGAAGCTTGGCGAGAAGATCAAGAACAACGGCGTGCTGCTGCTGGTGGCGCCGAAGGAGCGGCGGGTTCGCATCGAGGTTGGCTATGGGCTTGAAGGCACGCTGACCGATGCGCTGAGCAAGGTCATCATTGCCAACGCGATCACGCCTCGCTTCAAGGCCGGCGATTTCAGCGATGGCATCTCACGCGGCGTCGACGACATCATCACGGTGCTCACCACCGATGCCTCCGAGTGGGAGAAGCGTCCGTCGCTGCGGCTGGACAATCACCCGGCCAGCGATCCGGTCAACTGGATCCTCATCCTGATCGTCATCATCGTCGTCGTGCTGCTCATCGTGTCGCCCGGATTCCGCTGGTTTTTCTTCAACGTCGTGCTGAATATCCTGCTGAGCTCGGGCGGCTCGGGAAGCAGCGGCGGATCCTCCGGCGGTGGCGGGTTTTCCGGCGGGGGCGGCTCGTCGGGTGGCGGCGGGGCATCGGGGAGCTGGTGATGAGCATTTCGGCTGAGGAACGCGAACGCATCTCCGCTGCCATCCGCGCCGCCGAGGCCAAGACCTCGGGCGAGATCGTTTGCGTGCTGGCGCAATCGTCGGCCACCGCGACGGCCTTGCCGGTGTTCCTCGCCGCCATCGGCGCGCTCGCGCTGCCGTGGCTGCTGGTGTGCCTCACGGCGATGCCGGTGTACCGCATTCTCTCGCTGCAGATCGTGGCCTTCGTGATTTTGACCGGGTTCTTCTGCTGGTCGCCGGTCCGGGTCGCGCTGATGACGCGGCGGATGCGCCGCGCGGTAGCGCATGGCGTCGCCATGCAGCAGTTCCGGATCCGCGGCCTCTCGGGAAAAAGCGGGCGCGCCGGAGTCTTGATCTTTGTTTCGCTCGCCGAGCGTTATGCCCGCATCATTGCCGACGATGGTATTTCCGCCCGCGTTCCGAAGTCGCAATGGCAGGCGGCGGTCGATGCGCTGGTTGCGCATATGCGGGACGGCCGCATCGCCGACGGCTTTGTCGCGGCCATCGATTTGTGTGGCAACGAACTTGCCAAACATTGCCCGCGGACGGAGGCGAGCCGCGATGAGCTGCCGGATCGGATTTATTTGATCTAGGCGCTGATTGTAGCGGTGCGCGGCAAAGTCTATGCTTGCGCCCAACAAGCAACAACGAAGCGTCTAGGGAGATCGTTATGCGGCGCAGCGCAATGGTCGCGGCTTTAGGCCTGTTTGCATCCTGTTTCCTGTTGTCCGCGCCCGCCTTCGCGCAAAGCGCGGCGCTGTCCGGCCGGGTCACGTCCGACAAGGAAGGCGCCATGGAAGGCGCCATGGAAGGCGTCGTGGTCAGCGCCAAAAAGGTAGGCTCGACCGTCACCGTCAGCGTTCCGACCGACGACAAGGGCCAGTTCAGCTTCCCGGCGTCGCGGCTCGAGCCCGGCCAGTACGGGCTCAGCATCCGGGCGATCGGCTACGACCTCGAAGGCCCGCGCAGCGCCGACGTCGCCGCCGGCAAGACCGAGACCATCGAGATCAAGCTTGCGCCGACCAAGAACCTGCCCAAGCAGATGTCGAACGCCGAATGGTTCGTGAGCTTCCCGGGCACCGATCAGGAAAAGAAGGCGCTGCTCAACTGCGTGAGCTGCCACAACCTCGACCGCATCGTGCGCTCGCAATACGACGGCGAGCAGTTCGTCGACATCTTCAACCGCATGGTCGGCTACTACCCGGGCAGCACGCCGGAGCATCCGCAGCGGCTCGTCGGCAACGCGCAGCGCTCGCTCGGCCAAGGGCCGAATATGCGGATGGTCGCGGAGTATCTCGCCTCGATCAACCTCAGCAAGGAGAGCTGGTCTTATCCGCTGAAGACGCTGCCGCGCCTGACCGGCCGCGCCAACCGCGTCATCATCACCGAATATGCCCTGCCGCGCCGGCAGATCCAGCCGCACGACGTCGTGCTCGACGAACAAGGCATGATCTGGTTCACGCATTTCGGCGAGCAGTTCCTCGGCAAGATGGATCCGAAGACCGGCAAGGTCTCGGAATATCCGATCCCGGTGCTGAAGCCGGGTTATCCGGTCGGCACGCTCGATATCGGGCTCGACAAGGCCGGCAATCCCTGGGTCGGGATGATGTATCAGGCCGGCATCGCGCGCTTCGACAAGACGACCGAGACGTTCACGACCTGGTCGATTCCGAAGGAATGGCAGACCGACGCGACCCAGGCTGGCCATCTCGATCCGTCATTCACCCATGTCGACGGCAAGGTCTGGGTGAAGAACTCCGACGGTTCGCAGATCCTGCGGCTCGATGTCGAGAGCGGCAAGTGGGAGAACCTCGGCTCGTTCAGCGCCAACGGCAAGCGTCTCGGCGTCTACGGCATCCGCGCCGACAGCCAAAACAATCTCTATCTGCTCGACTTCCAGACCTCGGCGATCGGCATTGTTGATGCCAAGTCCGGCAAGTTCACCGCCTACAGCGGCGACATCGCCAACTCGCGGCCGCGCCGCGGCGCCGTCGATGGGCAGGACCGGCTTTGGTACGCCGAATACGCTGGCAACGCCGTCGGCATGTTCGATCCCAAGACCGAGAAGATCAAGGAATGGGTGGTGCCGACGCCGTGGGCGCAGCCCTATGACGTCGTCGTCGACAAGAATGGCGAGGCCTGGACCGGCTCGATGATGAGCGACCGGGTGTCGCGGCTCGATCCGAAGACCGGGCAATATGTCGAGTATCAGCTGCCCAAGACGACCAATATCCGCCGCGTGTTCGTCGACAATTCGACGAGCCCAGTGACGTTCTGGATCGGCAGCAACCACGGCGCGTCAATCATCAAGCTCGAGCCGCTGGACTAGGACCAGCTGGCGGGGCTGCGAGACGAGACGCTGGCATCGCGCAGCCGTTCCGCACACTGGCCGGGCTCGTTGCCCCGGGCCCCGAAAGCCACGAAAGCTCCCGGTCTCACCGCCGGATTCATGGTCGGGGCTCACGAGGTCATGAATAGCGAAGAGCCCGCCGGACGAATCCGGCGGGCTCTTAACGCGAGCGTGTCTAGTCTAACGACAGCGTGTTTAATCGCAAACTCGCACACGTGGCCGAACCCAAATGCCGCGGTACGCGTCCCAAACCGGTTCGCCGCGGGTCATATAGCAGCGCGGCGCGGCATACGCCGGCTCCACTTCGTAACCATAGGCCGGCGCGGGCGCGTAGTAGCGCGGTTGCGCCACCGCGCCACCGATAATGGCGCCCGCGGCAAGACCGCCGAGAACGCCGGCCGCGACGGCTCCACCATTGCCGCCCGCTTGCGCCGGCTGCAGCGCCATGGGGAGGCCAATCGCGGCCACCGTCGCGCAAACCATCAAAGTACGTTTCATGATATGCCCCGTTTGGTTCGATGCGTAGAAGCTGAACAGTTCGTCCAAGTTCCATCGTCAAAATGGCTAAATAAAGCCCGGCGGCCCGATAGGATGTCCGTACCGGGCGGGTCCTGCGCGCCGTATTGGGTGGGTACGATCGGCTTTGCCGCCCGCCCCGTCCAGACGCTTGGCCGATGATGGATGCGCCCGCCGCGAGGGGGTTGCCGCGCGGCGGGCGCAATTTCCGGATGACGGGAGTTCGACACTCGCACCCGGACCGGGCCGATGGACCGGCCCGACTTAACCCTGATTCTTCCACGGCGCGTATAGGCTGGCTGTACAAAATTGCTCACATCCGAAAAAACGAGGAGCAGCGCATCCGGCGCGGCTTCGCCCTTTCGCGCCCCGCGAAATGTCCGCGCCGCGGAACAATAACACCGCGAGGGCGTTGGGTTGCCGGCCCCAGCACCGATCTGAATTCGGCAATCCATTGTAGCAGCTCCGGGCTACCCTTTCTGGAGATTTTCGATGAAGACCTTCCGTCTGCCGCTGCTCGCAGCAGTGGCTATGGTTGCCATCACGGGCGCGGTCACGATCGGCAGCGCCGGCGCGATGCCGTTCAGCCGCAATTCGGTGGTGCAAGGCGACAGCCTCGTGCAGGAGGTCCGCGTTGTCTGCAACCGCAACGGCAATTGCTGGAACACCGACCGCCGCTATCGCTCGGTGCGCCGCGGCTATGCGCCGGGCTATTACAACCGACCGGCCTATTACGCCGAGCCCCGCTACGGCTATTACGGCGGCCCGCGCGTCGGCGTCGGCATCGGCCCGTTCGGCTTCGGCCTCTACTAGAATGCTGAGCTGTTGCGCCGTCGGGCCGAGCGCCCGGCGGGGTCTTATTCCATCGAGAGGATACGAAGATGCATATGTCAGGTGAAAGTCTGCTGATCATTCTGCTGGTCGGTATCGTCGCCGGCTGGCTGGCCGGGCAAATCGTGCAAGGCACCGGCTTCGGTCTGATCGGCGATCTGATTGTCGGAGTGATCGGCGCCTTCATCGGCAGCTGGGTGCTGCCGCGGCTTGGCATCCATCTCGGCGCCGGCCTCGTCGCTGCGATCGCCAACGCCACCATCGGCGCCATTCTGTTGCTGGTGGTGATCAAGCTCGTGCGCGGCGGCGGCGGATCGCGCTGGGGTGGCGGATGGCGTTACGGCCGGAGCCGCTGGTAGTTGAAGTGTTTGGCGCCTGCGGCTTACGCCGCAACGCCGGCGCCATCAGCCACGGAGCCGCGTCGCGAAGCGAAGTCATCATCGACCGCCGCGACTGAGTTTTTTCGTGCTATGACAAGAAGCCGCCCTAAGAAATCCGGGGCGGTTTTTTTAACTAGCCACAGGAACGGTAGGCGACCCAGACAATGAGGCCGATGGCCAGAACCCAAATCGCAATGATGACGGCCGCCGCAGTCTTGCTCGTGGGGCGGTCCTGCGCCGCCATGGCGCCCGCCCGATGTTCCGCCATGATCTCGGGCGGGGTCAGCTTGATGACGAGCGCGATACCGAGCGGCACGACGATGAGATCGTCCAGATAGCCCAGGACCGGAATAAAATCGGGGATCAGATCAATCGGCGACGCGGCGTAGGCCGCGACCGCCACAGCAACCGCCTTGGCGTACCAAGGGACACGAGGATCGCGCGATGCCAAATAGAGCGCATGGATGTCTCGCTTGATCGTCTGCGCCCAGCGCTTCCAGGTCTCGATCATCTCCGCTCCGGCATGCCAAGCTTACCGCGCAATCACGCCCGCTGCTTGGCCTGCTGCTGCAATTCGCGCTTGAGCTGTCTCACCGTCGCGCGCACATTCCAGCGCGCGGTCGCGGCACTTCATGCGGCGAACTCCCGGCGGGCCTCGGGACCGACCGGCAGCCGAGATGACGCTCGAGGAAATCGAGCAGGTCGCCGTCGAGCGGCTCGAACTGTTGCAGCGCCAGGCCCATGGCGTCGCGGGCGACGTCCTCGGAAATATCGGTGCAGCGCTCGCCGGGCACGCACTCGAACACCCGCTCGGCGCCGGGAATGAGCCCCCGCGCGATTTGCTCGGCGACCTCGCGGCGCGACTGTCGGTTCAGCGACAGATCGGCGGTGCCGGTGCAGCGGCCGATGGCGCGGTCGCGGTAGTCGTAGGTGACGAGATAAAGCGGTTCGGCCGGGGCGGCGGCGAGGGGCGGTTGGTGGCGGGGATTTGCCCAAGGCGGGTAGGCCGGCGGGTGGCGGTCATCAAGCGGCTCCAGCGCGAGGAGCGTAGGAGCCATATTACCCATATACGGGTACCCATATCAATACATAATAGGAAGTGGACGCGCTGGTAGCCAACGTCAGCGGTCGTTTTCCGGCCTGGTTTCGATCTCGGATTCGCCCTTGGCCTTCGGCTGTTGCTGTTGCTGCTGTTGAGCGGGCGGGGCGGCGGCGGGCCGCTGCGGCGGCGTCTCGTAGGTCACATCCGTTTGCGCATTGCGCTCGGCTTGCTGGGCCAGCCGATGGTAGGAGCGGGCCATGTGTTCCCACTCGGCGCGGATTTGCCAATCGGCTTCCTGCTTGGCTTTGGCATCGCATTGCGCGGCCAAGGCCCGGTAATGGTCTGCGGAAGTCATTGGCGGCTTCCTCCCCGATACGTCAAATTACATAGAGAAATCCGTTCCTCGCTGAATTGTTCCAGTCAATGCAATACATGGTGAATTTCAGAACCGGGGGCGGGACCGAAATGGCGGGCGCCGCCCGCTGCGGAAGCCTGACTTTGCCGCCTTATTTGCTGCCATCGCGCAAGGCCAGACGAGCCGGCCGGGCACCGGTCGTTGTCCGCGTCGTGGATGGCGAGTTCTCGCCAGGCGCCCGATCGCAGCCGGGTGGCTCTGGGTTGTTTGGGCCAGAGCAAGGCACTGGGCGGCATAGCGGCGGTGTTCTTTTGCGCTTACCATTATTCCAACGAAGCAAGCGGCTTGCTGGTTTCTTTCCAACTTCCATCACGAAACCGTGGAGCACGAACGGAACCCCAGTTCCAGGCGTTGTCGAGCGCGAGGGCAGGTTGAGAAGGTCTCCATGCAGGACGCCAAGACCTACCACCAATACGCCGCAGACTGCCGGCGGATGGCGAGCACGATGAATGTCAATGACGGAAAAATTCTGCTGAAAATGGCTGACCGTGGGACGAAAGAGCAAAGGAGGCGGAACGACTCGAAAAAACTCGTGCAGAAAACTGAGCGGAAAGCTGGTCTCGCGGGTCGGGTTCTTCGTTGCGGCTCCCTCCATTATTTCAATACATCGGAGGCAGAATTTATTTGGTGAATCGTATGCTATCCGCAAAGGAGTTTAACTGATATCAATTTCGCGTGGGGCGGTAGGAGCGGGGTGCACATGCCTTTTCGGCATCTGCTGGACGGCGGGGTCTTTTCGGCTGAGCAGGTGACGATGATGGCGCAAGCGTACGAAGCTGTGCGCCAAAAGCTCCATGACCGCGGCCAGCCAGCCGTTGTGAATGAAGTTGTGGCCCAACGCATCATTGAATTGACGAAGCGCGAGGCGCTGACCGCGCACCAGCTGCGGAGCGCGCCCTCGCGTCGTTCAGCCTGGCGAGCGAGCGCTAACGTTTTTGGACCGGCTTCAACCCATTGAAGTGTATCGCGAACAAATTGTCACACATGTAACTTGTGGTACCGGGGGCTGGCAATTCCGCCACTCTTGTGTCCCAATTGCAGCCCAGCGTAACCTCCGGGCGCGGCGGGGTTTTTCATGATTGATGAACCAGGGTTCTGCATCGGACCCGTGAATTGACGTTTCATCGGCAATGACTGCGCGCCCGTCGTTGAGGCCAATGACCCCCACATCCTCGAAATTCTTTTATCGCGCCGTTCCACTTCTGCTCGGATTACTGTTATTGGCGCGCCTCATCGGCATGGCGGCAGCGCCGCTGATGGACACTACGGAAGCCCGCTACGGCGAGATCAGCCGCAAAATGGCGGAGCTGAACGACTGGGTCACGCCCTGGTTCGATCACGGCGTGCCCTATTGGGGTAAACCGCCGCTGGCGTTCTGGGTCACGGCGATCAGTCTCAAGCTGTTCGGCGTCAACGAGTTCGCCGCGCGGCTGCCGCATCTGATTATTTCGCTGCTCATTGTCGGTCTGGTTGTATGGCTGGCGGCGCGCCGCGATCGCGATGCGGCGCTGCCGACCCTGGCCTTGATCTCCGGTAGTTTCTTGTTCTTCGTCTCGAGCGGCGCGGTGATGACCGACATCGAGCTCGTTCTCGGCACGACGCTGACGATGGCGGGATTCTGGCTGGCGCTCGAAGACGGCGATGGCGCAGGCTCACAGCCTTCCCAGCGCTCCATGTGGTGCGCCGGAACGATGTTTTTCTGCGGTCTCATTCTGGGGCTGCTCGCCAAAGGGCCGGTCGCTTTGGTGTTGAGCGGCGCGCCGATATTCGTTTGGATCGTTTACAATCGCCGTTGGCTCGACACTTGGCGCCGTCTGCCGTGGATTAGCGGTGCGTTTCTCACGCTACTGATCGCACTGCCCTGGTACTGGCTCGCGGAACAGCGCACGCCCGGATTCCTCGAATACTTTCTGCTGGGCGAACACTGGCACCGCTTTGTGACGCCAGGCTGGGAAGGCGACCGTTACGGGAATGCTCACGAATATCCGGTCGGCGCCATCTGGGCCTTCGCCTTCATCGATATGCTGCCTTGGTCAATCCTGCTGCCTCTGGCCGCGTGGTATTGGCGACCTGAGATCAGGGCGTCGACCGCGACACTCATGGCGACGCCGGTGAATGCCGCCGCTTCTAGCAGTCCCGCCCATGCGTCCGATGCAGCGACCGGTCAACCCGATTTCATCAGATCCGATGAGCGGGCCTGGCAAGGCTATCTGTTGGCTTGGATGATCACGCCGCTGCTGTTGTTCACGCCGGCACGCAATATCATCATGACTTACGTGCTGCCTGGTCTGCCGGCCGCTGCCATTTTGGCGGGTGGCTGGATGGCGCGACAACATCGGTCTGGCCGCCAGATCGGCACATGGCTCAGCCTCGGGTTGGCGGTGACGCTGCTGGTCGCGTGCAGCGTGGCGATCGTGAACGTCAGCCAGCCCGACAAGATGCAACACAAGTCGGTCAAGACCATGCTGGCGGCGTACGATCAGGCGCGGGCGCATCCGGTTCCGATCCCAGCGGTGAATGCGCCGGGCGTGACGCTGATACCATCCGATGCTCCGCTCATTTTCATCTCGTTCCGCCCGTTCTCAGCCGAGTTCTATAGTCGCGGGAAAGCCATCACGGTGATCAACGACGAGGAAGGCTGGCGCCGCATCGGCGCCGGCGCCGCCTACGTCGCAACGCGTGTGGGCGACTTATTTATCGCCCATGCTCCGTCGAATGCCGGAGCCGGCAACGATACGGGCGAGGCTGGCGCAATAAGCGGCAGCTCTGGGCTAGCGCGGCAATCGGTACGCCCTGTGGCCCGCATCGGTCATTACGGCCAATATGATTTGTTCTTCGTTGCAGCGCGCTGATCTGCGCCCGCGAAAATGAAAGAGTCAGGGCGGTTGGATGACACGGCGCGCAAGGCCGATCGTTCCAATCGCTCCGGTTATCGGTCTGTCGTCTTGGTTCGTTTCGCTGCGCTGACGCAGCAAAATTCCTCTGCCGCCCGGTTTCGGTTCTGCGGCAGCACGATATCGATGACAAAGCCTCGCGGATCGCCGGAGAACCCGAACCAGTGGGGTTAAATCGTCACTTCGGCATGCCGCGCGACGGTTCGCCCTCGCCAAGCCGGCTGACAGATGTTTGGCAGTTTTTCCAGCGTTTTCGGTCGCGGCACAACGCCCTGTGGCACCCGTCCGGCGAGCAGTGGAGTGAGGCGACGTACAGTCACGTGCCCCCAGCTTCACCGCCGGTTTTTCGGGTCGCACGACCGCTTTGACTCAATAGCGGTAGCGTGCGCGGCAATTGACCGCCCCGTCATTGGGCCATCGCCCGTTCGGACGAAATGCGTTCTGCGCGTTCCATCTCTTCAGCCTGCGCGAGGTATTTGGTCGCGGTTGCCATAGCTTCCTCGGCCGCGTTCCGTTCGCTCAGCAAGCGGGCGATGTCGAAGTAGAGTTGCGCTTGAGCCGCAAGTGTTGAGAGCTCCGCACGGTGCCTCCGGCGTTTTCGTTGCTTTCTGTCGTTGTTTTTTGAGGCGAACCCAGATGGACGAACAACCGCCCGATGCCGAATAAGCGGCTCTTTGAGGAACGCTTGAGAGGTCAACGTTAAACGATAAGTTCGGTTCCGGACATAGCGGGAAAATGTTGTATCCAACGGAGGTTATTCCCATTATTCCATCGCACGCGGGAAATCTTGCCCATCGCGGCGGTGAGCGGATGGCAACCCGGGTATAATGAAAGTGTCAGTCCGTCGGAGGGGACCGACCAAAATGGCGACCATTTTTTGGCTTCGGCCTCACTCGCCCACTCGAAGTACCGAAATAATTTTAGATCGTTAGCGCTTGAGCACTCCATACCGTGCGGCAGACGAGTAATTGGCCTGCGCTCACGGCCGTAGAGATGCGCTAAAGTCTTTCGCTTGCTGTCGCTTGAGATTTTGACGATATGACCGGCCAGCTCCCAGGATTTTTCGCCGGCACGGAAATGCCGAATGCTGGCTGGTGGGGGGCGCTGTGGCCCGATCCGGCCGCGGTCCTCGCCGCTGTTGGCGTAAAGCCGAACATGACGGTGATGGATTTATGTTCGGGCGACGGCTGGTTCACGTTGCAAATCGCCAAGCTCGCCCGGCATGCCGTGGCCATCGATATCGACGCCGATCTGTTGGATGTGGCTCGGCACCGGCTCGCCGAAAGCGGTGTCGCGAATTGCGATTTCGTGGCGGGGAACGCATACGAACTTACCCAGCTGTGGCCGCGGCCGGTTGATTTTGTGTTCCTGGCAAACGCCTTCCATGGCGTACCGGATCGAACGCGCTTGGCGCGTTCGGTCCACAATGCGCTTTTGCCATCTGGATTGTTTGCGGTGGTGAACTGGCATCGGCGGCCGCGCGAGGAAACCACGATCCTGGGCGAGCCGCGCGGTCCAAAAACCGAATTGAGAATGTCGCCCGGCGAGACCGCCCAGGCTGTCGAGGCGGGGGACCTTAAACTTCATCGCGTTGTCGAAGTGCCGCCGTATCATTACGGCGCGGTGTTTGAACGCCCGGCGTCCTGAACCATGCCGCTCCGCGATAACAAGAACCCATCGTCGCCGTCGGTTTTCCAACCCGCGGCACTTTTGCGGGAAGCGCGGCGGCAAAAGCGTCTAGCGACGGTCGATGTGCCGGCGCTCTGCATCCTGGATCCCGACGGCGATATCGTGCGCCGGCTGCGGCAGACCGGTCTGGCGCAGCCATTTCCGAACTGGCCCTGCTACCACACCGCGCTCGACACCTTCACGCTGGCCGGGCAAACGGTCGGGATCGTCGGCTGCGCCGTGGGCGCGCCGTTCGCCGTCCTGATTGCCGAAGAATTGTTCGCCAGCGGTTGCCAACTGCTGGTGAGCATCACGTCGGCGGGCCAGGTCACTCCGGCCGGACCGACGCCCTATTTCGTCATCATCGACCGCGCGCTGCGCGATGAGGGCACGAGTTACCACTACGCGGCAGCCTCGGAGTACGGCCATGCCGATCCCGGATTGGTCGCGATGGCGGTCGAGGCGTTCAAGAGCAAAGGACTGCCGGTGACGGTCGGCGCAAGCTGGACCACTGATGCGCCATTTCGTGAAACCGCCGAGGCCATTGCGGCGGCGCGTTCCAAAAGCGTGCTGGCGGTCGAGATGGAAGCCGCCGCGCTCTATGCATTCGCGCAGGCCGCGAACAGACAGGTGCTCTGCCTCGCCCATGTCACCAATACGATGGGACAGGCTGGACAGGATTTTGAGAAGGGCGAAGCGGACGGCACCGCCGATGCGATGCGAATTCTGGAAGCCATCGTGCAAGCGAGAGAGCCCTAACGATACACAGAAACCGGGTGGCGCGCCGGCGCCGCCGCAGTGATGATCGCCCGTGCGCGCCTTCAACCATCGTTCGGAGTGCAACCGATGACGGCATCCGCTGCTGGGAAACACTTTGGCGTCATCGATGACGATCAACGCCGCGCCATGAGCGGTCTCGAATTTGTTCAAGGGCTGGTCGACGGCACCTTGCCGATGAACACGATGGCGCAAACGTTGGGCTACGACATTGTCGAGGTTACCAAGGGCCGTGTGGTGGCCGCCGCCGAGCCCCATGCGGGCCACTGCAACCCGGCCGGCACGGTTCACGGCGGCCTTGCTGCCACGTTGCTGGACACCTGCATGGGGCTCGCGGTGCTGTCCATGCTGGACAAGGGCTTTGCGCAGACAACGCTTGAGTTCAAGATTTCGCTGGTCCGGCCGATCACCCTGCAGACCGGCCTGGTGAAGGCGGAAGGCAAGGTGATTTCGTGCGGGCGCCGGGTCGGGACGGCGGAAGGAACGTTAACCGACCAAGCCGGCCGCATTCTCGCGCACTGCACGACCACGTGCTTGATCTTCGCGCACTGAACATACGACGGTGAGGCCTTTGGCAGATCGCGCATTAGCCATATCCGTTTAGGTAAAACGCGGAAAAGACCATCAGCCGACGCCGTGGTTGCCTATGCCGCGGCCGATGCGAGGATGAGTTTCATTTACGGCCTGATTTCCAGCCCGATCTGTTTTGGCTTGGGCGGCCTGGTGTTTCTCTGAGTGGCCCGCAGACGGCACCGGGCGGTGGCGCCATCGGACGCGTCAGCGCCTGACCGCGCCAGCCGCCGCACTCAACGCGAGTTCGACCGTCTGGTCACTGCGGTGCTGGCCGAGGTGAAGCGCCGCGAGGCCAAACCATTTGAGACCAATGCCGCCGAGCCCGGCAAACGGATCGACGAGCCGTGCGGTACTGACCGTTCGCTGCGGATCCCCCCATCGGGCCCCTGCGGCATCTTGGTTATGAATTAAAAACCTTTCGGCGCTCTAGTGTCGCCATGCTCCCAGCCGACAAGATCAGAATTGAATGCCCCAAGTGCGGCAAGCCCTTCCGGGAGCATTTCAGAAAAATTCGGAACGGCTTCAGCATGGCCATGCCCAGGCTGCAAAAAGACCATTGCCTTCGATGATACCTCTCAGGACGACGCCATTCGCAAAGCGCTCAGCGCCGCCCGCAAGCTGCGGCGCCAACCCGGAGGCCCGTAACGCTATCGGCTGTTGAGGAAGTAAGAAGCCCGACGCCAAGGGGCGGCGCCGGGCTCTTCTTTGGGCTGGAGCCTAGGGCCTCCAACCCGCTTCTGGGCCTCTGGGATCGCTCAGTAGCAGACGTTGACCGGCCGGACGATCGGACGGCCGTAGGGGGTGTAGCCGACCACGCGGTTCCGGATACAGCCGTCGCCGTAGTAGCCGTAGCCACCGTAGCCACCGTAGTAATAAGGGCGCGATGCCGCCAGGGCGCCGAGAGCCAGACCGCCAACGATGGCCGGCCCGATAAAGCCACCTCCACCCCAACCGCGACCATAGTAGCGCGCCTCCGCCGTGCTTGAGGCGGCGAGCGTGGCGCCAACAAGTGACAGCGCGGCTAGCGCCGCGATGCCGGCCTTCTTGATGAACAGTGAACGCATGGTGCCTCCGGATGTTTGAGTGTCGTCGGCTAAAGAATGCGCGTGACTATTTTTCGTTCCGGCGGGAACCATGAATACATGTTCAGTTGCGTGGTCGCTGAGGGCCTATGGCCGTTCTCGCAAGAACGGACCCTGACATCGGCCGCGGACAAATCAGGCACTCATACGCTCGTGCTCGACGGCAGCGAGCAGTTATCTCACGTGATGAACCCGCTTCGACGCCGCCATGTCGGCGACCAACTGCCGGTATCGCGGCGTCAACCGGCGACGGCAAAACCACAGCACTTTGTAGCTGTCCATCGTGCTGCTCCAAATCGGACTGTTGTCCGGCTAGCCCTCCGGGTTGGCGAACAGACCATTGATCAGCCGCTTGGTCACAAACCAGTGGTGGGTGACGAGCGGCAAATCGACGTAGACCAGCGTATCGGCGAGACCGACATTGCCCAAGTTCCTCCACACCGCGGACCTTACCGCACTGCATTTGATTGCCACGTGTCCCCATCCTGCTAGGATTTTTTCGCACGCCGAATTCGTTTCGCCTGTTCCTGAGAGCAAGGGGCTCTTCGCTCAGCGATGAACATCCGCGCGACGCCAGCCCAACCCCCGCGTCCCCACTATCTGATGTGTCGTCCGCAGCATTTTGCGGTCACCTACAGCATCAATCCCTGGATGGACCCCAAAGGCTGGGCCGACAGCGGCGACGCGCTGCACGCCACCGCCGCGCGGCAATGGGCGGGGTTGCATCGCGCGCTCCTCGGCCACGGCGCCTCGATCGAGCAGGTGGAGCCCGCGCCCGATCTGCCCGATCTGGTCTTTACCGCCAACGCCGCCGTGGTGCTGGACGGCAAGGCGCTGCTCGCACGCTTCCGCCATCCCGAGCGGCAACGCGAGCAGCCGGTGTATGCCCAAAGCTTCCGCACGCTGAAGGCGCGCGGCCTGATCGACGAGGTCATCGAGATGCCGGACGGCGCCGTGCTCGAAGGCGCGGGCGACTGTTTGTGGGACGGCCATCGCGGGACATTCTGGATGGGCTGCGGTTTCCGCTCTGACAAAACTGCAGCAGCGGTCGTCGAAGCGAGCTTCGGCACGGGCTGCGTCCCGCTCGATCTCGCCGATCCGAGCTTCTACCACCTCGACACCGCGTTTTGCCCGCTGCCGTGCGGCGGCGTCATCTACCATCCGGGCGCGTTCACTGCCGAAGCCCGCGCGGCGATCGAGCGGCGGGTCGCGCCCGCCGATCGCATCGCGCTCGATCCCGCCGATGCCGCGCGCTTTGCCGCCAACGCGGTGTGCTTCGGGCGCGTGCTGGTGCTGTCGAGTTGCAGCGAGACGCTTCGCCGCGCGCTGCAGCAGCGCGGCTATGCCGTCGTCACCACGCCGCTCGCCGCCTTCCTGCGAAGCGGCGGATCGGCCTGCTGTCTGACGCTGCGGCTCGACCACCGCTCGCGCACGGTGGCGGAAACCCTTTCGGCCCGCGCCGCCTCGGGCCACGCGGGATAGCGGCCGCAAGGGCAAGTCGCTCAAGCGCGCACATGATCCGACCGGATGACGCCGCTCCATGCGGCGTAGTCCGTCGAAGCCCGAGAGCGCCGGGGCTTCAACGACGGCAAAAATGCAAACCGCCTGAATTCAGGCGGCGCGATTGAATACGTTCGCCAAGCCGGTCTTGATTGGCTCCGCGGTCGTCAACGTGACCTGCTGGGTGAGCGCCGCGAGCTCTTTGGCCTGCTCGGTCATCGTCTCAAGCTGATGCTTGGCATGTTCGGTTGAAACTTGGATGAATTCCGAAGGCGACTTCACTCCGGCCAGGCTCTGGACGAATTCGACGGCGGATTTGGTGTTCGTTTGAGTGAATTCGGCGAGCTTGCTGTTGTACTCCTGCATCCCTTTGAGCGCCGTCGAAGCGCAATTTGTCATCATCTCGGCCGCTTCCGTCGTCGCGGCGCCGATTTTCTCCAAGGTTTCTTTGGATTGTTTGGCGCTGGTTTCTGCCATCTCGCGCAACTGCTGCGGAGCGTCTGAGCTTGGGGAACGGGTGGGTGTTGTCTTGGGGTTGGTATTCGGGTTGGTATTCATCAGGCCTTCCTCCTTGAGAATACGAGTTGTGTGATATCGGGGAGCGACTTGCGCTCGCTCGATTTGTCGAACCGCAGGCTCGCGAACCTGCGGTAGGGGTACGGACACGAGCTTGGCACGCCAACGCGCCTGCGATTGTCCATTTTAGACTCGACATTTAAGACACGGCAATGCGGTCGCTCGCCGCGTATCTAAGTTGAAGTGCAAGCATCACAATCCGGAATGTACAGGGGACATAAAATGTGATCGGGACGCGGACGCGGCAAATAAAACGCCCATAGAAAATAATGCGACACCGACGCTGTCCTAATCCGCGCGGACTCGGTATCATGCGACACATGCTTTATTCGCTAATTTTCGAAGCTCGCTTCCTTGCCAGGCAAGAGCGTCAATCGCTCGACGCTTAACGACCTCGGCTTGTCCTTGCCATCCGACTTCTCCACCCGGGTTGACGAGATCGCAGCAGCGACGGCCGCGGACGATGTTGTGATCATGATGCAATCGTCATTTTCCGACCTATCTGTTTGAAGGCCGCCGCGCTGCCACACCATCAGCCGGCGAGACTCCGATGAGCGATTTCCCCCTAGCGATAGCGCGCGAACGCCGCGTTACCGTCCGGGCGCTGCTGCTCGGCGACCGGATCGAGACCGCCGGCCTTGAACGCAACGACGTGCTGTCGACCATCCCGCTGGCGTTTCGCGCCGGCGAGCATGGCGTGGTCGCGTTATTCCGCTATGGCGTGGTGGTCACGGTCGGCATGTCGCCGCTCGAAGAGGAGGAGGTCATCGGCCGGTTGGATGGCCGGATCGTCGGCGCGATCAAGCCGCGCGAGGAAGAATCCGTTCAAATCGAAATCGCGCCGGACAAGGACGACCAGCTCACGCCATCGGGCGTCATTGCCGTCAAGGCGCTGACCACCGAGCACACCCTGCTGATCGCCGACGCGCTCGCCACCAGCGTGGTCCTGGCGCACGACGAAAAGCGTGTGGCGGAGGTGTTCGACGTCATTCAGCCGATCGCGCGGGGACTGGCCGAACATGGCCGCACGCCGGGCGGCCGCCGCGCCATTCTCAAGCACATCGGCAACGCGTTGCTGGTGCAACATCGGATTTCCGGTCTGGTCGCGGTGGCGGAAAAGCCAGACGTGCTCTGGGAGCGGCCCGACCTGGAGCGCTTTTACGCGCGAACTCGAAGACGAGTATGAATTGAAGGAACGGGCGGATGTCCTGACCCGCAAGCTCACCGTGATCTCGGATTCCGCCAAGGCCTTCGCCGACATCATCGACACCGAGCGCTCGCTGCGGCTGGAGTTGATCATCGTTGTGCTGATCGCGGTGGAGATTGTTCTCGCCGGATCGCAGATGTTTTTGCGCTAGGAGACTGCGTCCGCGCGGCCTCCTCGGTCACCTCGTCGGTCGGGCGATAAGCCCGGCCGCATCTCGAGGCCGAGCGCCTGGGCGGTCGTCAGATTTGGCAAGTCCGAGACCGTCAACTTTTCCGAGATGGGCGCTTCCGCATGGGCGACGTCCGCTGTCGGGCGCCTTTCGTATCATTAAGCTCCGACAAATGGCGAAGTGGCAATTGCGTCGTCTGCTTCACGCGGTCGAGCACGACGGAAGAGCGCACGTGGCCGACGCTCCGGTGCGGCAGGAAAACCTCATTGAGAATGCGCGACAGCGTCTTGAGATCCGGCACCACCAGCTTGACCAGATAGTCCGCCTCACCGGTCAACGAATAGGCCTCCTGAACCTCCTCCAGGCCGCGGATCAGCTTTGCAAAGGCTTGCGCACTATCGGGGGATTGCGTCGCCAAGCCGACTTGGATGAAGACAAGCACGTCGAGACCAACCGCTTGGTTCGCGAGCGCGGCATGGTAGCCCTCGATCACGCCGGATTGCTCCAGCGCCGTGCGACGGCGCGAACACTGCGAGGCGGACAAGCCGATCCGCTCGGCCAGTTCGAGGTTGGTCAGCCGGCCGTCCTCCTGCAGCGCATTCAGCAGCCTGAGATCGAAGTCATCCATGCACGTTCATTGCGTCCGAAATCATGAATACGACGGTATCGTGCATATTTATGCATTTCAACACGAATTTCGCACACCCCGCGCGGTCATTGCGCCGTAAAATAAATTGCAGAGCGGTGGGAGTTTGGAGGATCTTATGGGCCCGTTTCCGCACGATGCACCGCCCGCCAAAATCAGCGGGCAAAATCCCGCGGGCACCGACGGTTTCGAATTCGTCGAGTTTGCCCATCCGCGCCCGGACGAACTGGCAAAGCTGTTCGAGCGCATGGGCTATACGCCCGTAGCCAGGCACAAGACCAAGGCCATCACGATCTATCGTCAGGGCGACATCAACTACATTCTCAATGCCGAGGTGGGCGCATTCGCGACCCGTTTCGTTGCCGACCATGGTCCCTGCGCATCTTCGATGGCGTGGCGCGTGGTCGATGCCCAGCATGCCTTCGAGCACGCCGTGAAGCTTGGTGCCGAGCCTTACGCCGGGGCGGACAAGACGTTGGCGGTCCCGGCCATCAAGGGCATCGGCGGCTCGCTGATCTATTTCGTCGACGGCTATGGCGCCAAGGGTTCACCCTATGACGCGGAATTCAATTGGATCGGACAGCGTGATCCAAAGCCGAAGGGGGTGGGCTTTCACTATCTGGATCATCTTACCCACAACGTGAAGCGCGGCAACATGAACACGTGGTTCGCGTTTTACACCAAGCTGTTCAACTTCAGGCAGATCCGTTTCTTCGACATCGAAGGCAAGCACACCGGGCTGTTCTCGCGGGCGCTGACGAGCCCGTGCGGGCGCATTCGCATTCCGATCAACGAATCGGCCGACGAACATTCCCAGATCGAGGAATATCTGCGGGTTTACAAAGGCGAAGGCATCCAGCATATCGCCGTCGGCACCGATGCGATCTACGAGGCGACCGACGCATTGGCGGCCAACGGCTTGCAATTCATGCCTGGGCCGGCGGACGCCTACTACGAGAAAAGCTTTCGCCGGGTGCGCGGCCACGCTGAGCCGATCGAGCGCATGAAGAAGCACGGCATCCTCATTGACGGCGAGGGCGTTGTCGACGGCGGCGGAACCAAAATCCTGCTGCAGGTGTTTTCCAAGGCGGTCATTGGTCCGATTTTCTTCGAGTTCATCCAGCGGAAGGGCGATGACGGCTTCGGCGAGGGTAATTTCAAGGCGCTATTCGAGTTGATCGAGGAAGACCAGATCCGGCGGGGCGTACTGACGGCTTAGCCGATCGGGAATTGCGGGAGAGCGAGCATGTCAGTCGCGGTCACGGACAGAGCCATCGATCCGAAGTCGAAGAATCGGTACCACAACGCGCCGCGTAATCCGGATTACACCATCGACCAGGACTGGTCGTCCTATTCGGCGGCAGAGCACAATCGTTGGGATCGCCTATTCAAGCGATCGCGGGCGATCCTGCGCGACCGCGCTTGCGACGAATTTATCGCGATGATGCATGCGCTCAAGCTCTCCGGATCCGGGATCCCCAACATGGAACGGTTGAGCGACCGGCTCGAAAAGCTCACCGGTTGGCGCGTCGTCCCGGTCGCCGAGCTCGTTCCCGACGATGTTTTCTTCAACCACCTGGCGAACCGACGGTTTCCGGCCGGCGCCTTCATCCGCTCGGAACAGGAGATGGATTATCTCGAGGAGCCGGACGTCTTCCACGATGTGTTCGGCCACGTGCCGCTCTTGGCGAACCCGGTCTATGCGAATTTCATGCAGGCCTATGGCAAGGGCGGCCAGCGTGCGATCTCGCTCGGCCGGCTGCCGAATCTGGCGCGGCTCTACTGGTATACGGTCGAATTCGGATTGATCCGGACGGCAGCCGGCTTGCGCATCTTCGGCGCCGGTATCATGTCCTCCACCACGGAAAGCGTCTTCGCGCTCGAAAGCGACTCGCCCCATCGGATTGACTTCGAGCTCGAACGCGTCATGCGCACCAAATATCTGATCGACGATTTCCAGCAGACCTATTTCGTGATCGAGAGCTTCGAAAAGCTGCTGGACGATTGCTATCAGGATTTTGCTCCGATCTATCAGCGGATCGGAACGGCAACCGACATCGAGGCAGACGAAGTCCTGGATCGCGACGAGGTACTGACGAGGGGCACTCTGGCGTACTTCAAGAGCAAACGAGCGTAGCGGCAGTTAATCCACGGCAAGCACGGGAAACAGCGGATTGCCCGATGCGCTGTCGTGTCGTAGGAAACGAAGTCGCGCAGGGGGGCGCCCTCCTTGCGGGCCTTGCACCCACTCGATAGTTTGAAAATTGTAGCGAGGGCCAGGAAGAAGGACGAGGCCTGAGTTCCCGCCAATTTGTCGACTTGTTGGAACGTAAGCCGAATGAAAGGGAGTATGCCAATGTCCCGATGTCTCGCCTTAATCGCATTGCTCTTGGCGGTGTCCAGCGCTCAAGCGCAAAAAGCGGAAGAGATGGGAACGCCTGAACAACGGGCGGCGTGCAGCCACGACGTTGGCCGATACTGCAAGACGGTCAAACCGGAGGAGGGGCCGTTCGCCTACCTCGCTTGCCTGCAGAGGAACCGCGAGAAGCTGCGGCCAACGTGCCTGAAAGTTATTGAAGGCGGCGGTTAGCCGCGACCCGGCGCGTCACCGTCCATCCACCAACAACGGCTCGGAATCATCCTTGAGCCGCACACCCGAGAGGCGGCGCGCCCGCATCGCGCGCAGCAGACGCGCGATCTTGAAGGCGGCGTCGGTGGTGCCGATGCCTTCGGGCCGGATGTTGGAGATGCAGTTGCGGTCCGCGTCGGTGGTGTCGTGGCAGGGCCGCCAGGTCAGGTACGCGCCCATGCTGTCGGGCGCCGATAGACCGGGACGCTCGCCGAGCAGAACCGCGACGCAGTCAGCGCGGAGCGCGTTGGCGACCGCATCGCCGATCGCGACCCGCCCTTGGCGGACGACGACGAGAGGCGCGATCCTTAAGCCTTGCGCGCGCAGCTCCGGGAGAACGCCGGCCAGCATCGGCGCCGCATGGCTCTGCACGGCGCGCGCCGACAGGCCGCCTGTGACGACGAACACGACATCATGACCGGTTGCATGCGGTGTGAGCGCGACCTCGGCTCCGGGCCCCAGGCGGCGGCCGAGGTCGGGACGCATCAGATAGCTTTGCCGGTCCGGTACTGCGCTGGCGATCGCAACGACAGGGCATTCGAGTCCGGCCAGATCGGCGATCAGCCGCGTTTCGTCGAGCGGCTCATGCACCGCGTCGCGAGCGCGGGCGTGGGCGAGCTGGAAGTCGAGCAGCGGCCCGGTCGAAAGCGATGCGCCGGTCCGTTGCAGTCCGATGCGTGCCGCGGTCAGCCGGCGCAACGCCGCCCAAACTCCGTCGTCGCTGGGAGCCGGTGGCGGCGCGCGATCGGGCAGGGCGGTGTCGTCGTCGGCCATTGGGTTCAAGCCGGCAGCAGCGCGCGGAAACGGCTCGGCATGCTGCGCGGACGGATGCGGTTCGCGGCATCCATCAGGCCCTGCCGTTCCAGCCACGTCTCGAATTCCGGCGCCGGGCGGCGGCCGAGCAGGTCGCGCATCACGAGCGCGTCGTGGAACGAGGTGCTCTGATAGCCCAGCATGATGTCGTCGGCACCCGGCACGCCCATCACGAAATTGACGCCGCTCGTCACCAGCAGCGCCAACAGCGCATCGGCGTCGTCTTGGTCGGCCTCGGCATGGTTGGTGTAGCAAACGTCGACGCCCATCGGCACGCCCATCAGCTTGCCGCAGAAATGGTCCTCGAGGCCGGCGCGGGTGATTTGCTTGCCGTCGAACAGGTATTCGGGGCCGATGAATCCGACCACGGAATTGACCAGCAGCGGTTTGAATGGACGCGCCACCGCATAAGCGCGAGCCTCGAGCGTCTGCTGGTCGACGCCGTGATGCGCATCGGCCGAGAGCGCACTGCCCTGTCCGGTCTCGAAATACATCACGTTGTCGCCGACCGAACCGCGACGAAGCGACAGCGCGGCGTCGCGGGCCTCGGCGAGCAGAGCAAGATTGATGCCGAAGCTCTTGTTGGCGGCTTCCGTCCCGGCGATCGATTGAAACACCAGGTCGACCGGCGCGTCCTTGCGGATCAGATCGAGCGTGGTGGTGACGTGGGATAGCACGCAGCATTGGGTCGGGATGTCGAGCTTGGTTCGGATCTCGTCGAGCATCAACAGCAGCGTCTTGGTGCGCGCCGGACTGTCGGTCGCCGGATTGATGCCGATGACGGCATCGCCCGAGCCCAATAGCAGGCCGTCGAGAATGCTGGCCGCGATGCCGCGCGCGTCGTCGGTCGGATGATTGGGCTGCAACCGCACCGATAGGCGGCCGGGCAGGCCCACGGTGTTGCGGAACCGCGTCACCACGGAGCATTTCGCCGCCATCACCATCAGGTCCTGCAAGCGGCTGATTTTGCTGACGGCGGCCGCCATCTCCGGCGTGACGCTGGGCGCGAGCGCAGCCAGGGTTGGCGTGGTCGCAGCGTCGGACAGCAGCCAGTCGCGGAATCCGCCGACCGTCAGATGTGCGACGGTTGTGAAGGCAGTCCGGTCGTGGGTGTCGATGATGAGGCGCGTGACCTCATCGGACTCATAGGGAACGACATGTTCGCGAAGGAACGTGGCGAGCGGCAGGTCGGCGAGCGCAAATTGCGCGGCGACCCGTTCCTCGCCGGTCTCGGCCGCAAGCCCGGCCAGTTGGTCGCCGCTCCGCAACGGCGAGGCTTTGGCCAACAGGTCCGCGAGATCGCGGAACGTGTAACGGCGAGCTCCAATCGTCGCGCTATACATGGTGAGTCCCAAGGTTGGCCGGGATCATAGCGGAACGATTGATTGGGAATAAGAAGGTACGCTGGTTACAGAGAATGTGAGTACTTCGGTACGGACAATTGGCCGCGCTCGATGCCTGAGTTCAGCCTATCAAACGAAACGCTTAAACCGGTACGATGCCGCTTGACCCCGGGAGCGGTATGAAGCGGCGGGAATTCATTGCAGGATTGGGTGGCGCGGCAGCGGCGTGGCCGGCAGTGGCACGCGCGCAGCAGCGGGCGATGCCGGTGATCGGATTTCTCAGCAGCCAATCGCCCGATGGATTCTCGGAGCCGTTGCGCGGATTTCGCAAGGGTCTGAAAGAAGTTGGTTTCGTCGAAGGCGAAAATCTAACGGTCGAATTTCGCTGGGCCGAGAACCGCGAGGAACTCCTGCCGGCGCTCGTGGCCGATCTGGTTCGCCGTCAGGTCGTTCTGATCGCGGCGATGGGGACCATTTCGGCACTGGCGGCGAAGGCGGCAACCACGACGATCCCGATCGTCTTCAACGTCGGCGACGACCCGGTCAGGCTCGGTTTGGTCGCCGCGATCACGGAAGAGACTTTGCGTGACTTGGAAATCGCCGATCGCGGGATGAAGCTGCAAATCCAGGTTTTGACACGCCAACAACAGTCGCGAGATCAACGCGGCTTTCGAAGCCATCGCACGTGAACGGCCCGACGCCCTCTTCATCGGCCCCGGTCCGTTCTTTGCCGGCCGGCGCGTGCAATTGACGCAATTGGCGGCCAGTCACGCCATCCCCACGATGTATCCGGGTCGCCTCCACGTCGATATCGGAGGATTGATCAGCTATGGGGCGAGCAACGCGGACGCGTGGCGTCAGGTTGCTGTCTCTATCGGCCGCATTATCAAAGGCGCCAAATCGGCTGACCTGCCGGTGGTTCAATCGACGAAGTTCGACCTCATCATCAACGCCGAGACCGCGCGAATGCTCGGCCTCACCGTGCCGGCAGCATCGCTGCTCGCCATCGCCGATGAGGTGATCGAATGAGACGGCGCGAGTTCATTGCACTAAGAAAGCCAAGTCACCTTGCCTGTCGTGATGTCATGCATCGCGGCAGCGATCTTCAACTCTTTGGCGTCGACGAGGGCCTTGATGATCAAACTGCGCTTGGTAAGGCTCGCCGCAGTCAGCCGGGCATTCGCTTCGGCGACCTTTTGAACCAGCGGATCGTTATGAGAGTCGCGGTGGCCGTCAGCCTTGTTTAACGTCGCGAGTGCTGGTTTGAAGTTTTTCAGCAAGGCCGTGATATTGCCGAGCTTGACGTCATCGACGGCGCTCTCGATGGCGCCGCAGAAATTATGGCCCAGGATGACGATCGCCTTGGCGCCCGCAACCTTGGTTGAATATTCGAGGCTGCCAACAATATCCATGTTGACGATGTTGCCGGCAACGCGCGCGCAGAACACGTCACCAATGCGCTGATCGAAAACCAACTCGGGTGGAACGCGAGAATCGATGCAGCCGACAATGGCGGCGTAGGGCGACTGATTGCTGGCTGTTTGCTTGACCTGGGCCATCAGGTCGCAATTGACGGACTTGCCCGACGTGAACCGCTCGTTGCCGGCTTTAAGGCGCGCAATCGCGTCGTCCGGCGCTGTCGACTTCTGACGATCCGGAGTGAAGACGGCACATTCGAGCGACTGCGCGTGGACGGCAGTCGCAGCAAAAGTAAGTCCTCCAGCGAGGCATCCGCAAAAGAGCCGACGTGTGAGCATTGTCCTAATCCCTTACCGTTTGTCGCCGGCATTCCGAATCGAGGCCAGCTTCATAGCGAATTTTGTCTTGGCTCGATATCTAGCACAAACAACGCGTCGCCACATTTCGCCTCGGGGGACTGGACGTTTTGACTGGGCCGGGCCGAGCCGCCCCCACGGCCCCGTTTCATACGTCAAAAGAACAATCTGCCACAATTCAAGAGACAATTTGGGACAGCAGCCCTGCCGTCAGATGGACACAGTTGCTTGGCATAAGATTCGCATCCCAAACATCCACGCCGTTTGCGACGCTCGCGCTTGCGAGTGGCTTTCCCTGCAACTGTCCAATGGAGACGAAATGCGCCTCAGCACTGCCGCACTGGCCCTTCTCATCACCACGCCCGTAGCGGCAGAGAGCGTGCAATTTCCCATCACGATTCCGCAAGAGTGCTTCGAGCTCGCCCAGCGCGAGGGCGTACCGACCGTGATCGAGAACAAGATGCAGGCGGCCAAAGCCAAGCTGAAATTGGCGCAAATGAAAAACAGCGACCATCTGGTGCGCGAGTGCCGCGCCGCCGTTCACCGCGCGCAGCAGGCGATGGCGGCTCAGGCGGGGACGCCGGCGAGGTCGCAAGGAGCCCAGCCCCGAATTCCACGGGGGGGTCGAAGCGGGGGCTCAGGCCGCCGAAGCGCGAAGCCAAAACAACCAACCCTAGGGTTCCTGCACCGTCGCGCCGTCCCGGGCGCCGTCGTCGCGCGGCGCGGCCGACGTGACGAGTGGAGCGTCGCTGTCGCCGTGCTCGGCGTTGCCGTCGCAGGGCTCCGGGTGAAGGCGCGCGCGCGACCCTATCACTCCGACCGCACCCCGCGCGGTCGAGACGGCTTCGTCGTAAGTTTCGAATTGCAATACCACATTGTCATCCGCGCAGACGGTCCAGTGGCCACGGCGCTTTCGAACGGCGTAGAGCATGCGGCACTCCTCCTTCAGCGCAGTCATCCCGGCGCCGCGAGGGTGCCCGCTCCGGTGCTAAGCGGGAGTTAAATCGATCCTCTGTATCCACAGCAGTCACAGTCCCAGCGTGGTACAATCGGACCCCGCCCAAGGTGGGGCCGGGTCGTTTCTGGCGTCTGCGTTGTTCGCTGCCGGCGATAATGTTCGGCCGAGGCGGCTGCCGCGTGCTAGAACGCCCGCGCAACAGGAGAACTGCATGGCGAAGAAAGTAAAGAAGTCGAAGAAGCGCGCGGCCTGGTCGCGGGCGCATCATGCCGAGCTGCGCAAACATTCCAAGGCGAAGACGCCGGTCGCGCGGATTTCAAAGCTGATGAAGCGGACGGCGGGCGCCTTGCGCCAGCAGGCGCTCAAGCTTGGCATTCCGCTCGGCCACCGGCGCTGACGAAAACAACGAGAGGCCCGACGCTCGCGCCGGCCTCTCGTTGAATCGGCCACACCCAATCGCGCCCTAATATCCGCGCTCGGCGCGCCAATCGTTGGCGCTGCGAAAATACGCCGCGTATTTTTCCGAAATGCGCGCGCCGGGATAGAACGTCGCCGCGTAGGACGGCCGCTGTTTCACGCGCTCGAACCAATCCGACATTTTGGGCAGGCTGACCCAGAGGTCGCCATAGCCCAGATCTTCCATGCGATCGATCAGCGGCGTCACCTGCGGCTCGACCAGCGTGAATTGCCGGCCCATGATCCAGGGCCCGCCGTTCTCGTTCAGCGCCGTCTCGATCCGCGCGCAGGTATGGCGGATCTGAAACAGCGCGTATTCGATTTCGTTCTTGCCGAATCCCTTTTGCGTCATGCGCTGATAGAACTGCTTGCGCAGCGGCAGCCGGTCGGCGTGTTTGGAAAAATCCTGATCCGTCGTCTTGGCGAAGCGCATCGGCGCGATGATGTTGGCAAAGGTCGGCACCCGCACCGCGACGGTCGGCACCTCGTCGACATAGCGCATCCAGGCGTGCATCTTGGCGCGGCCGATGCGGTCGGCCGGCACGAGGCTCGGCTCCGGGATGATCTCTTCGAGATATTCGAGCAGCGCGGACAATTCGATCAGCGGCTGGCCGTCGTGAACCAAGGTGGGGACCACACCGTTCGGATTGAGCTTCAGATATTCCGGCGTGAGCTGCTCGAATTTGTTGAGATCGACGTCATGCTCGATCCAATCCTTGTTGCGTTCGGGCAGACCTTTTTCGGCCAGCGCCAGACGGACCTTCTGACTGCAGGTCGAATGCGACGTGTGATAAATCTCGATTGTCATGATGCGACCAGGGATTGGCGCGATCAGGGCTCTCCCCCGTCGTCCCCGCGTTTACATTCGCGGAGTGATGACGGTTCGATCATAGCCACCGCGCGAAGGACGGCACTAGGGGTGCGTGCCGCCGAAAATCAGTCCCGGAAAGGTTGAATCAAGGGACGCGGCACACTCTCTCTGGTTCTCCTCATCGTTCCCGCGTTGTCTGAAATGGCGGGACCAAATCTTGTAAACCGATCTTGTCAGACTAAATCCTGGTTGATCACGACCTGCATGATGGCGCCGCGCGACAAGCTGACGTGCTTGCGCTCGATGTAGGACGACACGCGCACGTCCTCCGGTGCCGCACGGGCTTTTTCGAACAGCACCCGTCCGGCGTGGCCGCCGATTTCTTCGAGGTCGCGTTCTTCGCAACTCGCGGCGACCGCAAGCCCGATCGATTGCAAGTGCGTCCGCCGATGGCAATACAGCGCGAGCATCGCCCGGGTCTTCGCCGGCACCGTTGCGATCAGGCTGTCGAGGCCGTGCGAGCTGGCCTGGTAAAGCTGGCCCAACAGGTTCTCAGGAATCGGGCAAGTTTCCTCCTGGGGAATGGGCGCGCGTCCTGGCTGCATAAAGGCTCCTTGAATTCCGAGCTGCATAAAGGCTCCCTGAATTCCGAGCATTGCCCGCGCGCGTTAACGTTTAGTAAATCTTACATTCTCGATCGGGGATGGAATCGGGAGGAGGGGCCGAAGGCCCGGCGATCGCAGGCGCGGCCTCAAGCCTGAGGCTCGGCCGCGGGCCGCCGTCATCTGGTGGATTGTGACGCGCCATCCGCATTGCAAATCCTTCGAAGCGTGGATTGCGGATGATTCTGCTAAACCGAGAAAACGCTGCCGGTCCTGAGCTCCACGCAGCCCCGTCTGACCGGCCGCGCTACGCCGCCCCCAATGACCAAACCCCGACGTCATTTCTGACGCCGGGCTTCCGCCGCGGCTCCCCGAAGAGAGCCTCGCATGCGTTAGTCACCAGGTGATAAATGATATAGCCGCCCCCAAGCACCACGGGCACGCCAATCAGAAACGGCACAAGAAGAACGGGCGTGATCAACTCCTGTCTTTGTCTGTCGTTGTTCATGCTGGCGAAATAACTGTCAGGGGAGTTGACGTTCCACGAAATCTTTTCAGGTCCGCCTCGAACACGAGCGAACCGCACAGCAGCGGGCTACTGGCTCACCACGGCATGGCGGTCATAATTGTTCGCAGGCCCAGACCGAAACTGGGCCGAGACGTCGGTGCTCGCCATAGCGCCGCGCGCCTCTACGGAAAGCTTGGGCCACGCGGGCTTGGGAGCGGCGGCTACCTTCGAAGCGGTATGTTCCGGTTTGGCAGTGATCGGGGCCAGCGGTTCCGGCCGCGGCACCGGCTTGGCCAACGTCTGTTTGATATTGCGTGCGGTTGCGAGGCGCTCATCTAGCAGAGACTTTTCCCGCTCCGAATGACGCGCAATCCCGGTGGAGGCGTCGACGATTTTCGTTAAGCCGAGCCCGGCACCCGCCACCAATGTTCCGATGATGCCGAAGTAGATCGCCAGCAGGGAAAGAATACCCCTGTCTGTTCATTGCAACCTCCTGCTCTTGACGTCGTGCAGATCCGGCTCACGATCAACGTCCTATGCGAATGAAAACTCGGTCCACAGTTCCCGGCTCGGCTATGTCGGTGGCGCACATTCGTTCGGACTCGAAATATCGGGCGGTCTCTCATGCCAACGTCAGCTCACACCGCGTCGAAGTATCGTTGGTTTGCCGACCAGTGTGGAGCGCGCGCAATCGGCTGCTTCTTCCGAGGAGGCGGTTGGCTATCTGCAGCGGGCCTCCGTTTGGCGCCGCCTTGCGGACAGCCGCAATGAAGACGGCGTTGGCGAAAACCGATTTGTTAGAAAGAAGCCTCTGCGCAAGGTTCGCTAGCAATTTTTGCGCGCACGCTCGTGTTCTCCTCGCGCCTGATGACGCGTTACGGACCTCGCTGCGGGCCCGGAGTCCCCAATCCCTGCGGCTTTTGTTTTTTGGAACCGCTGCGATGACCATGCGTTCTTTTGCTATGGCTCTGATCGTTAAAGACTACGCCCACAAAGAGTTGGCTGAAGACGACCTTCAGGGGATTTATGACTTTATCGCCGACGCCGAAATCGTGGCCGGACCGGACGAACTTTACACCATCGTATCCGAACTGTGGCCGGAGCTCCTCCACAAGGTGAAGCCGCCGCGGTCATTGATGCATTGAAATGGCGCAGCGCGCTCTTTTTCCCGCCTTGCAAGGGAGGAAAAGCGCGTTTGGTGTCGAATTCAGCGCGGGCTTTGATGGTTTCTTTAAAGTCCGGGGCCGAAATAATCCTGCACCGTGTCCCAGGCCACGGTCTGCAAGTGTTTCGCCGTGGCGTCGTCGAGGCCGGCTCCGTATTTTAAACCGGCCGGCGATCTCTTGAACAGCGCGGCATACAGCGTGCAGGCGGCGAGGTAGCTCCCGGCCATGCTGGGGTGCCGCTTGTCGGAGGCGTAAAGATTCAATTCCGGGCGCCGCTCAATCGACTTGGCAAAGGCGAGCCCGACCGGCACGACAAACACGCTGTCGTCGTTGCCCGCCCGCGTATAGGCCTCGGCGAGTTCCGCCGTCATCTCGGGTCTGTCGGCATAGGCCCACGACATGAAGTAGACCGGCACGGCGCCGTGCCTGCGCACGGTGGCGCTGTGCTTCTTGCTATATTCGAAGAACACCGATTTGAGCTGCGGGTGAACCGGGCACTGGCTGCAATCCATCATGATGGCGAGGTCGAACAGCCGGTCGAGCTTGTTGAAGACGACATTGTTTTTGGCGTCGAACGAATAGGTGCCGATGGCGTTCGGCCGGAAATAGGATTCGACATCGTGCCAATCGGCGCCAGAGCCGCTGATGGTGGCCGAGGTTGCGCGGAATTTCGTATTGGCGTCGGCCGAGCGCAGCAGCGACGTGAAATGGTTGTGCAGGCTGTTGTTGTAATAAAAGAAGCTGTTGCCGATGAAGATCGCTGAGGCGGGCGCCTCGATGCCCGTTTGCAGAATTTTCGGTTTGGTCTGCGCCGCGACAGGCGAGGGGCCGGCGACGAGCGCGAGCATAACCGCGAGGACAGCACCGGGAAACGGACGGACGGGTTTCGTTGGCATCGAAGGTCTCCCCGTTGGGCGGCGATGGCAGCAGTTTGGCCAGAACCACTGATCGTTCACTATAACAATGTGTCAGCGCTTCGATCTCTAGCGATTTGGTGGGGCGGGGCGGTAGGCGGTAGAGTGCTACGGCGACCAGTGTCACCGGGCGCGCACTCTTGACTTCTTCTTCGTTTTGCATCACATAAGCCCCGTCGGGCCACATTGCAGTCGCCCGGCCTATCCAAGGCAATCGCCCAAGCACTGCACTTGAGCCCGCTCGCCGGGCCGAGGGCTGTTGGCGAATGTCTGATCTCCGATAAGTCCTCATCCGGCAGCGGCATTGGAGAATCCAATGTCCAACGTCACTCTGTACGGATTTCCTCGCAGCACCTTCGTCAAGGTGTGCGGGCTGATTTTGACTGCGAGAAACGTCGACTATCAGTTCCACGACACCGAGGACGAGATGTACCTGCCGGTCCATCTGGAACGGCATCCGTTCGGCCGCGTGCCGGCGCTGCAGCATGACGACTTCGTGCTGTACGAAACCAACGCCATCGCCGCCTACATCGACGATGTCTTTCCCGGACCGAAGCTCACGCCGGCCGATCCGAAGAAGCGCGCGCGGATGAACCAGTGGATTGGCAATCTGAACTGGTACTTCTATCCGGAGATGATCTACCACATCTCGCACGAGCGGAACGTCTATCCGGAGCTTGGAATTCCGGGCAACGACCTCATCGTGCAGCGCGCCATACCGAAGGCGAGGCGCGCGCTTGAGGTGATGGAAAAGGAATTGTCCGACGGCCGGCCGTTCCTGGTCGGCGACATCGTCACGATGGCGGACTACTTCCTGCTGCCGACGCTGTTCGGCTTCGCACTGACGCCGGAAGGCAAGCAGCTCCTGCCGCAATTTCCCTCGGTGGTCGCGTGGGACAACCGGATGGATGCGTTGCCGAGCGTGGTCGCCTTCAACGCCAAACTGCCGCCGCGGGCACCAATCCCGCACGCCCGCGAATGGGTGCATCACCACCGTCCGGCCGCTTAGGCCGGCATGTTCGGGCTTTCGACAGCCGCCCGGTCAGCTGCAATGCAGCCAAGCGTTGTCTCACTCTCCAAAGGAGATGAGATATGCCTTGCGCAAATAGAACTTGGTCCACTGTGTTCACCATTCCGGCTCCCACGCTTGGCCGCTGGTGTCGGGTTGCGTTCGTGAAGGCGATCGTCGCCATCACCGAAGTTTTTCAAGAGGCTTCGGATATGCGGCGGGCCGCGCACAGAAGCTATTTTCTGAGCGACGAATGATCCGGCGAACCCGGCCGGCGTGACCTCCGGGGATGCAGGGGCATCTGGTAATGGCAGCGGGTTAGCTCTCACGAAATCGCGAGGGGGTTGCAGAAGGAAGCGGACCGGAATAGTTTGCGCGCACGGGGATACGCAGGCTCCCCGTCAGACGGGCTCTCACGTCCAAGCTCTGTGCAACACTCGATTTTCGAGGAGATTGCATATGGACGGAAATGCCCCCTCCGTTTCACCGAACGATCTGTATACCCACCTAGGTACGGCAGAGGCGCCGTTGCTGATCGATGTGCGCCGTCGCGAAGCATTCGACGCCGATAAATTCCTGATCATCGGCGCGGCGCGGCGCCTGCCCGATGACGTTTCGCAGTGGCAGAACGCATTGCCGGCAGGAAAGCCGATCGTCGCTTACTGCGCGCACGGTCATGAAGTCAGCCAAGGCGTGGCTTCGACACTGCGAAGCATCGGCATGGCGGCCGCCTACCTCGAAGGCGGCATTGCGGGATGGCAAGAGCGAAAGCTGCCGACTCGACGCAAGCGTGATGCCACCGAGAACAAGTGGGTGACGCGCGAGCATCCCAAGATCGATCGCATCGCCTGCCCTTGGCTGATCAGCCGGTTCGTCAATCCCGACGCCGAATTCATCTATGTCCCTGCGGCCGAGGTTTCCAAAGTGGCCGCCGATGTCGGCGGTACCCCCTATGACATCAAGGGGGTGGAGTTCGGGCATGTCGGCGACCGATGTTCGTTCGATGCCATCATCAACGCCTACGGTATTGCCGATCCAGCGCTCGATCGTCTGGCCACCATCGTGCGTGGCGCCGATACATCGCGCCCCGATTTGACGCCGCAGTGCGAGGGCCTGCTCGCCATCTCCTATGGCCTGTCGAGCAATTTCCCGGACGACCACGAAATGCTGAAGCACGGAATGGTCATGTATGACGCCCTCTACACCTGGTGCCGATTGCAAAGCGAAAAGCAGTCGAGGTGATCATGGCCATGAAAGCGATTGCGACGATCGAGATACCAGGCTCGGCGGGCAGTTCCTTCGATCACGGCGCCTTCGATCCCAAGAGCCGCCGCGTTTTCGTGGCGCACACCGGCCGCGACTGCGTCGAGGTCATCGATCACGACGCCGGCAAGCATATCGCAACGCTGTCGGGTTTCCCGGAAGCTGCCGGTGTTGTGGCGGACGACGGCATGGTCTTGGTCACCAACCGCAGCGCCGCAAGCCTGGCTTTCGTCGATGCAGACAGCTTGGAAACGCGGCGCGTTTTCAAAGTGGGTGCGAGGCCGAATGGCGTCGCGATCGTGGCCCGGCAGAAGCTGGCGATCGCCGCCTGCATCGGCGATGACAGCCACGGCCCCACGCTCCATGTCGTCGGCCTCGACGGCGGCGCCCATCACACGATCGACCTTCCGGGCCGGCCGCGTTGGTGCGTCACGGATGCCGCCGCGACACGGGTGTTTCTGGCGATTCAGGAACCCTCGATGGTGCTCACCGCCCGGCTGCCTGACCTGCAGGACATCAAGCACTGGAAAGTGCCCGCTGCCGGCGCGCACGGGCTCGAAATCGATCATCAGCACGGCCGCCTCTACGTCGCGTGTGACGACGCCACATTGGTGGAAGTCGATGCCGGATCGGGAGAAGTATCCAACCAGTGGCCGATCGCCGGGGCTCCGGACGTGACGTTCTTCAATCCGACGACCGGTCTCGTGCACGTCGCCATCGGCAAGCCGGGGCTGGTCCAATCCATCGATCCCCGCACCGGCGCCAGCACTCAAACCATGACGGCGGCCGGCGCCCATACCACGGCCTTGGTGCCGCCGGACCGGCTGTACGTGTTTTCACCATCGGACGGTGGAGCCATTGTCCTGGTGGATCGTTAGGAGGTGAGGGCAACGGCGCGCAGCGACGGAGGCGCCAGCATTCCAAGGAGTTCGGGGCAGAAGCACACCGAATTGTTGCAGCCATTTCGGGGGCCAACCCAGGAGAACGACGATGACGACCGAACTGGAACGCCGGCATTTCATCCAAAGCGCAGGCCTGCTCGCGGGCGCCGCCGCGACGGGCTTCGCCTCACCCGCGCTGGCGCAGAGCGCCCAACCGACAGGAGCTAAACCGATGACCTATCAAGCCAAGCCGCTGTCCCTCGATCCCAAATCGATCAAGGGAATTTCCGAGAAGGTCCTGGTCAGCCATTACGAGAACAACTACGTCGGCGCGGTGAAGCGGCTCAATGCGATCGGTGCCCAGCTCGCGGATCTGGATTTTGCCAAGGCGCCGAACTTCGTCGTCAATGGCCTCAAGCGCGAGGAACTGATCGCCGCGAATTCGATGATCCTGCACGAGATCTACTTCGACAGCATGGGCGGCGCCGGACGGCCGTCCGGCGCGCTGGCCGACGCGATCGCGCGCGACTTCGGCAGCCTGGAACGATGGCGGACTGAATTTTCCGCGATGGGCAAAGCCGAAGGCGGCGGCTCGGGCTGGGTGATTCTCGCCTACTCGCCGCGCGACAAGCGCCTGGTCAATCAATGGGCCGCCGATCACACCACGACGCTCGCCGGCGGCCGCCCGGTGATGGTGCTCGATATGTACGAGCACGCCTATCACATGGACTACGGCGCCGCCGCCGCAAAATATGTCGACGTCTTCATGGAGGCGATTGCCTGGGAGAATGCCGTGAAGCTCTATGATCGCTACAGCCGCGAAGGCTAGCCTGCCGGCATCCGTCGCTCTCGTTGGAACACCTCAATGAGATGGCCTGCCACTGCATCGCGATGCTACGCCCATGAAGATCGCCCGCTGGTTGCGTGCCGCGCTCGATAAGACAGACCGTCGGCAAAAGCTGACGAAAGAAGAGCTGACGAAAAAAACGATCTCGATGCGAATCTTAACCTTTATGCTGGTGCTGCTTGGCCATTGCTGCATGACCGACGTAGCACCAGCCTCTCAAGCGGACGACTGCAAGCTATGCCGCGAAGATTATCAGGCCTGTGTCGAAGGCCCACTCGCAGGGTGCCTGCAAGAGCAATTACGACATCTGTTTGAAGCACTGTCGGCGGAAGTAACG
>CAWKOD010000022.1:0-184360 GCA_963850885.1 uncultured Alphaproteobacteria bacterium | reverse complement strand
CCATCACCGAAGAAGACCATCTCCAATTTTGCAAGCTCGTTGGCTACGACGTGCCCCTGTTCCTCGACGAGCACTATGCCAAAACCACTGCCTTCGGCGGCCGTATCTGCCCGAGCCATCTGACAATGTCGTTTTCGACAGCCATGACTGGCCGACTGTTCACCGACACCGTATTGGCCTGGTCGCGGTCGAGCGGGCAGGTTTTTTTAGCCGGTCCGGCCCGGCGACACCATCCGCACCGATGTCGAGGTGGTGGAGAAAAAAGCCTCGTCCGATTCCAGTCGAGGTATCGTGGTCTTCCGCGACCACGTCATCAACCAGCGCGAGGAAACCGTCTTTCAGATGGACAAGATCGTCCTGCTGAAACGGCGCCCGCCTGATCGGACCGCGATGGACGACCTCATCAGACAGCCGCTGGCGGCGATCGAGCGGGTTCAGAACGAAAAGCTGCGCGCCATGCTCGATCTCTGCGCGCGCGGCCACCCGTATTATCGCCGCGTTTGGACCGAGGCCGGATCGACGTCGCACAGATCCGGACCGTCGCCGACCTCGAAAGGCTTCCGCTGACCCACAAGTCCGCGTTGATGGCAGACCCCGAAAGCTTCCGTCTCAATCGTGCCGGACCTGCCCCTCCACGAACGCGCATTGTGGGAGATCATTTACACCACGGGCAGCACCGCCGACCCGACGCCTATCTACAACACGACGCACGACTACAACGCCTACCTGTTCCAATCGCAACGGGTCGCGGACATCTCCGACATTCGCGAAACGGACGTGATCGCCAACCTGTTTCCCCTCACCCCCGCCCCGATGGGCGCGTTTGTCCGATCGGCCAGCAACGCCTATGCGGCCGGCGCCGCGATTTTTGCGGCGCTTCCGGGCGCAAGCTATGGCGACTTCGATGTCCGCCGCCCGATCGACGAAGCCGTGCGATTGATCGAGCTCCACCGCGCCACTGTGCTCTGGGGCGTTCCGAGCTTCATCCGCCGTTTGCTTCTGCGCGCCATCGAGCTGCGCGCGGATTTCAAAACTGTCCGCATGTGCGCCATCACCGGCGAAGCGTCGTCGCCGGCGATGCGCGAAGATCTGCGCCGATGCCTGCGCGAACTCGGCTGCGCGGGGACCACGGTGTTCGACCGTTATGGCTCGACCGAGCTTGGCGCGTTCGCGCAATGCCGCGAGGATGGCGACTGGCACAACCCCACGCCGGAGCTTCAGTACCACGAGATCGTCGACCCGGAGACCGGACGGCGGCTCCCGGACGGCGAACGCGGCGCGCTGGCCGTCACGCATCTTGACCGGCGCGGCACCGTGCTGATCCGCTTCGTCGTCGGCGACGTGGTGTCGATCGACCGCCGGCCCTGCCCGGTCTGCGGCCGCACCAGCGAGCGCGTTGTCGGACCCGTCGTCCGCGCCAAGGACCTGGTGAAGGTCAAAGGCATGCTGATCAACCCTGCCGTCCTGCTGAAACGCTCCAGTCGATCCCGGGCATCGACGAATTCCAGGTGGTGGTGCGGCGCGAGAACAGGTCGATCCGCTTTCGATGGACGAACTGGTGGTGCGCGTGGCCGGCGCCAACCAAGCCGCGCTCGCCGATATGGTGATCGCGCGCGCCCGCGACGCCATCCGCGTCCGGCCATTGGTCGAGTTCGTCGAGGCGAAAGACATCTACGATGCGGGGCGCCAGACCAAGGCGGCGCGCTTCGTCGATCAGAGAGGCTAGCGGAGATGGATCAAGAGAAGCAGGCCTCCCGGCGCGGAGGACATTCTCAAGTTCTACGACCGGCGCGGCTATCGCAACGCTGTCGGGACCGGCCGGAAACCCGCCGATCGTCGTCATCGACTTCAGCAATGCCTTCACGCGCGGCGCCTCGGAATTTCCCGGCGGCGACTTCGCATCCGAGACAACGCAGACCCGGCGTCTGCTCGATGTTGCCCGCGAGCGCGATCTGCCGGTTTTCTACACCACCATCGCTTATGCCGATCCCGAGAAAGAATCGGGCTTCTGGGGCAAGAAGGTGCCGTGGCTGAACTGCTGCAAACTCGGCAGCGACGCGGTTGCGATCGACACCGTGCTCGATCCGCGTCCCAACGAACCGGTCATCGTCAAGAAGTTTCCCTCGGCGTTTTTCGAAACCGACCTCCAGGATCGGCTCCATGCGCGCGGCATCGATACGATCGTGCTCGCGGGTTGCACGACCAGCGTCTGCGTCCGCGCGACCGCGGTCGATGCGATGCAGCGCAATTTTCACACGCTGGTCGCGGCCGAAGCGGTGGGCGATCTCGATGCCGCGCTGCATGCCGTGCATCTGCGTGACCTCGACGCGCGCTATGCCGATGTCATGTCGGTGGACGACCTTCTCGCCTATTTCCGCTCACTTCCATTGCCGAGCAAAACAACCAATCGGAACGCAACAAGGTAGCCACCATGGACCTGAAGCTTCGCGGCCGAAACGCCTTGATTACCGGAGCCTCGAAGGGCATCGGCCGCGCCATCGCGACGGTGCTGGCGGACGAAGGCTGCAACCTGATCCTGGTGTCACGCACCGCGGCCGATCTCGACGCGGCGAAAGAGAAGCTTCGCGAAGCACCGGCGTGTCCGTGGTGACCCACGCGCTTGACGTATCATCAACGCGCTCGATCGATCAACTTGCGGCCGAGCATCCGGGCATCGACATCCTGGTCAACAATGCCGGCGCCATTCCGGCCGGCCGCCTTGACGAGATCGACGACAAGCGCTGGCGGCAGGCCTGGGACCTGAAGGTGTTCGGCTACATCAACATGACGCGCGCGTTCTACGCCGCGATGAAAGCGCGCGGCGGCGGCGTCATCATCAACATCCTGGGCGTCGCCGGCGAGCGGCTCGAGCCGAACTACATCGCGGGCTCGGTCGGCAACGCCGGCCTGATGGCCTTCACCAAGGCGATGGGCGCGGCCTCGCCGGCCGACAACATCCGCGTCGTCGGCGTCAACCCGGGCCCGATCGCGACCGAGCGGCTGAGACGATCATGCAGAAGCGGCGCGCAGTATCCGCTGCGGCGACGCCAGCAGATGGCGCGATATGTACAAGCCGCTGCCGTTCGGCCGCGCGGCAAGCCGGAGGAAATCGCCAACATGGTGGCGTTCCTGGCGTCCGATCTGTCGGCCTACACGACCGGCACGGTCATCACCATCGACGCCGGCGCCGCCAGCAAGGGCAACGCCATTTGATCGACCACATCAAATCCGCTGCAGGTTGCGCCCATGGCTGATCCGGGCATCAGCCTCCACGACGTGGTGAAAAACTACGACGCGCCGGGCAATTCGGTGCCCGCGCTGGCCGCGACATCGCTCGACGTCCGGCAAGGCGAAATGCTGGTGCTGCTCGGGCCGTCCGGCTGCGGCAAGACCACGCTGCTGCGAATGATCGGCGGCTTGATCAAGCCGAGCGAGGGCCGGATCGAGGTCGCCGGGCTTCCGTTGTGGACCTCCAACGGCCGCAATCAGGAGGCGGTGCGCAAGCTCGGTATCGTGTTCCAGGACCCGAACCTGTTCCCGTGGCTCACCGTCGAGGACAATGTGGCACTGCCGCTGGAGATCCAGGGCGTGCCCCGCAACGCGCGGATTGCGCGGGCGCGCGAGTTGCTGGCGCTGGTCGGCATCGCCGGATTTGAGAACCGGCGTCCGCGCGAACTGTCCGGCGGCATGCGGCAGCGCGCCGCGATCGCGCGGGCGCTGGCCGGCGATCCGCAAATTTTGCTGCTCGACGAGCCGTTCGGCGCCCTCGATGCGCTGACGCGCGAGCAGATGAATATCGAGCTGCAGCGCATCTGGATGGAGACGCGGCAGACCATCGTCCTGGTCACGCATTCGATCCACGAGGCCGTGTTTCTCGCCGACCGGATCGTCCTGTTGTCGCCCCGCCCGGGCCGCATCGATCGCATCATCGAGGTAAAATCTCCGCGCCCGCGCATCGCCGAGGTCGAAGCCAGCGCCGAATTCCAGTCGACCGTGCTCAGTCTGCGCCAACGTCTGGGCGCCATCGCATGACACAGGGAAATCGCAACCGGTTGCTGCCCTGGATTACGACGCCGCTGCTGGCGCTGGCCCTGCTGCTCACGTGGCACATCTATGTGACGTCGTCCGGCATCAGCGGTTTTATCCTGCCGACGCCGGTCCAGGTCTGGGATTCGTATCTGGATGAGCTGCGTGCGCCGGCCCTGTGGCGGCATACGTGGACGACGCTTTACGAGACGATCGTCGGATTTGCCTGGGCGACCGCCATCGGGCTCGGCCTCGGCGTACTGATCGGCCGCTGGCGTTGGCTGGAAACGACGCTCAACCCGTTTATTGTGGCGAGCCAGGTGATCCCGAAAGTGGCCTTGGTGCCGCTCTTCGTCGTGTGGTTCGGGTTTGGATCGATGTCTAAGGTACTACTGGCCGCCACGCTCGCCTTTTTTCCGATTCTCTCAAATACGGTGCTCGGCGTGAAATCGGTCGACCTCGGCCATCGCGACGTGATGGTGGCGCTCAACGCATCGCGCTGGAAAGTGTTCACCCGGCTCGAGCTGCCGAGCGCCCTGCCTTATCTGCTGACCGGCATGGAGGTCGGCGTGGTGTTTGCCATCATCGGAGCAGTGGTCGGCGAATATCTCGGCGGCAGTGCCGGACTGGGCTACATGCTGATTGCCAAGATGAATGCTTTCGAGACCGCGACACTGTTCGCCATCATCATCCATTTGACCCTCATCGGTTTTGTGTTTTATTGGCTGATGAGTTCCGCCCGGCGGCTGCTGATCCCGTGGCACGAATCCGTGCTCATCGAACGAGCGAACCCGTGACCAACCCGCGGCGGATAGGAGAGCTTTGATGTCACGCGTTGTCGTCGACCGCAGGAATTTCCTCGCCGGCGCCGCTGCGGCCAGCATGCTGACCGGAACCACCGCCGCCCAGTCGCGCGCCAAGGTCAAATACCTGACACCGTTCGGCTACCTGATCGGCTTCGGCGAGACCATGTATGCGGACACCGGCGGCTTCTTCGCCAAGGAAGGTCTCGACGTCGAGATCGAAGGCGGGCGCGGCTCCGCGATGTCCGTTCAACAGGTGATGGGCGGCAACGTTCTGCTGTCGCGCACCGGCGGGACCGATCACATCAAGGCCTATGCCAAGGACCCGTCCATCGTCGCCATCGGCGAGATCTTCCAGCGCGATATCTTCTATGTGATGAGCCACGCCGATAAGCCGATCCGCTCGGCGGCCGATCTCGCCGGCAAGACGATCGGCGTGGTGTCGCCCGGCGGCGCCACCGAGAACCTGCTCGACATGATGCTGACCTCGGCGGGGATCCCGACGACGCAGACCGAACGGCAGGCGGTCGGCAACGCGCCCTCCGCGTTCGAACTGGTGAAGCTCGGCCGCGTCGCCGGCTATATCGCCACCAGCGACACGGTGTTCCAGCTCAAGAGCGACAAGCAGCCGGTGGTCGCCTGGTCGACCGACGACGCCGCCCCCTGCCCGGGACAGGTGTACATGACCTCACGCGCCTCGCTCGACAAGAACGGCGACCTGCTGGCGAAATTCTTCCGCGGCGTGCATGCCTGCCTCGGCGCCATGTTGCAGGCCGAGAACAATCTCGGGCCTGTGGTTGATTCCATGCTGACGAAATACGACGTGTTCGAGGCCAAGCGGCCGGACAAGGGCGTGCCCGTGCTGAAAAACAGTCTGCAGCACACGTTCGCGCGCACCCTATCGCGACAAGCTTCGTTCGTCGCCGGCGCGTTGGAATTCGGCGTACGAGCTGATGGTCAAGACCAAGATCATCGCGTCGCTGGACAAGCGCGACTTCTACGACGACAGCGTGGTGAAAGCCGCCTTCGGCTGAGGTTACAGCTTCAGTCCGTAAATTCGCAGCACGTTGTCGCGGAGAAATTTACGCCGCACCTCAGGCTTGAAGCCGAGATCGGCGATCTCCTTCATCGCACGGCCGAAATCGATCACCGGAAAATCAGTGCCGAAGATCACCTTGTCCTGGCCCCAAGAGTTGATGAAGCGGACGAAGCTCTTCGGCCAATAGCGCGGGCTGTGCGCGTCCGAGCCGATGAAGATGTTGGGGTGCTTCCAGGCCATGGCGATCATTTCGTCGTGCCAGGGGATACCGATATGGATGCCGATCAACTTGAGCTCGGGAAAATCGCAGGCAACGCCGTCAAGCGTGATCGGCTGCGCCACGCTGCGGGTGCGGTGCTCGGGCGCATAGATCATCGACTGGCCGACCTGGAGCTGATACGGCACGCCAAGTTCCACGCATTTGGCGTAGAACGGGTAATATTTGGCGTGGTCGGGCGCGAGATCGAACCAATGCGGATAGCAATGTGCGCCGATGAAGCCGTCATCACGGATCGCACTTTCGAGTGCGCGCACGCCCGCCATGCCCATGAACGGATCGACGCCGGCCAGACCGTGGAAGCGATCCGGGTGCTTGGCGACCGCGTCGGCCACCAGCTTGTACGGCAGATGGTAGCAACCCGGCAGTCCGGGCCGGCCGGACTTATGCGCGATCAGGAAGCCGTGGCTGATGCCGGCGCCGTCCATACGCGCGACCATCTCCTCGAGAGACAGACCGCGCATCAGCGCTTCTTCCATCTTCATCTTGCCGACGAAGAAGCCGGGGCCCCACCCCGGCCGGTGGGCGAGCGCCTCCGGCGTCCAGAGATTGACCACGGCGTCGATGGCACCGGCTTCGCTCATAGGGGGATTCCTCGGCTGGCGGCAGGTCAGCAATAAATCTTGTCTCTATTCTGCTCGGTCATGCAACAGCAAGGCCCGATCATCCTGCCCTTGTTGAAGGCGAGATGACGCTGAGCCACGCGGCTGCGGCCGGCCTGATCGCGCGCTACGCCGGGCAACTGGCCCGGTGTGGCGTCGTTGCCGGCGACCGTGTCGGCCTGGCCCTGCGCGACACCGCCGATCATCTTCTCTTTCACTATGCGGTGGCGTGGCTCGGGGCGACGATCGTCCCGATCGATCATCGCTGGACCGTACCGGAGAAGACGTCGGTGGCGCTCGCGTTCGCCTGCCGCTGCACGGTATTCGAGTCCGGCGATCCTGCTGCGACGCAGCTAAGCGGCGTGACTTTCGATCCGGCGTGGCGCGACGGCCCTGCGATCGAGACCGCGCCGGTGAACGATGAAAATCTGCCCGTCATGCTGTCGCTGTCGTCCGGGACAACCGGGCGCCCGAGCGGATCGCTGGTCTCGCATCGCGAGCTCTACGAACGATGGATCGGGCAATGGGTGGGCATCGGCTTCAACGGCATGGACCGCTATCTGCTCGCCACCCCGCTCTATTTCGGCGCCGGGCGATCGTTCGGGATGAGCTTCCTGGCCGCCGGCGGCAGCGTGATCTTCTGCCCGCCGCCGATGACGCCGGCAGGGATCATCGACGCGGCGCGCGTGCACCGGATCACGGCGATGTTCCTGGTTCCGACGCAGATCCGCGGCCTGCTCGACGAATGGCGCGGCGACGGACCAGCGCTGCCGCAGCGTGCGCCTGCTGGTCACCACCGGCTCAGCCGTCGCTCCCATGAGCGCCGCCAGATCATCGAACACCTCACCCCCGGCTTCGTCGACTACTACGGCACCAGCGAGGCCGGCGGCATTTCCGTCCTGGCCGCGCACGAGCAGCTTCGCTTCGCCGACACGGTGGGCCGGCCGGCATTCCGGGTCGAAATCGAGATCGTCGACGACGCCGGAATGAAACTTCCCGGGGCGAGGTCGGACAGCTGCGCTATCGCGGGCCGGGCGTGTCGCGGGTGCATGTCGATGCCGACGGCGGAACCTTCACCAGCCCTGACGGCTGGCATTACCCAGGCGACCTCGCGCGCACTCTGCCGTCGGGCCACATCCAGCTCGCCGGGCGGGCCAAGGATCTGATCATCCGCGGCGGCGTGAACATCTACCCGGCCGAGATTGAAGCAGCGCTGCGCACCCATCCGGCGGTGGCCGAGGCGTGCGTGTTCGGTCGCGCGGACCGCAGGCTCGGGGAAACCGTCGTCGCCGCCATCGTACTGCGGCCGGGAGAGAAGCTCGATGCCGCCGGCGCGCTTTCTTATCTCAGCGAGCGGCTCGTGCGCTACAAGCTGCCCGAGCGTTTCGCGTTCGTCCATGAACTGCCGCGCAACACGAGTGGCAAGGTGGTCCGCGCCGCGCTCATCAAATTGCTTGAAGACGCCGACCACGCTATCGAGTAGACCGCCAGTCCTGGATATCTGGATCGAGCTCGGGCTCATTCCTTATCGTCGAACCGGCTAGTGGTCAAAATCTGACGCTTGATCCCGGCGGTCCGGTGGCGATGCTATCGATTGAACTTCCGGTTTCGGGCCGGAAGTCAACTGTAAATCGACCCTAGCCGTGTGTCGCAGAGTCCGATTTGGGCGAGGTCGACCTAGTGCGCAGCTGCCCCTCGTAGTCGCGCTTGCCAAGCGGCACACCCCGCGAACGCAAGATGTCATAGGCGGTGACGGCGTGGAAATGGAAGTTGGGCAGCGAAAAGGAAAGGAGGAAAGTCTCCGACGTGAAAGTGAGCTGTCGCGGCGCCCAGGCCGAGGAGCGATCGTCTTCGTCGAGCGGGCGGAAGAGGGCAATGTCCAGCGCCTTGCCGGCCCAGCCGTTGACCTCGGCGGGCGTGAGCGCCTCCAGCGCCGTTGCCGCCTCGTCCACCATCGCCCGCAGCCCGCCGAAAGGCATCGCCCCGACCAGCGCCGGCGGAGCGAAGACGCCGGTCTTCACTGCCTAAAGCCCCCACACCGAATGATGCAACAGTGCTTCGATCTGGAAGTGAAACGGCGCCATGTCCGCGATCAGGCGCGCGTGTACGAGGTCGTCCGGGTCTGCTCCGGTCTCTGCGCAGTGCTTCGCGGCGCGCTGAAGGAAGCCCGCAACGGCCCTAACGGTCTGCAAGAAGGTTGGCACGCTCAGGTCGTAGAGTGATATCGCCATCGTCTCTCTCGTCGCCCGTCAGTCGGTCAAGGTTTGAAGACCACCGCGACCCGCTCTTGGCAAGGTCCACTTCCAGGCTTTGGGGGGTGTCATCGGAGGGCAAGCCTGAGAGGGTTGTGCGGACAACCGCAATCAGACAAGAGGTTGCACATACGGCGACACGGACCCTGAATTAAATCGACTTTAAGGAGTGTTCATGCTTTGTACTACATAGGGCGAGTCGGGGCAAAGAAAATGCAGCACAACGGCAATCGACTTTGAAGACAAAGGTGGTGTGGCGGCCCACCAATTCCCGGCCGCGCGGCATGACCGCGCGTATCTCGCCAAGCTCAATGCCGAGCAGCGCCGCGCGGTCGAGCATGGCTGCGACGCCCTCGATCAAGCCCCGCCGCTGCTCATCATCGCGGGCGCCGGCTCGGGCAAAACCAACACGCTCGCCAACCGCGTCGCGCATCTGATCGTCTCGGGCGCCGACCCGCGCCGGATCATGCTGCTGACCTTCTCGCGCCGCGCCGCCGCCGAGATGCAGCGCCGGGTCGAGCGCATCACCGCAAAGGTGCTCGGGCCGAAGGCCGGCACGATGGCCGATGCGCTCACCTGGTCGGGAACATTTCATGCGATCGGCGCGCGGCTTCTGCGCGAATACGCGCTCGACATCGGTCTCGACACGGCTTCACGATCCATGACCGCGAAGACTCCGCCGATCTGATGAATCTCGTGCGGCATGATCTTGGCTTCTCGAAAACCGACAAGCGCTTCCCGATGAAGGGCACCTGCCTTTCGATCTACTCGCGCGCGGTCAACGCCGAAGCGCCGCTCGGCGAAGTGCTCGGCAGCTCTTTCCCTGGTGCGCCGAATGGGAAGGCGAATTGCGGAAGCTGTTCGGCGCCTATGTGGAAGCGAAGCAAAAGCAGAACGTGCTCGATTACGACGATCTGCTGCTCTACTGGGCGCAGATGATGGCCGAAGGCGCGGTCGCGGAGGATCTGTCGCGGCGCTTCGATCATGTGCTGGTCGACGAATATCAGGACACGAACCGCCTGCAGGCTTCGATCCTGCTGGCCTCAAGCCGAACGGCCGCGGGCTGACCGTCGTCGGCGACGATGCGCAGTCGATCTATTCGTTCCGCGCGGCGACGGTGCGCAACATTCTCGACTTTCCCGGCCACTTCACCCCGAAGGCCGAAGTCATCACGCTGGAGCGGAACTACCGCTCGACGCAGCCGATCCTCGCCGCGGCCAACGCCGTCATCGATCTTGCCTCCGAGCGCTTCACCAAAAACCTCTGGTCGGACCGGCGCCTCGGCGGATCTCCCCGCGCTCGTCAATGTCGCCGATGACACGGCGCAGGCGGGCTATATCGTCGAGCGCATCCTGGAAAACCGCGAGGCGGGCATCGCGCTGAAATCGCAGGCTGTGCTGTTCCGCGCCTCGCATCACAGCGCCAGGCTCGAAGTCGAGCTGACGCGCCGCAACATTCCGTTCGTGAAGTTCGGCGGCCTCAAATTTCTCGAAGCCGCGCACATCAAGGACGTGCTGGCGGTGCTGCGCTGGGCGAACAATCCGCGCGACCGCGTCGCCGGATTTCGCGTCGCGCAGCTGCTGCCCGGCATCGGGCCGGGCTCGGCGCGCGCTGCTCGACTGCGATGGCGGAAAGCGGCGACCCCTGCGAGGCCCTGCGAGCGCTTCAAGCCTCCAGCGGCGGCCGCCGAGCACTGGCAGGACTTCGAAGCGACCATCGGCATGCTGCGCCTGCAATGCGGCAGGCTGGCCGGCCGAACTCGATCTCGCCTGCCGCTGGTATGGGCCGCATCTCGAGCGCATTACGAGGACGCGGCGCATCCGCGAGGCCGACCTGGCGCAGCTTGCGCAGATTGCCTCGACCTATCCGAGCCGCGAACGCTTCCTGACCGAGCTGACGCTCGATCCGCCGGATGCGACCAGCGACGAGGCCGGCGTGCCGCTGCTCGATGAGGATTATCTGATCCTCTCGACCATCCACTCGGCCAAGGGCCAGGAATGGACCTCGGTGTTCTGCTCAACACGGTCGATGGCTGCATGCCATCCGATCTTGCGACCGGCTCAACGCCGGAAATCGAGGAAGAGCGCCGGCTGCTCTACGTCGCCATGACGCGAGCCAAGGACCAGCTTCACCTGATGGTTCCGCAGCGTTTCTTCACGCACGGCCAGCGCAGCACCGGCGACCGCCACGTCTACGCGCAACGCACGCGCTTTATTCCGAACGGCCTGACCAAGCATTTCCAGAGCCGGTACTGGCCGCAAAGCAAGGCCAGCGACGGCGTGGCGCGCCCGGCCCGCGCACCGATCGACGTGCAGGCGAACATGCGGCGGATGTGGGGGACGCGTTAGGCCGGAATGTCCCTTACTTAACTATGCGAGGCCGCCCGAGCGCCTGTGACAGTCGTTCGTCAACCTCGCGTTCAGAGAGTTCGGCAATTTTCGAAGAATATCTGCCATTCTTTCAAAGTTGGCCTTGTCGTCGAGCGAAGCCGACGTTCGGGCAGTATGTGCTACAGCATGACAGATGACAGCGTCTCAGCCACTATGTGATAGGCCTTGTCACGTGTAACTGCACGTTCGATGTCAGATCACCGGTGACTTGGCTGCGTTCGAATTCGTTCGGGGGAATTCGCCGCGTGTAGAACCATCGGCTATTACGCCATGGTCGGGATTTTCCTGAAGAGCTTCGACGTGCGGCCGCCGGATGGCAGCACACCGCTGAAATAGAACGGAGGAATACTTTGGCCCGCCTTGAACCATTGAAGATGGAAGAGCTCACGCCCGAGCAGAAGGAACTGTACGAGGTGGTGGGGCGCGGCCGCGCGCAAGTCGCCGGTCCGTTCGGAGTGTGGCTGCGCAACCCGCCGCTCGCCGATGCGGCCAACCGGGTGACGCTTGCGCTCCGCGAGAACGGCAAGCTGGACAAGCGCCTGTTCGAACTGATCGTGCTCACCGCCGCACGGGCGTGGGGCGCGTCCTACGCCTGGGTCGCGCACGAAAAGCCCGCGATCAAAGCGGGGCTCGCCCCCGAGATCATCGAGGCCCTCCGCCTTGAGCGCAGACCGGACTTCAAGAACGGCGACGAGCGTATCATCTACGATGCGCTGACCGAATTGCTGGAGACCCGATCGCTGAGCCAGCCGGCTTACGATCGCCTCATCAAGGAATTCGGCCTTGATCTCACCATCGAGATCGTCTCGGTCGCGGGTTTCTACGGCATGATCGCGACCGTGCTGAAAGGCTTCGACGTGCCGACGCCGAACGGCGAGAAACCGTTTTAACAAGGACACAGCGAATGTTCGTGAAACTTTCCGCGACCGGCAGCGTCACGCTGGAAGACCGCGACAACTTCCGCGCCTTCAAGCTGGTGGTCGATGGCGGGCCCGCCCGGCTCGAACAGGCCCGGCGTGCGCTCGCCGACACGGCCGAATTGCCGGACCAGGCCACTGCCTGGATTTTCGAGCAGGCGCTGCGGCAGCGGCCCGAGGTCGCCGGCGACGCCGCATGGCAAGGCAATCTCGGCGCCATGATGGAGAAGGCCAAGCCGCACGGCTGGATCGACGAGCAGAAGAAGGCGATCAAGGCCCATATCGAGTGGACCGAGAAGCCTTGAGACGCGCGGCGGCTCAGGCCTTCTTGCAGCTGCTCATGAACTTCTTGCGCGGCTTGCCGTGCAGGCTTTTGGCGTCGGCCTGCTTCGAGCACTCCAGCGATTTCGCCGTGCGCGGCGCCTGGACCTTCTTGGCCGCCGCCGGCTTATCCGTCGTAGCCGTCTGCGCGTAAGCGACGCCGGTGCTCAGCAAAGCGAGCGTGCTGAGCGTCGCGAAAAACATCTTGATCGTCATGGCAAAGTCCTCCTGTTGATGAAGCTTGATTTCAAAGCGGCTTCTTGTCGATCTGTCCGTTCGACCGCACATACCAATACTCGTTGGCGAACGGCTTGCCGGCGGCGCGGTCGGCGAGCCAGTCGGCGATGAGAATCGGCGGGAACGGCCCGAGGTTCGCCGCCGGCACATTGCCGACCGAGTGGCGCGACTCCTGATAGACCACCATCCGCTTCGGCCCCTTCACCGCGGCGACCAGCCGTACCGAATGCTCGATCGGCGAAAGCTCGTCGAACTCGCCGGCGACGCAGAGATACGGCACCTTCACCTTGTCGGCGTGGCCTTCCCAGGTCATCCCCTGGCGCATCTTGTCGAACTCGGCCTCGTCGGTGATGCCCGACATGTACATGAAGCGCTTCTTGAAGGTCGGCGACGCCTCCTGGAAAATCGTGTGGCAGCCGGGCTCGTGGCACACCGAGATCACCGCACAGGCCGACACCCGCGGCTCATGCGCGGTGAGCAGCGTGCCGAAGAAGGTGCCGAAGCTCGTGCCCGACACCGTGACCTTGCCCATGTCGACCTCGGGACGCTTGGCCAGCCAGTCGCACACGGCCTTTCCGGTCGCGACCCAGTTGTCCATGCTGAAGTAGATGCCGAGCATCGGCGACTCGTACTGACCCGGCCCGTCGATCGACAGCACGGCAAAGCCGCGATTCAAATAGCGGTCACCGTAGAGCGCGGTCTGGATCTCCTTGTAGCTGTCCATGCCGGGCACCGAGATCACCACCGGGATCTTGCCGCCCTTGTAGTTCGGCGGCAGGTGGAACCAGGCCGGCAGCGCAGTGTCCTTGAAGGGAATCCACGCGGCCTCGACCTTGTGATCGGCCATCGCGGCGTACTTCGTATAGTTCTCGCGCTTTTTCAGATGACAGGCGACATTCAGCTCGTCGTTCTGGTCGTACGGCCATTGCGCCGCGCCCCAATAGACCGCGGCCATGAAGTAATTGTCGCGCGCGGTGATCTCGCTGCCGGCCTCCTCGGCGGCCTTGGCCTTGGCCTCTCGCCGCCGCGCCACCGCCTCGAACGCGGGCGCAATGTCGGCCATCTTCTTGACGCGCTCGCGGACGCCCGCGATGTCGGCGCCGCCCTCGGGGCCGCAGGGGCCCGAGATGTACATCGAGCGCGGCTGGTCCCAGTCGATGCCGTTGGCGCGGACGATGTTGTCGAGCAGCCAGCGCTGCTCCTCGAAGCGCTTCATATGCGGCTCGCCGCGCTTGTCCATGATCGGCTGCGGAATGCGCTCCATGAAATCCTCCCTTGACGTTCGTTCGCTCCAAACCTTGCCGACCAGCTTAGGTCAAAGTCGCAGCAGAATCGACAGCCCACCTTCCGGCACTGGCCCCGCTGCGATACGGTAAGTCCGGACCAGCAACAGGAGACGCACATGCCGGGCAAGACCGTCAAAATCCGCGCAACCGAAGGTGGCGAATTCGATTGCTACCTGGCGCAACCCGCGGGCGGCGACAAGGTGCCGGCAGTGGTGCTGGCCTGCGCCGTGCACGGTGTCGACGCCGATATCCGCCAGATCGCCGACGAGTTCGCCGGCCTCGGCTTCATCGCGGCGGCGCCCGATCTGTTCTGGCGAACGGTGCCGGGGCCGCTCGGCCACGATGACAAACGAACCCAGGAGCGATCGCAGCCGCGGCTCGAGAAGATCAAGACCAACGAGCGCGACATGGTGGACACGCTGACGCACCTTCGCACGCTGCCAGGCTTCAACGGCCGCGCCGCGACCATGGGCTTCTGCTACGGCGGGCCTTACGCCATCCTCGGCCCGAAGCGGCTCGGCTATGACGCCGGCATCTCGTGCCACGGCTCGCAGATGCTGGACTACATCAAGGAACTCGACGGCGTCACCGAGCCGGTCTGCATCATCTGGGGCGACCAGGATCACCGGGCGCCACCGGAGGTGCTGGAGGCCTATCGGCCGGTGCCGGCGCGCATGAAGAACGTCGAGGTGCACATCTTCCCGGGCATCCTGCATGGCTACATGATGCCCGGCAGCCCGAAGGCCTTCGATCAGAAGACCCGCGAGTTTTCCATGAAACGCGCGGTAGCGATCCTCGACGGCTTGCGGGGCGGCGGCGCGGCCATGCGCAAGGCATCATAGTTTCGGCAGCGGGACCACGTGACGGCGGCACCAACATCGCTGTTCGGCCGCCGCATGACGCGCGTCGAGGACGGTCCGCTGTTGCGCGGACTGGGCCGCTTCGTCGACGACCTCGACATCCAAGGCGCGCTGCATGTGGCGTTCCTGCGCAGCCCGGTGGCTCACGGCCGATTGAACCGCATCGACGCGAGCGCGGCCAAGGCCCTTCCCGGCGTGCACGCGGTGCTGACGTTCGCTGATCTCCGGCCGCTGCTGACCTCGGACCGCATCCCGCAGGCGCTGCCGTCCAGCGCGATCCGCTTCCACGTCGATCCGTATGTGCTGGCGAAGGACGAGGTCACCTACGCGGGCGAGCCCGTGGCGATGGTGGTGGCCGACAGCCGGCGCGTCGCCGAGGACGCGCTCGCCCTGATCGCGCTCGATCTCGAAGAGTTGCCGGCGGTGGTCGACCCGTTCGCCGGACTTGAGGCCGGCGCACCCAAGGCCCGGCTGGATTGCCCGGACAATCTCGTGGCGCGACAGAGCATCGACTACGGCGACGTCGATGGCGCATTCGCCAACGCGGCGCACCGCATCAAGGAGCGCTTCCGCCTGCACAAGGGCGGCGGCCACTCGATCGAGTCGCGCGGTGTCGCGGTGCGCATCGATCCGGATCGACGACACGCTGACGATCTACGCCAACACCCAGGCGCCGCATCGCGCCAAGCAAATCCTGGTGGCCGCGCTCGGCATCGGCGAGCAGCGCATCCGCGTGGTGGCGCCCGACACCGGCGGCGGCTTTGGGCCGAAGGCGGCGTTCCATCCCGAGGAGCTGGCGCTGCCGGCCGCGTCGCTGCTGCTGCGCCGGCCGCTTGATGGATGGAGGACCGCCGCGAGAATTTCGTTGCCACCGTCGGCGAGCGCGACCAGGACTGGGACATGGAGATGGCGGTCGATACCAATGGCCGCATGCTGGCGTTGCGCGGGCGGCTCTGCCACGACCACGGCTCCTGCACGCCCTATGGCGTCGCGCTCGCCTACAACGCCGGCACCAATGTCGTCGGTCCCTACGTGCTGCCGGCCTATCGGCTCGACATCAACTGGTGCCTGACCAATTTCGTGCCGTGCGCGCCGACGCGCGGCGCCGGCCGCCCGCAGGGCATGTACGTGATGGAGCGGTTGCTCGACGGCGTCGCGGAGAAGCTTGGGATCACGCGGGACGAGGTGCGCCGCCGCAACATGATCCAGCCGGGGCAGATGCCGTATGCGACGCCGATCAAGCAGCGCGACGGCTCGACCATGACCTACGACAGCGGCGACTACCCGGAGTGCCAGCGCCGCGCGCTTGCCGCCGGCGGCTGGGCGGATTTCCCGGCGCGGCAGGGCGCGGCGCGCAAGCTTGGCCGCCACCTCGGGCTCGGCCTCGCCAATTATGTCGAAGGCACCGGCCGCGGGCCGTTCGAAAGCGCCAGCCTACGGGTCGGCGCGTCAGGCCGGATCGTGATCACGACCGGCGCAAGCGCCCAGGGCCAGGGCACCAAGTCGATGCTGACGCAGTTGGCCTCGGACGTGCTCGGCGTGACGCCCGAGAATATCGACGTGATCGCCGGCGACACCGCCGGCAGCGCGCTCGGCTTCGGCGCCTTCGCCAGCCGTCAGGCGGTGACCTCCGGCAACGCGGTGCATCTCGCCGCGGTGGCGGTGCGCGACAAGGCGATCAAGGCCGCGGCCGAAATGCTGGAAGCGTCTGCGGAGGATTTGGAGTTGAAGGACGGCGCCGTACAGATCAAAGGCGTGCCGGAGATGCGAAAGACGCTGGCGCAGATCGCGCACGCCATCGGCGGCGTGCCGGGTTTTGCGCTGCCGAACGGCATAACGCCAGGCCTCGCCGCCGCGATCGACTTCACGACGCCGGCGCTGACTTATTGCAACGGCACCCACATCTGCGAAGCCGAAGTCGATCCGGAAACCGGGCAGGTGCGGCTCTTGCGCTACATCGTGGTGCACGACTCCGGCCGCATCATCAATCCGATGATCGTCGACGGCCAGGTGATGGGCGCGGTGGCGCATGGCATCGGGGCGACGCTGTACGAATGGATGCGCTTCGACGAGCAGGGCCAGCCGCAGACCGTCACCTACGGCGACTATCTGTTGCCAAGCACCGACACCGTGCCGCCGATCGAAGTGATCCACATGGAATCGCCGACGCCGCTCAATCCGCTCGGCGTCAAGGGCGCCGCCGAAAGCGGCACCATCGCGGCGCCGGCCGCGATCGTTTCGGCGGTCGAGGACGCGCTGCGGCCGTTCGGCGTGCGCATCCGCGACCTGCCGCTGACGCCGGAGCGGCTGCTCACATTGATCCGTGCGGCAGGCTAGATTTCAACGACAGAAAAGCGAACGAGGCGCGACATGGCCAACAACATCGACGGACCGCTGTACTACGAGCGCATGGGCCGCACCGGGCCGGTGATGGCGTTCGTGCATCCCAATCCGATGGATCAGTCGTGCTGGATTTTCCAGATGGCGCAGATGTCCACCCGGTTCCGCTGCATTGCCATCGACGTGCCGGGCTACGGCCGCTCGCCGAAGTGCCGCAAGGGCGTCAGCATGAACGACGTCGCCCAGGGCTGCTGGGAGGCGATCGACGAGATCGCGCCGGGCGAGAACGCGATCCTGGTGGGATGCTCGGTCGGCTCGGCGATCATCAGCTACATGCACCACATCCGCCCGGCCAAGACGTCGGCGCTGATCCTGTCCGGCACCGGATACAATCCGGGCAAGGCCTTCGCCCACCAGCGCATCGCCGACTACAAGAAATACGGCATCGACTTCCGCTGGCGCTACACCTTCGACGACTTGAGCCCGGCGTTCCGCGCCACGCCGCTGGCGACCTTCTTTGCCGACATGTTCTGCGAGCGCAATAAGTTTGGCGACATCGACTCGATCATCCATCAGTTCGAGGCCCACGCAGCGACGAACCCGGAGGATCACGAGGCGAAGATCGCCTGCCCGTCGATCATCCTGACCGGCAGCGAGGACAACACCCACAAGAACGCCTTCCCGCTCCAAGAGCGGATCAAGAACTGCGAATTGAAGGTGCTGCCGGGGGCTGGACGCGCCTGCCAGATCGAGCAACCCTGGCTGTTCAACCGCCACATGATCGATTTCCTGACCAGGCACGGATTGTTTCCATCGGGCGGTTGATCGGGGGACGCCATGACGCTTCGCCGCCGCCGGTTCCTGCAGATCAGTGCCGCCGCCGCGGCACTCCCCGCCCTGCCCGTCTCGCACGGGCGAACTTATCCTCGCGGACGGTGCGCATCATCGTCGCCACCTCGGCCGGCGGCACCACCGACATCGTCGCCCGCCTGCTGGGTCAGTGGCTCGCCGACAAGCTCGGCCAGTCGTTCGTCGTGGAGAACCGCACCGGCGGCGGCAACAACATCGGCACCGAAGCGGCGGCACGCTCGCCGGCCGACGGCTACACGCTGTTCATGGCCAACACTGTCAATGCGATCAACACCACGCTGTACAAGAACCTCAACTACAACTTCACCACCGACCTCGTGCCGGTGGCGATCGTGATGCGCTCCCCGGTCATCATGCAGGTCCATCCGTCGGTGCCGGCAAAGACAGTTCCTGAATTCATCGCCTACGCCAAGGCCAACCCCGGCAAGGTCAACATGGGCTCGGGTGGCGTCGGCGCGACCGGGCACATGGCCGGCGAGTTGTTCCAACTGCTGAGCGGCATCAAGCTGACCCACGTGCCGTACCGCGGCGAGTTGCTCGCCCTGACCGATCTGCTCGGCGGCCAGGTGCAGGTCGTGTTCGCGACCGCGGGCTCGTCGATCCAGTACATCAAGGCCGACAAGCTCCGCCCGCTCGCCGTCACCACCACCGAGCGGATCGCCTTGCTGCCCGACCTGCCGACGCTGAAGGAATACCTTCCGGGCTACGAGGCGAGCTCCTGGAACGGCCTCACTGCACCGAAGAACACGCCGCCCGAAATCATCGAAAAGCTCAACCGCGAGATCAACGCGGCGATGGCCGACCCGAAGATCAAATCCCGGATCGTCGATCTAGGCGGCCCGCCGATCATCGGCTCGCCCGCCGATTTCGGGAAGATCATCGCCGAGGACACGGCGAAGTGGGCCAAGGTGATCCAGTTCTCCGGCGCAAAGGCGGAGTGACGGGCCGTAATCAATGCGGTGCGGCAGGTCGCAGCGAATCTGGGCATGCCGGTTCTGAAATAGTCACTCGGGCTTCACGCCGCCCGCCTTCAGGATTGGCGTCCAGCGCGCCAGTTCATCCTTGAACACCTCGGTCGCCTTTTCGCCGCCAATGCCCCGCACCGGCTCGAAACCGAGATTCAAAAGCTGCTTCTGGAAATCCTCGTCCGCCATCACCTGCTGCGTCGCGGCGTCGAGCCGGGCGACGATCGCAGCCGGTGTACCGGCCGGCGCGAAGATCGCAAACGTCGTCTGCGCCACCATGCCGGGCAGGCCCGCTTCCGTGGAGGTCGGAATCTCGGGCGCCGCCTTGATCCGCTCGGCCGAATTGACCGACAGGATGCGCACCTTGCCGGCGCGGGCCAGATCGAGGATCTGCGCCGTGGCGTTGGCCGAGAACATCGGGATGACGCCGCTGATCAGGTCGGCAACGCCCTGACCGATGCCCTTATAAGGGATGTGCACGATGTCGAGACCGCCGGCGAGCCGCTTGAACAGTTCACCCGCCATGTTGGTGATCGAACCGTTGCCGGCCGAGCCGTAGCTGAGCTTGCCGGGATTGGCCTTGGCGTAGGCGATCAATTCCCCAAGCGAATGTACCGGCACCGCCGGGTTGACGACAATTGAGGTCGAGCTGAACGAGAACACCGATACGCCGGCAAAGCTCTTCACCGGATCGTAGAGCGGCTGCGCCATCGCGGCCGGCGACAGCACCTGGGTGGACGTGCTGCCGAGCAGGATGCTGTAGCCGTCCGGCTGCGCATGCGCCACGTCGTTGGCGCCGATCACCCCACCGCCACCGCCGCGGTTGTCGATGACGATGGTGCCGAGCGCGGGCTTCACCCGCTCGGCCCAAAGCCTGCCGATGACGTCATGCACGCCGGCCGGCACTGACGGAATGACCAGCCGGATGGGGCGGCTCGGATATCGCTCCTGGGCGAACGCCCGCAATGGTGCCACTGCATTCATGCCGAGAATCAGAAACTCGCGGCGTCTCATCATGCTCATCCTTTGATCCGACCTCGCATCGACAACGATGTTATTCTATTGTCCCGGTGGGTGCAGTGCGGTTCTGGAGATTCGGCCATGAGTACAGTCATTGTTGCCATCGCGCTGATGTTGATCGCTGGCGCGACCCCATCGCATGCACAGTTGCCATCAAAGCAGGTACGGCTCGTCGTGCCGGCAGCGCCGGGCGGCAGCTTCGACGCTCTCGCCCGTATTTTGGCGCAGAGCTTGAGTGACCGCTGGCCGCAGCGCGTGATCGTCGACAATCGCCCGGGCGGCGCCGGCAACATCGGCGCGCGCGAAGTCATCAAGGCCGACCCGGATGGCGCAACGCTGTTGGTGTGGAACGATACTCTGCTGATCAACCCGAGCCTGTTCAAGGAACCGCCCTTCGACCCGAAGCGCGACTTCGCGCCGGTGTCTTTGTCGATGTATTCACCGAACGTGCTGGCCGCGCACCCATCATCAAACTTGAAGACCTTCGGCGATTTTCTCAACGCGGCTCGCGCCAACCCCGGCAAGCTCAGCTACGGCTCGCCCGGCGTCGGAGGCCCCGGTCACCTGTCGTTCGAGCTTCTCAAGCATCTCGCATCGATCGACGTGGTGCACGTGCCGTATCGCGGTGCGGGTCCGGCGATCATCGACATGGTGGCCGGACAGATTCCCATAGGCATGGTCGCCATCCCAGGAGCCATCGGGCATATCGGCAACGGCGCATTGATTCCGCTCGCGGTCACGTCGCGCGATCGCGTGAAGGCGTTGCCGCAGGTGCCGACTATCGCCGAGTTCGGCGTGCCCGATTATCAGATCAACGCCTTCCACGGCATCCTGGCGCCGGCCGGCACGCCGGCCGCGGTCATCGCCCGCCTGGAGAAAGACATCAACGACGTGCTGAAAAGTTCTGAGGTGAGCAAGAAACTGATCGACCTCGGCTTCGATCCCGTCGCGGGCTCGGCCGCGGATTTCACCGCGATCATCAACCGCGACCTGCCGGTCTGGGCCGATGTGGTGCAAAAATCAGGCGCCAAAGCCGAGTGAACTTCAGAGGAAGAAAGCCGATGTTGCGAATTTTACTCGTCGTGACGGCGCTAGCGGTCAATCTCCATGCGATTGAAGCACACGCGCAAACCTATCCGCAGCGCACCGTGAAATTCATCCTGCCGTTCGGCCCGGCCAGCGGCACCGACATCACCGCGCGCCTGATCGCGGATCGGCTGGCCGCCCGCTGGGGCAAACCGGTGGTGATCGAAAACCGTCCGGGCGGCGATGGACTGATCGCCATCAATGCGTTTGTCTCCGCCAACGACGACCACACCCTGCTGTGGGTGCCGGTCGGCACATTCGCGGTGCATCCCTACGACAAGGACAAATTGCCTTATGACGCCGACCGCGATCTCATCCCGGTCGCCAACGTCACTTCGCTGTTCCTCGCCGCCACGGCTTCGACGGCGTTGAATGTCAACTCGCTGCGCGAGCTCGTCGAGCTGGTGCGCGCCAATCCCGGCAAGTTCAACTGGGCCACCGCCAACGGCAATGCCGATTTCCTGATGTCCGGCTTCCTCAAAAGCAACGGGCTGGAGATGGCGAAGGTGCCCTATCGCGACATCCTGCAGGCGCCGAACGATCTCGCCGAGAACCGCATCCAACTGTTGTCGTCGTCGCTTGCCATCGTGACGCCGCTGATGCAGGCCGGAAAGGTCAAGGTGCTGGCGGTGACGGGCCGCCAGCGCGCGCCAAGCGCGCCAAACATTCCGACCGTCACCGAGGCCGGCTATCCGGCGCTGGTGATGGAAAGCATCGGCGGCATCTTCGGGCCGCGCGGCATGCCGCTTGCCCTGCGTGAACAGATGGCCGCCGACGTGCGGGCCGCCGTCGCCAGCGATCCGACCATCGCGACCAAGCTCGAATCCACCGGCCAGATCGTCGATGTCCGCGGACCGGACGAGTTCGCCGCCGGCATCAAGGAGCTGAACGAGCAGCTTGCCGGAATCGCCAAGATGCTCGGCATGAAAGCCGCGCAGTGAGGACATGCGCGCGCGGCTTTGTCGCCCCGTAACCCGGTGCCATGCGCTATAGTGCCGGCCATCAAAAGCGCTTCAGGGAGGAAGCCTTGCGTCACGCGATCGCGGCCGTCGCCGCCTTCCTCGCCATTCTCGCCCTGTTGCCGGGCCGCGCCGCGGCCGAATGGCCGGACAAGCCGGTGCGCGTGATCGTGCCTTATGCCGCCGGCGGCGCCAACGATCTGCTCGGCCGGGTGTTCGCCGAACAGCTCAGCAAGGCATTCGGCCAGCAGTTCTTCGTCGAGAACCGCACCGGCGGCGGCGGCTTGATCGGCACCGAGGCGGTCGCGCGCGCGGCGCCGGATGGCAGCACGCTGATGATCTCGGGCATGCCGTCGCACGTGCTGGCGCCGGCAATGAACAGGAACGCCAGCTTCGACCCGATCAAGGATTTCACCCACATCGCCTATCTCGGCGGTCCGCCCAACGTGTTCGTGGTCCATTCGTCGGCGGGCATGAACAGCTTCAAGGAATTGCTGGCACTGATGAGGAGCCAGCCGGACGGTTTGCAGTATGTCTCGCCCAGCATCGGCTCGGTCGGCAACATGGTGGCCGAGTATGTCGCCGACAAGGAGAAGGTGAAGCTCGTTCATATCGTCTATCGCGGCGGTGGCTCGGCGATCCAGGATCTCGTCGCCGGACATGTGAAGGTCGGCAGCATGACGCTTTCAACCACGCAACCGCATATCCTGGCCGGCAAGCTCAAGCCGCTGGCGATCTCTTCGGAGAAACGCGTGCCGGAATTCCCCGACGTCCCGACGCTGGTCGAGCTCGGGCTATCCGGGGTTGATCGTGCGGACCTGGTATTCGCTGTCCGGCCCGGCGGGCCTGCCCCTCGACATCGTCGCAAAGCTCAACGCCGCGGTGAACAAGGCGATGGCCCTTCCCGAAGTGCAAAAACACCTTGCGACCGAAATGGTCCAGACCGAGGCCATGACTCCCGAGCAGATGACCGCGTTCATGCAGCGCGAAGTGAACCAATGGGCGCCGACGGCGCGGCGTATTTCCGAAACAAAGTGACGGCAAACGCCCAGGCTACAACAGGAGAACGCTTTATGGTTCGGTTTGCGATTACGCTCGCTGCGGTACTCTTTGCCAGCGCGGTGACGGCATCCGCACAAACCTATCCGCAACGTCCGGTCCGATTCATCTTACAATTCGGTCCAGGCGCCGGCGTCGACATCACGGCCCGTATGATCGCAGATCGTCTTTCGGCGCGCTGGGGCAAGGCGGTGGTGGTCGAGAACCGCCCAGGCGGCGATGGCCTCGTTGCGATCAATGCTTTCACCAGCGCCAATGACGATCACACGCTGCTGTTCGTTCCCACCTCGGCCTTCACGGCGCATCCCTATACGCATGAGAAGCTGCCCTATGACTCCGAGCGCGACCTTGTCCCAATCGTGAGCGTGACGACCATCGTGGTTGCGTTCGCGGTGCCCGGAGATTCCGAAGTGAAATCGCTGGCCGAATTCGTGGCGCTGGCGCGGGCCAAACCGGACACGCTGAACGTCGCGGCCGCCGCCGGAAATTCCGAATTGATCATGTCGAGCTTCATCAAGACGCAGAACCTGCCGGTCGCCAAGGTGCCCTATCGCGACATCCTGCAAGCACCGAACGACCTCGCGCAGGGCCGGATCCAGGCGCTGCTGACGTCGTACGCGGCCATGCTCGGGCTTATCCAATCCGGCAAGATCAAGGTGCTGGCGATAACGAGCACCAAGCGCGTCGCCATTGCGCCCGACATTCCGACCGTCACCGAGGCGGGCTTTCCGTTCCTCGGCATGGACAGCCTGATCGGCATCTACGGCCCGCGCGGCATGCCGGACGCGCTGCGCGACAAGGTCGCCGCGGACGTCCGCGCCGTCATTGCGGCCGACCCCACCATCGCGCAGCGGCTCGCCGCCACCGCCCAGATTGTCGACGTCCGCGGCCCCGCCGAATTCGCAACGGGCATCAAAGAGATGCGCGACCAGCTTGCCGACATCGCCAAGGTGCTCGGGATCAAGGCGGCGCAACAGGCGCAATAATAGGCTGAACGGGGTTTTGGAATGAACGACAGCAGCGCGGGCAAGAGCAACGTCACCGCCAACATCGCCTACGACGACCTGCGCGAGTGGCTGGTCCGCGCCGAACTGCTCGGCGAGGTCCGCAACGTCAAGGGCGCGAGCTGGCAGGAAGACATCGGGCTCGCTGCCGAGGCGATCCTGCGCGAGGAGAACGGTCCCTGCGTGGTGTTCGACGAAGTGCCGGGCAGTCCCAAGGGCTTTCGCGTGCTGCTCAACATGTTCGCCGGCGTCCGTCGCAACATGACGCTCGGCTTCCCCGACCATCTGACCAAGTGGGAATTGAGCGACGCCTTCCGCGAAGCCTATCTCAAGGAGCAGAAGCCGATCCCGCACGAGATCGTCGAGGACGGCCCGATCTTCGAGAACATCATCACCGGCGACGCCATCGATGTGACCAAGTTCCCCTCGCCGGTCTGGCATGAGCTCGACGGCGGCCGGTACATCGGCACCGGGACCTACAGCATTACCCGCGACCCGGAGGAGAACTGGCTCAACGCCGGCGCCTACCGCGCCATGGTGCATGACAAGACCTCGGTCGGCATGCTGATGGCGGCGGGCCATCACGCCGCGATCCATTGCGAGAAATATTTCAAGCGCGGCGAGCCGATGCCGGTGGCGATGGTGCTGGGCGGCGATCCGCTTTGCTTTTTCTACGGCGGACTGGAGGCGCCCTACGGCGTGTTCGAGATCGACGTGGTCGGCGGCCTGCGCGGCAAGGCAATGAAGATGGTGAAGGGCAAGATCACCGGGCTGCCGTTCCCGGCCGGCGCCGAGATCGTGCTGGAGGGTTACGTCACGCCGGAGAAGCGCGTGGTCGAGGGCCCGTTCGGCGAATGGACCGGGCACTACGCCGGCGGCGCCAAGCCCTGCACCGTGCTCGACGTCAAGGCGATCTATCACCGCAACGATCCGATCATGCTCGGCGTGCCGCCGATGGGCGGCGGCCCGGACGAGATGGCGCGCTACCGCGCGGTGATGCGCTCGGCCACCATCAAGCAGAACATCGCCAACGCCGGCGTGCCCGGCGTCTCGCAGGTGTGGTGCCATGAGATCGGCGGCGCGCGGATGTTCCACGGCATCGCGATCAAGCAGCGCTATCCCGGCCACGCGGTGCAGGCCGGTCACATCGCGGCGCAGTGCGGCGCCTCGGCCTATGCGTCGAAATACGTCGTGGTGGTGGACGACGACGTCGACGTCACCAACCTCGACCATCTGCTGTGGGCGATGCTGACCCGCACCGATCCGAAGGAATTGATCCAGTTCATCGAAGGCTCGTGGGATTCGCCGGCCGATCCGCGGCTGTCGCCGGAAAAACGCGCCAGGGGCGACATGACCCATTCGGTCGCCATCATCGACGCCTGCCGGCCGTGGTCCTGGCGCGACAAGTTTCCGCCGACCAATACGCCGAGCGCCGAGGTCGCGCGCAAAGCGAAGGAGAAATTCGGCTGGTTGCTGGATGGCAAGGGCAAATGACAGACCAGATCGTCCGCGCCGTCATCGCAGCGACCGGAGCATTTCTGCTCTGGTGCGGGACGGCTGCCACCGAGCCGATGAAATGCAGCGGCGAGCACCAGGCCTGCGTCACCAGCTGCACGAAACTGACCGACCAGATACGGCTCAGAGCTTGCGTGACCAGTTGCAGCCAGCGTCAAGCCGCATGCCGGCAGACCGGCTGCTGGAATAACGGCAGCTCCAACTATTGTGGACTTTTGCGGCAATAGATCGGGCGTCGCACTGTTAGCTTGCTCCTGCGCTCTGGGCGGACGAGCAGGCCGCCAAGAATATCCTGCTCCATCGGGCTCCCATGACGAGCGAAAATCCTCCCGTCTCGGCCATCGTTTTCTCGTGCGACGAGGCCTACGCCTTTCTGGCACGCGGGCTGGTGCTGTCGCTCGCCGACGCGGGCTTCCCGAACGGCAAAACCGCGGTGGTCCTGATCGATATCGGATGCGGACCGAAGTCGCTGTCCTGGATGAAGGATCGCGGGGTCCAGATCGTGCCATTCAATCCCGCGCTCATCCCGCAAACGATCATGTCCGTCATCCAGCCGGTGCAGCGGGCCCAGGCGGTGCGCCCTTGGCTGCCGGAGCTGCTGCCGCAGTTTCAGCATTTCGTCTGGCTCGATTGCGACACATGGGTGCAGAACGGCGAGTTCATGGGCCAGATGATCGCCGGAGCCAATGCGGCGCCTGACGCGATGATGCTGGCTCCCGCCCACTCGCACTATCACGCGAGAGTCTATTTGGAGCTCCACGAAATCCTCGCCATGCAGCTGACGTGGTACACGAGCTGTTACGAACCCTACGTGGCCAACAAAGCGGCGTCGTCGCTCAGCTACAGCAGCGGCGTGTTCGGCATGCGGCGAACGAGCCCGATCTGGGCGCTCTGGCGTCAGGAGGTCGAGTTCCTCTATCCGGCCATGTCGGTGCGAAATGAAGCGCTCATGCACCTGGTCGCGCAGATTGCACTCAACATCGTGATCGTCCGAAACCCGCTGATTGTCAGACTCGATCCGCTTTACAACTTTCGTTGCGATGTCCCCGGAGCCTTGCGCGTGGGGAGCGGCCGCGTGGTGACAAATCTGATGATGCCGCCTCGAGAAATCGGCGTCATCCATTTGGCCAACTGGGCCACGATGCGACAGACCTACCTGGAGCAGAATCTGCTCTATCGCTCCGGCGACTATCTTTCGCCTGCAGAACGGGCGCGCATCGCGAGCTAGAGGCGCGCCCTACTCCGCCGCGGTCTTGGCGGCGTTCATCGTCGCCTGCTCGTCCTGATAGAGCCGGTCGTTGATGCGGCGGGCCTGGATGCCGCCGGAATCGGCGTTGATGTCGACCTGCGGCGCATCGGGATCGAGCCCGATGTTGGTCTGCTGCATGGTGAACACCGACACGTCCTCCAGGAACGCGGTCTTGATCTGCTGGAACACGCGCTCGGTCATCTCGGCGTTGTGCGGCTGGAAGTCGTGGGCCTGACCCCAGAAGTAATGCGTCGTCGTCTCGGTCTCCGGCGTCATGGCGTTGAGGTTGCGCATCTGGATGCCGCCGACGCGGCGGCCCTCCGGCGCGCCGGTGCCGGTCGGCGTCGCACCGACATCAAGACGAATGAACGACGGCGGCTGGAAGTCGATGATCTGCCAGCGGTCGACGTTGCCGGTGAAGCCGCCGACCTTGACGAACGTCGGCGGCGCCGGCTGGTCGATGATCCAGCGCGTCACCTGCACGCCGGTCGGCGTGCGCTGCACCCGCACCGCCGCGTGCTCCACCAGCGCCATGTTGCCGATGGTGGTCTCGTGCACGAAGGCCAGATGCGTGAGGTCGAGCAGGTTGTCGTTGACGAGCTGCCAGTTGCACTGGGCGTAGAGATAGTCAGTCTTGGCGCCCCAATCCGGATCGTCGAGCCAGTGATAGTCGGTGATCTTCGCCGGATCGGCGAGCGCCGGATCGCCCATCCAGATCCACAGCCACTTGTAGCGCTCCACCACCGGATAGCTTTTCACCCGCGCGGTCGCCGGGATCATGTCCTGGCCCGGCACGCGCACGCAGGCGCCGGTGCGATCGAAGCGCAGGCCGTGATAGTGGCATTGCAGCACGTCGTTCTCGACCAGCCGGCCCATCGACAGCGGCAGACGGCGGTGCGGGCAGCGGTCTTCGAGCGCGATCGGCGTGCCGTCCTCGGTGCGATAGAACACCACCGGCTCGTTCATGATGATGCGGCGGAACGGCTTTCGCCCGATCTCGGGAGCGGACGCCGCGACATACCAATAGTTGCGCAGGAACATGGCTCGCCTCGTCGGGCTGTGTTGCGCAAAAATACGGCAAGCGAGCCCGGCGGCAACTCGCCTACAACATCTCCTTGATCGCCCGGATCAGGCTCCGATCGACGCTGATCATTTCGCCGTCCGGCGGCAGCGACAGGGCGGCGCGCTCCTGTGGCGAGATGGCGCGGCCTTGCAGGACCACCCGTCCATCGCCCGTCAGGTAGATCGACGACGCCGTTTCCTTCTCATCCTGCCACACCAGTTCGACGCGGAACTTCAGCGCCATGCTCTATTCCTTCTGCCGGACCGCGCTTCAGCGCTGGTATTTCTGCGCCAAGGCGGTGAAGACGCCGTCCTTCCGCAAGCCGTCGAGGATGCCGCCGTCGACGTAGTCCTCGACCTTCTGGCTGGCATCGGGGAACTGGGCGAGGATGTTTTTCGCAGCCGCATCGGTCGGCTCGATGTTCTGCGGCGAGAGCAGCTTGAAGTCGTTGTAGCTGATGTCGAGGATTTTCGGATCGGTGATGCGGGCTTCCTTGGCCAGCACCTCCTTGGCCCGTTTCTCGTCGGTCAGCGCGAGATAATTGCCTTCGGCGGTCGCGCGGATGAAGCGCGTCAGCACATCGCGACGGTCCGCGATGGCGCCGCGCTTGACCACGATCGCGGTGAACAGCCAGGGAATGTTTTCCGGAACGAGATCGACCAGCGTGTTGAAGCCCTGCTCGCGCGCCAGGCTGGTGAACGGCTCGTTGACCGCCGTGGCCTTGATCTCTCCCGACTTCACCGCGGCAAGACGCCTCGGGCCGCCGCCGTATTCCTTGAGCGTGACGTCCTCGCGGCTGAGGCCGAGGCGCTTCAGCGCCAGCGTGACCGTGGAATCGCTTTCCGAGCCGAACGTGCTGACGCCGACCACGCCGCCCTTGAGATCGGCCGCGGTCTTGACGCTCGGCGCCGACACGAACGAGAAGCGGATCACATTGGCCAGCGACGCGATGATGCGCAGATCGCCGCCGGTGCGGTTGAGCCGCACCACCGACGACAATCCGACATGCATGGCGTCGATGCGGCCGGCCGCGAGCTCGGCGGCGCCGCGGCTGCCGCCGTTCATGTTGATGATCTCGGCCTTGATTCCGTTCGCCGCATAGAAGCCGGCGGCATCCGCCATCCAGATCGCCAGCACGGTGTTGACCGGATCGGAGATGCCGACTTTGAGCTCGACGGGTTGCGCGGACACCGGAGCGATCCTCAGCAATGGCAAGAGCAGGATGACGGCGGTGAGGCGGAGCAGCCGGCGCCATCGTTGCAATGCACGCATGTTGGCCTCCCGAAATCAGCGCGGTCACGCTAGCGGGGCCTCCAGGCCTTGTCCATAATCGGCGCCGGCCGCGATCAGCAGCGAGCGATGGATATGGCGTTCTCCAGCAGGCACGGCATCGTCGGCCTGATCAATCCGACGATGCGGCCGGGGCCGACCGAGGAGCTCATTCGCCTGCTGCCGGAAGGCATCGGCGTCATCCCGCTGTTTCTCAACATCCGCGAAGGCACCACGGCCGAGTTCAAGCGCGTCGTCGCGAGCTACGAGCCGCAGGTCGCGCTGCTGGCCGAACAGAAGTGCGATCTGATCCACCTGATCGGCGCGCCGCCGTTCATGGTGCTGGGCCGCAAGGCCGAGACCAGGCTGGTCGCCGCCTGGCAGAAAAAATACCGCACGCCGATCTTCACGGTGCCGCAGAACCACGTCGCCGCGCTGAAGGCGCTCAAGGCCAAGAGCATCGTCGGCGCGACCTATTTTCCGGAGAAGCTCAACAAGGTGTTCGCCGGCTATCTGCGCGACGCCGGCATCGACGTGCTGGCGATGGATGGCGTCGACGTGCCGTTCGACAAGGTGCAGGAGCTGCCGAGCCGGACGATCTACGCCCACATCAAGCGCAGCTTCCAGAAACATAAAGGCGCCGAAGCGATCTATATGCTGGGCTCGGGCTGGCGCACGCTCGACATCATCGCCAAGCTGGAACGGGACCTGGGCGTGCCGGTGGTGCATCCGGTGACCGCCCGCGCCTGGGAAATCCAGAAGCGCCTGCGCATGCGAAAGCCGGTCGCGGGCTATGGCCGGCTGTTGCAGACCTTGCCGTGAGGAAACGCCGATGAAGATGCCGGCCAAGTTCGCGCTCGCCATCCTGCTCGGCGCGTTGCTGCCGCTTGCCGCCGCGGCGCAAACGCGCGGAGCAGTTCTACAAGGGCCGCACGGTGACGCTTGATCGTCGGCTTCGCGCCGGGCGGCATCAACGACATCTCGGCCCGCGTCGTCGGCAAGCATCTCGGCCGCTTCATTCCCGGCAATCCGACCATCGTGGTGCAGAACCTCCCGGGCGCCGGCGGACTGGGCGCCGGCAACCGGCTCTACAACGTCGCCGAGAAGGACGGCTCGGTGATCGCGGGGCTCGGCCGCTCGGTGCCGCAGCTCGCCATCCAGGGCGCGCCGAACGTCAGCTTCGATCCGCAGAAGTTCACCTGGCTCGGCAGCCTGTCCGCCTACACCAACGACGCCTATCTGCTGACGGTGATCGCGCGCCATCCGGCCAAGACCATCGAGGACGTCAACAAGCCCGGCATGGCGGTCAATCTCGGCACCGACCGCGCCGGCGCGACCAACGTGTCGTTCTCGCTCATCGCCAAGGAGGTGCTCGGCCTGCAGGTCAATCTGGTGCGGGGCTATCAGGGCGCGGCGCCGATCTTTATCGCCATGCAGCGCGGCGAGGTCGACGGCCAGGTGATCGGGCTGTCATCCATCCTGGCCGGCCAGCGCGCGCTGTGGGACGGCAAGGAGCTGCGGCCGCTGCTGCAATTCGGCCGGCTCACCCGCCTGCCGGAATTGTCCGATGTGCCGACCGGCCGCGAGATCGCCAAGGACGAGAAGGCCAAGGCGCTGCTGGAGTTCGCCGAGTTGCCGTTCTTCATGGCGCTGCCGTTCGCAGCGCCGCCGGACGTGCCGCCCGACCGCGCCAAGGCGCTGCAATCGGCCTTCATGGCGATGTGCCGCGACCCAAGCTTCGTCGACGAGGCCAAGCGGCTCGGTCTCGACATCAGCCCGATCGACGGCGAGCAAATCGCCAGCCTGCTGGCCCGCGCCGCCGCGACGCCGAAGGACGTGATCGATCGATTCAACGAGATCGAGAAGAAATGAAGCCGCCGCCCAGGCTCGCCGCCGCCTAGACCTTCTCGATGATCTTGTCGGTCTTCGGCCGGAACCGGAAGCGCGGAATGGCGTCGAGGTCGGTGCCGGTGACGCGGATCACCCAGGCCTTCTCGGGATGCCGCGTCGAGTGCAGCACGCCCGGCCCGTAAGCGCGGGTGTCGCCGGGGCCGAGGCTGTAGTTCGCCACCGGCTCAAGCACGGCCTGCTCCTCGCTCTCGGGATTGACCCGCCGCCATTCGGTCATCTCGGTGACCGCACGCGCCGTGCCATACACCGCCCATGACGCGCCGTGGCTGTGCGGCGAGCCCTTCTTCGGGCCCTCGTAGACATGCGCCAGCACATAGACGTCGGTGGCGGGATCGTGATGCAAGGTCCGCTTCCCGACCGGCGTGTCGTCGCTGAAGCTCTCGGCGACGAACTCCGGATTGCGGAGCAGGATCGAGAGCTTGTCGGCGATCCGCGGCAGCGTCTCCGCCAGCGGCTGCCCTGACGTCAGCAGCGCGTGATGATCGGCGCAGAATTCCTTGAGCGTATAAGCCATGGCCGCCTCCCGGTTGCGAAGCCGCCGGACCGATCAATTGCCCGCCGGTGCAGTCCAACGATAGGATGCCATGAAAAGGAAGCAAGGGGGCAGACGACATGCATCGGATCGGCAGCCTGATGCTCGCCGCGCTGCTCGCGGCGGGCGGCGCGCAGGCTCAGGACAACTACCCCACGCAGACCGTGAAGTTCGTGCTTCCCTCGGCGCCGGGTTCGACCACCGACATCCTGACGCGGCTCACCGCCGACGGCCTCAGCCGCAAATGGGGCAAGCCGACCGTGGTCGAGAACATCGCCGGCGGCAGCATGAACATCGGCGCCGGTCAGGTCGCTCGTGCGGCGCCGGACGGCTACACGCTGTTCGTCGCGCCACCGGCGCCGCTTGCGCTCGCGCATCTGGTCAACAAGATCAACTACAACCCGCTCGATTGGGTGCCGATCACGCTGCTGGCCAAGATTGCCAACGTGCTGTCGGTTCGCAACACGCTCCCGGTCAACACGCTCCAGGAGCTGATCGCCTACGGCAAGGCCAATCCCGGCAAGCTCAGCTATGCGACCCAGGGCGCGAACTCGACCGCGCATCTGACCGGTGCGTATCTTGAGGCGCAGACGGGCATCAAGATGGTGGCGATCGCCTATCGCGGCGCGCAACCCGCGCTGACTGATATCCTCGCCGGCAACGTCGACATGTTTTTCGACACGCTCGCGACTTCGGTGCCGCTGCATCGCGCCGGCAAGCTGAAGATCCTCGCGGTCGCCGATCTGCAGCGCGCCAAGGCCGCGCCGGAGCTGCCGACCTTCACCGAGGCGGGCGTGGCGGGCTTCCGCTCGATCACCTGGTTCGGCCTCGTCGCGCCGCCTGGCACCCCGGCCGCGCTGGCGCAGCGGATCAACCGCGACGCGGTCGAAATGCTGCGCAGCCCCGAGGTCGCCGAACGGCTGCAAAGCCTGTCGCTCGAGGCCGGCGCCACGAGTCCCGCGGAAACCGCGAAGTTCTTTGCCGACGAGACCGCGCTGTGGGGCAAGGTGATCAAGGAAGCCGGCATCGAGCCGCAATAGGAATTCCCGTGCCGCACACCGTCAAACTCCGCGGGCTCGCTCTCGCCGCTGCTCTCGCGCTGCTCGTGCCAACCGGCGTCGTAACCGCGCAGGAAGCCAAGTTTCCGTCCCGCGCCGTCACTTTCGTCGTGCCGTTCCCGCCGGGCGGCTCGGCCGATGCGCTGCCGCGCATCGTCGCCGAGAAACTGCGCGAGCGCTGGGGCCAGCCGGTCATTATCGAGAACCGTCCCGGCGCCGCGGGCTCGACCGGCAGCGGCAGCGTGTTCCGCGCGCCGCCGGACGGTACCACCCTGCTCGCCACGCCCGCCGGTCCGCTGGCGATCAACGGCCTCGTTCAGAAGACGCTGCCCTACGAGCCTTCGGCGTTCGTCCCGGTCGCGCTGCTGGCGCTGTCGCCGACCGTGCTGACGGTGCGGCAGAATTTTCCGGCGAACAGCGCCGCGGAGCTGATCGCCTACGCCCGCGCCAATCCCGGCAAGCTGAACTATGCGTCGCAAGGTCCCGGCTCGACCTCGCATCTGACCGGCGTGATGTTCACCCAGCAGACCGGCGCCGAGATGGTGCATGTGCCCTACCGCGGCACCGGCCCGGCGCTGGCCGACATTCTCGCCGGCAACGTCGACCTGTTCTTCGACAACCTCGGCTCGTCGATGCCGATGCATCGCGGCGGCAAGGCCAAGGTGCTCGCCGTCGCCACGCCGGAACGCTCGAAGCTGCTGCCGGAGGTGCCGACCTTGCGCGAGGCGGGCCTCCGCGATTTTTCGTCGAGCACGTGGTTTGCGATCGTCGCGCCGCCCGGCACGCCGGCCGCGATCGCCGATCAGGTCAACAAGGCGGTGAACGACGTGCTGGCGATGCCGGACATCCAGGCGCAATTCGAGACGCTTGGCGTGCAGCCGCGCATCGTCACGCCGCCGGAGCTGGCAGCCTTCATCGCCGGCGAGGCGCGGCGCTGGGCCGACGTCGCCCGCGCGGCCAAGATCGAGAAGGAATAGCTACTTCGCGACCTCGAAATTGTGCGCGAAGTCTTCCGGCGGATTCGGACCCCACAGGTAGAAGGAGTTCCTCCGGCGGATGATTGCCATCCTTCCAGTCCTGGGTGACCGGAATGTAGTCGATGTCGCAGGAATACTCGGCGTAGCTGCCCCACGGATCGCGGACGTAGTGGAAGTAGTTCGAGCCGAGCACGTGGCGGCCGAGCCCCCAGCCATAGGCGAAGCCCTTCTCGGCCATATGGCTCGCGCCGACGCCGATGTCGTTGATCGAGCCGACGTCCCAGCTGAGATGATGCAGGCCCGGCCCGTCCGACTTCACGAAGGCGATCATGTGGTGGTCGCTGCCGTGGATGCCGTGCATGAAGGCGACGAGATCGCCGGAGCGGTCCGACAGCCGCAGCCCCAGCACGTCGCGGTAGAAATTGATGGCGCGCGAGATGTCGGTGACGAAAATCAGGACGTGCGCGAGCCGCCGCGGCTGCACCGTGTGCGCCTTGCTGCGATTCGCCGCGTTCTGGCGGCCGACGTCGCCGCCCTTCATCTCGAAGGTGGCCTTCTCGTTGGGCGAGCTTTTCTCGGCGACGCGGATTTCGACGAGCGTGCCGTCCGGATCGCGGAACCAGAGGCCGTTCGAACTCGAAGCCCTTGGGCGGATCGAGCCGGTCGATGCGCAGCTTCTCCAGCCGCTCGCGGAAGCGCGGCAGGTCGTCCTCGTAGGCGCCGAACGAGACGTAGGTGAACTTCTTGCGCGGCCCTTCCGAAACGACGCCCCAGCGATGCGGATGACCGTGGGTGTAGAGCGCGAGCTTGCCGTCCTCTTCCTTGGTGTTGAGCCCGAACAGGCCATAGAACTTCTCGGCCTGGGCCACGTCCGGCACCACGAAGTTGAAATGATCGAGCGAATGGACGCCGAGTTCGCCGGGGCGGCGCTGAACCGGCTGGGCCATGGAGCGGATCTGGGTCATGGGTGAAGTTCCTTTGTCTCGCCCCAAAATATGCGTTCGCCGGAGCGAGTGCAAATCCCCGGCCGGTGAGTGTTCGCTAGCCGCGGCGCTTGGTCACCAGCCGCCGCTGCAGCGGGAACACCTGCCAGCCGAAGCGGTCGGCGATCAGGCCCCACAGCCCCTTCGGCGCCCACAGCATGACCGCGATGGCGACGACGCCGAGGATCAGCAGATAGATCGCGCCGAGATCGGCCAGGGTCTGCCGCAACAGGAAGAAGATCACCGTGCCGATGATCGGCCCTTCGATCCGGCCGATGCCGCCGATCACCGTGATGAAGATGACGAAGGCGGTCCAGTCGTTGACCGAGAACGCGGTGTCGGGCGAGATGCGGATTTTCTGCAGGAAGATCAGCGCGCCGACCATGGCGGTGCCGAACGCCACCGCGACATAGACGGCGTATTTGATGCGCGCGACATCGACGCCGTTCGAGCGCGCGCCGAGCTCGTTGTCGCGGATCGCGGTGAGCGCCAGCCCGTAACGCGAGCGCAACAGCCAGACGATGGCGAACAGGATGACGGCGACCTGGGCGAGCGCGATCCAGTAGATGACGAATTCGCGCATCTGCCCGGCTCGACGCGATCGAGATGACCACCGCGGCCGGCAGGCTCGTGCCCGAGCCGCCGTCGAGCGCCGAGGTCTGCGCGGCGAGGAGGCGGAACACCTCCGCCACCACCCAGGTGCCGATGGCGAAATAGTGCCCGCGCAGGCGGAAAATGAGGGCGGCGACCGGCACCGCGATGATGGCGGCGGCGATGCCCGCCAGCGGAATGGCGGCGAGCGGATGAACGCCCGCCAGCATGGCGAGCGCGAACAGAATGTAAGCGCCCAATCCGACGTAGGCCTGCTGGCCGACCGAGACGAGACCGGCGTAACCGGCGAGCAAATTCCACAGGCTCGCCAGCGCGACATAGGCGTAGATTTCGGCGAGCAGCCGCAGGTTGGCGCGCTCGGCCCACCACGGCGCCGCGGCCAGCGCCACGAACGCGATGCACGACGATCGTGGTGCCGATCCGGCTCGACCAGTTGGAGTGCTGGACGCGAACGTCGCTCATACTTCGCTATCCTTGCACCTTGGGGAACAGGCCCTGCGGCCGCAGCGCCAGCACCACGAGGAATGCGATGTGGCCGGCGAGCAGATTCCAGCCGGGATCGAGCTGCGCGCCGATCGCCTGGGCGACGCCGAGGATGATGCCGCCGGCGAGCGTGCCCCACATGCTGCCGAGCCCGCCGATGATCACCGCCTCGAAGCCGAAGATGAGCCGCGCCGGGCCGATCGCCGGATCGAAGTTGGCCCGCACGGCGAGCAGCACGCCGGCGACGGCGACGATGGCGAGCGACAGCGCCATCGCCAGCCCGAACACGTGGGCGTTGTTCAGGCCCATGAGCTGCGCGACCGACGGGTCGTCCGAGGTGGCGCGGAAGGCGCGGCCGAGCGCCGTGCGGTAGAACAGCCATTGCAGGCCGCCGATCACCACGACCGCGAGCGCGAACTGGGCGAGCGGCAGCACGCCGACCGCAAGCCCGCCGCCGACCGCGATGCTTTCGATCTCGACCGCGCCGGCGTTGAGCTTGACGCTGTCGGCGGTGAACAATTCAAGCAGCCCGTTCTGGATGATGACCGAGAGGCCGAAGGTCACCAGCAGCGGCGGCAGCAGATCGTCACCGAGCGTGCGGTTGAGCAAGCCGCGCTGCAGCGTGTAGCCGATGATCGCCATCACCGGAACGACGATGACGAGCGACAGGATCGGGTTGATGCCGAGCGTCTGCACCGTCACCAGCGCCACATAGGCCGCCAGCACGATCAGGTCGCCGTGGGCGATGTTGACCAGCCGCATCACGCCGAAGATCAGCGACAGCCCCGCCGCGAACATGGCGTAGAGCCCGCCGAGCAGCACGCCTTGCAGGATGGTGTTCACCCACTCCACGTCAGACTCCGAAATAAGCCGCGGAGATTTTCTCCCGCGTCAGTGTCTTCGCCTCGCCCTGCAGCGCGACGCGGCCCTCCTGCAGGCAATAGACATGGCGCGCGGTTTTCAGCGCCTGCACGATGTCCTGCTCGACGATGACGAGAGACAGGCCCTCGGCGGCAATCGCCGGAATGCTGGCGTAGATGTCGCGGATCACGATCGGCGCCAGGCCGAGGCTGATCTCGTCGCACAACAGGAGCCGCGGATTGGACATCAGCGCGCGGCCGATCGCGACCATCTGCTGCTGGCCGCCGGACAGCGACGGCGCCGGCTGGTGACGGTGCTGCTCCAGCATCGGGAACAGCCCGTAGACCCGCTTGAGATTCCACGGCCCCTTGCGGCCGAGCTGACCGCCGATCAAAAGATTTTCCTCGACCGTGAGCGAAGGAAACAGCCGCCGCCCCTCCGGCACGAGCGCGATGCCGCGCGACACCACCTCGTGCGCCGGATCGCCGCCGATCGACACGCCATAATACTGGATGGCGTTGTGGCGCACCGGCATCGCGCCGGCGATGCACTTCAGCAATGTCGATTTTCCGGCGCCGTTGGCGCCGATCACCGCCACCACCTCGCCCTCGGTGACGCGCATCGAGACGCCGAACAGCGCCTGGAAGTCGCCGTAATGGGCGTCGAGCGCGCGGACCTGCAACAGCGGATCAGCCATCGGCTTCGATCTCCAGCTCCTGGATGCCCATGTAGATCTCGCTCACCTGCGGCCGGCGGATCACCTCGGCCGGTTCGCCCTCGGCGATCAGCGCGCCGCCGTGCAGCACCACCAGGCGATCGACCACGGCGATGAGCGCGTGCACCACATGCTCGATCCAGATGATCGACACGCCGGTGCCGCGCACGTCGTTGATCAGATCGACCAGCGCGGCGGTCTCGTGCTCGACCAGACCGCCAGCCACTTCGTCCAGCAGCAGCACGCGGGGCCCGGTGGCGAGCGCGCGGGCAAGCTCCAGGCGCTTTCGATCCAGCAGCGTCAGCGAGCCGGCGCGGCGGTTGGCCTTGTCGGCGAGGCCGCAGCGCTCCAGCAGTCCGGCGCAGCCGGCGTAGACCTCGCGCTCGCTCCGGCCGCCGCCGAAGGCCGCCGCAACCACGAGGTTCTCGAACACCGTCATGCCGCCGAACGGCTGCGGCACCTGGAACGAGCGCGCCAGCCCCATGCGGCAGCGGTGCTCGGGTTTCATGCGGGTGACGTCGTGGCCTTCGAACACCACGCGGCCGGCGTCGGCCGCGACCGTGCCGGTGATGATGCCGAACAGCGTGGTCTTGCCGGCGCCGTTCGGCCCAATGATGCCGAGCGCCTCGCCGCGCAGGAGCGTGAGGTCGATATTGTCGGCGACGACAACAGCGCCGAAGCGCTTGGAGATTTTCTCGAGGGTGAGGATGGTCGCCACTACACCGCCGTCACTTGGCCCCGCGCAGCACGTGATAGCTGAGCTCGCCCGGATTGGTCAGATCGGGTACCGTCCAGCCGTCCAAGTCGTACTCGGCCATACATTCTTCCGCGAATCCCTTGAAGCGGTCGGCGTTTCCCGAGGCCTGCGCCCCGAACAGGCAGTAGCGGCGGATTTCTTCGGTCGAGCCGCCGTAGTTGATTTCGTAAAGCTCGTGCCGCCCACCGAACTCGCTGCCGATACAGTCCCACAGGAGCTTCATCAGCTTCACGCGCTCCTCGGCCTTATAACCGTTCGAGCCGCGCAAGTATCGGTCAAGGTATGGTCTGATCTCTGGATTCTTGAAGTCTCGGGCGTGCGAGTTCAGATAGATCAGTCCGGACGCCACTGTCTGCTCGATGATGTACTTGATCTTGGTGTAGGCGATGGTCGCGATGATGGCGTAAGCGTTGCCGGGATCCATGTTCGGCAGCAGGTAGTCGCCGATCCAGGGTTTGGGATCGCGCACCATGGCATCTGACAGCGCCCAGAAGAGGTTTCGCCAGGCGATCACCTCGCCGACGTTGGCCTGCACGCCGCGGAAGTCCTTGGTGCCGGCCGCTTCCGTGGCCTTCAGCAGCAGACCCGCGATGAAGTCGAGCTTCACGGCCAGCCGCGTGCAGCCGTGGACCACGAAGCGCGGCAGGAAGCCGGTACGCGGGAAGAAGTTGTTGGCTTTCTCAACGTCGCCGTAGACGAAGACGTTCTCCCAAGGCACCAGAACCTTGTCCATGATGAACACAGCGTCGTTCTCGTCGACGCGGCTCGACAGCGGATAGTCGAATGGCGAGCCCATCGCGGTCGACGTCATCTCGTACGATGTCCGGCAGATGAACTTCACGCCCGGCGCGCTGGTCGGCACCATGAAGACCACAGCGAACTTCTTGTCCTGCACCGGGATGAGACCGTGGTGCGCGACGAAGGTGTAGTTGGTCAGCACCGAGCCCGTCGCCACCACCTTGGCGCCGGATACCACAATGCCGGCGTCGGTTTCCTTCTCGACATGGGCGCAGACATCGCCGACTTCATTCGGCGGCCGGTCGCGGTCGACCGGCGGGTGGATGATGGCGTGGTTGATGAACGGCACGCGCTCCTGGCTGAACTTGTACCAGCGCTTCGCATTGTCCTGGTACGGCGCATAGAACTCGGCATTGGCGCCGAGCGTCGCCAGAAACGCCGCCTTGTAGTCGGGGGCGCGGCCGAGCCAGCCGTAGGTGAGCTTGGCCCATTCGGCGATCGCATCGCGGCCGGCAAGCAGCTCCTGCGGCGTCTTCGGCGCCTTGAAGAAAGCGTGCGTCATCCCGCCGTTCCCGGTGTCGGTCGGCACCAGCAGCTTGTCCTTGCGCTTGGGATCGTGCAGCGCGTCGTAAAGGCGCGCGACCATCCTGGCGGTGTTGCGGAAGGCCGGATGTGTCGTGACGTCCTTGACGCGCTCGCCGTAGAGATACACCTCGCGGTCGTCGCGTAGCGAATCGAGGTACTCCGCGCCGTTCTGCGGCCTCGAAACCTTCACGGCTCCGGTCGTATCGGGCTTCTTCGCGAAGGCTTCCTTCTTCTTCAGGTCCGCATCGTCAGACATCGCACCGCCTCCCGAAATCGCCGAACAGCCGATGGCTGGACCTCCGAAGATGGCTCAGGCCCAGCCACAACGTCCTTGGGTCACGCTACGACAGAAGTTGCGTCTTGCCGCCGACCGGAATGTTCGGGTGCGGCTTGTTGGCGGTAATGACGAGCTCCAGCTTGTCGCCCTTCATCTGCCATTGCCCCGCAACCAGCGGCGTCTTGGTGACGTTCTTCACCGGCTTGCCGGTCCATTGCACCGGGCCGACGATCGACTGGTAGTTGGTGGCGACGATCGAATCCAGGATCGCCTTCGGCTCGATCGCCTTGGCGCGCTTGAGCACATCGATCGCCACCTCGAACAGCGCGTGCTGGAAGCCGATCGGCTGCGACCACGGCCGCTTGGTCAGCATCTTCGTAGGCCTTCGGCCAATTGCGCGCAGCTCTGGCCGGTGAGGCCGGACTTGAACGGATGGTTCGGCGACCACCAGACCTCCGAGGTGAGCCCATTGCCGCGGGCGCCCAGCGCGTTGACCGCGGAGGGAAACAGCAGCGCCTTGCCGATGGTGACAACCTTCGGCTTGAAGCCCTGTTGCGCAGCCTGCGACCAGAACGTCGCGAAGTCCGGCGGTATCATCACGCCGGTCACGATCTCGGCGCCGGCCGACTTGAACGCCGCGATCTGCGACGAGAAGTCGTTGTTCATCTGCTGGTAGCGGCCCGGGTCGATCAGCTTGTAGCCCGCAGCGGCGAGTGCCGGCGGCAGGCCGCGCTCCTTGTCGCCCCAGGCGTTGCCGTCGGCGTCGTTCGGGAACAGGCCGCCGACCACCTTGTTGGTCGGCGCGCCGTCCCACAGCGCGAGTGAACGCGGCGATGACGTCTTCCAGGCCCCAGAAGAACAGATAGGTCCAGTTGAAGCCCTTGGCGGGATCGCCCTTGCGGCCGAAGAAGTACGGCTGCCAGGGGCAGTTGGTGGCGACGCAGGGCGTTTCGTTGACCTCGGCCTGGTCCGACACCGGATTGGTGGTATCGGGCGTACCGGACGTCACCAGCAGATCGACCTTGTCGCGCTGGATCAGTTCGGATGCGACTTCGGCGGCGCGGCTGCCGCTCGACTGGCTGTCCTTGGAGACGATTTCGACCTTGTAGGTCTTGCCGCCGCTTTGCAGGCCCTTGCCGAGGATGCCCCGGACCTGATCGAGGATGAAGGTATCGGCCTCGCCGAAGCCGGCGAGCGGGCCGGTGCGCGGGCTGACGTGGCCGATCTTGATGACCTTGGCCTGGGCGCTCGCCGAATTGGCATTGAACAGCGCCGGCGTGGCGATCGCGGCCGCGCCGGACTTGATAACGTGCGACGATTGAATTTCATTCAGCCTCCTGGTTTTCCAACCTCATCCTGAGGAGGCGCGAAGCGCCGTCTCGAAGGATGGGCAACACACGCGGTCCATCCTTCGAGACGCGGCCTTCGGCCGCTCCTCAGGATGAGGTCCGAGAAAATCGCGCCCTCTTTACGTGTCGTTCTCTCGCGCCTTCTTGAGATGTTGCAGAACCTTGCTGCGCAGCGCCGCCTGTTCGCCGGCGCTCCATTTGCGAAAGCCCTCGCCGCTCTTGAAGCCAAGCTTACCCTCGGCGACCAGCCGTTCCAAATAGGGTGACGGACCGGGCCTATGATCGATATCGGGCAGAACGGTCTTGTGGATGGCAAGCGTCAGGTCGGTGCCGACCAGATCGGCGTTTTCCAACGGCCCCAGCACGGCGATCCGCCGGCCGAATGCCGCCTTGATGACCTTGTCGACCGTCTCGGCATCGCAGATGCCGCGCTCGACCAGCGAGATCGCCTCGCGCCACAGCGCATGCTGCAGCCGATTGCCGATGAAGCCCGGCACGTCCTTCTTCACGTGCGCGGGCATTTTGCCGGCGTCGGCGTGCAGCTTCATGGTGAAGTCGATCGCGGCTTGCGACGTCCATTCGGTGCCGATCACCTCGACGAGCGGCACCAGGAACGGCGGGTTCCACCAATGGGTGCCGAGCGCGCGCGAGCGGTCGCGCAGGCCTTGCATGATCTGCGTGATCGGCATCACCGAGGTGTTGCTGGCCAGAATGGTGTCGGGCCGGACGTGCTTCTCGATCTCGCCGAAGATCTTCTGCTTGAGCGGCATGTCCTCGAGCACGGCCTCGACCACGAAGTCGGCGTCGCGCACGCATTCGGCCATGTCGGCGACCGGCCGCACCCGCTCGACCGCCGTCTCGTCATCGCCGAGATCGCGCAGGTTGGTCGCGATCCGCTGCTTCACCGTGTCGAGGTTCGGCTTGTGCGAATCCGTGATGGCGACGTCGTGGCCGGCCAGCGCGAACACCTGCGCGATGCCGTGGCCCATGAGGCCCGAGCCGATGACGGCGATGCGCGCTTTCGCGGCCATGAATCAGCCTGCCGTGTAGCCGCCGTCGGCGTAGAGGATGTGGCCGGTGTAGAAGTCCGATGCTTTCGAGGCGAGAAAGAGCAACGGGCCGGCGAGATCCGACGGCTCGCCGAGGCGCCCTCTCGGCACGCGGGTCAAAAACCCGGCGCGCGTGGTCTTGCCGCGCTCGTCGTCGGCGAACATCCATTCGGTCAGCGGCGAGCGGAATACGGTCGGCCCCAGCGCATTGACGGTGATGCCGGCGCCGCCCCACTCGCAGCCGAGCGCCTTGGTGATGCCGTCGATTGCCGACTTCGACGCGCAATAGGCCGTATAGCCGGCGGGATGGCCGAGCAGACCGCGGGCCGACGACATCAGGATGACCTTGCCGCCCTTGCCCTGCTTCAGCATCTGCCGGCCGGCGGCCCGCGCCATCAGCCACGACTGCGTGACGTTGGCGTCCATGACGTCGAGGAAGTCCTCGGCCTTCTGCTCGACGATCTTGGCCACCTTGTTCTGGCCGGAGGCGACCACGAGAATGTCGACGCTCCTGAACCGATCGACCGCCGCGTTGACGATGGTCGCGCAGTTCTCCTCCGAGTTCGGCCGCTTGGCGACGATATGGACCTTGCCGCCGAGCGCTTCGCATTCGGCCGCGACCTTCTTCAGGCCGGGCGCGTTGTTGGCGCAGATCACCACATTGGCGCCGGCGCCGGCCATGACCTTCGCGGCCAGTGCGCCGAACGCGCCGGTTGCGCCGGTGATGACGGCGGTCTTGCCCTTGACGCTGAACAGCGACAACGGGTCCTTCAGGAAGTCTTCGGACATTCACAACTCCTCGGGAGACGAAACTATGCCGGCGGCGCAGCGACCGCGACGAAGATGGTGCAGACCTCGTTGCCGCGGTTGACGATCTCGCGGCTTTCGTTCGGGCCGATGTAGCAGGTATCGTTCTTGCGCAGCACCGTCTCCTTGCCGCCGACGATGACGGTCAATTCGCCGGCCAGCACGTAATAGACCTTCTCGGGCGGCGAAGCGTCGGGACCGGCGCCGCCGCCGGGGAGGAAATGCGACACGCCGGCAATGAGAGCCTTGGAGCCGCCCGCCTCGGCGCCGAACAGGCGCAAGGTCGAGCAGGCACGGTGGTTCGGCGCGACGTATTCCTTCGCCTCGGACAATTTCTTCGCAATCATTTGAACTTCGCTCCCTGTTCGATCCGGTAGCTGCCCTTGGGATCGACGATGGCAACGAGGCGAATGATGCAGCCGTCGCCGCGATCCCAGTTCCACGGGAAGAACGCAAACGTGCAGCGCCGCCCGGTGACCTTGTCGAGATCGCCGCCGACATTCTCGATGCCGAGAATGCCGTTCTTGAACAGGATGCGGTGCACCGGCTCCCATTCCGGGAAGTCGTCCTTCCAGTCGCGGCCGCCGGACCACTCCTTGTATTCCTCGGCGAGATGCGGATGCAGCGGCCCGTTGCGCTGCGGGCCGATCGCGGTGGCGAGCGGATGATCGTTGGCCTGGGTGTCGTGGCCGACCACCTTGACCTTCTTCTCGACGAACCATTCGCCGGCCGACTTCACGAAGCCGGGCGCGCGGCAGAAATAATCCTCGCTGTCCTCGTACTGGTGATGCCAGCCGGTGTTGACGAGCACCACGTCGCGCGGGCGCACCACCTTGCCGGCGGCCTTTTCCAGATCGTCATAGGTGATCGGCTCCCACTTCTTCTTCGGGATCGAGATGACGATGCCGGAGCCGAAGAAATGCGGCAGCGGCACCTCGTCGATGAAGGGCGTGCCCTGGATCACGTGCGCCGGCGCGTCGATGTGCGTGGTGTTGTGCATCGAGGTGGTGATGCGCTGCGACAGCACGCCCGACTTCGCCATGTAATGGATGCGCTCGATCTTGACGTCTTCGAAATAGGGCCAGTTCGGCGACTGATAACCGAACCGGTGGGACAGGTTGTAGAACTCGAGCCCCATCTCGTTCTTGAGGTTCTCCTCGAACGGCACGCCGCGAATCTTCTTCACCACTTTTTACTCCTCCTCCACGCAAGCCTAAATTGCTTTCGGTGGGCATGATATACACGCCTGCCCAACTGCGCTACAGAACGCGGAAAGCGAAAGCCGGGAGGACCGATGGTCAAAAAGATTGCCCTTGAAGAGCATTTTCTGTGCCCGGGTTTCATCGAATACTGGAATCCCACGGTCGCCGAGATGCCGGCCGCCAAGCGCCAGCGGCTGCTCGACCTCAACACCGATTTCGGCGAGGTGCGGCTCGCCTCCATGGACAAGGCCGGCATCGAGCGGGCCGTGCTGGCCCTCGCCGGACCCGGCGTGCAGGCCGAGCGCGACGTCGCGACCGCGATCCGCACCGCCAAATCCGGCAATGACTTTCTGGCCAAGGAAATCCAGAAGCGTCCCGACCGCTATTCCGGCTTTGCGCATCTGCCGATGCAGGACGCCAAGGCCGCGGCCGACGAGCTGGAGCGCTGCGTCAAAGAGCTGAAGTTCTGCGGCGCCATGATCAACGGCCACACCAACGGCCAATATCTCGACCATCCGTCGCTCTCGCCGTTCTGGGAGCGCGCCGAAGCGCTCGGCACGCTCATCTACATCCACCCGACCGATCCGGTGTCGGTCGCGCCGGTGCTGCAAGGCCATCCGGGACTGCGCCGCGCCACCTGGGAATGGACCTTCGAGACCGGCTCGCATGCGCTGCGGCTGATTTTCGGCGGCGTGTTCGACCGCTTCCCGAAGGCGCGGCTCGGCCTCGGCCACATGGGCGAGACCTTGCCGTTCCTGCTGTGGCGCTTCGACAGCCGCACCGGCCCGGATTTCTACAACGTCGGCCTGAAGAAGCCGGTGTCGCACTACATCAAGAGCAACATCGAGATCACGACGTCGGGCATGTGCTCGGCGGAGCCGCTCAACTGCGCCATCGCGGCGCTCGGCCATGACCGCATCATGTTCAGCGCCGACTATCCGTTCGAGAAGGCGGAAGAGGCCGGACACTGGCTCGACAGCGAAAAGCTCGACGAGAAGGTGCGCGCCGATATCGCCTACAACAATGCCGTCAGGCTGCTTAAGTTGTAAGGATGGCCAAGGAACCGGACAAGCAACCCGAGCAGCAGATTTTCTTCGGCGACATGCCGATGCACGAGCTGTTCCAGAAGCAGGTGCAGCAGGTGATGGAGCAGGTCGACCTCGACGAGGATTCCCGGCAGGCGCTGCTGGTGGCGCTGAGTTGTCCGTGCTGCGGCACCGGCGGCATGAACTACACCGCGCCGGTCAACCGGAAGAAAAAGCCCGGCCCGGCTATTTGACCGCGACGGCCTCGATCTCGATCTTGAAGCCGTAGTGCAGTTGCGGCACCGGCACCACGCAGCGGGCCGGCCGCGCGGCGCCCGCCCATTTCGCGTAGAGCGCGTTGAACGCCGGCCATGACGCGATGTCGGTGACGTAGACGCGGACCTGGGTCAGCTTGTCGATCGAGCTGCCCGCCCCTTTCAACGCCAGCGCGACGTTGTCGAGCACCTGCTGCGCCTGCTGCTCGAAGGGTGCCTCGTTGAGCTTGGTGCCGTCCGGCGCGATCGGCAGTTCGCCGGACACGAAGACGAACCCGTTGGCGGTGACCGCGTGGCTGTAATGGCCGCCGGGCGGCGCCATGGTCGGTGGATTGGTTTGCACGACGTCAGACATTGAGGTCTCTCCTTAGGTTCTGGCGCGGAGCTTGTCGGTCGCCGCCTGATCGACCGCGAAGGTCTCGGCATCGACCACGACGCCGTAGCGCTCCGCCGCCGCCTGCACCGACACATAGCCCTGCCGCACGTCCTCGCGCACATCCTCGACCGGCCGCTCGAACGGCGCGCCGTAGCCGCCGCCGCCGCCCGATGAGATGCGGAACGCATCGCCCGGCTTGAGCTGCGCCACCAGCACCTTGGCGTTGGGGAAGTCGTCCTTCCAGCCGTTGTTGACGCGGAACGCCACCTTGTTGCCGGTCGCCTCGCCGCCGCCGTCGAGGCCCCAGGGCGGACAGGCCGAGCGCTCGCTCTGGGTGTTGACCGTGACGTTGGTGAGCGCGCGCGTGGTTCGCGCGATGCCGAGCCCGCCGCGATGCCGTCCGGCGCCGCCGGAATCCGGAATGAGTTCGAAGCGCTCCACCATGATCGGGAATTTCGCCTCGGCCTGCTCGTTCGGTCCGTTGTGGGTGTCGCCGTCGTTCAGGCACACCGTCGCCGACACGCCGTCCTCGGTCTTCTTGGCGCCCCAGCCGCCGCCGAGCGGTCCGAAGGTGCCGATGAACAGCTCCGAGGTTTTCGGATTGAAGCCGTGGAAGCTCGGCGCCACCAGATCGGCGTGGTGGCCGGCGATGACGCGGTCCGGGATCGCCGGCTGCAGCGCCTTGAAGATCGTGTCGACGATGGTCATCGGGAAGATCATCCAGTAGCGCATCGGCGCCGGCCGCACCGCGCTGACGATGCGGCCCGGCGGGATGATGACCTTGAGGCTGCGGAACGCGCCGTCGTTGATCGGATAATCGGTCGGCGAGGTGATGCACTTGTAGGCCACCTGCGCGCAGGCGTAGCCGGTGGTGATCGCCGGAGTTGTAGAAGCCGCGCACCTGCTTCGACACATCGGTCAGGTCGATGGTCATCTCGTCGCCCTTGACCGTCACCTTGACCTTGACCGGGATGCGCTTGCCGACCTCGAGGCCGTCGTCGTCGAGCGACGACTCCGCCTCGTAGACGCCATCCGGGAATGGTCCTGGTGCGGGCGCGTGCGGCCGCTTCGGCGCGGTCCATGATCTCGGCGATCGAGGCATCCACCTCGGCCGCGCCCGTAGCGGTCGAGCAGTTCGAGGTAGCGCCGCTCGCCGGTCTTCACCGCGGTGATCTGGGCGCGCAGGTCGCCGATGGCGCGCGGCGGCAGGCGGACGTTGATGCGGATGATGTCGACCAGATCCTCGTTGACCTTGCCGCGGTCCTGATACTTCAGGATCGGGATCTGGATGCCTTCGGAGAAAATGTCGGTGCTCATGCCGCCGAGCACGCCGCCGACGTCGAGCCAGTGCGCCATGCAGCAGGAGAAGCCGGCGAGCTTGCCCTTGTGGAAGATCGGCAAGGTGAAGGTGAAATGGTTGAGGTGGCTGCCGGTGATGTAGGAATCGTTGGTGACGTAGATGTCGCCCGGCCGGATGTTCTTGTAGCCGAAGTGCTTGATCTTCGCCTTCACGGTCTCCGCCATGCCGCGGATGAACATCGGCAGGCCGATGCCGATCGAGACCGTCTCGCCCTCCGGCGTGAACAGGCCGGTGGTGAAGTCCAGCGCCTCGTAGATGATCATGTTGTAGGCGGTGCGCATGAGGTTGGTCTTCATTTCCTCGGTCACGGCGAGCACGCCGTTGCGCACGATCTCGACGACCACCGGATCGACCTTGCGGCGGGCGGATTTCTTCTTGGCTTGCGTCTTCTTGTGACTTTCTTGGCCATCACTTGGCTCCCGCGACTTTGATCACCAGATTGCCGTAAGCATCCACCGTCATGCGGTCGCGCGGCATCAGCACCGTGGTCGAGGCGTGTTCCTCGATCAGCGCCGGGCCGCTGATCTTGTTGCCGGCCAGCAATTCCGCGCGCCGGTAGGTCGGCGCGGCGCGGAATTTTCCGTCGAACGACACCGGCCGCTTGCCGCTGAACGCCGACTTCGGCGGCGCGCTGCCGCCCTTCTTGATCTTCTCCTGCGGCGGCTTCTTCATCAGGCCGGTGACGGTGACGCGCAGGCTCACCACCTCGGACCGCTCGTTCGGCGCCGAGGTGCCGTAGCGCAGCATGTGATGGTCGTCGAAGTGCCGCTTGATCGCCTTGCGGTCCTGCTTGGCGAACACGCTCATCGGCAGATCCACCGTGACCGGATGCTCCTGGCCGACGTAGCGCATGTCGAAGGCGCGCTTCACCGTGATCTTGTGCGGCTTGACCGACGTCGCCGCGATGGCGTCGCGGCCCTGCTGCTCCAGCTCCTTGAACACCTGCTCGATGTCGTCGAACGGCGCGTCGGCAAGCTGCATCAGGTGGGTGCGGACGTAGTCGTAGCGCAGGTCCGAGAACAGCATGCCGAACGCCGAGAACACGCCCGGCGCGCCGGGGACGATGACATTGCGGATGCCGATCTCGCGCGCGACCGCGACGGCGTGCAGCGGGCCGGCGCCGCCGTAGGCCACCAGCGCGAAATCGCCGGCGTCGAGGCCGCGCTCGGTGGTGACGCCCTTCACCGCATAGGACATCGCGGTCGCGGCGATGCGGAGGATGCCGTCGGCGGCCTGCGTCGCGCTCATGCCGAGCGGCTTGCCCACTTTGGCGAGCGTGCGTTCGGCGGCCTTGACGTCGAGCTTCATCTCGCCGCCGAGGAAGCGGTCGGCGCCGAGCCGGCCGAGCACCAGATTGGCGTCGGTCACGGTCGGCTCCTCGCCGCCGAGGCCGTAGCAGGCCGGGCCCGGCTGCGCGCCCGCGCTCTGCGGGCCGACCCGCAAGGTGCCGTCGTCGACCCGCGCGATCGAGCCGCCGCCGGTGCCGACCTCGAAGATATCCATCATGGCGATCTGCACCGGCAGCGCCTTGTCGTAGCCGCCGATCAGCGCCGCGCCCGTGGTCAGCGCCTCGCCCTTGTAGATGACGCCGGCTTTCGCCGTGGTGCCGCCCATGTCGAAGGCGATGGCGTTCTGGATGCCGAGCGTGTGGCAGAGCGCCTGGGTGCCGATCACGCCGGCCGCCGGCCCCGATTCCAGCATGCGCACGCATTGCGTCTGCGCCTGCTCGCTCTCGTAGAGGCCGCCGGTCGATTGCACGATCAGGAACGAGCCGTGGAAGCCGGCCTTGCGGATATGGTCGTCGATCTCGCCGACGTAGCGGCGCACCTTCGGCCCGATGTAGGCGTTGGCGGCGACCGTCGAGCAGCGCTCGAACTCGCGGTACTCCTGCGACAGCTCGTGCGACGCCGAGACGAACATGCCGGGATGGCGCTTGCTCAAGAGCTCCCTGGCGCGCGCTTCGTGGGCGCCGTTGGCGTAGCAGTTGATGAACATGATCGCGGTCGCTTCGATGCCGAGCTTTTCCAGCTTGTCGCTCAGCGCCGCGAGACCCGCCTCGTCGAGCGGCGTCACCACCTCGCCGTCGGCGCGCACGCGCTCCTTGACCTCGAAGCGCAGCGCCCGCTCGATCAGCGGCTTGTGCTTCTGGAAATACAGATTGTAGGCGTCGGGCCGGTTGATGCGGCCGATCTCGTAGACGTCGCGGAAGCCCTCGGTCGTCACCAGCGCGGTCTTCGCCCCGGTGCGCTCCAGCATGGTGTTGATGGCGACGGTCGAGCCGTGCAGGAACAGGCTCGCCGAGGCGTAATCGCTGCCGGCCTTGTCGACGCCGCTCGAAATGCCGTCGACCAGCCGGTCCGGCGTCGACAGCGCCTTGCCGAAGGTGAGCCGCCCGGTCTTGTCGTCGAACACCGCGATGTCGGTGAAGGTGCCGCCGATGTCGGCCGCAAGCCGGATGTTGGCGCCGTTGCCGGCGCCTGAACTTTTACGAACTGCCATTTTTACGAACTGCCTCGGATTGCTACTGCTTCTTCATTGCGGCTTGCGCGATCGGCGTCCAGCGCGCGGTCTCGGCTTGCCATAAACGCCGCAAGCTGCTCCGGCGTCAACGGCTTGGGATCGAACGCGTCCTGGATGACGCGCTTCTTCACTTCGGGCAACTCCAGGATGCGGATGGTTTCCTGGTTCAATCGCTGCACGATCTCCTTCGGCAGGCCCTTCGGACCGGAGAACGAGAACCAAGTGCTGGCGACGAGATCGTAGCCCAGCTCCTTGAAGGTCGGCACGTTCGGCGCCTCGGGCCGCCGCGCCTCGGTGGTCACCGCGAGCGCGCGGAGCGTGCCGCCCTGGATCTGGCCCAGCGCCGCGCCCCAGGTGAACGAGCCCATCGGCACGCGGCCGGCGATGATGTCGGCGAAGGCCGCGGTGTTGTAGGGAATGTGCGTGAGCTTGAGGTTGTGCCGCTTGGCGACATATTCGACGACCAGATGGCCGAGCGTGCCGACGCCGGACGAGGCGTAGCCGGAGAACTTGTCGGCCTTCGCCGCCGCGATCACATCATCGAGCGAGCGCAATTCGCTCGACGGCGGCACCACCAGGACGATCGGCGGCCCGCCGATATAGGCGATATGGGTGAAGTCGCGGAGCGCATCGAAGCCGGCGTTGCCGGCGATCGCCGGCGCCAGGATTTGCGGCGCGAGGCCGCCCATCAGGATCGTGGTGCCGTCGGGATCGGCGCGCGCCACCTGCGTCGCCGCGACGATGCCGCCGCCGCCGCCGCGGTTCTCGACCACGACGCTCTGGCCGAGCGCCGTCGACAGATGCTCGGCGAGGATGCGCGCCCAGATGTCGGCGGCGCCGCCCGGCGCGAAGGTGACGACGATGTGGATCGGCTTGGCCGGCCAGATGTCGGCGCGCGCGGGCGCGGCAAAGGCGAGCAGCGCCGCCAGCAGACTCCACGCGATGCGTTTCATTCGATCACCTCGTCGGCGCGCGCGAGCATGGTCGGCGGAATGGTCAGGCCCAGCGCCTTGGCGGTCTTCAGGTTGATGACCAATTCGAACTTGGTCGGCTGCTGCACCGGCAGATCGGCGGGCTTGGCGCCCTTGAGGATCTTGTCCACATAGCTCGCGATGCCGCGGAGCTCGCTCGGCGAAACTCGCACTGTAGGATGTCAGCGCGCCTGCCTCCGCGAGAGATCCTCTGATTGGTGAAGCGCTGGAAGGCGATATTTCAGCGCCGAATCCACGGTCAGTTTGGGTGGCAGGCTGCCTTGGATGATGACGGCGTCCGCATCGCTGCCTGGCGATTGCGGCAAAGGCGCCATCGAGCTCCTCGCTGTTCGCGCGAACCAAGACGCTCATGAATATCAAGGCGCATCATCCGGGCGCCATGTTCGAATTTGCTCGAGAAACGGCTTGACGAACGGATCGGTGCATTGCCCACCACGCCGACGCGGCGCGCGCCTCGGGCAACGAATCTCGCGGATCAGTTCGAGATTCTTTGCCGCCAAGCTCGGCCGACGTCGCAGACAAGCCCGTCACGTTGCCCTCCGGCCGCGCGAGGTTCGTGACCAGTCCTGTCGCGATCGGATCGCCTGCCGCCCCCATGACGATCGGGATGTCGCGCGTCGCGTTCTTTGCGGCGATCGCGGCCGGCGTCTGCGAGGCCACGATGATGTCGACCTTGCCGCGAACCAGTTCCTCGGCCATGCCGGCGAGACGATCGATCTGCCCACGCGCCTCGCGGAGCTCGAACTGGACGGTCTGCCCTTCGATGTAGCCGAGCTCGCGGAACGCCTCGCGAAACGGCCCCAGGAGTTCCGGATCGCTGGTCATGAGGATGCCGATCCGCGGACCTGTTGCGCTGCGCATGGCGCGGCGAGCGGCCGCGACAGCGAGAGCCACCGCACCGCTCCAAGCAACGCAATGAATTCGCGCCGTCTCATTCAACGCCTCCCGGCCGCTCACATCGGCGGCGTGACGCCGACCGCCTGCGCGGCCTTGGCGATACGTTGCCACGTGCCCTTGGGGATGGGAATGCCCGAGGCCTCGCGCTCGGCGCGGATCGCATCGCCGCGCTCGCCGGGCAGCATGATCTTGTCGACGCCGTCGGCGCGGGCGAGGCCCGCGATCGCGGTGCCGAGCCGTTCGGCCTCGGCGGCGAAACGATCCGGATCGCCGAAGCCGCCGATGTCGATGGCGATCACCGTGCCGTTGAGGAACGGATCGTCGCCGATCGCCCAGCTCTCCAGGTCCGGCGCGATGCGCGGATGCGACAGCAGCAGACTGGTCAGGCACTCGATCATGAACGACAGGCCGGCGCCCTTGGCGCCGCCCAACGGCAACAGCGTCTCGACCGCCTTGGGATCGGTGGTGTCGTGGCCGTCCTTGTCGAGGCCCCAGCCGACCGGAATTTTCTCGCCGCGGTCGGCGGCGCCCATGATCCTGCCGTTGGCGACGACGCCGGTCGAGAAGTCCAGGAGATACGGCCGGCCGTTCCGGCGCGGCACCGCGAACGCGATCGGATTGGACGACACCGCCGGCACCCGCGTGCCGGGATAGGCCATCATCGGGCCCGACGCGCTCATGGCGATGCCGATGAAGCCCGCCTCCGCCGCCTGCACCGCGAAGTAGCCGATCGCGCCGGTGTGGGTGACGTTGCGCGCCGCGCACATGCCGACATGCACCTTGCGCGCGCAATCCATCGCCTCGGTCATGGCGCGCGTCATCGCGACGGCGGACGGCGCGCGGTCGGCCTCCAGCACCACCGCGGCGCCCTCTTTCCGCTCGACGCGGATATTCGGCGCGGCATTGATCGACTTCGCCTTGATCAGGTCGATGTAGCGCGGGATGCGGATGATGCCGTGCGAATCGGTGCCGCGCAGGTTGGCCCAGACCAGCATCTTGGCCCATTCGTCGGCGTGGTCTTTCGGCAAGACCGACGGCTGAGAAGATCGCAGCGACGAAGGCCGACAGCTCGGCCTTGCCGATGCGGATGGATTCCTGGGCCATGATTTACTTGCTCTTCTTTCTCCGGCATGCCGCTCTCGTTCGTCATGGCCGGGACGAGCCCGGCCATGACGTGGAGAGGCTGTCGTTTCATCTGTTCTTGAATTTGACGTTGGCGGCCGACTTGTACCAGTCGAGGATCTGCGCGCCGTTCCAGTGCAGCACGCCGTCGAAGCGGCGGACATAATCGTAGATCGCCTCGAGATACTTGATCCGGTGCGGCTGGCCGCTGATGTAGGGATGGATCGCCAGCGACATGATCTTGCAGCGGTCCTTGCCCTCGGTGTAGAGCCGGTCGAACTGATCGATGGCGCGCTTCAGCAGATAGTCGCTCTCGTGGTGCTGCACGATCATCATCGGGATGTCGTTCAATTCGACCGTGTAGGGCAAGGTGACCAGCGGACCTTCGCTGGTCTTGATGACGGTCGGCTCGTCGTCATAGACCCAGTCGCCGATGTATTGCACGCCGGCCTTGGCCAGCAGCTCGGGCGTGTCGAGCGTCTGCGTCAGGCCCGGCCCGAGCCAGCCGACCGGACGCGTGCCGGTGAACTTCTCGATCACCTCCATCGAGCGGTTGATCATCGCCTCTTGATTGTCGTTCTTGTGGATCGGGAGCTGGTCGTAGGCGTGGCCCATGAACTCCCAGCCGTCCTTCTTGGCCTGCTCGGCGACGCGCGGATAGTCCTCGCAGATGCGGGCGTTGGCGGCGAGCGTGGGCCTGATGCCGAGGCGCTTGAACAGTTCGTAGAAGCGCCAGCAGCCGACCCGCATGCCGTATTCGTGCCAGCTCCAGTTCGGCACGTCGGGCAGCAGCACCTGCCCGGTCGGCGCCGGGATGACCTGCCGCGCCATCGGCCGCGAGATGTCCCACACCTCGTAGTTGACGATGGTCCAGAACACGATGCGCGCGTCGTTCGGCAGCTTCAGCGGCGGGCGGTCGACGATGGCCGAGATACTCGGCGCGCTCGCTCGGGATCATGGGACGGGACATGGCGCTATCCTTGGAACACAACCCTTACGTTGTTCACTCGCCGTTCGCCGATACATATCCGTCATTCCGCCGCCTGCGGCAACAGCGATTGGCCGGGGCGAACGCGGGTGAAGACGACCGGCTCGGTCGAGACCTCGAAGCTGTCTTCCTCGGCGCGCACGACGGTGTAGCGCGAGTCCTCAAGCTTGGCGGTTTCCGGGAAATCCTCGCGGTAATGCGCGCCGCGGCTGTCGGCGCGGGCCTGCGCGGCGGCGCAGATCGCGCGGCTGACCAGCACGAGATTTTCCAGGTTGAGCCGGTCCATCCAGGTCAGGTTGTAGCGCTTCTCGGTGTCGGCCACGCCCATCATGGAAATCGCGGCGGCGAGGTTGTTCAGCTCGTGGCGGGCGCGGGACAGTCCCGTCGCGGTGCGCAGAATGCCGACGTCGTCCCACATCACCTGATAGAGCCGCCGCCGCACGCTTTCGAGATCGCCGCGGCGCCGGCCGAGCGGCGCATAGGCGCGCTCATGGGCCGCCTCGATCGCCGTCTTGTCGGGATCGGCGAGCGGCTTATACGCGCGCAGCGTCGCCGCCATGCTGTCGCCGGCGAGCCCGCCGAACACCGTCGAGTTGGCGACGCCGTTGCCGCCGAGCCGGTTGGCGCCGTGCACGCCGCCGGTGTCCTCGCCGGCCGCATAGAGCTGCGGCATCTCGGTGGTGCAGTCGACGTTGAACTGCACGCCGCCCATCATGTAATGCGCGGTCGGGATCACCTCGACCTTGTCGCCGGCGAGATCGAAGCCGCAGTCGGCGCAGCGCTCGACCATGCCCTTGAACTCGCGCCGCACATTGTCCGGGCCGAGATGGCCCATCGAGATATAGACGCCGCCGTTCGGTGACGCATGCCCCTTGCGGATGCGGTCGGCGACGCCGCGGCAGACGATGTCGCGGGTGGCGCGCTCGCCGCGCGGGTCGTAGTCGAACATGAAGCGCGCGCCGGTTTCGTCGAGCAGGTATCCGCCGGAGCCGCGCAGGCCCTCCTCCAGCACCGTGCCGGTCATCCGCGTGCCGGGCCCCGCCAGCAATCCGGTCGGATGAAACTGCACCATCTCCATGTCGCGGAGCGGCAGGCCGGCGCGGAGCGCCATCGCCATGCCGTCGCACGACTTGTCGCCGGACGGCGTGTGATAGAGGTACATGGTCGGCCCGCCGCCGGTCGCCAGCAATGTCGCCCGCGCGCGCACCATCAGCGGCTCGCCGGTCCGCATGTCGAGCATGTAGACGCCGGCGAGGCCCGGAGCCGTCGGCCGCGGGAATGAGATCGAGCGCGCGGTGATCCTCCAGCCGCCGCACCTCGCGGCGCCAGAGCTGCTCGGCCAGGCGATTGACGATCTCGATGCCGGTGAGATCGCCCTTGTGCACGGTGCGGTCGAAGGTCTGCCCGGCGAACGCCTTCTGATGCACGGTGCCGTCGGGATTGCGGTCGAAGAAGCAGCCGATCTCGTTTTCCAGTTCGCGGATGCGGATCGGCGCGGTGCTGACCAGCAGCCACGCCAGCTCCTGCTGGTTGAGCCAGCCGCCGCCGTGAATGGTGTCCATGAAATGCCGCTCGACGGAATCCTCCGCCGACAGCGCGACGTTGTAGCCGCCCTGCACCATGCGGGTGCAGCCGCACTTTCCGAGCAGGCCCTTCACCGCGATGGTGACGTCGAGCTCCGGCCGCGCCTTCTTGGCGTGCAGCGCCGCGAACAGGCCGGCGCCGCCGGCGCCAAGGATCAGGATGTCGGTGTCGAGGGTCTGCATGCGCCTCCATTATGCACGGTGGCGGGGCTTTGAGGCGTGCGTCATCGCCCCTGTTCGTCAAGGCGCGGGTGGCGCCTGTGGTCCCTTTTTACCGTTCCCCGAAACGGGGATGGAGCGCCGGGAGGCGCCAGGGCGCTTGCGAGGCGCCCTTAGACAGGCCTTGCGATCGGCCCGTCTGCGCACTCACGGCAGGTCCCCTGTTACCAGGGGTTGCCGCTTTCGGAGTGCGCGGGCCCAGTGACGTAGGGCCCAGCGCCTCCCGGCGCTCCACCGCGATGGCCGATGCATCGGCCACACGCATCCGCAAAAGCGGATGAGAATGGAATAATTCCGATCAGGTCTTGATGTCAAAGGGCGTGTGAATAACCTGTTAGCAGACGAATCTGTAGCGCTTACCGTGTCCCACCGCGAACCCGCGCCAGCGCGAGCCACGCGCCGCCGCCGATCAGGCAAAGCGCCGCTGACCCGCGACACCAGCAGAACGCGGCGGCGCGACAACAGCCGTCCGGTGCGGCCGGCGAGAATGGCGTAGCCGCCATCGGAAATCGCGGCGACCGCCATCGCGGTCAGTCCGAGCAGCACGACCTGCCCGACGTAGTTGCCGTTCGGATCGACGAACTGCGGAATGAACGCGCCGAACCAAAGCAGCGCCTTCGGATTGCCGAGCAGCACCAGCAGGCCTTGCAGGGAGAACCCGCCGCGCGGCGTCGGCGCGCTGCCGGGCTGCGCGAAGCCGCCCGAGGACCGAATGAGCTTCCAGCCGAGCCAGATCAGATAGGCCGCGCCGAACAAACCGGAGCCAGTCGAACCAGTAGCCCATGGTGGCGATGATCGATGACAGGCCGACCACCAGCACCAGCATCATCAGGGCCAGGCCAAGCTGGCGTGCCGGCCATGTTGAGCAGGCCGGCGCGGGTGCCGTGGGTCAGGCTGTTGGCGACGATCAGCGTGACCGTCGGACCGGGAATGATGGTGATGACGAAGCAGGCGACGACATAGGCGAGATAAAGTTCAACGGACATTGCGATCCACTCGCTCGCGCCGATGCTCGCCAGGATCGCGTCGCGCTTGGACTTGGCGCTGTCGGTGACCTCGCGGTGCAGCGAGCCGCCGTGCGAATCCATCGTCACCAGCAGCGGGCCGAAGCCCTTGATGCGGAAGCGCCAGATGCTTTCCGGGTTGAGGTCGTCCATGTCGACCTCCTCGATCGACTCGATCCAGGTGGTCTGCAGCGCCGCGGCGCCGCCGACCACGGCGAGATAGGCGCCGCCGATGTCGCGGAAGGCGTCGAGCGTGCCCTGCCCCATGCCGCCCTTGCCGATGATGATGCGGACGCCCTCGCGCTCCATCAGCGGCCGGGTGAAGCGCTCCATGCGCTGCGAGGTGGTGGTGCCGACGCACATCGCCTCGTAGCCGGACGGACATTGGTTGGTGACCGGCACCTTGCGGACGTTCGGCGCGGTGTGGACCACGGCATGGCCCTTCATGTCGAAGATGGTCTTGCGGCCGCGGTCGAACATCGCGATCAGGTTGGCGTCGCGCACGCCGAACAGGGTTTTTTCCAGCGTCACGGTGTCGCCGATCTTCAGCGCGCGCACCTGCGCTTCGGTGACGGGCGTTTCGAGGATGTGGTGGGTCATGGCGTCACTTGAAATCGATGCCGCCCGGCGTGATCACCGCGTTGGCGCGGCGGGCCGAGTGGCACTGGATGTTCACGGCGACCGGATTCATCGTGATGTGGGTGGCGGCGACCTCGACGTGAACGCGGAACGAGGTCGAGCGGCCGCCCAAGCCCTGCGGGCCGATGCCGAGCTCGTTCACCGCGTCGGACAATTCGGCCTCGATCTTGGCGCCTTCGGCATCGGAACAGGTGGTGCCGAGCGGACGCGTCGCCGCGACCTTGGCGATGTGCATGCAGAGGTCCGAGGTGCCGCCGATGCCGACGCCGACGATGGTCGGCGGGCAGACCCGGCCGCCGCATTCGATCACCTTGTCGATGACGAAGCGCTTGATCGCCTTCACGCCGTCGGCGGGAATCAGCATCTGCAGGAACGAGCCGTTCTCCGAGCCCGAGCCCTTCGGGATCATCTCGATCTCGACGGTCTCGTCGCGCGCATCGAAATCGACGTTGATGATCGGCACGCCGATGCCGCAGGAGGTCTGCTCGTTCTTGCGGGTGAGCGGATGCACCACCGAGGAGCGCAGCGGATTCTCGGTGGTGGCGCGGGCGCAGCCGCGGCGGATCGCCTCCTTCATCGCGGTGCCGTCGAACTCGACGTTCTTGCCGATGACGACGTTGTAGATCGGAATGCCGGTGTCCTGGCACAGCAGGTTCTGCCGCTTCTCGGCGACCATGATGTTCTCGACCATGGTGTTGAGCACGGCGCGGCCGGTGGCGTCGGTCTCCTTCGCCATCAGCCGCTCGAAGCCGCGCTTGATGTCCGGCGGCAGGAGCTTGACCGCGCGGATGTAGAGCGTCTTGGCGATCTCTTCGACTTCTTTGGGATCGAGCTGCATGCGCCGGTTCCTGACGAGAACGCAAGGATAGCACACTATCCACCGGCCCGATGAAGGGCCGATGGAGACCGGAACTCGGCTTCGGGCGCTGCGGAAGCGCTATTCCACCTTCACGTTGGCGGCCTTGATCACCGGCGTGATGCGGGCGACCTCGCTCTCGACCAGCTTTTGCAGTCCGGCCGGTCCGCGCTCGGCGCCCTGCGGCGCGGAACTGCCCAGTTCCGCATAGCGCTCCTTGACGGTCGGATCGTCGAGCGCCTTGCTCAGCGCCGCGGACAGCTTGTCGACGATCTCCTTCGGCGTGTCCTTCGGAGCGACCATGGCGTTCCAGGCGCTGAAGATGAAATCCTCGCCGGCCTCCTTGGTGGTCGGCACGTCGGGCAGGCTCGACAGCCGCTGCCGGCGCCGCGATGGCGTAGACCCTGATGGTGCCGGCCTTGATCTGCGGGATGACGTTGAGCGACTGGTCGACGGTGTAGTCGATCTGGCCGGCGACCAGGTCGGTCAGCACCGGCCCGGTGCCGCGATACGGGATCATGTTGGGCGTCAGCCCGAACTGGGCGTTGAACACAAGGCCGGCGACGTGGGAGATCGAGCCGACGCCGGCGTGGCCGTAGCTGATGCGTCGTGCCCTTGCCCTTCACGTAGGCGATGAAGTCCTTGAGCGTGGTGGTCGGCAGCGCCTTCTTGGAGACCACCGCCTGCGGCGTGTAGTTGACGATGCCGACCTGGGCAAAGCTCTTGGCCGGATCGTATTTCAGGTTGGGATAGAGCGCGGGCGCCGCCGACTGGGTGCCCATGTTGCCGACCGCGATGGTGTAGCCGTCAGGCTGCGCCAGAGCGGCGCGGGTCATGCCGATGCTGCCGCCGGCGCCGCCGATGTTCTCGACCACGAACGTGGTGCCGAGCGTGCGCCCCATGTGCTCGCCGACCAGACGGGCGACCACGTCGGTCGGGCCGCCCGCGGCAAACGGCACGATGACCGTGATCGGCTTGCTCGGGTATTGCGCCAGCGCCGGCGTGGTCAGCGAAGCGAGCGCGACGATTCCGCCGGCGGCCAGAAAACCAGTGCGTCGCATCATGCCCTCCCTCGAGGTCCGCATACCGATCATGGACGCTGAATCCCGGCCGGACAAGTGACGCTTTGAAGCAGCGCCGGTTCTCGATGCAGCCGGATCGGTGCTATTGAGGACATCCATTCCAAGAACGCGCTGCAGCATAGAAAAGCTTGGCGATGCGGCTGACCGACGACGAACAGGCGATGCGGGCCGGCGCGTTCGGGCCCGCGGTGCAGTGGGCGATCGAGCATCAGATCAAGGTCGGCAGCTATCTGGGCGCGGACGACTTCGTGCCGGTGGCCCAGGCCCACATCATGGCCGACACCGAGTCGCTCGGCGTCGCCGGCGTCGAATGGCTGGAGCGCTGGGCCGCGCTGCCGGCCGAGCAGCGGCGCGTGCGAATTCCGACCATCACCGATCCGCGCGGAACCGATTTCGCCTCCGCGCACAAGCTCAAGCACCAGCCCTGGATGCTGGAGCTCGAACGCCGCGCCATCGCGGCCTTCGAGGCGCTCGGCGTGCTGATGACGGACACCTGCATCAACTACCAGACCATCATGCCGCCGGTGCGCGGCGAGCATTGCGCCTATGGCGACACCGGCGTGGTGATCTATTCCAACAGCGTGTGCGGCGCGCGCTCCAATTTCGAAGGCGGGCCGTCGGCGCTGAGCGCGGGGCTGACCGGCCGCACGCCGCGCTACGGCTATCACCTCGACGAGCACCGGCAGGCGACCTTGCTGGTGCAAGTGAGCTTCACGCCGCGCGAATTGAACGAGTGGGGCGCGCTCGGCGGCATCGTCGGGCGGCTCGCCGGCGACTACTGGCAGGTGCCGGCGCTGGTCGGGCTCGACCGTGTGCCGACCTCCGACGAGATGAAGCACTTCGGCGCGGCGCTGGCGAGCTACGGCTCGGTCGCGCTGTTCCACATGATCGGCATCACGCCGGAGGCGCAGCGGCTCGACGACGCCGTGCCGTCGCGGCGAGCTGCGCACGCATGACGTCGGCGAGGCGGATGTCCGCGCGTTCCAGGCGGGCTACGCCAAAGCCATCGACAGCGTCGATCTGGTGGTGTTCTCGGCGCCGCAGCTCAGCCTGATCGAGATGCAGCGCGTCGCCGAACTGCTCGACGGCCGGCGCGCCACCATTCCGCTGCTCGCGGTCACCAGCCCGCAGGTCAAGCCCGACGCCGACCGCATGGGCCTCACCGCGCGGATCGAGAACGCGGGCGGCACGGTGCTTTCCGGCATGTGCTTCTACCAGAGCTACGCGCGGGAGATGGCGGAGGCGAACGGCTGGAAGCGGCTCGCCACCAATTCGGCCAAGCTGACCAACATCCTCGGCGGCTACGGCTACCAGCCGGCGCTGATGTCGATGGAGCAGTGTGTCACTGCGGCCTGCGCGGGAGGCAAGCTCGGATGAGCAAGATCTTCCACGCCAGCGCCGGCATGGGCCGCAAGCTGCAGGGCCAGGCGCTGGTCGCCAAGGACGGCTTCTCGGCGCGCTACGATCTCGACCGCATCAAGGGCGTGTTCTCGCGGCCCGAGCACAAGCTCGCCGGCGAGAGCTACGTCGGCCGCGTGCTGGTGCTCGATGCCGCCAAGGGCGGCGTCGCGACGGCCTGGATGCTTTACGAGATGCAGGCGCGCGGCGTGATGCCGGCGGCGCTGGTGCTCAACGCGGTCAACCCGATCATGGTGCAGGGCGTGGCGCTCGCCGATTTCACCATGATCTCGGGGTTCGACTGCGACATCACGCAGGCGATCCCGAACGGCGCGATGGTCGAGATCGATCCGAACGCCGAGCGGCCATATATCCGGCTGATCGGCTCCTAGACAATCAGCATCACGCCCGACAGCAGCAGCATGATCGCGAGCGCCTGCCGGAAGCGCTTCTCGTCGAGCCGGCCATAGAGATTCCAGCCGACGAGGTGCCGAGCGCCATGGCCGGCAGCGCCAGACCCAACAGCACAAGCCCCTTGCGGTCGAGCGCCACCGTGCCGAGCGCGGCGATGGTTGCGACATGCACGGCCACGATGAAGGGCTGATAGAAGGCGCGCGCCTCCGTCTTCGACCAGCCGCGAAGCTGCGTCCAGACCGCCGGCAGCACGCCGGAATAGCCGCCGAGGCCGCCCATGATGCCGGCGATGAAGCCCACCGCCGCATCGGCGCCGCGGCCCGCGACGACATACGGCAACCGCGGCGCAACCAGCGCATAGACGCCGTAGGCGGCAAGGAATGCGCCGATCGCGACCTTGAGCATTCCGGTGTCGGTGCGAACCAGCAGCCACACGCCGACCGGAACGCCGGCGACGCCCGCCAGCAGGAAGGGCCAGAGACGCCGCGCATCGAGCGAATGGCGGAGCGTCCAGATCGTGGTGGACTGCATCGCCAGGCCGCCGCCGACGACCAGAACCGCCACATGAATCGGCGCGATGGCATGAAGCCAGATGGCCGAGGCGGCGAGACCGAAGGCAAAGCCCGCCGCGCCGGAAGCGATGCCGCCGACGAACCCGCCCACCCAGAGAACGACGAGGGTCGTCGCGGAGAGCGAAGCGAAGATCTCAGACCACATTGAGCAGGAACGCGAGGCCGACGGCGAAACCCGCGGCGAGGCAGATCGAGATGGCGACGCGGGTGCGCTCGCGCACCGGCAGGAACTCGATGGCGAGAACGCGCAGGCCCAGCGCCATGTGCAGCGCCAGCGCCACGACGATGCCGCCCTCGGCGAATTTGACCAGCGGCGTGTCGGTGACTTTCAGGAACTTGTCGAGGAAGTCGGCGCCGTTGAGCGCGCCGGACAACGCCCAGAAATGCAGCGGCAGAAAGATCGCGAGCGCGATGCCGGCGAGCCGATGAAGGAGCGCGGCGAGAAAGCCCGGCTGGGTGTGCGAGGCGCGCATCATCCGAACAGCCTCTCGGGCGAGACATAAACCGCCAGCGCCGCGCGGATGCCGAGAACAAGCAGCAGCGCGGCAAACAACGCGAGCGCCACATCGAGCGAACGGCCGTGCCAGCGCGTCCATTCGCGCAGCACGTTGCGCAAGCCGATCGGCGCATGCACCGCGACCGCCAGCACGAACAGCACATAGAAGGCGAAGAACCAATGGTTGTCGCGGGTGCGGGCCAGCACCTCGCCGGCGGTCAGGCCGCCGCGCACCGCGTAGAGAATGGTGGCGAGATGCACGGTGACGGCGAAGGCCAGCACCGCGGCGGAGGCGCGCTGCGCGATGAACAGGATCGCGGTCATGACTTTCGCCCCAGCGCGCGCGAGATCATGGCGCGCTTCAAGCCGGCGATCGAATAGGTCGGCGAAATGCCGCGCGGGCAGAACTCGGTGCAGTTCATGTGCGAATGGCAGGCGTGGCAGCCGGCGCTGCCGGAGATCGCGTCGATGCGGGCGTCGTTGCCGGCGTCGCGCACGTCGTTGACCAGCGTCCAGGCGCGGTTGAGCGGCGCGGGCCCGAGATAGTCCTTGTTCCAGGTGACCACGTCGCAGGCCGAATGGCAGACGCCGCAGCCGATGCATTCGATGCCGGCGTCGGCGGCCTTGCGCTCGGGCGTCGCCGGGCGGCACGACCTGGAAGTCGGCCTGCGGTCTCGCCCGGCTCGAAATGGCCCTTGGCGTCGCGCCATTTGTCGAAGAACGCCGCCATGTCCACCGTGAGGTCCTTCACCACGGTGAAATTGCGGAGCGGCTCAAGCTGCAGCTTGCCGTCGGCGGTCGACCGCCTCGCTGACGCGGGTGCGGCAGGTCCAGCGCGGACGGCCGTTCACCACCATGGCGCAGGAGCCGCACATGCCGACGCGGCAGGCGAAGCGGTACGACAAGGTGGCGTCCTGGTCGCGCTGGATCTCGGTGACCACGTCGAGAATGGTCTGGTGCGCGCGCCGCGGCACCTGGAAGGTCTGGAAGCGGCCCTCGGCCGCGCCGCGCCAGACGTCCACCGACAATGCCGATTCGGACTCCAAGGTCATGACAAAAAGCTAGACTATGGCGGACGCTTTGAACACGGGAATGAACATGGCCGATCCGAAATCCGCGCAGTCGATCCGCGAATCCCTGAACCGGCGGTTCGGCGAAACGCTGGCGGTCGATGACAATCTCGCCGGCCTCGACGAGCTGGCCCGCCTCGCCGGCCGCCGCGTGCAGCGGCGCACCACGGAGCGCGCGGTCGATCCCGAGCTGCTGCGGCTCCTGTGCGCCTGCGCGCTGTCGGCGCCGAGCAAGAGCGACCTGCAGCAGGCCGACATCGTGATCGTGAACAAAGCCGATCAGGCGGTCGATCGCCGATCTCATCCCGGACCAGCCGTTCATCCGCACCGCGCCGGCGTTCCTGGTGTTCCTGGCGAACGGCCGGCGGCTGCCGGAAATCTCCAAGATGCGCGGCAAGCCGTTTCCGAACGATCATCTCGATCAGTTCTTCAACGCCGCGGTCGATGCCGGCATCGTGCTGGCGACGTTCCTGCGCGCCGCCGACGCGGTCGGGCTTAGGCACCTGCCCGATCAGCGTGATCCGCGACCATTCGGCGAAGGTGAGCGAGATGCTCAGGCTGCCGCAGCGGGTCATTCCGGTGGCGGGCATGACGGTCGGCTGGCCGTCGGAGCCGGGCCACATCAGCCCGCGGCTGTCGCTTGTCGAGCACGGTGCATGAGGGCCAATACGACGAAGGCGATCTCGCCGCGCGCATCGACGCCTATGACAAGCGCCGCGCCGCGATCCATCCGTACAAGCCGCGCGATCCGGCGCGCTGGGGCGACGTGCCGTTCTACGGCTGGTCGGAGGACAAGGCGCGGCAATACGGCGTGCCGCAGCGGGCGGATTTCGGCGCGTTCGTGCGGAAGAAGGGATTCAAGCTGGACTGAGCTCTACGACCTCATCCTGAGGAGCGCCGCGGAGCGGCGCGTCTCGAAGGATGGGCTGCAGATGCTTCGGAGCCCGAGCCTATCGAGCGCGGCACTTGGCGCGCTCCTCAGCATGAGGTCGAGAGAGAGAAGCTCAGCGCTTCACATACTTCTGCACGCGCCAGTTCAGCGTGTCGGCGACGAACACCTCGCCGCGCGGGCTGATCGCGATGTAATGCGCCTCGCCGTACTTGCCGAGCGTCTTGCCGTTGCCGGCGCCCGCCATCTGGCCCAGCACGTTGCCGTGAGGTCGAGCGTCATGATCTGCCCGGTGTGGCCGTGCGCCAGCCAGATCGTCTGGTCCGGCGCCATGAACAGTCCGCACGGCGTGCCGGGATGCTGCGACTCGCGGATGTAGTTGCCGTCGGCGTCGAACACCTGGATGCGCGCGTTGTTGCGGTCGGCGATGTAGAGCAGGCCCTTGGCGTCGAACACCAGCGAATGCGGCAGGTCGAACTCGCCGGGCCCCTTGCCCTTCTTGCCCCAGGTCTTGATGAAGTTGCCGTCGCGGTCGAATTTCAGCACCAGCGACTCGCCCTTGCCGTGGCCTTGCAGCACGAACAGGTCGCCGGTCGGCCCGACCACCGCCTCGTTCGGCTCGTTGAACAGCCGCAGGTGACCGAACTCGTGCCATTCGCCGGGCCGGTCCTTTGACAGCCCAGCACCATCTCCAGCCGGCCGGCCGGATTGAACTTGTAGACGACATGGCCGGCGACGTCGGTCGCCCAGATGTTGTCCTGCGGCGTCGATGCGCAGCCCGTGCGGCCGGTCGAACAGCCCGTCGCCGAAGCCGCGGATGAATTGGCCGTCCGGGTCGAACTCCATCAGCGGCATCGGCCCGCGGTGGATGACGAAGATGTTGCCCTTGGAATTGAAGGCGATGCCCGAGGTGCCGCCGAAATTGGCATGGGCCGGCAGCTTGAAGGATTCGGGCACCGGCGACGTAGTCGAGCGGTGAAGGTGCCATATGCGCCAACTCGGAATAACAGACCAAAGAACTGTCGGGCGACAGGCGGGGTTCCGCGAACGCCTTCGCGAAATCCCAGCCGAGCCGCCCGACCGGCAAAAGCATACAGGGGCGCTCGAACTCGTCCGCCAGCCCAGTCTTATAGATAAGGCAAGATTAAGGTTCCGGGGAGGACCATGGCTATACCGCAATTGCTGGTGCACGACAGGAAGGACACCGTCGGCGTCGTCGTGATCGAGGGCCTGAAAAAGGGCACCGACATGCTGTGCGTGGTCACCCACGACAATTCGTCGTTCAAGCTGAAATCGAAGATGGACGTGCCGATCGGCCACAAGGTGGCGCTGACCGACATCAAGAAGGGCGACACGATCTGGAAGTACGGCCAGGACATCGGCGTCGCCAAGGCCAAGATCGGCAAGGGCGAGCACGTCCACGTCCACAACGTCAAAACGAAACGGTGGTAAGCGCGTCCCGGCGAGCAAGGGGCCCGAGCTCCATCGAGCTGAAGTGATCGGCATGGCGAAGCGAAAAAGAACGGCAAGGCGGTCGCGAAGAAGAACGGCCATTCGGACCTGACATTCTTCGGCTGGCGGCGCGACAACGGCCGGGTCGGCGTCCGCAACCACGTCATCATCCTGCCGCTCGACGATCTGTCGAACGCCGCCTGCGAGGCGGTCGCCAACAACATCAAGGGCACGATGGCGCTGCCGCACGCCTACGGGCGCCTGCAGTTCGGCGAGGACCTCGACCTGCATTTCCGCACCCTGATCGGCACCGGCGCCAATCCGAACGTCGCGGCGGTCGTCGTCATCGGCATCGAGGACGGCTGGACCAAGCGCGTGGTCGACGGCATCGCCAAGACCGGCAAGCCGGTCACCGGCTTCGGCATCGAGGGCCACGGCGACATCGCGACCATCGCGAAAGCGTCCTACGTCGCCAAGCAATACGTGCAGATGGCGTCGGAGCTGCAGCGCGAGGAATGCGACATCGCCGACCTCTGGGTCTCGACCAAGTGCGGCGAGAGCGACACCACCACCGGCCTCGCGTCCTGCCCGACCGTCGGCAACATGTACGACAAGCTCATTCCGCGCGGCATCTACGGCGTGTTCGGCGAGACCTCGGAGATCACCGGCGCCGAGCATCTCGCCCGCGCCCGCGCCATCAACAAGAAGGTCGGCGACAAGTGGATACAAGATCTGGAAGGCCTACCAGGACGACGTCATCGAGGCGCACAAGACCGACGACCTGTCCGACTCGCAGCCGACCAAGGGCAACATCGCCGGCGGCCTGACCACCATCGAGGAGAAGGCGCTCGGCAATCTCGAGAAGATCGGCCGCGAGTGCAAATACATCGACGTGCTGGCGCCGGCCGAGGCGCCGCGCAAGGGCAAGGGTCTCTATTACATGGACACCTCGTCGGCGGCGGCCGAATGCGTGACCCTGATGGCGGCGGCGGGCTATGCGGTGCACACGTTCCCGACCGGCCAGGGCAACGTGATCGGCAATCCGATCGTGCCGGTGATCAAGATCAGCGGCAATCCGAAGACCATCCGCACCATGGGCGAGCATATCGACCTGGATGTGTCCGGCATCCTGCGCCGCGACATGACGATCCCGCAGGCCGGCGACGCGCTGATCGACATGATCGTGCGCACCGCGAACGGCCGGCTCACCGCGGCAGAGGCGCTCGGCCACCGCGAGTATGTGATGACGAAGCTTTACCGGAGCGCCTGACGCGCGCCACACCATGCCGACGCTGACCTTGGTGCAGGCGGAAGGGCTGGTGGTGCGCACCTTGACGCGCTGCCGCACCAGCATCGACAACGCCCGAAGCGTGGCGCGGGCGCTGATCGCGGCGGAGGCCGACGGGCTGAAAGGCCACGGCCTGTCGCGCGTGCCGATGTACGCGGCGCAGGCCAAGGTGCGGAAGGTCGACGGCACGTTCAAGCCGCTCGCCACCCATCCGCGGCCCGGCCTGATCGCCATCGACGCCGGCTACGGCTTTGCGTTTCCGGCGCTCGAGCTGGCCGAAACCGAGCTGCTCGCGGCCGCGAGGACGCCAGGGCCTCGCCGCCGCGGCGATCCGCAAATCGAGTCACTGCGGCGCGGCGGGCCATCCGGTCGAGCGGCTCGCCGAGAACGGCCTGGTCGCGCTGATGTTCGTCAACACGCCGGGCGCGATGGCGCCGTGGGGCGGGTCGAAGGCGCTGTTCGGCACCAACCCGATCGCCTTCGCCTGTCCGCTGCCCGGACGGCCGCCGCTGGTGATCGACCTGTCGCTCTCAAAGGTCGCGCGCGGCAACGTCATGACGGCAAAGCAGCGCGGCGAGAACATCCCCGAAGGCTGGGCGCTGGACGAGATGGGCCAGCCGACCACCGATCCGGACGCGGCGCTGCGCGGCACCATGGTGCCGATGGGCGACGCCAAGGGCACCGCGCTTGCCCTGATGGTGGAACTGCTGGCGGCCGGACTGACCGGCGCGAACTTCGCCGCGGAGGCGTCGTCCTATCTCGACGCCGAGGGCCCGCCATCCGGCACCGGGCAATTGATCCTGGCGTTCGATCCGGCGGCGTTCGGCGGCGACGCGCCGACGCGGTTCGGCCTGCTGGCGCAGGCGATCGAGGCGCAGCCCGGCGCGCGGTTGCCGGGCATGCGGCGATTGAAGGCGCGCGAGAAGGCGAAGGCCGAGGGGCTGACGATTTCCGACGCGCTGATGACGGAGATCGAGGCGCTATAGGGTTCCCTCAGCGCGAAACCTGGACCGCGTCCTGCTTGCCCTGCAGCGGCAGCGGCTGATCGCTCAGCATGCCGTTGACGATCACCTTGCGCGCGGTGTCGAGATCGACGCCGTGGCGCTTCATCAGATCGGCGGAGTCGGCGATGATCGCGTCGACGTCCTGCTTGATCTTCAGATTCTTGTAATGGTCGTCCTGGCGGAGGCCCATGCTCTCGCCGACGATCTCCAGCACGTTGACGATCTTGAACGGCCAGTCGCGCTCGTGGGCGCACAGCTCGCGGTGGTCGGAGTGATAGACCGCGACCAGCGCGTCGACGCCGGCTGCGCGGGCGGCCTCCAGCTCCTTCAACTGCAGCTCGGCCTTGAACTTCGGCAAGGCGGCGAGGTTGACGCTCTGCAAGCCGACGGCCGGCACGTCGAGCTTGACGATGGTGATGCCGGGCACGGCGCGAAGCAGTTCCTCCGCGGCCTCCATCACGCCGGCGATGCCGGGATGGCGATGCAGCGCGACCGTCATCTCGACGCGGTTCTTGAGGAACGGCCGGACCCGGTCGAGGTTGGCGTGCAGGAACGGCATGAACGGCGTCAGGTCGAACGGCATCTCGCCGTTGACGCGCTCGATAGGTCGGCAGCACGGTCTCGCCGAACTGCATGACGCAGCTCGGGCACCACGCCAGCACCTTCTTGGTCTTCGACTGCGACAGCTTGTTGATGGTGTTGTTGGCGAAGCGCCCGAGCGTGTCGATGTCGCCGGCGCGAAGCTGGGCGGTGCCGCAGCAATGGGTCGGCCCGCCCATCACCTTATAGTCGGTGCCGATCATGTCCATGATGTCGAGGCACAACAGCGCGATGTGCGGCGTCTTCAGCACGTTGCAGCCGGTGTAGAACACCACGTCCGGCAGTTCGGCCGACGCCGGCTCCTTCGACGGCCTCTGCCCGAGCCGGATCAGCGACTCTTCGGACAATTGCAGCCGCGACAGCACGCTGGTGTCCTCGCCGACCTTGCGGAACTGCATGACGCCCGCCTTGCGCCGCTCGGTCGGGTCCTTGTCGTTTCGCATGATGGCGAGCCGCGCCATCGTCAGCAGGAAGCGCGGATTGACGCCGTAGTCGCAGGCCTTGATGCACTCGCCGCTCGCCATGCAGGACTTGGCCCACTTCTCGGATTCCGCCGAGCCCTTGCCGAAGCGGAGAATGTCGAGCACGCCGGAGACGACGGCCTTGGGATCGGCGTCGCCCAATCCGGCCGGCCCCGCGATCGGGCAGGCGGTGAAGCAGGCGCCGCATTTGGTGCAGGCGTCGAGCATGTCGTCGACGCGGCTGGTGAGAGCTTCCTCGAATCCGGCGTTTTGCATGAGCTGAGAATAGCTCAAATCAGGCCGATCGACGAGGGCATTTGCGGCCATCACTTCTGAATCGCGGCAACGGCCTTGACCACCACGTCCTTCGGCGTGCGGTAGAGGTCGGCGAGGAACGCGTCGATGGCGCCGCGCCGACCGGGCTGATTTCGAGGTCGAGCTTGGCCGCGTCGGCCAGGAACTGCGGGTCTTTCATCGTCGCGTCGAACGCCGCGCGGAGCGCCGCCTTGCGATCGGCCGGAATGTCCGGCGAGGTGAAGAACGGCCGGCCGACATATTGCCCCGCGATCAACAGCCGCAGCACCTGCCGCTGCTCGTCGCTCGCCGCGCGCTCCAGCGCCACCGGCACGTTGGGCAGGTCGGCGTTCTTCTCCAGATTGAACTGCACCAGCACTTGATCTGCGGCAGCCAGTTCTTCTGGCTCTTCAGGCTCGTCCACGACCAGCCGCAGCGGCCGTCGACCTCGCTGCGCTCCATGGCGAGGTTGATGTCGTTGCCGCCCGGATAGCCGGTGACGAGCTTGACCTTGGCGCCGAACACGTTGCGCATGATCAGCGCGAAGGTGTCCGGATCGGCGCCGACCGCGCTGCCGCCGAGGCTGAACTCGCGCTTGAACATGTCGTCCCAGGTTTTGACCGGCGAGGTCTTCCAGGTGGCGCAGACGCTGGTCTCGCTGGTGATGGTGCCGAGCCAGGTGAGCTTGGTCGGATCGAAGTTGGCGGCGTTGAGCAGCGGCTCGGTGACCATGCCGCGGCTGACGGTGGCGAGCGTCAGGCCGTCCTTCGGCGCGACGCCGTAGACATATTGCGTGGCCTTCATGCTGCCGGCGCCGGGCATGTTCTGCACCACCATGGTGGGATTGCCCGGAACGTGCCGGCCCATGTGGCGGCCGAGCAGCCGCGCATAGAGGTCGTAGCCGCCGCCGGCGGTGAAGCCGACCAGCACGGTGATGCTGCGGCCGCGGTAGAATTCCTCCACCGATTGCGCGCGGGCGGGCGCGGCGAGCGTCAGCGCGGCGACGACGCAGGCGAATGATGCGTCCGATCATTCGATCACCTCATCGGCGCGCGCCAGGAACGGCCTCGGCAATGTTCAGCCCGAGCGCCTTCGCGACTTGACGTTGATGACCATCTCGAACTTGGTCGGCTGCTCGACCGGCAGATCGGCCGGCTTCTCGCCACGCAGGATCTTGTCGACGTAGTCAGCGGCGCGGCGATGCAGGTCCGCGTAGATTGCACGCCATAGGAGATGAAACCGCCGCCCTCGAAAGAATTACGGTGTCTGGATGGATCGTCAGCAATCGCGCGCCGCAGCGCCAGCGTATTGATGCGTGCGTGGAACGTATTGGTCAGCGAATCGCCGGACACATAGAGCGACCTGCGCCCCACCCTTCAGCGTGGCGAAGGCGGCGCGCGATGTCCTCAGGCTTGCGGACCTCGAGCATGTCGACGATCTCGATGCCGAGCGTGCCGGCCGCGGCCCGGATCAAGCCAAGTTCCTGCGCGGCGCCGAAAAAGTTGACATTGACCAAGACTGCCAAGCCGGCGGAAATCCGGGACAATCTCGCGCATGAGTTCGAGCCGCTTGCCGACCAATTCCGCGTTCGATTGGGCGGACAAGCCGGTGACGTTGCCACCCGGCCGCGCCAGCGAAGCTACCAGGCCACGGCCGACCGGGTCCGCATCGATGGTGAAGACGATCGGAATGACCGACGTCGCCTGCTTGACTGCCGGGCCGGTCGCGCCGCCGAACGACACGATGACGTCAACCTTGACGCCGGACGAATTCGGCAGCGGCCTCGGCGTAGGATTCGTTGCGCCCCTCCGCCCAGCGATACTCGATCTTCACGGTGCGGCCGTCGATCCAGCCGACTTCGCGCAGACGCTGCACGAAAGCGCGCAGTCCATGGGCCTCCGCCCGACGCCGCGAGTGTCGCCGAAGAACCCGATGGTCGGCAGCTTGCCCGCCTGTTGCGCGCGCGCGGCGAGCGGCCAACGCCGCCGCGCCACCGAGCAAACCGATAAAGTGACGCCGGTTCATGAATTGATCATAGCCGAGTTTGCAGTCGCGGGTGCGCTCAGCGTCAACCACGATGCCGCAGGTGCCCTCACCGCCCTTCCGGAATTTTCACCAGCTCGAACTCGAAGCTCGTCTGCAAATCCTCGACCTGGGCGCGCGACAGCCACATCGCCATCCAGCCGAGACCGGGATGCTGGGTGGCGAACTGGATCGCGGATTTCTCCGGCGCGGCCTTCACGGTCCAGAGCAGATTGTCGCTGTGATGCACCTTGGCGGGATCGTCGGGCGGCTCGGCCGGATGAACCGGCGTCATCTTGGCGCGCACGGCGGCGAGATCGCGGATCAGCCTGTCGATGTCGTGGGCGGCGAGGTCCGCGGTTGCGCCAGCGACCGACATCGCCGCATGCGCGCCATCGGACGACAGCTTCACTTTGATCGGCTGCATGGAACGCTTCCCTATTTCGCCACGGCGATCTGATGCTTCAACTCTATCTCTTTTCCGGTGCGCGAGGATTCGATCGCCGCGGTGCAGACCTCGAGATTGGCCAGGCCCCAGCGCCCGGTGTGCGTCACGGGCTTGCCGGCGATGGCGTCGGCGAATTCCGCGATCACCAGGTCGCGCGGGCTTTTGTCCGCCGGCAGCGCGATCTCCTCGCGGCCGCGCTCCGAATAGACCAGGAGCCCGTCGGGCGACTGGCGGATGTCGCCGCGCTCGCAGCTCACCATGGTCAGTCCGAAATGCGGCTGATGCGGCGCGCTCGATCGGAATGGCGTTGCGGGCGCGCTTGCGCTTGGCCGCCAGCTCCTGCTCGGGCGTCAGCGCCGCGGACGGCTGCGGCGCGGCGCGCGGCTTCGTGACCTCGCCCCACTCGCCGACGCCGCCGATCAGCTCGGTGCCGGAGAAATGGCCGTAGCCGTTGTAGACGGCGGTCGCGGCGGCGCCGTCGGCAAAATTCAGGAAGATGGTGTGGGCGCCGATCGAGCGGCGGCTGTCGTCCCAGTCGAAGGTGGTGGCGCGCACGCTCTTGACGAGGCCGCCGCCGATCAGCCGCAGGATGTCGACCTGATGCGCGCCCTGGCGATAGGTGACGCCGCCGCCCTGCCCGACGTCGAGTTCGGCGGCGCGGCGCGGCCGCGCCATCCAGTCGGTGAAGTTCCAGGTGTGGATCATGCGGACGCGGCCGAGCGCGCCGGACGCGACGATCTCGCGCATCCGCGCGATCGGCAGGTCGTAGGAGTGCGAGTGCCCGACCTGAAGCACCACGCCGGCGCGCTCGGCGGCGGCGACCATCGCCTGCGCCTGCTCGACGCGGATCGCCATCGGCTTCTCGGTCAGCACGTGCTTGTCCGCCGCGCAGACCTCGCGCGACGTGCTGGGGGTGCAGCTCGGTCGGCGTCGCGATGTAGACGGCGTCGAGCGTGGTGTCGCGCAGCATCGACGGCAGATCGGGGTGCACCGCAACGCCGGTTTCCGCGGCCACGGTTTCGCGCATCTCGGCGACCGGTTCCGCGATCGCCGCCAGCTCGAAGGCCGGATTGCCGCGAATCGGGGGCAGGAACGCCCAGCCGGCGGCGCCCATTCCAACGATCCCGATGCGGATTTTGCCGGACATACCTGCTCTTACGGCCGTTCGTCTGGTCACGCTTGCCGGGTCAGAGTAAACTCAGGGAAAGCCCATGAATAGGAGACCGCGAGCGATGCTGACCGCCGAGCAGAACGAATTGCTCACCCGCATCGGCCCTGGAACGCCATGCGGCGAACTGATGCGGCGCTACTGGCACCCGATCGCGGCGATGTCCGAGCTCGAAGGTCAGAAGTGGAACAAGCGCGTCCGCCTGCTCGGCGAGGACCTGGTGCTGTTCAAGGACCGCGAGGGCCGTCTCGGTCTGATCACCGAGCAGTGCCCGCACCGGCGCGCATCGCTCGCATTCGGCATCCCGACCAAGGACGGCATCCGCTGCCCCTATCACGGCTGGGAGTTCGCCCGCAGCGGCGAATGCCTGGCGCAACCGAACGAGCCGGAAAAGAGCCAGTTCCGTCACAAGGTGAAGACGCCGGCTTATGCGGTCGAGGAACATAGGCGGCGTCATCTGGGCCTATCTCGGTCCCGCGGAAACCAAGCCGCTGGTGCCGCGCCTCGACGGCTTCGTCCGCGAGGGCACCATCCGCATGCTGGGCCGCGCGATCGTGCCCTGCAACTGGCTCCAGATCATGGAGAACTCGCTCGATCCGGTTCACACCGAATGGCTGCACGGTCACACCTGGGAGTTCATCAAGGAGCAGAAAGGTCAGGCCCAGAAGGTGGCGATCAGCTCGCACCACGAGAAGATCGCGTTCCGCGAGTTCGCCCACGGCATCACCAAGCACCGGCTGCTGACCGGCCAGTCCGAGGAGTGCGACGACTGGAAGATCGGCCACCCGATCGTGTTCCCGAACATCCTGTCGGTCGGCGCCGGCGATGAGCGGGTCGACTCGCGCTACTACGCGTTTCAGATCCGCGTGCCGGTGGACGACACCCACACCATGCACCTCTGGTTCACCGCCTACGTGCCGCCGAAGGCGGCGAAGGTGCCGCAGCACCTGCTCGAAAAGGTCGTCACCTATAACGTGCCGTTCAAGGACGAGAACGGCGACTACATCCTCGACAACGTCGACGCCCAGGACATGATGGCGTGGATCACGCAGGGACCGATCGCCGACCGCACCATCGAGAATCTCGGCGCCTCCGACAACGGCATCGCGCTGTTCCGCCGCGTGCTGCGCCGCGAGATCAAGAAGGTCGAGGAAGGCAAGGACCCGATGTTCACCTTCCGCGATCCGGCGCAGAACGTGTCGATCGACCTGCCGAACGAGGGCGACAAGCACCATAATGCCGAGGGCATGCGGAGCTGGATGACGCGCATCCACGCCGCGCATTCGCCGATCATCGACGAGGTGTGCCAGATTTATGAGGCGCATCGAGCCGGCGCCCAAGCCGCTGCGGGCCGTCGGCTAAGTCCGATCCGCATGAGTGATGCGTCGAAAATTCCCGAAGCGGTCCGGCTGCATGGCCGAGCAGCAGGGCTTGGCGAAGGCGCTGAAGCTCTATCCTGACGGCGTGAAGGCCGCGGCCGAGCGCGGACTTGAAGCCGCTCGGCGCATTGCCGAAAGGCACCACGTCGATCAGCTCGCCGGCGCCTGTTTTCAATCCGGCCCGCTTCGAGCGCGACGAATGACCGACCTCGCCTATCTCTCGGTCGCGGAAGGCGCGCAGCTGTTGCGCGCCAAAAAACTGTCGCCGGTGGAATGGACCAAGGCGCTGCTCGACCGCATCGCGGCGATCGACGAGCACTACAACGCCTTCCTGGTCGTCACCGCCGACAAGGCGCTGGCGCAGGCCAAGGCGGCCGAGGCCGAGATCGCCAAGGGCCAGTGGCGCGGGCCGATGCACGGCGTGCCCTATGCCGCCAAAGACATCTTCGACATCGCGGGCATGGCGACGACCTGCCATTCCAAGATCCGCAAGGATCATCGCGCCGCGTCCGACGCCTTCGTGGTGAAGAAGCTGCGCGACGCCGGCGCGGTGCTGCTCGGCAAGGTCGCGCTGCACGAGTTCGCGACCGGCGGGCCGGCGTTCGACCTGCCCTGGCCGCCGGCGCGCAACCCGTGGAACCGCGACCTGCATCCGGGCGGCTCGTCGAGCGGCTCCGGCGCGGCGCTCGCGGCCGGCATGGCGCCGGCCGCGCTCGGCACCGACACCGGCGGCTCGGTGCGCAATCCGGCGACCTGCTGCGGCATCATCGGCCTGAAGCCGACCTACGGCGCGGTGAGCTCTGAACGGCGTGTTCCCGCTGACCCATTCGCTCGACCACGTCGGGCCGATGACGCGCACCGTCGAGGACAACGCGATTCTGTTTCACGCCATCGCCGGCCACGACCCGGACGACCCGACCACGGCGAAGCGCGCGACGCCGGACTGCCTGACGGATTTGAAGACGGGGCTGAAGGGACTGCGCATCGGCGTCATCGAGCATTTCTACAAAGAGGACGCCGAAGCCGATCCCGACCAGGTGCGCGCCATCGAGCAGGCCGTCGCCACGCTGCAAAAGCTCGGCGCCAGCGTCAAAACCATCCGGCTGTCGCCGCTGTCGCTGTGGACCGACTGCAACCGCACCATCCACCAGGCCGAGGCCTACGCCATCCACGAGAAGGACGTGCAGGAGCGGCCGGAGGATTTCGCGGCGCTGACGCGCAACCGTCTGCTGCCGGGCGCGTTCGTGTCGTCGGCGAAATACATCCGGGCGCAGCAGTTGCGCGGCGCGCTGTGCCGGGAGTTCGCCGACGCGATGCACGATCTCGACGCGGTGGTCACGCTGTCGAGCCTGCTGCTGCCGTGCCGGATCGACGATCCGGCGGCGATCGCGAAAACCTACGACCAGCAATGCCGGCTGGTGTTCAACGTCACCGGGACGCCGGCGATCTCGGTGCCGACCGGCCACACCGCCAGCCGGCGTGCCGCTCGCCATGCAGATCGCCGGCCGCGCCTTCGACGAGCCGATGGTCTATCGGATCGCGCAGGCGTTTTGCGCGGCGACCGGGTTTGCCGACAAGCGCCCGCCGATCTAAGCTGCGTCGAAAAGCGCGCGCGATCGCCTGCATCCGCATTCTCTGCTGTCATGGAGCCGCGGGAAACCGGGGAGCCTGCATGACCACCTACCCGCGCGACCGCTTTTCGCTATTCGTCGCCGTTCACCCGGCCGCCGCTGAAACTGCCCGGCAAGGGCCGCATCATCATCTGGTCGGTGGTCAACATCGAGGAATGGGAGATCACCCGGCCGATGGCGCGGCAGCTTTCGATCGCGCCGCAGGGCCAGAGCGTCATTCCCGACATGCCGAACTGGACCTGGTACGAGTACGGCATGCGGGTCGGCTTCTGGCGGCTGATGCGCGCGCTGAAGAAGGCGAAGGTGACGCCGACCATGTCGCTCAACGCCAGGGTCTGCGAGACCTATCCGGAGGCGACGGCGGCGGCGCGCGACGCCGGCTGGGAGTTCATGGCGCACAGCTTACGTGCAGATGCCGATCCAGCAGATCGCCGACAGGCAGCGCGAGGTGATGGACCAGTCGATCGACATTCTGAAAAAATTCACCGGCAAGACGCCGACCGGCTGGCTCGGGCCGGGCCGCGGCCAGATGTACGACACGCTCGATCACGTCACCGCGGCGGGCTTCACCTGGTTCGGCGACTGGGTGCTCGACGACCAGCCGATCTGGGTGAAGACCGCGAACGGGCCGATCCTGGCGGTGCCCTACTCGGCCGAGATCAACGACATCACCATGATGGTGTCGCACCACCACGAGTCCGACGTGCTGCTCGACCGCACCAAGGATGCGTTCGACCGGCTCTATCTGGAGAGCAAGGAGTCGACGCGGATCCTCGCCATCGGCGTGCATCCCTATGTCACCGGCCAGGCGCACCGCATCAAATATTTCGAGCAGCTCTACGCCTACATCAACAAGCATCCGGGCGTGGTGCACTGGACCGGGCAGCAGATCTACGATTGGTACGTCAAGCAGGTGCCGAAGCCGAAGGGATTGAACGCATGACAACGCATGTCGCGCTGGCTCACGATCGCAGCGCTGGCTGCTGCTCGGTCGCCGTCCAGCGGCGCCCGCGCGCAATCGGACTATCCGAACAACACGGTCCGCATCGTCGTCGACTCGGCGGCCGGCAGCGCCAACGACGCCACCTCGCGCGTCATCGGCGACCGGCTGAGCAAGATCTGGAACCAGCAGGTCGTCACGCTCAACCAGCCGGGCGCCGGCGGCGGCATCTCGGCCAAGGTCGCGTCGCAGTCGCCGAACGACGGCTACACGCTCTACATGCCGTCGACCTCGACGTTCCTCGCGCTGCCGGGCGCGCCCGGCGTCGCGCCGAACCTGCCGATCGAGCTGCCGCGCGACTTCGCGCCGATCTCCTACATCCTGGAGCAGCCGCTCTACATCGGCGCCTCGCACAAGTCCGGCATCAACACCATCGCCGACGTGATCCGGATGGCGAAGGAAAAGCCCGGCGAGGTCACCTACGCGGCGACCGGCCGCGGCCGGCTGACGCATCTGACCATGGAGCTGCTGCAGGCGCGCACCGGCATCAAGCTTCAGCTCGTGCCCTACGCCGGCGGGCCGGCGCAGGCGATGAACGACGTGATGAGCGGCCGCGTGCCGCTGGTGCTCGACGGCTATGCGGGTCTCGCGCCCGCGATCAAGGGCGACCTGATCAAGGGCCTCGCCGCCACCGCGCTCAAGCGGCTGCCCGGATTCGAGAACCTGCCGACCGTCGCCGAGACCGTGCCGGACTTCTTCGTCGGCGCCTGGACCGTGCTGCTGGCGCCGATCGGCACGCCCGCCCGCGATCATCCGCAAGGTCAACGACGACATGCAGTATCGTGCTCGACGATCCCGAGATGCGAGACCAAGCTCGCGGCCAACGGCGGCTTCGTGCGCCACATGACGCCGGAGGAGGTCACCGCCTTCGTGCAGAACGAGCAGAAGACCTGGCGGCCGATCCTGGAACAGGTGGCGAAGGAGGCGCAGAAGTAGCGCTATTTGAACAGCCGCGCCTTCGCCTCTTCGGCCGCCTGCTGCATCGTCATGAACACCGCGCCGCCGGCGGCGAGCTTCGCCGTCAAATCCTCCAGCGCCAGCATGCGGTAGCCGCGGCCGATCACGTAGGGGTGCATGGTGTAGGTCAGCACGCCCCAGTCGACGGTCTTCTTCATGTAGAGAAATTCGTCGTGCCAGCTTTGCATGACCTCGCGCGCCGGCCGCAGTCCCGGCGCCACCGTCTGCGGCGTGCGGATGAACTCGAAATGCGGATGGTCGTCGAGCGACCACGAGATCGGCATCTCGATCAGCGCCGTCTCCTCGCCGAAGCCATAGGGCTTGCCGAGCTCGACCTTGTCGCCGCGCCGCGCCCGATACGGAATGTAGTCGGCGCCCATCAGGCTCGAGTTGTAGAGAAAGCCGTGCTTGAGGAGCAGATCGATGGTGTGCGGGCTCAGGTCCCAGGACGGCGAGCGGTAGCCGCGCGCGGTCCGGCCGGTGAGCTTGCGGATGTTCTCGTTGGCGCGGACCAGATCGGCCTCCTCCTCGTCGCGGCTTTGGTTGGCGTTCGGGATATGCGCCCAGGAGTGATGGCCGATCTCGTGGCCGCCCTCGACCACCGCGGCGCTTTCCTTCGGCCAGCTCTCGATGGTGAAGCCCGGCGTGAACCAGGTCGCCTTGATGCCGCGCTCCTTCAGGAACGTCAGGATGCGGCCCGAGGCCATGGCGCCGAACTCGCCGCGCGACAGCGGCGTCGGCGTGGTCATGCCGCGCGCGATGAAGCCGGACTGGGTGTCGAAATCGAAGGTGAGGCAGACGATGTGGCGGGGCATGATTTCCCTCGGATGAAACGAGTATAACACCCGGCATGGCGACCAAGACCATCGGCATCATCCTGAACGGCGCGACCGGGCGCATCTGCTCGACCCAGCATGTGGCGAACGCGCTGGCGCCGATCCGCGCCGAGGGCGGGTTGCCGTCAGGCGACGACCGCATCGTGCCGCGGCTGATGCTGGCCGGACGCAACGCCGAGAAACTGGCCGGCGTGGCGAAAAGCTACGGCGCCGAATGGACCACCGACCTCGACAAGGTGCTGGCCGATCCGGCCTTCACGATATTCTTCGACGCCGCCGCGACCAGCCAGCGCCAGGGCGTGCTGGAAAAGGCCATCGCGGCCGGCAAGCACATCTACTCCGAGAAGCCGGTGGCGCTGTCGGTCGACAAGGGCCTGGCGTTGCTGCGCGCGATGAATGCGCGCGGGCCTCAAGCACGGCGCGGTCGAGGACAAGCTCGGCCTGCCCGGTTTGCAGAAGCTGTCGCGGCTCGCGGCGTCCGATTTCTTCGGCCGCGTGGTCGGCTTCCGCATCGAGTTCGGCTGGTGGGTGTTCGACGGCACCGAAGTCGCCTGCCAGCGGCCGAGCTGGAACTACCGCCAGAAGGACGGCGGCGGGCTCATCCTCGACATGTATCCGCACTGGCGCTACGTGATCGAGAACACGCTCGGCCCGATGCGGCGCGTCATCACGGCGATGTCGACGGCGACGCCGGAGCGGATCGACGAGCGCGGCGCGCGCTACGGCGTCGACGTCGAGGACAATGCCTCGACGCTTGATCGAGCTTGAAAGCGGCGCGGTCGGCACCATCCTGTCGTCCTGGGCGACGCGGGTGCGGCGCGACGACCTGCTCACCTTCCAGATCGACGGCACCGCAGGCTCCGCCATCGCCGGGCTGCACAGGTGCTGGACCACGACCAATGCGCAGACGCCGCGCACCGCGCATTTTTCCATCGCCACCGATTTGAACGTCGACTATCGCGCCACCTGGCACGAGGTGACGGACTCCGGGCCGTTCAAGAATCCCTATCGCATCGGCTGGGAGAATTTTCTGCGGCACGTCGTCGAGGGCGCGCCGATGCGGGCCGATTTCGCCGCCGGCATCCGCGACGTGCAGTTCGCCGAGGCGCTGTCTACCGCAGCATCAAGGACGGAGCATGGGTGCAAGACCTCGCACGCGCAGCTTGATACACCGGATGTTCGGCCGGGCTCGGCCGCGCCATCGCCGTCGCACTGGCGCGCGAGGGCTATGACCTCGCGCTGACCGAATTGAGCGCCGAGGCGCTCAAGGACACGCTGGCGGAATCCGAGATCAAACAAGCGCAAGGCCGTCGCCATCGCGCTCGATCTGCGCTCGCAGGACAGCATCAAGGCGGCGTTCGCGCGCGCCACCAAAGAACTCGGCGACATCGACCTGCTGGTGAACAACGCCGGCCGGGCGCTGCTCAAGCCCGTGGTCGACGTCACCGACGCCGAATGGGACGACGTCATCGACACCAATCTCAAGGGCGCGTTCTTTCTGTCGCAACTGTTCGGCCGCGCCTGCATCGCCCGCAACCGGCCGGGCGTCATCGTCAGCATGGCCTCGACCCACGGCATGACCGGCATCGCCGGCCGCTCGGTCTATGGCATCTCGAAAGCGGGCCTCATTCAGATGACGCGGATGCTGGCGATCGAATGGGCCGACCAGAACATCCGCGTCAACGCCATCGCGCCGACCACGGTGATGACGGAATCGCGCCAGCAGTTGTTGAGCGATCCGGATAAGCGGGCGGCGGCGCTGTCGCGCATCCCGTCCGGCCGCTTCGCCACGCCGGAGGAAATCGCCGCCGCGGTGGTCTATCTCGCCAGTCCCGGCGCCGCCTCGGTGACCGGCCACACCCTGCCGGTCGATGGCGGGCTGACGGCGATCTAGCGGTTAAAGCGGATGCCCGGAGCGGGCATGGCTCGGAGCGGAGCCGACGGTCTGCGGCGGATTGCTCGCGTTGAGCGAGGGATAGGACAGGCCGTACACCAGCCCGCCCACGGCGATGAGCACCATCAGGCCCACCAGAATCCACAACGAAACGTCGTTCCGGCTCGGGCTCCTCGGGCATTCTGTCAGGATCGGTCATAAGCGCCTCCTGTACGGAGGAATAACCGCTGGCGGACCGGATCGGTTCCCGTGGTCAGGCCGCCGCGGATTTGCCGATCGCGGCGTTGACCCGCGGCATCACCTGCTCGGCCATGAGCTGCATCGAGCGCTTGGCGAGCGCCGGATCGACCCAGTCCATGCCGGCATAGACGATCTCGCCGAAGTCGCCGATCTCCTCGCGCAGCGCCAGAAGCTGATCGACCACCTTGTTGACGCTGCCGTGGATCACGCAATTGTCCAGCACGTAATCGAGCGTGATCTCCTCGTCCGGCTGCTCCTTGTGGCTCTTGAACACGTAGAGCCGCTTGCCGCGCTTCATCTTGTAATGCATCTGCGACCAGTAGAACTCGTAGGGGCTGCCCTTGGCGGTGCGGGCGTAGCCCTCCGCCGTCTTGTCGTCGTCGGCGACGAAGATCGTGCGCGCCACCCGCCAGTCTCTCACATCGGGCTTCACGCCGACCTCGGCCTTGCCCTTGCAGTAGTTCTCCCAGTGCGACTTCAGATGCTTGGAGAGCAGGAAGTTCGCCGACAGCGGATGGAAGTCGCGCTTGCCCATCAGCACGACGCCGGGCGAGAACGGCGCCACCACGGTGCCGACGATCTCCGGCCGCGGCTGCTGGTACGGCTTGCCGAGGAAGCCGACGCCGATCTCGAGCGCCTGGGTGCGCGAGGTCGAGACCTTGTAGCGGTTGTCCGGGAAGTCGATGTCGTAGGGCGGCTCGCCCTCCCAGATCGCCAGGATCACGTCGATCGCCTCGGCGAACATCTTGTTGCGGTCCTGCTCCAGGATGCCGAGGGCTTCCGCGTCGGAGGTCAGCGCGCCGGGGCTGACGCCGAAGATGAAGCGGCCTTCCGACATATGATCGAACATCGCGGCGTGCTGGGCGACCAGCACCGGATGCATGTGCGAGAGATTGCTGGTGCCGGTGGCGAGCTTGATGGTCTTGGTGTCCGAGATCAGCGAGGCGTTGAAGATCAGGCTGTTGGTGATGTTCTCGGCCTTGTCGGTGAGATGCTCGCCCATGAAGGCGTCATAGAAGCCGAGGCGGTCGGCCATGATGATGGCCTCGCGGTCTTCTTTCAGCGTCTCCGCCCAATTCCGGTGAATCGGGTGCACCGGCATCGTGAAATAGCCCAGTCTCATTCTCGATCTCCGCGCGTCTCGATCTCAAAGTTGTTGCCTGCTAGGCTAGCTCGACCAGCGGGCACCCGCCCACTGTCTTATCGCTAAACCACCCCGCCCGCCATCCAAGAGCCCGATCGCCGTGAAAATCCTGCGCTTTGCCGCCGCTGCCGCTTTCGTCCTGGTTGCCGGCTCCGCCTCGGCCGCCGAGACCCTGGTGCGGGTCAACACCTTCCCGACCGCGCGGTCGCTGCCGTTCTTCGTCGGCGTGGAAAAGGGCTTCTTCGCCCGGCACGGCATCAAGCTGGAATTCGAATTCACCGAGAGCTCCAGCGCCCAGCGCGAGGGCCTCGCCAACGGCAAGTTCGAGGTGGTGCATTCGGCGGTCGACAACGCCGTCGCCATGATCGAGGTGGCCAAGGTCGACGTGGTGATCGTCTCGGGCGGCGACGGCGGCACCAACGAGTTCATCGTCGGCAAGGACATCAATTCGTTTGCCGACATCCGCGGCAAGGCGCTGGTCACCGACGCGCCGAACACCGCCTATGCGCTGCAGGCCAAGAAGATCCTGCTCCGGCACGGGCTCGATGGACGGCGTCGATTACCGCATCAACGCGGTCGGCGCCGGCCCCTTCCGCCTCAAGGCCATGCTCGAAGGCGGCGACAACGCCGCCGCGATCATGAACCTGCCGTTCTCGGCGCAGACCATCGAGGCCGGCCTCAAGAGCCTCGGCCGCACCGTCGACCTGCTCGGGCCCTATCAGGCCGGCGGCGCCTTCGTGCTGCGCGCCTGGGCCAAGGCGAACGGCGCGACGCTGGAGAACTATCTCGCCGGCTACATCGAGTCGCTGCGCTGGGTGGTCGACAAGAACAACCGCGACGAGGCGATCGCGCTGCTGATGGACAAGCGGAAGCTGACGCGCTCGCTCGCCACCCGCAGCTATGACCTGATGATCGAGCCGGGCTTCGGCTTCAATCCCGACGCCAAGCTCAGCGTCGAAGGCTTCAACAACGTGCTGACCTTGCGCCAGGAGATCGAGGGCGGGCCGCCGCCGCGCCCCGAAAAATATCTCGACCTGTCGTACTATGACCGCGCGCTGAAGCTCGTGAAGTGAGAGAGAACCGGTACCGATGCTGAAACGCTCGTCCGACAACAGGCTGAACGGCGGCCAGGTCATCGTCGACTACCTGATCCGCGAGAAGGTGCCCTACGCCTTCGGCCTGTGCGGCCACGGCAACATCCAGTTCATCGACGCGCTGCACGAGCGCCAGGACGACATCAAGACCATCTCGGTGCATCACGAGAGCGTCTGCGGCTTCATGGCCGACGCCTATTACCGCGTGAAGGGCCAGCCGGTCGCGACCTTCACGTCCTGCGGGCCGGGCTCGATGAACCTGCCGATCGCGCTCGCCACCGCCTATCTCGATTCGGTGCCGTTCCTCGCCGTCACCGGCAACGTGCCGACCAGCCAGTTCGGCCGCGGCGCGTTCCAGGAGTTGTACCGCCAGCACCAGGCCGACTTTCCCTCCACCGTGCGCAGCGTGTGCAAGAGGGTGTACCAGCCGACCCGCGGCGAGCAGGTGCCGATGATGGTGCGGCAGGCCTGGAAGACCATGGTGACCGGCCGGCCGGGGCCGGTGGTGCTCGACGTGCCGTTCGACGTGTTCATGGAGGCCGCCGCCGAAGAGACGCCGAAGCCCGAGGAATGGAGCGCCAACATCTCGTCGCGCTGCGGCGCCGATCCCGACGGCGTGAAGAAGACCGTCGACATGCTGCTGTCCGCCGAGCGGCCGGTGATCCTGGTCGGCCAGGGCGTGAAGTACGGCGGCGCGACCGAGGCGCTGCTGGCGCTCGCGGAAAAGCTGCAAATCCCGGTGGCGCATTCGATGAGCGGCATCGGCGCGATCGACACCCAGCATCCGCTGTCGCTCGGGCTGCTCTCGCGCGGCGGCGCCTATCAGGCCAACGGCGCGGCGCGGCAGGCCGACGTGCTGCTGGCGCTGGGCGTGCGCTTCGACGACCGCACCTCGAGCTCGTGGATTCCGGGCTACTCCTTCACCATCCCGCCGACCAAGCTCATCCACGTCGACATCGACCCGGAGGAGATCGGCCGCAACTATCCGGTCGCGCTCGGGCTGATGGCGGACGTGCGGACCTTCCTGCGCCAGGTGCTGGCCGAGCTTGGAGACGCGGAAGGGCGTCGCCGACGCCGCGGCGTCGCGACGAAAGTGGCTCGCCACCATCGACGGCTATCGCAAGGAATGGAACGCGTTCATCGCGCCGGGCTTCGTCGACGACTCGACGCCGATCCATCCGCAGCGCGCCGCCGCCGAGATCGACAAGGCGCTGCCCGACGACGCCATCATGGTCAGCGACATCGGCGTGCATCACAACTGGCTGCTGCAGTTCTGCAAGCCGAAGCGGCCGGACAGCTTCATCGGCTGCATGGGCTTCGGCTCGATGGGCTTCGGCGTCGCCGGCGTGCTCGGCGCGAAGTTCGCGGCGCCCGACCGGCCCTGCGTGTCGGTGTGCGGCGACGGCGCGTTCTTCATGCACGCCAACGTGCTCGGCACCGCGGTCGAATACAATCTGCCGGTGGTCTGGGTGGTCTGGAACAATTACGCCTATGCGTCGATCCGCGGCTTGCAGCGCGGCTATCTCGATGGCCGCGAGCTCGCCACCGACTTCCATCATCCGGAGACCGGCAAGCCGTACAATCCGGACTTCGCCGCGATGGCGCGCTCGGCCGGCGTCGAGGGCGTGCGGGTCGACCGCGCCGGCGACATCGGCAACGCGGTCCGCATGGCCATCGCCGCCAACAAGCCGTACCTGATCGACGTCAACATCAACGCCGACCAGAACCCCGGCGGCGCCGGCGTCTGGGAGCTGCCCGGCCTCGGCGTCAGCAAGGTCGCGATCGGCGGGCGGTATCAGCCGTGAGTCGATTTTGCGCGGGATCGGCTCACCCGTCATGGCCGGGCTTGTCCCGGCCATCCACGTCTTGCTTAATGATGCAAGAAAGGCGTGGATGCCCGGACAAGCCGGGCATGACGAACGATAGGCGTGCCTGGGAGGAATAGACAATGGCGGACCACATTCCGGAAGAAGCCAAGAACTTCAAACTGCTCGGCCACGATTCATCCGCCGCCTGGGGCGGCGGCTCGATCGTCGAGATCAACAAGGGCTTCGCCTATGTCGGCGCGGTCGGCAGCGGCGAGCTACAACGGCCCCGAAGGCTTCACCGTCCACGACGTGCGCGACCCGCGGAAGCCGAAGAAGGTCGCCGAGGTGAAGTCGCCGCCCGGCGTGCATTCGCACAAGCTCCGCGTGGTCGACGGCGACATTCTCTACGTGAACTCCGAGCGGCTCGGCGGCGAGGCCGGCCGCAACGCCCGCACCGGCCTGTTCATCTTCGACATCTCGCAAGGGCGGCGAGCCGAAGCAGATCGGCTTCTACGACACGCCCGGCACCGGCCCGCACCGCTTCGGCGTCGACAACAAGCGCAAGCTCGCGTTCCTGCCGAACAACGCGCCGGGCTGGAACAAGCCGCGTGATCTGGACGCTCGACATCAAGGACCCGACCAAGCCCGAGGTCATCAGCCAGTGGGGCCTGCCCTGGATGAAGGCGACGAAGGCGATGGCGAAACCGGCGGCGCCGCGCCGCACGAGGAGGCGGTGCACCCTGCACGGCCCGCCGGTGATCCGCGGCAACCGCATGTATTGCGCGTGGTGGGGCGGCGGCATCTCGGTGATCGACTGCTCGGACCTCCGCAACATGAAGCTCGTCGGCCACCTGTCGTGGGCGCCGCCGTTCCCCGGCTCCAACCACACCTGCTGGCCGCTCGGCGACCGGCCCTATCTGATCTGCACCGACGAGGCGCGCGCCAAGCAGAAATACTGGGACGCGCAGTTCATGTGGGTGATCGACGCCCGCAAGGAGGACAAGCTCGTCCCGATCGCGACCTTCATGCCGGACCGCGAGAAATATTTTAACCGCCCCGGCCGCTACGGCGCGCACAACATCCTGGAGCATCTGCCGGCCGACGGGCCGTGGAAGGACATCGTGTTCCTGACCTACTTCAACGCCGGGCTGCGCGCGGTGAACGTCAGCGATCCGTTCCATCCGAAGGAGATCGGCTGCTACGTGCCGGCGCTGGAGGGCGACCGCCCGGCGGTGCAATCGAACGACATCGGCACCGACGAGCACGGCCGGCTCTATCTGATCGACCGCGCCGGCGCCGGCATGCACATTCTGGAATACACGGGCGGCTCGAACGACCATGGACCTCGGCCTCAAAGACCGCGTCGCCATCGTCACCGGCGGCAACCGCGGCATCGGCTACGCCATTTCGGCAGGAGCTGCTGAACGAAGGCGCGCATGTGGTGGTGGCGAGCCTCGATCCGGCGCGCAACGCGCAGGCCATCGAAAAGCTGAAAGGCAAATCGAACGGCCGCGTGCATCGGCGTGCCGACCGATCTCAACGACGCGGCGGCGGTCGAGGCCTTGTTCAAGAACGACGCTCGCCGAGTTCGGCCGGCTCGACATCCTGGTCAACAACGCCACCAACATCTCGCCGGGCAGCTTCTTCGCGATGACCGAGGAGAACTGGGACCAGGCCTTCGACAACAAGCTGCGCGGCACGGTGCGCTGCATCCGCCATGCCGTGCCGCCGATGCGCGAGCGCAAATGGGGGCGCATCGTCAACGTCTCCGGCGGCGCCGCCTGGACGCCGCAGCTCGGCGCCATCGCCACCGGCGTCAACAACGCGGCGGTGCAGAACCTGACCGTGGCGCTGGCGAACGAGCTCGGCAAGGACGGCATCCTGGTCAACGCCATCGTGCCGACCGCGGTGCGGACCGACCGCCACGACAAGAACATCCGCGACGCCATGGCGAAGACCGGCCAGTCCGAGGCCGAGGTGCTGAAGCCCCGCGTCGCGAAAATCCCGGTGGGCCGGATGGGCACGGCGGAGGAAATCGCCAGCGTCGTGGTGCTTTCTGGCGTCCGAGCGCGCAAGCTTCGTCACCGGCAGCGCCTGGGCGGTCGATGGCGGCGTATCGGCGCGGCTGTAAGAGGCGAAGCGGCGTCGGTTGGAGAAACCTGTGCTAGGAAGGCTGATGCTCGAAACGGCTGACGGCGTTCCTTGCAGGCCTCGCCGCGGCGCTGACGATCTCGCTGGCGGCGCCGGCCGCCGACTATCCGACGCATCCGGTCACCATCGTCGTGGCGTTCACGCCGGGCGGCCCGAGCGACGTGCTGGCGCGCATCATCGGCAAGCGGCTGCAGGAAATCCTGCATCAGCCCTTCATCATCGAGAACCGCCCCGGCTCCGGCGGCAACATCGCCGCCGAGCAGGCCGCGCACGCGGCGCCCGACGGCTACACGCTGCTGATGGGCAACAACAGCATCCTCGCCACCAACGCCGCGCTCTACAAGAAGCTCGCCTACGACCCCGAGAAGGATTTCATCCCGATCTCGCTGATCGGCACGCAGGCCAACATCCTGGTGGTCAACCCGGCGGTGCCGGCGAACTCGCATGGCCGAATTGATCGCGCTGGCCAAGGCCAGTCCGGGCAATTGAATTTCGCCTCGTCCGGGTTCGGCGCCGCGGCGCATCTCGCCGGCGAGCTGTTCAAGACCGAGGCCAAGATCAACATCGTCCATGTCCCCTACAAGGGCGCGGCGCCGGCGCTGCAGGACGTCATGGCCGGCCATGTGCAGATGATGTTCGCCACCGCGGCGTCGGTGATCGGGCTGATCAAGACGACAAGGTGCGGGCGCTCGCCGTGACCACGCCGAAGCGCACCGCGCTGCTGCCGGACCTGCCGACCGTCGACGAGCTCGGCATCAAGGGCTTCGACGCCACCACCTGGCACGGCCTGGTGGCGCCGGCCGGCACGCCGAAGGACATCATCGACACGCTGAATTTCGCCATCGTCGCGGCGCTGAAGGACCCCGCCACGCAGAAGGCGCTGATCGACCTCGGCGTCGATATCGTCGGCAACTCGCCGAAGGAATTCGAGGCCTACATCAAGACCGAAATTCCGAAATGGACCGCGGTGGTGAAGCAGTCCGGCGCGCAGATCGATTGAAGCCTGACGAGCGATCTCCGTTATGGTTTTCCGCCGCCTGCCATGCGATAGCTCCGGAGGCTCCGCGTTGACAGGAAGGAACCGATGCGAGAATCGCGCGTAACCAGGTCCGAAGGAGCATCACGCCATGCAAAAGGCAGTCCGCAAGGAAAAGATGAAGGTCATCGAGCGGCCGGTCAGCCTGCGCGACACGCTGGAATGGCTCAAGGCCGAAGGCGACCTGATCGAGACCGACAAGCCGGTCAATCCCGACCTCGAGCTCACCGGCCTGCAGAAGCATCTCGATGGCGCCTGCCCGATGCTGTTCAACAAGGTGAAGGGCAAGCCCAACCATCGCCTCGCTCACCAACCTGTTCGGCGACATGAACGTCATCAACAAGATGTTCGGCTGGACCGACGACACCGACCGCACGCGCAAGCTCGCGCACGCGCTCTCGCATCCGCTCAAGCCGATCGAGATCATGCAGAGCGTCGCGCCGTGCCAGGAGGTCGTGATCGAGAACCCGAAGGACGTCAACGAGTACATGGTGCCGATCCGGCACACGACCTACGAGCCGGAGCTCACGGTCGGCTCCGGCATCCGCTGCGTCACCGGCGAGCACTTCGATGGCGGCTCCGACCTCGGCTACAACCGCATGAACTTCCGCTGGGGCAACGTCGGCACGTTCCAGATCTCGCCCGGCTCGCACATGTGGCAGGTGGTCAACAAGTACTACAAGGAAGACGAGCCGGTTCCGATCACCATGTGCTTCGGCGTGCCGCCGGCCTGCACGCTGCTCGCCGGCGCGGCCTTCGGCTACGCCATCATGCCGCAGGGCTGCGACGAGATCGGCATCGCCGGCGCGGTGCAGGGCGCGCCGATCCGCCTGGTCAAGGCGCGCACGGTCGACGCCATGGCGCTGGCCGACGCCGAGATCGTGCTGGAAGGCTACGTCAATCCGCGCGACCGCCGCTTCGAGACCAAGGAGGCCGAGGACTCCGGCGTGCAGGGCCGCCACCATTTCCATCCGGAGTGGGCGGGCTACATGGGCAAGTCCTACAAGGCGCCGACCTTCCACGTCACCGCGGTGACGATGCGCAAGCCCGCGAGCAAGCCGATCGTGTTCGCGCTCGGCGTCCACATGCTCGACGACCACAACATCGACACCACGGTGCGCGAGGCGACGATCTTCGAGCTGTGCAACCGCCTGCAGCCCGGCATCATCCAGGACGTGGTGATCCCCTACTCGATGACCGACTGGGGCGGCTGCATCATCCAGGTCAAGAAGCGCAACCAGATCGACGAAGGCTGGCAGCGCAACTTCCTCGGCGCGATCCTGTCGTGCTCGCAGGGCATGCGGCTCGCCATCGCGGTGAGCGAGGACGTCGATCCCTATTCGATGGACGACGTGATGTGGTGCCTGACCACGCGCGTCAATCCGCAGACCGACATCCTCAACCCGATCCCCGGCGGCCGCGGCCAGACCTTCATGCCGGCCGAGCGCATGACCGCGGGCGGCCAGCAATGGACCGCGTCGAACACGCGCTTCGAGGGCGGCATGGGCATCGATGCCACGGTGCCGTTCGGCTACGAGAGCGACTTCCTGCGCCCGGTCTATCCGGTCGACAAGGTGAAGCCGGAGGACTTCTTCTCGAAGAAGGACATCGAGAACGCCAAGTCGCGCATGGTCGGCTGGGTCAATTCGCTGGCGCGGACGGGACGGTGACGCAGCTCCGCTCTACCGAACCGTTCGCGCGAGCGGGCGCGCGCCTTCTCGGCCTCGATCTCGCGGTCGCGCGGCGGACTGGTGGTTGCCAGCGACCGCAGCAGCCGGCGCGCCGCGTCCGAGACCTCTTCGACGGCGTCGTTGAACGCGGCCTCGTTCGCCTTGGACGGGATGTTGAAGCCGCTGAGCTTGCGGACGAACTGCAGCGCCGAGGCGCGGATCTCGTCCTCCGTCGCGGGCGGCTCGAAATTGAACAGCGTGCGGATGTTGCGGCACATCGGATCGCTCCTCTTGAACGCTCGTCTGTTATATAAACCCTCGATCGGCCGTCTCGCAGGCCTCGCGGAAAACATGCCTACGCCCGTCGCCGAGCCGTCTCCATCGCGCTCGACGGCGCCAGCGTCTCCGGCCTGCTGCAAGCGCCGCCGCAGGCGCGCGCCTGCTACGTGCTGGCGCATGGCGCCGGCGCCGGCATGACGCATCCGTTCATGGCGGCCGTCGCCGACGGCCTCGCCGAGCGCGGCATCGCCACCCTGCGCTACCAGTTCCCCTACATGGAGCGCGGCAGCAAGCGGCCCGATCCGCCGAAGCTCGCGCACGCCGCCGTGCGCGCCGCGGTGGCCGAGGCCGCGCGGCGATTGCCGAAACTGCCGCTGATCGCCGGCGGCAAATCGTTCGGCGGCCGGATGACATCGCAGGCGCAGGCCGCGGCGCCGCTGCCCGGCGTGCGCGGCCTGGCGTTCCTCGGCTTTCCGCTGCATCCGGCCGAAGCAGCCGTCGCGCGAGCGCGGCAAGCATCTGTCCGACGTGACGATTCCGATGCTGTTCCTGCAAGGCACCCGCGACGCGCTGGCGACGCTCGACCAGCTCGAGCCGCTGTGCGCAGGCGCTCGGCGCGCGGGCCACGCTGCGGCTGTTCGAGGACGCCGACCACTCGTTCCACGTGCCGGCCCGCAGCGGCCGCACGGACGCGGAGGTCATGAGCGAGGTGCTGGACGCCTTCGCCGCCTGGGCCGACGGCGTGATCGCCCGCTGATCGCAGCGGATGGTTAATCGGCGTGGCTGCTGGATTTCCCGCCGGTCGAGCGGCAACAAATCGCGAACATTTAGTCAAATTTTATCTTCGCTCTCGACTCAAGCGCGTTCGCCGGGACTATCTTCGGTTTGCTGCCGTCGTTTGTATGGAGTTTGCCATGGCGCCCCGTCCCTATTGGAAAGGCTACCTCAAGCTCTCGCTGGTCGCGTGCCCGGTCGTCGGTGTTCACGGCGACCACGAGCTCGCGAGCGCGTGTCGTTCCGGCAGATCAACAAGCAGACCGGCAACCGCCTGCGGCAGCAGCTGGTCGACGACGTGACGCGCGAGCCGGTCGAGGCGGCCGACAAGGTGCCGCGGCTACGAGGTCGACAAGAACGTCTACATCCAGGTCGAGGACGAGGAGATCGAGGCGCTCGAAATCGAGAGCAACCACACCATCGACATCGACAGCTTCGTGCCGCGCGCGCAGATCGACGAGCGCTATCTCGACAGCAGCTATTACATCGCGCCGAACGATCAGGTCGGCCGCGAGGCGTTCGCGGTGATCCGCGAAGCGATGCGCGGCAAGGACATGGTCGCGCTCGGCCGCATCGTGCTGGCCAAGCGCGAGCGCGTCATCGCGCTGCAGCCGTGGGACAATGGCCTGCTTGGCACGACGCTGCGCTACGCCTACGAGGTGCGCAACGCGGGCGAGTATTTCGACGAGATTCCGACACCAAGATTCCGAAGGACATGCTGCAGCTCGCCGAGCACATCCTCGAGAGCAAGGCCGGCGATTTCGATCCGGACCACTTCGTCGACCACTACGAGGAAGCCGTGGTCGAGATGCTGAAGCACAAGCAGGCCGGCGCGCCGGTGTCGAAGCAGAAGGCCGCGGCGCCGGCTTCGAATGTCGTCAACCTGATGGACGCGCTCAAGCGCAGCATCGCGGCGGAAAAAGGCGCCGGCAAAGCCGCGCCGGCGAAGAAGGGCAAGTCGAAGGCCAAGCCGGACGACCTGCGCCGGCAGCCGCAGTTCAAATTCCCGATCGAGGGCGGCAAGGCCAAGCAGCCGAAGGCCGCGGCGGCGCCGGCAGCAAAGCAAGGCAAAGCCCAAGCGCAAATCGGCGTAGCGGACTGGCTGCTTTACTGGCCGCCGCGAGGCTCGGTCTTGGTCTGCTCGAGCAGCTTCATCAGCGCGTTGAGCGTGCGGTTGACCGGCGTCGATACGCCGAGCGTCTCGCCTTGCCTGACGACATAGCCGTTGAGATGATCGATCTCGGTCCGCTTGCCCTTGGCGAGGTCCTGGGCCGTCGATGACATGGTTTGCGGCATGACGTCGGCGAGCTTGAACACCGCTTCGACAATCGTGTCGGGCAGATGCACGCCCTTGGCGCGCGCCACCGCGACCACCTCGATGACGGTGTCGCGCATCACGTCGCGGATCTCCGGCATCGCGACCATCCGGCCATAGGGCGCGCCGCTCAGCGCGCAGATCGCGTTGTAGGCGCAGTTCATCACGAGCTTGGTCCAGAGATCGGCCTCGATGCTGTCGGAAATCTTGATCGGCACGCCGGCGGCGGTGAAAAGCTCGGCGATCTCGCCGACCGTGCGCCGTGCCGGCCGGATCGTCCGCGCGGGATTCGTTCGTCAGCCCGATGACCAGATTGCCGCCGCCGGTGTGCCGCACGCGTGCCGGGAGCCGGCATCTCGGCGGCGGCATAGACCAGCACCGGGATCACCTGGTTTTTGACGTGCCGCCGGATGCGTTCGACGTTGTCGACGCCGTTCTGCAAGTTGAGAACGACGGCGTCCGGCGCGAGGTGCGGCGCCATCTGCCGCGCGGCGTCCTCGGTGTCGAGGCTTTTCACGCAGAACAGGATCAGCCGGGCCGCGCCGATTGCGGCCATGTCCGTCGGTGGCCGTGATCGGAATGCGCTCTTCGCGGTCGCGGCTCTGGAACACGCAGTCCGTTCCGGTTGATCGGCTCGACGTGCTTCGGACGGCCGATCAACGTCACCGTCATGCCGGCGCGCGCCAGCATGGCGCCGAAATAGCAGCCGATCGCTCCCGCGCCGACGACGGCGATATCCGTCCGATCCTTCATTCCCTCATCATACGTCGAAAGCCGGGCCCGATCCGCCGGGCGCGCGGCACCTTCTTGCTTCCGATCCGCGTGCTATAAGGACGGCCCGACAGGACGAGGCCGTCATGGCAGGCAATATCAATCCCAACCCGTTCACCACGCGGCCGGAGATCGACGGCACGTTCGGCGTCGTCACCTCGACGCACTGGATCGCCACCGCGGTGGGCATGGGCACCCTGGAGCGGGGCGGCAACGCCTTCGACGCCGCCGTCGCCACCGCGTTCACGCTTCAGGTCGTCGAGCCGCATCTGAACGGCCCGGGCGGCGACGTGCCGGTGCTGCTCTATGACGTGCGGAAGGGAAAGCCCGAGCTGATCTGCGGCCAGGGCCCCGCCCCCGCCGGCGCCACCATCGCGCATTACAAGAGCGAAGGCCTCGACATGGTGCCCGGCACCGGCCTGCTCGCCGCCTGCGTGCCCGGCATGTTCGACACCTGGATGACGACTGCTGCGCGACTACGGCACGATGAAGCTCGCCGACGTGCTGACGCCCGCGATTTCCTATGCGCAGAACGGCCATCCGCTGGTCGAGCGCGCCAACGCCACCATCAGGACGGTCGAGAAGCTGTTCCGCGATCACTGGCCGACCTCGGCGGCGATCTATCTGAAGGACGGCAAGCCCGCCGAGACCGGCAAGCTGTTCACCAACACGGCGCTGGCCGCGACCTACACGCGCGTGCTGAAGGAAGCCGAGAGCGCCGGCGGCGACCGCGTCGCGCAGATCGAGAAGGCCCGCAAAGTCTGGTCGCAGGGCTTCGTCGCCGAAGCCATCGACAAGTTCTGCCGCACCCAGGCGGTGATGGACACCAGCGGCTCGCCGCACAAGGGCGTGCTGACCGGCGAGGACATGGCGAAATGGCAGGCGCGCATCGAAGCGCCGCTGACCTACGACTACGGCCGCTACACCGTGTGCAAGCCGCCGTGGAGCCAGGGCCCGGTGACATTGCAGCAGCTCGCGCTGCTCAAGGGCTTCAATCTCGACGGCCTCGACGTGGTCGGGCCGGACTTCATCCACCTGGTGGTGGAGTGCTCGAAGCTCGCCTACGCCGACCGCGAGAAATTCTACGGCGATCCGGATTTCGTCGAGGTGCCGTTCCCGACGCTTGCTGTCGGACGCCTACAACGCCGAGCGGCGCAAGCTCGTCTCCGACAAGGCGTCGCTGGAATTGCGGCCCGGCTCGGTCGAGGGCTTCGGCTCGATCGTCAAGATGAAGCCCGGCGCCAAGCTCGTCGCCGGCATGGGCGCGGGCGAACCGACCGTCGGCCGCATGGGCGAAGTGGTCGGCGACACCGTGCATTTCGACATCGTCGACCAGGCCGGCAACATGGTGACGGCGACGCCGTCCGGCGGCTGGCTGCAATCCTCGCCGGTGATTCCCGAGCTCGGCTTCTGCCTCGGCACCCGCGGCCAGATGTTCTGGCTGGAGGAAGGCCATCCGGCCTCGCTCGCACCGGGCAAGCGGCCGCGCACCACACTGTCGCCGACGCTTGGCGCTGCGCGACGGCGACGCCTACCTCGCCTGGGGCTCGCCCGGCGGCGACCAGCAGGACCAGTGGATCACGCAGTTCTTCCTGCGCCACGTCCACGCCGGGATGAATTTACAAGAAGCGATCGACGCGCCGGCCTGGCACTCCGAGCATTTCCCGATCTCGTTCTGGCCGCGCACCTCGCGGCCGGGCGTGCTGCAGATCGAGAAGCGCGTGCCGAAGGAAACCCGCGACGAATTGACCAAGCGCGGCCATATCATCGAGGTCGAGCCGGAATGGTCGGAAGGCCGCCTCACCGCCGCGTCGAAGGACGGCAAGCGCCGCCGCGCCGCCGCCAATCCGCGCGGCATGCAAGGCTATGCGGCCGGGCGTTAGTGCAAGTCAAAATACAAGTCAGAGTATGAGCGTGAACGCAGACAATCCGGTCATCGTCGCCGACAATGCATCCAAGCTGTTCCTCGACGGCACCGTGGTGGCGTTCCGGCAGCTGTCGCTCGCGGTCAAGCGCGACGAGATCCTGTGCATCGTCGGGCCGAGCGGCTGCGGCAAGACCACGTTCCTCCGCTGCATCGCCGGCCTGACCGAGATCAACACCGGGCAACTGCTGGTGCACGGCAAACCGGTCGCCGGCCCGCCGGACGGCGTCGCCATGGTGTTCCAGCACTTCGGCCTGCTGCCGTGGAAGACGGTCTACGACAACGCCGCGTTCGGACTGGCGATGGCCGGCGCGTCGGCCGCTGTCATCAAGGAGCGCGTCACGCATTATCTCGACCTGGTCGGACTGTCCGGCTTCGAACAGCACTACCCGTATCAGCTCTCCGGCGGCATGCAGCAGCGCGTCGGCCTGGTTCGCGCGCTCGCGATGAATCCTTCAGTGCTGCTGATGGACGAGCCGTTCGCCGCCCTCGACGCGCAGACCCGCGAAATCCTGCAGGAGGAATTGCTGCAGCTGATGGAGCGCCCGGAAGAGCGCAAGACCATGGTGTTCATCACCCATTCGATCGACGAGGCGATCCTGCTGGGCGACCGCATCGCGGTGATGAGCGCCCGCCCCGGCCGCATCAAGGAGGTGCTGGAGGTGCCGTTCGGCCACCCGCGCGACGGCAATGCGCTCCGCACCGATCCGCGCTTCGGCGAAATGCGCGCCCACATCTGGGGCGAGTTGCACAGTGCGCGGCCGCAGCAGATCCGCACGCCCCGCGAGGTCGCATGAGCACCGTGCAGCATGCGCAGACTGCCGGCCGATGCGCGGCGCGAGCTTGCCGACGACCAGGCGCGCGCCGAGCGCGTCGCGATCATGCGCCGCCGCCGCACGGCGCTGCAAAATTTCGGCATCCGGCTGGTCTCGCTCGCGATCTTTCTCGGCGTTTGGCAGATCGGGGCGATGAACGTCGATCCGGTGCTGTTCACCTCGCCGTGGAAGGTCGCGGTGGCCGCGGTCGGCATGATTTCGAGCGGCGAGCTGTGGGCCGGGCTATGGCCGAGCCTGGTCGTGCTTTTGATCGGGCTCACGCTGGCGATCATCTTCGGCACGCTGCTGGGCTTGGCGCTGGCGCGTTTCCACATTCTCGACGTCAGCGTCACCGTCTACATCACCTTCCTCTATTCGATCCCGTCGGTGGCGCTCGTTCCGCTGATCGTGCTGTGGGCCGGCTACGAGACCACGGCGAAGGTCATCATCCTGTTCCTGTTCGCGTTCTTCCCGATGGTCATCAACACCTACCAGGGCGTGAAGTCGGTGGACGTGAAGCTGCTCGAGGTCGGGCGCGCGTTCCGCTGCTCGGAGCGGCAGTTGTGGGCCAACATCGTGCTGCCGGGCGCGCTGCCGTTCATCGTCACCGGCATCCGGCTGGCGCTCGGCCGCGGCCTGATCGGCATGGTGCTGGCCGATCTCTACACCGCGATCTCCGGCATCGGCTATCTGATCGTGCGCTCGGCGAGCACGTTCCAGGTCGACAAGATGTTCGTGCCGATCGTGACGCTCGGCCTGCTCGGCGTCACGCTGACGGCGCTGCTGCGATTGGCGGAACGCTACGTGGCGCCATGGACCGCGGCGTCGCAGGAGGACTAGCCGCTAGGTATTCTTGGCCATCCCGGACGGCGTGACGAAGATCATCAGGTTCGCGACGATGATCGTGCCGGCGAGGAAATAGAACGCCGCCATGATGCCGAAATGGTCGGCCAGGACGCCGGCGCAGATCGGGCCGACGGCCGCGCCGGCGGCCTGGGCGCCGAACAGAATGCCGATGGCGCTGCCGCCGAGCCCCGGCGGGGTGGCATCCAGCAGCCAGGCCTGGAGCACGGCGCGGACCGCAAACAGGAAAAATCCCAGCACCGCGACGAGCACGACGAACCAGATCGTGCCGCCGGCAAAAATCATCGCAAACAGTACGACGGCCGTCATCGACATGCTGGAGGCGATCACCTGACGGCGTCCGATGGTGTCGGACAGATGCCCGGCGATCGGCGCGGCAATGAAGCCCGCGGCCTGCAAGGCGAACATGCTGGCGCCGATCCAGAACGGCGAATAGCCCATGTCGCGGGCCAGATAGACCGGCAGGAATGTCAGCAGCGCGCTTTGCGTCATGGTGCGGAAGGTCGAGCCGATCGACAGCGTCACCACCGCGCGATTGGTCAGCAGCGCCGCAATCGACTTCATTCGCTCGGCGCCGGTCATCGGCACCGGCTTTTTGGCGGCCGTGCCCGCGGACTTCTCGGCTTTATAGAGGCGGCCGACGTAGAGCAGGATCAGCGCCGACATCACGATGCCGGGGATCACGTTCATCAGCACCACGTCGCGCCAGCTGAAAACCGCCAGCAGCGCGCCGACGACCAGCGGCGCCAGCGCATCGCCGACGTTGCCGCCCATGCTGTGAAACGACATCACCAGGCCCTTGCGCTCGGGAAAGCGGTTGGCGAGCCAGGGGATCGCGGTCGGATGCCAGAGGTTGTTGCCGATGCCCAGGAGAGTGGCGCAAGCGAGCATCATCCAATAGGCGTGCGAAAAGCCCATCACGAAATAGGGAAAGCCGATCCAGAACAGCGACAGGGCCATGAGCAGGCCCTTGCGCCCGACGGTGTCGACGAAAATTCCGCCGGGCACGTTGGAGATCGCGCCGGCTGCGTACTGGCACGTCAGGATCGAGCCGATCTGGCTGTAGCTCAATCCGAGCTCGGCGCCGATCAGCGGCAGCAGCAGATAAAACGTCGCCGGATACCAATGCGTCAGCGCGTGGCCGATGCTGACGACCCAGACCTCTTGAAAGGAGCGCCGCGGCGACGCGTCCGCTCCGGTCGACAGCACCGTCATTCCGCAATCCTCGCCTCAGCCTTGGACAACACCCCTCGCCCAATTTCGCCCAAGACCGGTCATGTCTGGTGGTGCCGCTGTGTACCGTTCCTATGCCGGCCTAAGCAACCGCTCTTATGCAATGTGGTCATGTGCAAACGAGGCTGGTTGTGCCATCCGGCGTCAACTCCGGAGAGACTTGTGCCGGGTGTGCTCGTCTCTCTATGCTCCCGGCAAAGACCGGAGGAACCCAGGATGCCCACGAAGCTTCGCCCTATTCCGTTCGCGCTGTTCGCCGCGATGCTTGCCACGGCGCCCGATGGATTACGCGTCCGCGCAGTCCAACTGCCCGACGATGCGCAAGATCAACATCGGCGTGTCGGTGGCGCCGCCGAACGTGGTGCACACCTCGCCTTACGTGGCGAAGGCGCTGGGCTATTTCGAGAAGCGCTGCATCGACGCCAACATCGTGCAGTTCGAAGGCGGGCAGTCGCAAACGTCGAACGTCGCCGCAGCGCAGGGCTCGGCGATCGTCAGCGTCAGCGACGTCTCGATCGGCCGCGGCCTCAAGGTGCAGCAGATCTGGGCGCTCGCGCCGCGCATGCCGCAGGCCTACATGGTGCCGGGCGAGATCAAGTCTGCGGCCGACCTCAAGGGCAAGCGGCTGTCGGCGACCGGCGGCGGCGTCGGCGGCTTCAACTGGCGGATGGGCCGTGAGGTGCTGAAGTCCGCCAAGCTCGACGTCGGTGACGCGCAGTTCATCCCGTCGCCGACCGCGGGCCGCCTGCCCGGCCTGATCGCCGGCCAGATCGACGGCGTCGCGCTGCACCCCGAGGACGTGTTCCTGGCGCAGCAGCAGAAGTCGACGCTGCACCCGCTCGTGCAGCTCGTCGAGCTGATGCCGCTCTACATGTTCAACGCCTATGGCGCCTCGACCGACTGGATCGCCAAGGACCGCGCGCTGCTGCGCGACACCGTCGCCGCCATGATCGAGGCCAACCGCACGATCTACCGCGACAAGGACAAGGTCGTGCCGATCATGGTCGAGGCGACCCAGAAGCCGAAGGCGGCGGTCGAGTTCGCCTGGGAGAGCAACACCAAGAACTGCGTGTGGTCGGTCAACACCGGCTTCACCGAAAAGCGCACGCAATGGTCGATCGACAACAGCGTCGAGAACGGCGACATCGAAGCGGCCAAGAAGCCGACCGTCGAGCAGGTCGCCAACACCAAGCTCGCCGAGGAGGCCATGGAGCTGGCCGGCGGACGGGTCACCATCGGGAATTGCACGGAGTAAGACGATGAACGAACAGCCCCGCCGCCCGCTCGGGCCCCAGCCCTGGGACGTGGTCCGCAACAAGCTCGACCAGTCGCTGCCGTTCGCCAACATGCGCGACACGCCGTATTACCGCGACTGCGTGTGGGAGCAGTTCTCGGCGGGCGAATACAAGCGCCGCTATGAATCGCTGCGCGCCAAGATGCGCGAGCACAAGCTCGACGCCGTCGTGGTGCCGGGCGGCCCGAGCCACTGGAGCTTCGGCGCCGGCATGACCTGGCTGACCGGACATTGGGAGTGGCACGCGCTGTGCTGCTACGTGCTGGTGCCGCGCGACGGCGAGCCGACCATGATCTACTCGATGGGCGGCACCCACGCGGAAGCGGTGCGCCGCCACGTCGAGGTCGCGGTGAAGGACGTGCGTCACAGCCGCAACGGACAATATGCGCAAGTCATGGTGGAGCGGCTCCGCGAGCTGAAGCTGGAGAAAGGCCGCATCGGGCTGATGGAGATCGACCCGCGCCACGGCGACTACATGCCGGTCAACCAGTACAACACGCTGCGCAAGGAGCTGCCGGACGTCGAGCTCATTTTCACGAAGAACTTCCTGCACGACCTCGTGGTGATCCACTCCAAGGAAGAACTCGACTGCGTGCGCAAAGCCGGCGTGCTCTGCCAGAACGCCATGGAGGCGATGGTGGCGCGCGCCAAGCCCGGCGTGAAGGAATACGAGCTGAAGGCCGCGGCGGCCGCGGCCATCATGGACGGCGGCGGCGACATCGACTTCCTGATCATCGGCTCGACGCCGATGGACAATCCGGCGCTCATTTTCGGCAATCCGCGCCCGTCCGGCCGCGTGCTGAGGCAGGGCGACATGGTCAACATGGAGCTCGCCGCCGGCTATCGCGGCTACACCGCGCAGATCGGCTCGCCCATCACATTAGGGCCGCCGAACGACATGGTGCGGAAGTTCTGGGAGGAGATCACGCTGCCCGGCTACAACAAGATCGTCGCCGAGATGCTGCCGGGCAAGAACGCCAAGGCCATGCAGGATGCCAGCAAGTTCTTCCGCGACAAGGGCGTGCAGTCGCGGCCGACCCAATGCCACGGCATCGACATCGTCACCGACAATCCGCACATCACCTCGGACCATATCGGCGGGCTGGACAGCGACATGGTGCTCAAGCCCGGCATGATCATCATGGCGGAGCCCAACCCGATCACCGCCGACGGCATGTTCGGCATCTTCCTCGGCCACACCTACATCATCACCGACACCGGCCGCGAGATCGTGGACGACTTCCCGCTGGAGATTGCGGTCGCGGGCTGACTTCGGCGCCCGGTCAGCCAATCGTTAACCCATTGCTACTAAGCCATGGGCTACTAAGAAATGGCGAGCCCCACAGGCATCGCCATGGTCTGGTAGAAATATGGCCCTGACCGACTCTGAAAATCTGCCCGCGCGGGTCGCCCACGTTCCGCCTGCCGTCGCCGCTGCGAGCCTGGCTCTCCAGCGAGCCCGGCGCCATCCAGCGCATGGCCGGCGCGGCGTTCGTCATCCGAGTGACCGGCGCGGTGGTGATCTTCCTGTCGCAGATCCTGCTCGCCCGCTGGGCTGCGTGCGCTTCGCCAAGTTCACCGCGCATTGGGGTCGCGGCCTGCTGCGGCGCCTCAACGCCATGCCCGCGCCTTCCGCCGGCGGCGTTCGCAACGAGGCTCAGGAACAGACTTCGCCATGGGTGCGAAGCACGCCGGCGCACAAATAGCGCGCCTCGTTCGTGCTTACTTCTGAATGCTGAAACGGACCATCGGCCCGTGATCGACGCGAGTGGCATTGTCCGCCGCCGTGCCGATGTTGAACGCCGACGAGCCTTTGAAATAGTCGGCGTGATAGCCGAGCGTCAACTTTGACGCACTGTCGAACCAGTACGACAGGCCGAGCAATCCATCGACATTGATGACCGAACCGCTGTTGGCGAAATTCGGCAGAGGCGAGTTGATGACGCCACCGCCGGTGTCGAACGTGCGATTGCCGTTGAGCAGGGCAGCGCCGACCTGCCATTCGACAACCCACGACGACTGCAGCGGTTGGTTGCCCTCCAAGCCCAGGCGCGGGCCGACGCCGAGATAGCGGCGCGGATCGAACGACGGGGTGAAGCCGTTGCTGGCGAGCGGCTCGGCCATGCGCACGCCAAGCGTCGCCTGCATATTGCCGAGCCCAAGCTCCTGGCCGACGCCGAGTGTGCGGCCAATCGAATAGTCGGCGAACCCGTAAGGGTTCTTGACGGAGCCGGGGACGTAAGGCGTCGAAGGCGTGCTCTGCAAATAGAACGGGCTCGGCGTCCCGTCGGACACCCAGTTGCTCTGGCCCGGAATATTGATGGTCCAGCCATCCTTCCAGACAGGCGACGGCTCGCCGGCGCGGACGCCGAGCGGCGCAGCCAGCAAGGCAATGAACCCGACGATCGCGGCCATGAGAATCCGCATCGCCTTCAGAACCCTCCGCTCCTGTCCCGAATCGGGACGGTGCCCCATGCCCCGCGTTGTAGGGAACAATTTGGGTTATTCACAGGCCTTCCCAAGGCATCAAAGGTCGCAGCCGCCGAAATGGCGACGGCGCGCCATTTTCGCAACGAGCGAATATTATCCCGTAAATTCAAAGCATTAAACGATTGCACGGGGATAGGCAGCCGCCCTTTCCTTGCCGTCCTGACCGGCCGATACTCGCTCGCCCGCCCTGGACGGGCCAGGCCACGCGCGGGACGAACGGCATATGGGCGCGAAGCACTTCGGCGCACGGATCACGCGCCTCGAAGACCCGGCGCTGCTTACCGGGCGGGGCCAGTTCGTCGATGACATGAGCCTGCCTGGCATGCTGCACGCGGCGTTCGTGCGGAGCCCGCATGCCCATGCCCGCTTCCGCAAGATCGACAGCGCCACAGCGCGCGCCATGCCCGGCATTCACGCCGTGCTCACCGCCGACGACATGCCGCCGCGCATCGCCACCGGGCAGATCCCGATGCTGGTGCCCAATCCGGCGATCCGGACGCCGCGCACGCAGATTGCGCTCGCCCGCGACGAAGTCTGCTACGTCGGCCAGACCATCGCCGTGGTGATTGCCGACAGCCGCCATCTCGCCGAAGACGCCGCGGCGGTGGTCGAAATCGACTACGAGCCTTTGCCGGCGGTAAGCGATGCCCGCGACGCGGTGAAAGCCGGCGCTGCCCGCGTGCACGCCGATCTCGCCTCGAACATCGCGGCCTTGGTGCCAATGAGCTACGGCGACGTCGAGGCCGCGTTCAAGAATGCGCCGCACGTGTTCGAGGAGGAGATGCATCTGCATCGCGGCGCGGCGATGACCCTGGAGGGCCGCGCGGTGCTGGCGAGCTACGATCCGGCCGCCGACATGCTCAATGTGTGGTCGGCGACGCAAACGCCGCATCTCTGCCGCGGCACCTTGGCCGATCTGTTCGAGCGCAATCTCGAATCGATCCGGGTGATCGCGCCATTCGTCGGCGGCGGCTTCGGCACCAAGGCGCCGTTCTATCCCGAGGAGGCGGTGATCCCGGCCGCGGCGATGAAGCTCGGCCGCCCGGTCAAATGGCAGGAGGACCGCCGCGAGCATTTTCTGGCGTCGACCCAGGAGCGCGATCAATACTGGAAGGTCGGCATCGCCGTTGACAACGACGGCAAGATTCTCGGCGTTCGCGCCAGCATGCTGCACGACACCGGCGCCTATCTGCCGTGGGGCATCATCGTGCCGTTCATCGCCTCAACCACTCTGCCGGGGCCCTATGTCATCCCGGCCTACAAGATCGAAAGCACCGTTGCACTGACCAACCGCGTGCCGACCACCGTCGTGCGCGGCGCCGGGCGGCCGCAGGCCGTGTTCGCGATGGAGCGGCTCATCGACCGCGTCGCCCGCGAATTGAAGATCGACCGCGCCGAATTGCGCGCCCGCAACACCATCCAGCCCGACCAGATGCCCTATTCGCCGGGCCTGATCTTTCGCGACGGCAAGCCGATGGTCTACGCCAGCGGCGATTTCCCAAAGAGCCAGCGTCGCGCCATCGAGCTGTCGAAATACGAAAGCTTTCGCGCCCGGCAGAGCAAGGCCCGCGCCGAGGGCCGATACCTCGGCATCGGCATCGGAAATTATGTCGAAGGCACAGGCTTGGGACCTTTCGAGGGCGTCACCATCCGCATCATGCCGAACGGCAAGGTCGCGGTCGCGACCGGCGCGACGACGCAAGGCCAGGGCACCCGCACCACGCTGTCGCAGATCGTCGCCGATCATCTTGGCTGCCGCATCGAGGACATCGTGATGAGCGCGGGCGACACCGGCACGATCTCCCAGGGCATCGGCGCCTTCGCCAGCCGGCAGGCGATCAACGCCGGTTCGTCGGCGATGATCGCCGGAGAGAACGTCCGCAAGCAGGTGATCGCGGCCGCGTCCCGCGCGCTCGGTATTCCGGAAAGCGATATCGACGTCGAGGACGGCAAAGCCATCGCGCGCACCGGCAACAAGCCGAGCCTGACCTTCGGCGAGCTGGCACGGATGGCGCAGGGCATGCCGGGCTTCTCGTTCGCGCCGGGGCAAACGCCGGGACTGGAGCACACCGCCTATTTCACGCCGCCGCAGGCGTCCTATTGCAACGGCACCCATGTCGTTGAGCTCGAGGTCGATCCGATGACCGGCGGCGTCGCGATCCTGAACTACACGGTGGCCCACGACAGCGGCAACGTCATCAACCCGATGATCGTCGACGGCCAGGTGCAGGGCGGCGTCGCCCACGGCATCGGCAACGCCATGTTCGAGTTCATGAAGTACGACGACGACGCGAACCCGTTGACCACCACGTTCCAGGATTATCTGTTGCCCGCCTCATGCGACGTGCCCGGCGTCGCCATCGAGCATATCGAGACGCCGAACCCGCTCAATCCCCTCGGCGTCAAAGGCGCCGGGGAAGGCGGCACCATTCCGGCGCCGGCGGCGATCATCGCCGCGATCGAAGACGCGCTGTCGCCGTTCGGCGTGCACTTCACCGACATTCCGCTGACGCCCGATCGCATCGTCGCGGCGCTGCACGCGGCCGGCGCTTATGCGAAGCTGAGCGCCGCATGAGCGAGCCCAAAGCCACAGTGCCGGTCAGCAAATCGCCGTTCTGGCAATTCTCGATCAAGTTCTACGCCGTGCCCGGCGTCGCCGCAGGCCTGCATCGAATTGCAGGACCAGGCCAAGGTCGACGTCAACATTCTGTTCTTTCTGCTTTGGAACGCCACCCAGGGCCGCACCTACAAGAAGGCCGACGTCGCCGAGGTCGAGCGCATGATCGGCGCCTGGCGCGACATGGCCGTGGTGCCGATCCGCAACGTGCGGCGTGCGCTGAAGTCGCCGCCGGCGGTAATGACGCCCGAAGCGGCGGAAGGCTTCCGCACCCGGATCAAGGCGGTCGAGCTCGAAGCCGAGCGGCTCCAGCAGGAGGCGCTCTACGAGCTGGCGCAATCGAGCCGGCTCGGCCAGCCGTCGGCGTCGCCCGCCAAGGCGGCGCAGACCAGCATCGACGCCTATCAGGGCGTCATCGGCCCGTTCCCGCCCGGGCCGCTGGCCACCGTGCTTTCGGCGTTCGCAAACTTCGGATAGGGATAGCGGCGAATGAAAGAGCCCCGACCGATGAGCACGAAGACCCCGCGCCGCCTGGTGATCGGCATTTCCGGCGCATCCGGCACCATTTACGGCGTGCGGATGCTGGAAATACTGAAAAAGACCGACATCGAAACCCATCTGGTCATGAGCAAATCGGCCGAGATGACGCTGGTCTATGAGACCAAGTACAAGCCGAAGGACGTCCGCGCGCTCGCCTCGGTCAATCATCCGGCCGCCGACATCGGCGCGTCGATCTCGTCGGGCTCGTTCGCCACCATGGGCATGATCGTCGCCCCCTGCTCGATCCGCACCATGAGCGAGATCGCAACCGGGGTAACCTCGTCGCTCGTCTCGCGCGCCGCCGACGTCGTGCTCAAGGAAAAGCGCCGCCTCGTTCTGGCGGTGCGCGAGACGCCGCTGCATGTCGGGCATCTGCGCACGCTCACCACGCTCGCCGAAATGGGCGCGGTGGTCGCGCCGATCGTGCCGGCCTTCTACAACAAGCCGAAGAGCGTGGACGACATCATCAACCACACCGTCGGCCGCCTGCTCGACCTGCTCGGCATCGAGACCAAGCTGGTGAAACGCTGGGAAGGCGAACCGGCGGAAGACTAAAAACAATCGGGAGGATTTCATGGACCAGAAAACCTACGACGTCGGCATGAAGATGCGCCGCCAGGTCGCCGGCAACGAATACGTCGACAAGGCGATGGCGAACGTCGACGACTTCAACCGCGACTTCCAGCGCATCGTCACGCAATATTGCTGGGGCGAGGCCTGGGGCGACGACACGCTGCCGCCGCGCGAACGCTCGATCCTCAACCTCGGCATGATCGCCTCGCTTGGCCGGATGGAAGAATTCCAGACCCATGTCCGCGGCGCGCTCAACAACGGCATGACGCCGAACGAAATCCGCGCGGTGCTGATCCAGATCGCGGTCTATTGCGGCATTCCGTGCGGCGTCGATTGCTTCCGCCACGCCAAGCCGATCATCGAGGCGTGGCAGAAGAACAAGAAGTAACGCCATGCTCGATCAGCCCGACAAGCGCGGCGCGCCCGGCAAGACCAAAGGCCCCGCGCTCGACTTCCAGCAGCATCTCGCGGCGCTGGAAGCGGCCGGGCTGGTGACGCGGATCGACCGGCCGATCGACAAGGACACCGAGCTGCATCCGCTGGTGCGCTGGCAATTCGTCGGCGGCATGCCCGAGAACAAGCGCCGCGCGTTCCTGTTCACCAACGTGGTCGACGGCAGCGGCAGGAAATACGACATGCCGGTCGTGGTCGGCGCGCTGTCGGCATCGCCGGAGATCTACGCCATCGGCATGGGCAAGCCGGTCGAGGAGATCGGCAGCGCCTGGATCGACGCGGTGGCGCATCCGATTCCGCCGGTGCGGGTCAATTCCGCGCCGTGCCAGGAGGTCGTCATCAAGGGCGACGAGCTGAAGAAGCCCGATGGCGGATTGAAATTGCTGCCGGTGCCGATCTCGACGCCCGGCTTCGACGCCGCGCCGTATTTCACCGCCACGCTCTGCGTCACCAAGGATCCCGAGAGCGGCATCCAGAACATGGGCACCTATCGCGCCGGCCTCAAAGCCACCGACCGGCTCGGCGTGCGCATGGCGTCGCGGATCGGCGGCGCCGGCGGCTATCAGCATTGGCTCAAGCACCGCAAGCTGAAGACGCCGATGCCGCTGGCGATCGTGGTCGGCTGCGCGCCGGTCGTGACATTCACCGGCCCGCAAAAGCTCGCCATCGACATGGACGAGATGGGCGTCGCCGGCGCGCTCGCCGGCGAGCCGATCCGCACGGTGAAATGCCTCACCGTCGATCTCGACGTGCCGGCCGATTCCGAGATCGTCATCGAGGGCCTGATCGACCCCGAGCTGCTCGAGCCGGAAGGCCCGTTCGGCGAAAGCCACGGCTACATCGCGCTCGAAGACTTCAACATGTCGATGCAGGTGACGGCGATCACCCACAAGAAGAAGCCGGTGTTCGTCTCGATCATCAGCCAGGTGACGCCGAGCGAGTTCGAGCGTCATCAAGAAGGTCGCCTACGAGCCGATGTTCCTGTCGCATCTGCGCGACCAGCTCGGCATCAAGGGCATCCGCGCGGTGTCGCTGCACGAGCCGCTGTCCAACGTGCGGCCGGTGATCTTCCTGAAATTCGCGCAAGGCGCGCCGCGCACCGAAGTCTGGCGCGCCCTGCACGGCGCCTCGGGACTGCGCGCCGACTGCGGCAAGATCGTCGTCGCGGTCTCGGACGATATCGACCCGACCAACACCGACGCGGTGTGGTGGTCGATCGCCTATCGCGCCAATCCGGTCGAAGACGTGCATGTGGTGCCGCATCGCGCCGGCGGGCATGGCCCCAAGGCCGGCCGCCGCAGCAACGACTCCTCGATGCTGATCGACGCCACGCTGAAGCAGGCGTTTCCGCCGCTCGCTTTGCCCACCCGCGAGTTCATGGACCGCGCCCGCAAGATCTGGGACGAGCTCGAATTGCCGGCGCTGTCGCCGCAGCCGCCGTGGCACGGCTATACGCTCGGCGACTGGAACGACACCTGGGAGACCTATGCCAAGCGCGCGGTCACGGGCGGCTGGGAACAGAGCGGCAAGGAAACCTTCGCGCAGAAGCGCGGCGGACTGACGCCGGAAACCCCGGTGCGCGATGCCGACAAGCCGGACAAAGGCGGGCACTAGCCTTCCCGCCGTCATTGTTGCACCGCGATATCGTCAAATAATTGCACGCGGCCGAACACAATCCGCCGCCCCTCGGCCTGCGGAATATCTCGATCAACTTGGCTTGATCGCGGGCGGAATATGCAGCCCGCCCGATTGTTGATTTGAAATAATCTAATTACAGTCCGCGCATCCGCATTTAATGGCCCGGTCTTCAGATGTGCTGACCGGAAAATCTCACCTGGGGAGGTTCGAGAATGGTTCGCCTCAATATCAATGGCAAAGATCATGACGTCGACGTCGATCCCAACACGCCGCTGCTCTGGGCGATCCGGGAGAATGTCGGCCTGACCGGCACCAAATACGGCTGCGGCATCGCGCAATGCGGCGCCTGCACCGTTCACGTCGACGGCGTCGCCACGCGCTCCTGCTCGTTCCCGGCGAGCGCCGCGGTCGGCAAGAAGATCGTCACCATCGAGGGCCTCGCCCAGAACGGCGTGCTGCACAAGGTGCAGAAGGCCTGGATCGAACATGACGTGCCGCAATGCGGCTATTGCCAGAGCGGCATGATCATGGCGGTCGCGGAACTGCTCAAGAACAAGCCGAAGCCGACCGACGCCGACATCGATCGCGAGATCACCAACATCTGCCGGTGCGGCACCTTCCAACAAGTGCGCGCGGCGATCCACGCCGCGGCGAACGCGTAAGGGAGGGCACGATCATGAACTTCGTTCCGAAAATCAATCGCCGCTCGTTCTTCGTCGGCACCGCCGCTGTCGGCGGCGGCATGGCGCTCGGCCTCGACTTCGCCGCTCGGCCCGCAATGTGGTCCGCGCCGCAGACGGCTCGCCGGAGATCGGCGTCTGGGTCGTGATCCGGCCCGACAACACCATCGGTGATCCGCATCGCCCGCTCGGAAATGGGCCAGGGCACGCTGACCGGCCTCGCCCAGCTTGTCGCCGAAGAACTGGAGTGCGACTGGTCGAAGGTCACGACCGAATATCCGACACCCGGCGAGAGCGTCGCGAGCAAGCGCGCCTGGGGCGCGTTCTCGACCGGCGGCAGCCGCGGCATCCGCGAGTCGGAGAAGTATGTGCGCGAGGGCGGCGCTGCCGCCCGCATGATGCTGATCCAGGCGGCGGCGAACGAGTGGAAGGTGCCGGCGTCGGAATGCACGGCGTCGAACAGCACGGTCACGCACTCGTCCGGCAAGACGATCACCTACGGCAAGCTCGCCGAAGCCGCGGCCAAGCTCGAACGTGCCGAAGGAGATCAAGCTCAAGGACCCGAAGGACTGGAAGATCGCCGGCAAGCCGCTGCTAGCGGCTCGACACCGCCGACAAGGTCGTCGGCAAGATGGAATACGGCATCGACGTCAAGCTGCCGGGAATGCTCAACGCCTCGATCAAGGCAGTGCCCGGTGTTCGGCGGCAAGGTGAAGAGCTACGACGCCGCCAAGGTCGAGAAGATGCCGGGCGTGAAGAAGGTCGTCCAGGTCGGCGACAACGCGGTCGCCGTCGTGGCCGACACCTTCTGGCACGCCAAGACCGCGCTCGATGCGCTGCCGATCGAGTGGGACACCGCCGGCAACGAGAAGGTCGACAGTGCCTCGATCGCCAAGTTCCTCGAAGACCGGCCTCGATCGCGGAGCAGCCGGCGTTCGTCGGCAACCAGAACGGCGACATCAAAGCCGCCATCGCCGGCGCGGCCAAGAAGGTCGAGGCCGTCTACTCGTATCCGTACCAGAACCACGCGCCGATGGAGCCGATGAACGCCACCGCGCTCGTCACCGCCGACAAGTGCGAGGTGTGGTGCGGCACGCAGGACGGCGAGGCGGCGTTCGCAGCAGCGGTCTCGGCATCTGGCCTGCCGGCCAACAAGGTCGACGTGCACAAGGTGATGCTCGGCGGCGGCTTCGGCCGGCGCGGCCGCGTCGACTACGTGATCCAGGCGGTGCAGATCGCCAAGCAGATGCCGGGCACGCCGGTGAAGCTGTTGTGGACCCGCGAAGAGGACATGCAGCACGGCTTCTACCACCCGATCACCCAGTGCAAGATGGTCGGCGCGTTCGACAAGGACAACAACCTGACCGGATTGCACATGCGCATCTCCGGCCAGTCGATCCTGGCGACCGTGTTCCCGTCGCGCATGGAGAGACGGCAAGGACCCGGTCACGTTCCAGGGCCTCAACCCGTCGGGCGAGACCGCGTTCGGCTACAGCGTGCCGAACCTGTTGATCGATCACGCCATGCGCAACCCGCACGTTCCGGCGGGCTTCTGGCGCGGCGTCAACGTCAACCACAACGCGATCTACGTCGAGATGCTTCATGGACGAGCTTGCGCATTCGATCGGCGTCGACGCGCTGGAGTTCCGGCGCAAGCTGATGACCAAGCACCCGAAGCACCTCGCGGTGCTCAATGCCGTTGCCGAGAAGATCGGCTGGGGCAAGCCGCTGCCGCCAGGCCATCACCTCGGCTTGTCGCAGATGATGGGCTTCGGCAGCTACGTGGCCGGCGCGGCCGAAGTCTCGGTGGAAGGCGACAAGATCAAGATCCACCGCATCGTCGGCGCGACCGATCCGGGCTTCGCCGTCAACCCGGCGCAGATCGACCGGCAGGTCGCCGGCTCGTTCGTCTACGGGCTGTCGGCGCTGTTCTACGGCGAGATCACCGTCAAGGACGGCGCCGTCGAGCAAGGCAACTTCGACACCTACAACTCGATGCGCATCGCGGAGATGCCGAAGGTGGAATCGATCATCATGCCGAGCGGCCACACCCCGTGGGGTGGCGTCGGCGAGCCGACGATCCTGGTGGCGGCACCGGCCGTCCTCAACGCCTACTTCCGGGCCACCGGCAAGCGCATCCGCTCGTTCCCGCTGAAGAACCACAACCTGCAGATCGCCTGATCGCAACAGGAGCGGCGGCTCAAAAGGCCGCCGCTCCTTCTTTCTTGCCAGACTGCGGGACGGAATCGACATGACCGCAGCCCGTGCCACCCGCAGACAATTCCTCAAGGCAGCCGCGGCCGGCGCCGCCGCGTTTTCGTTTCCCGCACCGCTCATCGCGCAAGGTTCAGGCCCGCCGGTCGTCGTCATCGGCGGCGGCTTCGGCGGCGCAAGCTGCGCGCGGGCCTTGCGCAAGGCCGACCCCCGCCTCGCCGTGACCCTGGTCGAGGCCAACCCGACCTACACGGCGCTGCCGCACAGCAATTCGGTGATCGCCGGGCTGACCGAGCTGGCGCAGCAGCAATTCGGCTACGACAAAATCAAAAGCGCCGGCGTCACGGTCGCGCTGTCCGCCGCCACCGCCGTCGACCCGGCGGCGCGAACGGTGACGCTCGCCAACGGCACCAAGCTCAATTACGAGCGGCTCGTGGTCTCGCCCGGCATCGAATTCCGTGCCGGCGCAATCCAGGGCTACGACCGGGCGGCGGCGGAGCTGATGCCGCCGGCCTACAACGACGGCGCGCAGGTGGCGCTGATCCGCCGCCAGCTCGAAGCCATGGATGACGGCGGCACGGTGGTGATCTCGTCGCCGGTCAATCCGGCGCGCTGCCCGCCCGCGCCCTACGAGCGCGCCAGCCTGATCGCGCACTATCTGAAAACTAAAAAGCCGAAATCCAAGGTGATCGTGCTCGACGCCAAGGAAAGCTTCACCATGCAGAAGCTGTTCGAGGCGGCGTGGGCCGAGCTTTATCCCGGCATGATCGAATGGGTGGGGCTGTCGAACGGCGGCGCGCTGTCGTCGGTCGATGCGGCAACGAAAACGTTCTCGACCGACTTCGACAAATACAAAGCCGCGGTCGGCAACGTCATCCCGCCGCAGAAGGCCGGACGCGTCGCCGAACTCGCCCAGGTCGCCGACCGCACCGGCTGGTGCCCGGTCGATCCGGTGACGTTCGAGTCCAAGCTCCAGAAGAACATCCACGTTATCGGCGACGCCGCGATCGCGGGCGCGATGCCGCGCTCGGCGTCGGCGGCGCATTCGCAGGCGCAGATTTGCGCCGCCGCCATCGCCGCACTGTTTGCCGGAAAAACGCCCGCCGCGCCGACGCTGACCTCGTCCTGCTACAGCCTGATCGCGCCGGACTACGCGATCTCGCAGAAAGGCACCTACCGTCCGGCCGACGACCAGTACGCCGAGGCCGAGGGCGGCCCGGTCATCAGCCCGCAGGACGCGCCGCGCAGCACGCGCAAGGCCGAGGCCGAGCAGGCCGACACCTGGTTCCGCACCATCACCGGCGAGGTGTTCGGATGATCGGCCGCGCCGCGATTCTCGCTGGCAATCCTGGCGCTTCGCCGCGCCGAGCCTGGCGCAAGAGGCGCTGCGTCCCTACGAGGTGGTCGGCAACGCCATTCCGAAATCGCTGACCGGCGCGCCGGGCGACGCCGAGCGCGGCCGCGCCATCGTGGTCAAGCGCGAGAGCACGTGTCTGTTGTGCCACTCCGGCCCGTTCCCGGAGCAGCGCTTCCAAGGCGACCTCTCGCCGAGCCTGCAAGGCGCCGGCGCGCGCTGGTCGGAGGGCGAGCTGCGGCTCCGGCTGGTTGACGCCGCCCGCCTCAATCCGGCTACCATCATGCCGTCGTATTACCGGCTCGACGGCCTGACCCGCGTGGCGCAGAATTATCGCGGCAAGCCGGCGCTGACGGCCGAGCAGATCGAGGACGTGGTGGCGTATCTGAAGACGCTGAAAGACTGACATGAGCGCACCGACCGCAACAGCAACCCGCCGCCAATTCCTCGCCGCCGCCGGCGGCGTGGGTCTGGCGCTCGTCGTGCGCCCCGCGGAGGCGACGCCGGCTTCGATGAAGCAGGCGATCCGCCAGGTCGTCGGCGAAGCGCACGTAAAGCCCGGCAAGATCAAGCTCGACCTGCCGCCGCTGGTCGAGAACGGCAACAGCGTCGCGATGGGCGTCACGGTCGACAGCCCAATGACGGCGAAGGATCACGTCAAGGCGATCCACGTCTTCACCGAGAAGAACCCGCAGCCCAACATCATCAGCGTCCAGCTCGGTCCCCGCGCCGGCAAGGCGGAGATCCAGACGCGCGTGCGCCTCGCCGACACCCAGTCGGTCGTCGCCATCTGCGAATTGTCCGACGGCTCGTTCTGGTCCGACACGGTCGACGTCATCATCACGCTCGGCGCCTGCCTCGAGGATTTGCCCTGATGGCGGCGCGCACCCTCATCAACGTTCCGCCGAAGGCCAAGCGCGGCGAGGTCATCCAGATCAAGACGCTGATCTCGCACATCATGGAGACCGGCTTTCGCCACGACAACGTCGGCCGGCCGATCCCGCGCGACATCATCACCTCGTTCGTCTGCACCTACAACGGCGAGGAGATCTTCAAGGCCGCGCTCTACCAGGCCATCGCCGCCAATCCGTTCATCACCTTCCACACCGTGGCGACCGAGAGCGGCACCTTCGCGTTCCAGTGGACCGGCGACAACGGCTTCGCCCAGGACGCCTCCGCGAAAATCACGGTCGAATGAATTCTCGTGTGCGCCTCGCTCTCGCCGTCGCGCTGCTGCCGTTCGCAGCGGGCCTGCTGGCCTCGCCGGCTGCGGAAATTCCCTTGAACGAGCGGCGCTCGGCCTACGAGGACATGAGCCGCGACAACAAGGCGATGCAGGACGACGACACCTCCAATCCCGGCATGCTGGCGGTGCTCGACGGCGAGGCGCTGTGGTCGGCCAAAGCCGGCGCTTCAGGAAAATCCTGCGCCGATTGCCACGGCGACGCCAAGACCAGCATGAAGGGCGTCGCGGCGCGCTATCCGGCGTTCGACACCGCATCCGGCCGGCCGGTCAACCTCGAGCAGCGCATCAACCTGTCCCGCCAGCAGGACCAGAAGGCGCAGCCGTTCGCCTACGAGAGCAAGGAGATGCTGGCGCTGTCGGCCTATGTCGCCCTGCAGTCGCGCGGCGAGCCGATCGCGGCCCACGACGACCCGCGGCTCAAGCCGTTCATCGACAAGGGCCGTGCCGCGTTCAACCAGCGCCAGGGCCAGCTCAACCTGTCGTGCGGGCAATGCCATGACGACAACTGGGGCAAGCATCTCGCCGGCAACACCGTGCCGCAGGCCCATCCGACCGGCTATCCGACCTACCGCCTGGAATGGCAAAGTCTCGGCTCATTGCAGCGGCGGCTGCGCAATTGCATGATCGGGATGCGCGCGGAGCCTTATGCCTATGGCGCGCCGGAGTATGTGGACATGGAGCTGTTTCTGATGTGGCGGGCACGCGGAATGAAGATCGAGACCCCGGCGGTGCGGCCATGAGCAGCAAGCTCCGACGGCTATGTCGCGCTGGCGGTCGATCTTCGCGCCGGCAAGACCACGCCGCGCGCCTATCTCGACGAATGCCTCAAGCGCATCGCCGAGCTCGACGGCAGCATCGGCGCCTTCGTCACCTTGAACAAGGACGGCGCGATCAAGGCCGCCGACGCCTCGACCGCCCGCTGGCGCGCCGGCAAGCCGCTGTCGCCGATCGACGGCATGCCGATCGCCATCAAGGACATCATCGAGACCGCCGACATGCCGACCGGCCAGGGCTCGCCGATGTGGGAGGGCCAGGAATCGCGCCGCGATTCCGCGAGCGTCCACGCGCTCCGCGAAGCCGGCGCCATCATCCTCGGCAAGACCACCACCACCGAATTCGCCGCCACCCATCCGTGGCACAAGACCCAGAACCCGCACGATCCGAAACGCACGCCGGGCGGATCGTCGAGCGGCTCGTCCGCCGCGGTCGGCGCCGGCATGGTGCCGGCCGGGCTCGGCACCCAGGTGGTCGGCTCGATCCTGCGGCCATCGAGCTTCTGCGGCGCGGTCGGCTTCAAGCCGAGCGTCGGCGCGATCAACCGCAGCGGCTCGCACGATCATTTCAGCCAGAGCTGCCAGGGCGCCATCGGCGCGACGCTCGCCGACACCTGGGCGGTGCTGCGCGCCATCGCCGACCGCGCCGGCGGCGATCCGGGCTTCGTCGGGCTGTCCGGCGACGTGAGTTTCGCCAAGCGCGCCAAACCGGCGCGGCTGGGCGTGCTGGAAACCGGCGGCTGGGGCGCCACCACGGAAGGCGCGCGGAAGGCGTTCGCCGCCGCCAGGGAAAAACTCGCCAAGACCGGCGTCGAGCTCAAGAGCCGCGCCGACGATCCCGACATCGAGGCGGTCGAGAAGGCGATCGCCGACGCCCAGGCGCTGACGCTTGCCATCAATGCCTGGGAGGGCCGCTGGCCGCTCAACACCTACGCCGACCTCGACGCCGGCAAGCTCAGCGAAGGCGCCCGCGGCCGGTTGAAGACCGCGGAGGCCACCACGCAGAAGCAATACAGCGAGCTGCTGGCGCGGCGCGGCGCCGCGCGCGAGGCCTATGCCAAGGTTGCGGGCCGCTACGACGCGTTCGTGACTTTGGGCGCCTGCGGCGCGGCGCCGATCGGTCTCGGCTCGACCGGCAACACCGCGATGAACGTCGCGGCATCGCTGCTCGGCTGCCCGGCGCTCACCTTGCCGTTGCTGCACGACGAGGGCCTGCCGCTCGGGCTGCAGCTGCTCGGCGCCACCGACCGCGATGCCGCGCTGTTCGAGGTGGCGAACTGGGTGGTGCGCGAGGCGTTCGACCGCGCCGACCTGGTCGGCGCGGCGGGCTGACCAGCTATGCCTTCCACAAATTGCTGAACTGCGTCGCCACCACATCCTCGTACTTGCCGACGCCCTTGGTCAGGCCGACCGTCTGCACGAACTTGCACATGCTGTCGAACGTGCCCTTGGAGATCGCCGGGTCGTAGTACGGCAGGTCGCGCTCGACCAAGTTCGCGATCAGGCTCGCCTCGAACGCCGGGAACCACTTCTCGCCGACTTTCGTCGCGCGCTTCGGATCGGCCTTGAGCGCCTTCTGCGTCTTGACCAGCGCGCGCACCGCGGCGGCCGCCTTGTCCGGCGTCTTCTCGACAAAGTCGGCGCGGGTCGCCAGCACGCCGAAGGTGTAGCCGCGGAGACTTGCGGGCCCGTCGCCGCGCCGCGCATCCAGCACCAGCGTGCCCAGCCCGCGCTTCACCGCCACCTCGGCGCCCATGCCGTTGGCCCAGAAGCCGTCGATCTTGCCCTCCTCCATCGCCTTCGCGGCATTGACGCCGAACGACACGCCGGCGGGATTGGCCGGCATCGGCGGCGGCGCGATCTGCACGCCGTCGCGTTTCGGATCGATGCCGTATTCCTTCAGCAACTCGATCAGCCCGATGTCGATCAGCGGCGCCGCGCCAATCCTCTTGCCTTTGACGGCGGCGACGTCGCCGCGCTTGACGTTGAGGTCGGTGCGCATGATCAGGAACCAGTAGGTGTGCTGCGCCAGCGCGGCGAGGAATTTGACGCCGTTCCATTCCGGAAAGGCGGTCGGCGCCGAATGCGACGAGCCGCCGACGAAGTCGGCCTTGCCGTCTCGCAAGGCTTCGTAGCATTTGCCGACCGGATAGATCAGCTCAAGCTCCGCATCGAGGCCTTCTTCCTTGAAGAAGCCCATCTCCACCGCCGCGATGGCGGGGAAATACGAATTGGAGACGAGATCGGGAATGACGACTTTCATGAAACGCTCCTGTTACCCTTCATCCGGCAGCGACACGATCTTGTAGCCGTGCGTGAGCTTGCGGCCCAGCACCGGGTCCTCCAGCTCCATGTCGAACGTGCCGGAATATGAAATCTCGCCGTGCACCGCGAAGGTGCCGCAGAACATCGCGGTGCCGGCTTTCAGTTTGTCGCCGCCGGTGTAGAGCTTGATCAGCTCCTCCGGCGACCGCATGTTGGTGACCGGACCTTCCTGATAGAGCCGCCGCTTGCCGCCGTCCGGCACGTAGGAGCGGAGCTTGAGCTTGTCCCAGTGCGGCTTGACCTCGTCGTAGCGCCACAATGTCGCACCGACCGGCTTGGCGCAGAGCTGCTTCGACAAGGTGACGCCGACGGTCTCGGCCTTGCGGTCGGTGTGGTCGGAGCCAACGCCGAGCCACAGCCCATCATCCAATGCGTACAGCACGAACTCGACTTCGCCCGAGGACTTATCGGCCATCACCTCGATGGCCGCGGCGGTCGTCATCAGCGAGTATGCGACGCGATAAAAGATCGGCACCGACTTCGGCCGCTTCACCCCGATCGCCTCAAGCTCCTTGATATGCGCTTCCAGCGCCTCGACATTGCGGCCGGTCCAGCCGGCAATCACCAGGCTGTCGATCTCGGCGACGTCAAGCTTGCGTTCACTCGGCACGAAGCCTCCCCATTTACGCCCCATCATAAGTTTTTGACATTACACGCTAAATCCCCGATCTTAAAGCGCAACGGCGGAACAAAAGGCGGGAGGAAATGTCGGTAGAGGCCATCGTCAGCCCGGTTCGGGCCAGGGGTCCGCGCACGCGGCTCCGGCTTGAGCATATCGTGATGGGCGGCGCGATCCTCTGCCTGATCGTCCTGGTTGTCCTGCCGCTGTTGTCGCTCCTGCTCGGCAGTATTCGCGGCGGCGAGCGGGGCATGAGCCTGGACAACTTCGCCGAGGTGCTCAGCGGCCGGCTCTACGTCAACGCGCTGAAGAATTCGCTGATCCTCGGCGCCTGGACCGGCCTGTTCAGCCTGGTCATCGGCGTGTCGCTCGCTTGGGCGGTGAGCCGCACCGATGTGCCCGGCAAAGCCTTGATCCAACTGACCGCGAGCCTGTCCTATCTGTCGCCGCCGTTTCTGACGGCGATCGCCTTCGTCTACCTGTTCAGCCCGAACGCCGGCCTGATCAACGTGCTGGTGCGCGACGTGATGGGATTGCCATTCCTCACCTTCAACATCTTCTCGATGACCGGCCTTGTGCTGGTCACCGTGCTGCACACCTTTCCGTTCGTCTATCTGCTTGCCTCCAGCGCGCTGCTTTCGGTCGATGCATCCTATGAAGAGGCCGCGCAAATCCTCGGCGCCACCAAGCTGCGAACGGCCTTGACCGTAACGGCTCCGCTGGTGGCGCCGGCCATTCTGTCGGGAACGTTGCTCGCCTTCGTCAACGCCATCGCGCTATTCGGCTCCCAGGCGATCATCGGCCTGCCCGGACGCATCGTAACCTTGCCGACGCGCATCTATGCGCTGTTCGACTATCCGCCGGAGTACGGGCTTGCTTCGGCGTTGTCGCTCTTGTTCGTCGTGATCACGGTTGTTGCTCTCTATCTTCAGCGCGCCTTCCTGGCGCGGCGTTCCTATGTGACCTTGGCGGGAAAGGGAGCGCGGCCGCAGTTGATGTCGCTTGGCCCGGCGCGCTGGGCGGTGCTCGCGTTCGTGGTGCTCACCTTCATCGTCGCGATCCTGCTGCCCTATTCGACCTTGATCGCGGTGTCGTTCTCGAAGTCCTGGGGCCTGGATTTCTGGAAGGGCCTGACGCTCGCGAACTACAAGTTCATCCTGTTCGAGTACAACGTCACCCAACGCGCGATCCTGAACAGCCTCGGCTTGGCGACCGTCGCCGCCACGATCGCGGTGCTGCTCGGCGCCATCATCGGCTGGATTGATCTGCGCACCCGCATCCCCGGCCGCAAGCTGCTCGATTACTTCGCGCTCATTCCACTCGGGCTGCCCGGTATCGTCGTTGCGGTGGCGCTGATCCAGTTCTGGCTGGCCATGCCGCTGGCGCTTTATGGAACGCTGGCGATTCTGCTGCTGGCTTACGTGGGCCGTTACATTCCGCTGGGCGTTCGCGCGGCCAACTCGTCGTTGCGGCAGATCGATCCGTCGCTGGAGGAAAGCGCGCAGATCCTCGGCGCCTCGTGGCTCACCACCATGCGCGAGGTCACCTTGCCGCTGATCCGGCCGGGCCTGTTCGCCGGCTGGCTGCTGGTGTTCGTGCCGGTGATCCAGGAGCTTTCGGCGTCGATCCTGCTGTTCTCGTCGAGCTCGATCACGCTCGCGGTCGCGGTCTACAACCTCTACGAGACCGGCTACATCGAGCCGGTCGCCGCGCTCGCCATCATCAACATGCTGATCATCGGCGCTGCGATCTTCGTCGCCAACAAGCTTGGCGGCGGCAAGATCGCGAGCCGGTCGGGCCCGACACAAGGACTGGCGTCGTAATGGCGAGTATCGCGATCAAAGGTCTGACCAAGAGCTTCAACGCCGGCGACGATGCTCCGGCAGCGGTCGCCAATCTCGACCTCGATATCAAGGACAACCAGTTCGTCACGCTTTTGGGCCCGAGCGGCTGCGGCAAGACCACCACCTTGCGGATGATCGCCGGCTATATCGTGCCGGACGCCGGCACCATCCATATCAACGGCCGCCTTCTGTCCGCGCCCGGCAGCGTGGTGCCGCCGGACCAGCGCGGCATGGGCATGGTGTTCCAGAACTACGCGGTGTGGCCGCACAAGACCGTGTACGAGAACGTGGTGTTCGGACTGAAGGTGCGGAAAACGCCATCGGCGGAGGCCAAGAAGCGGGTCGCGGACGCGCTGGCGCTGGTCAATCTGACCGGCCTGGAGCAGCGCTATCCGAACGAGCTGTCCGGCGGCCAGCAGCAGCGCGTGGCGCTGGCGCGGAGCCTCGTGGTCGAGCCGGAAATCCTCCTGCTCGACGAGCCGCTGTCCAATCTCGACGCCAAGCTGCGCGAGCAGATGCGCGTCGAGTTGAAGCGCCTGCAGCGCCGCACCGGCATCACCTTCGTCTATGTCACCCACGACCAAGCCGAGGCGCTGGCGCTGTCCGACCATATCGCGGTGATCCACGGCGGCCGGTTGCAGCAATACGGCACGCCGCAGGAGGTCTATGCCAAGCCGGCCAACCGCGTGGTCGCCGACTTCATGGGTCTGGTCAATCTCGTGCCGGCGCGGGTGATCGGCCCGGGAACCATCGTGGCGGCAGGCGGGCTCAAGCTACTGGTTTCCCTGCCTGCCGGCGGCGCCGGCGACGATGTCGAGGTGTCGATCCGGCCAGAGAACATCCGGCTCAGCGACGCCACAACCGGCCTGCGCGCCACCATCAGCGAGCGCACCTTTTTGGGCAACATCAACGAGTATTACGCGAGCCTCAACTCCGGTCCGACGCTTCGGGTACAGACCCATCCGGGCCAGGTCTTCGCGGTCGGCGACAAGGTTGCCATCGAGGTCGACGCCAGCCAATGCAGCGTATTTCGCAGTTCATGAATCCAACTCAGCATCGAATAGGAGCAGGCTCGTGACGACGCAGGTCGACAACATTCACATTCAGGGCAATGAACACTGGACCAAGAAGGGCGACGTCAAGCTGTTCCTGTGGGAGAAGCGGCGCGCCCAGAACAGCCCCGACCGCGGCACCATCCTGTTCGTGCACGGCTCGTCGATGGCGTCGCAGCCGACCTTCGATCTGCAGGTGCCGGGCCGGCCGGGCGCGATGGACTATTTCGTCGGCCAAGGCTTCGACACCTGGAGCGTGGACATGGAGGGCTACGGCCGCTCCACCAAGGATCGCGGCGCCGACGCCACGATCTCCGAGGGCGCCGACGACCTCAAGGCCGCCACCGACTACATCTTCAAGACCCGCAACCACACCGGTCCGCTGCTGGTGTACGGCATCTCGTCGGGGGCGTTGCGCGCCGCGCTGTTCGCCCAGCGCCATCCGAACCGCGTGAGGCGGCTCGCGCTCGACGCCCATGTCTGGACCGGCGAAGGCAGCCCCACGCTCGTCGAGCGGCGAAAGAAGCTGCCGGAGTTCCTCAAGACCAAGCGGCGGCCGATCGACCGCAAGTTCGTCCGCTCGATCTTCGAGCGCGATCATCCCGGCACCGCCGACGACAACGTGATCGAGGCGTTCGCCGATCACATCCTTCAACTCGACAACTCGATCCCGAACGGCACCTACATCGACATGTGCAACCACCTGCCGGTGGTCGACCCGACCAAGATCGTGGTGCCGACCATCGTCATGCGCGGCGAGTACGACGGCATCGCGGGCTTCAAGGACCTGCTGAACTTCTTCGAGGCGCTGCCCAATCCGGACAAGCAGTTCGCGGTGATGCCGGGCATCGCCCACGCCTCGTTCCAGCAGAAGAACTACATGATCGCGTATCATATCCTGCTGAGCTTCTTCACCCAGCCGGAGCCGATCTATTCGACCTACAAGCCGGGCCAAGCCGCGAAGCACTGAGCACAGCGAGCGTGTGGCAACGACGGAGGAGAGCAATGTTCAAGCGCAGAAATTTGATCGCTGCCTTTGCGGTCATCGCGTTCGCTGGAGCCGCTGCCGCGCAGGATGCCGTCGACCTCGCCAAAGCCAAGGCCGAGGGCAAGGTGGTCTGGTACACCTCCACGCCGCTGCCGCAGGCGCAGAAGATCGTCAACATGTTCGAGAAGGAACACGGCATCAAGGTCGAGATGTTCCGCTCCGGCGGCTCCGCCATCCTGCGCCGCTTCCAGCAGGAGATCGACGCCGGGCGGATCGCCGCCGACGTGTTGACCACGTCCGATCCGGCGGCGGCGGCGATGCTGACGCGCAAAGGGATATTCGTCGCTTTCAAGCCGAAGAACTTCGACAAGGTCCCGGACGCCGCCAAGGACAAGGACGGCAACTTCGTCGCCCAGCGGCTGAACCTGATGACGAACTACATTCGTTCCGACAAGGTGCCGGTCGCCGACGAGCCGAAGACCTGGGCCGACCTCGCCGATCCCAAATACAAGGGCAAGATGGTGATCGGCGATCCCTCGTTCACCTCGCTGCTGGTGTCGGTGGTCGGGATGATGTCGAAGGAGCGCGGCTGGGGCTTCTATGAGAAGCTGCGGGCGAACGACACCATGGTCGTGCAAGGCAATCAGCAGGCGTCCGACATGCTCAAGCGCGGCGAGCGGCTGATCGCGGTCGGCGCGCTCGATTCCTACGCCGCCGAGGATCGCGCCGCCGGCCACCCGATGAAGACGCTCTATCCGAGCGACGGCGTGTTCGTCATTCCGTCGCCGACCTCGGTGGTGAAGGGCGGGCCGAATCCGAACGCCGCCAAGCTGTTCGCCGAGTTCAATATCAGCGACGAGGTGCAGAAGATGTTTCCCGCCGAGGGCGGCTTCGCGGCGCGGAGCGACATCGCGGCGCCGGCCGGCTCGCCGGCGCTGTCGAGCCTGAAAATCCTGCCGGTGGACTACGACTACACCGAGAAGGAAGCGCCGCGCATCAAGAAGCGCTTCAACGAGATTTTCCAGTAGGCCGTTACGGCGTCGCGGGCTTGCTGACGCGCAGCGTCTCGTCCAGGACCTGCACCGGGCCGCGGCCGCCGAGCCGGCGGTGCAGCCGGTCGAGCAGCAGGTAGATCACCGGCGTGGTGTAGAGCGTCAGGATCTGCGACACCAAGAGCCCGCCGACGATGGTCATGCCGAGCGGCCGCCGCAGCTCCGAGCCCGGCCCGGTCGCGATGATCAGCGGCAGCGCGCCGAGCATCGCGGCCAACGTCGTCATCATGATCGGCCGGAAGCGGGCGAGGCACGCCTCGCGGATCGCCTGCGCCGGTTCGAGACCGCCCTCGCGCTCGGCCGCGAGCGCGAAATCCACCATCATGATGCCGTTCTTCTTGACGATGCCGATCAGCAGGATGATGCCGATGAAGGCGATCACGGTCAGCTCGGCACGGAACAACTGCAGCGCCAGCAGCGCGCCGAGGCCGGCCGACGGCAGGGTCGAGATGATGGTCAGCGGATGCGCCAGGCTCTCGTACAGCACGCCGAGGATGATGTAGATCGCCAGCAGCGCCGCCAGGATCACCACCGGCTGGGCGCCGACCGAGCGCTGATACACCTTGGCGTCGCCGGCAAATTCGGTGTGCAGCGTATCCGGCAGATGAAGCTCGGCCACCGCCTTCTCGATCGCCGCCGAGGCGGTCTCGATCGGGATGTTCGGCGCCAGATTGTAGGTGATGGTCACCGCCGGAAACGAGCCCTGGTGGTTGATGACCAGCGGCGCCAGCGTCTTCTCGATCCGGGCGACGCTGGAGAGCGGCACCTGGGTGCTGCCCTGGCCGGCGACATAGACCTGCGTGAGATCGGACGGATCGCGCTGGAACAGCGGATCGACCTCGAGGATGACGCGATACTGGTTGCGCTCCGAATAGATGGTGGAAACCTGCCGCTGCGAAAAGGCGTTGTTCAGCGCGTTGTCGATATCCTGGATGCGCACGCCGAGCCGCGAGGCCGCGAGCCGGTCGATCACGACATTGGCCTGCAATCCGTTCTGCTCGCGGTCGGTGGTGACGTCGGTCAGCTCGGGCAGGGTCTGCACCTTGGCGACGACGCGCGGCACGAGCCTGAGCAGCTCGTCGAGATCGGGATCCCAGAGCGTGAATTGATACGATGAGCTCGACTGCCGCCCGCCGGCGCGAATGTCCTGCGCCGGGAACATGAACACCCGCATGCCGCCGACGTCGAGCAGCTTCGGCCGCAGGCGATTGATGACCTGCTGCGAGGTGATATTGCCGCGCTCGGACGGCGGTTTCAGGCTGATGAACAGCCGGCCGTTGTTGACCGAGGCGTTGAACGACGAGGCGCCGACCGACGATCCGACATAGGCCACGGCCGGATCGGACAGCACGACCTTGGTGGCGCGCTGCTGCAGCTCCTTCATGGATTCGAACGAAATGTCCGGCGCGGCGCGGGTGCCGCCGAAGATCAGGCCGGTGTCGTCCTGCGGAAAGAAGCCCTTCGGCGTCTTGACGTAGAGGCCTGCGGTGAGCGCGATGGTGGCGAGGAAGACGAGCAGCGTCAGAAAGCGGTGACGCAGCACAACGTCGAGGCTTGACGCATAGGCCGCCACCGCGCGGCTGAGAATTTTCTCGACGACGCGGTCGAGCCAGGTGGCGCTCGGGCTCGGCGCCGCCTTGACGAAATGCGCGCAGATCATCGGCGTCAACGACAGCGACACCACGGTCGAGATCGCGATGGCGAAGGTCAAGGTCAGCGAGAATTCGCTGAACAGCCGGCCGACCAGCCCGCCCATGAAGAGCAAGCGGCGTGAAGGCGGCGACCAGCGAAATGCTGATCGAGAGCACCGTGAAGCCGATCTGGCGCGCGCCCTCGATGGTGGCGCGCAGCGGCGTCATGCCCTTTTCCAGATTGCGGAAGACGTTCTCGATCACGACGATGGCGTCGTCGACCACGAAGCCGACCGACACCGCGAGCGCCATCAGCGAGATGTTGTCGATCGAGAAGCCGGCGACCCACATCGCGGCGCAGGTGCCGGCCAGCGCCAGCGGCACCGTGACGCCCGCGGCGAGGGTCGCCGCGACGCGGCGCAGGAACAGGAACACCACCAGCATCACCAGCACGATGGTGGCGAGGAGCGTCCACTGCATGTCGCGGATGCTGGCGCGGATCGTGGTGGTGCGGTCCGACAGCACCGAGATCTGGACGTCGGCGGGGATCCAGCGCTTGAGCTCGGGCAGCATCTCGTAGATGCGGTCCACCGTATCGATCACGTTGGCGTCGGCCTGCTTGGTGACGACGAGCAGCACCGACGGCTGCAGGTTGAACCAGGCCGCGGAGCGGCTGTTGCGCACGCCGAGCTCGACGTCGGCGATGCCGCCCAGCCGGACCACGGTGCCGTTGGCCGCTTTCACCACCAGATTCTTGTACTCGGGTACGGTGCGGAGCTGGTCGTTGCTGCCGATGGTGTGGGCGAGATCGGGCCCGTCGAACGTGCCGAGGGCGCTCGCCGCATTGGCGTTGGCGAGGGCGGTGCGCACGTCCTCCAGGCTCACGCCCATCGACGCGACGGCGACCGGATTGACCCGGATGCGCATCGCCGGCTGCTCGGCGCCGTTGACGGTCACCTCGGCGACGCCGTCGACCTGGGCGATGCGCTGCGCGATGACGCTGTCGGCGACGTCGTACATGTTGCTCGCCAGCATGGTGTTCGAGGTCAGCGCCAGGATCAGGATCGGGGCCGCCGACGGATTGACCTTGCGCATGGCCGGCAGGGTCGGCAGGTCGCCCGGCAGATCGGTCAGCGCGGCGTTGAGCGCCGCCTGCACGTCGCGCGCCGCGCCGTCGATGCCGCGATTGAGGTCGAACTGGATGGTGATGTTGGTGCTGCCGAGCGAACTGGACGAGGTGATCTCGGTGACGCCCGGGATTTCGCCGAGCCGGCGCTCCAGCGGCGCCGCGACGGTCGCCGCCATGATGCTCGGATCGGCGCCCGGCCGGCTTGCCGAGACGCGGATGGTCGGGAATTCGACCGTCGGCATGCTCGACACCGGCAGGAAGCCATAGGCCACCGCGCCGGCCAGAAACAGGCCGAGCGCCAGGAGCGCGGTGCCGACCGGACGAAGGATGAAAGGACCGGAAAAATTCATCGCCGTCACTCCGCGGCGGTGTGCGGCACGTCCCGGTCAGGCCGCGGCACCGGCGCAACGAACGGCTCGGTGCGGGTGAATCGCTGCTTGAGCCGCTCCATGGCGAGATAGATCACCGGCGTGGTGTAGAGCGTGAGCAACTGGCTGAGCAGCAAGCCGCCGATGATGGTGACGCCGAGCGGATTGCGAAGCTCGGAGCCGGTGCCGCTTTCGAACGCGAGCGGCATGGCGCCGAACAGCGCGGCGAGCGTCGTCATCATGATCGGGCGGAAGCGCAGCAGCGAGGCCTGCACGATGGCGTCCCGCGGCGACATGCCCTGCCCGCGCTCGGCTTCGAGCGCGAAGTCGATCATCATGATCGCGTTCTTCTTGACGATGCCCATCAGCAGCACGATGCCGATCAGTGCGATCACCGACAGGTCATAGCCGAGCAGCATCAGCGCCAGCAGCGCGCCGACGCCGGCCGACGGCAGCGTGGTGAGGATGGTGAACGGATGGATCAGGCTCTCGTACAGCACGCCCAGCACGATGTAGATCGTCACCGCCGCGGCGAGGATGAGCCACGGCTGCCCGGCCAGCGACTTGTCGAACTCGGCGGAATCGCCGGAATAAGATCCGGTCACCGACGACGGCATCCCGATGGCGCGCTGCGCCTCGGTGATCGCGGCGACCGCGTCGCTCAGCGCCGAGCCGCGCGGCAGATTGAAGCTGATGGTGACCGAGGGAAACTGCTCCTGGTGCGCGAGCATCAGCGGCGCCGAGATGTGCTCGAACCGCGCGAAGGTCGAGAGCGGCACCTGGTTGCTGCCGGTGACCGTGTTGGGCGTCGCCGAGGTGTTGGTGTTGGTGGTGCCCGCGGCGGTGTTGGCGACCACCGCCGCCGTGCCGGTCGAGGTGCTGGCGCCGGTGACGTAGAGCTTCGCCAGCGCGGCCGGATCCTGCTGATAGCGCGGCTCCGCCTCCAGGATCACGCGATACTGGTTGGCCTGGGAATAGATCGTCGAGATCTGGCGCTGGCCGAAGGCGTCGTTGAGCGTGTCGTTGATCGCCTGCATGGAGACGCCGAGCCGGCCGGCGGTTTCGCGGTCGACCTGGACCTGCATGCGCAGGCCGCCCTCCTGCGCCTCCGAGGCGACGTCAAGCAGCCGCCGATCCTGTCCCATCCGGTCGGCCAGCTTTTCGGACCATTCGATCACGTCGCCGGCGTCGGTGCCGACCAGCGTGTACTGATACTGCGCGCGGCTCGCCCGGGTGCTGATCTGGATGTCCTGCACCGGCTGGAAATAGACATTCATGCCGGGGATCGGCGCGACCGCCTGCTTGAGGCGGCAGGACGATGTCGTCGGCGCTGGCGCGGCGCTCGTCGCGCGGACGAAGCGTGATGGCGAGGCGCCCGGCGTTCGGCGTCGGATTCATCCGGCTGACGCCGAGCACCGAAACGAGGCCGACCACATCCGGGTCCTTCTTGATCGCGGCCTCGACCTGATTTTGCAGACGCTGCATCTGCGCGAACGAAACTTCGGCGCCGGCCTCCGACACCGCGGAGATCAAGCCGGTGTCCTGCGACGGCAGGAAGCCCTTCGGCATGGCGATATAGAGCCACACGGTGGCGACGAGCGTCGCCAGCGTGACCAGCAATGTCATGCCCTGGTGGCGCAGCACCCACTGCAGGCTCTGGCCGTAAATCTCGACCGTGCGGTCCATCGCGCGGTTGAAGAACCGGCCGACCGGATTGCCGGCCTTCGCCGCCCGGTGGCGCAGGATGCGGCTGCACATCATCGGCGTCAGCGTCAGCGAGACGATGGCCGAGACCACGACCGCGATGGTCAAGGTCAGCGCGAACTCGCGGAACATGCGGCCGACGAGGCCGGTCATGAACAGCAGCGGGATGAAAACGGCAATCAGCGACATCGTCAGCGAGATCACGGTGAAGCCGATCTCGCGCGCGCCGCGCAACGCCGCATCGAGCGGCGATTCGCCGTCCTCGATGTGGCGCACGATGTTCTCGATCATGACGATGGCGTCGTCGACGACGAAGCCCGTGCCGATGGTCAGCGCCATCAGCGACAGGTTGTCGAGCGAGAAGCCGCAAAACCACATCACGCCGAAGGTCGCGATCAGCGACAGCGGCAAGGCGACGCCGGCGATGATGGTGGCGCGGACGGTGCGCAGGAACATCAGCACGACCAGCACGACCAGCACGACGCTGAGCAGCAGCGTGAACTGCACGTCGTGGATCGAGGCGCGGATCGTGGTGGTGCGGTCGTTGACGATGGTCAGCGTGACGCCGACCGGCATGGCACGTTGCAGCCGCGGCAGCTCGAGCTTCACCCGCTCGACCGTCTCGATGACGTTGGCGCCCGGCTGGCGCTGGACGTCGATCACCACGGCCGGCGTGCCCTGATACCAGGCCCCGACCTTGTCGTTCTCCAGCCCGTCGACGACCTGGGCGACGTCGGTCAGCAGCACCGGCGCGCCGTTGCGATAGGCCACCACCAGCGACTTGTAGGATTCGACGCCGATCAACTGATCGTTGGCCGAGATGGTGTAGGACTGATGCGCGCCGTCGAGCGAGCCCTTCGCGCCCGAAACATTGGCGCCGACGATGGCCTGGCGGATATCCTCGAGCCCGATGCCGTAGGCGGCGAGCCGCGACAGATCGGCCTGGATGCGCACCGCGGGGCGGATGCCGCCCTGGATCGAGACGCGGCCGACGCCGCCGACCTCGGCCAGCCGCTGCGCCATCAGTGTGTCGGCCAGGTCGCTGAGGTTGCGGAGCGAAATGGTCGGCGAGGTGAGCGCCAGCGTCAGCACCGGCGCATCCGCCGGGTTCACCTTGGCGTAGGTCGGCGGATAGGGCAGGCCGCGCGGCAGGGTCGAGCCCGCGGCGTTGATCGCGGCCTGGACGTCCTGCGCGGCGCCGTCGATGTCGCGGCCGAGATCGAACTGCAAGGTGACCTGGCTGATGCCGAACGAGCTCGACGACGTCATCACCGACAGCGACGGGATCTGGCCGAACTGGCGCTCCAGCGGCGCTGTCACCAGCGCGGCGATGGTGTCGGGGCTGGCGCCCGGCAGTTGGGTGCTGACCTGGATGGTCGGGAAATCGACCTGCGGCAGCGACGAGACCGGCAGCCACCAATAGCCGAGCCAGCCACCCAGCATCACCGCAAAAGCCAGAAGCGAGGTTGCGATCGGACGCCGGATGAAGGGCGTGGAGACGCTCATTGCTGCGTGCTCGGGCTCGCGCTTGGAGTGGCCTCGGAACGCTGCTGACCCTCGGCGCCGCGCCGCCGCTGGCGCGGCGGCTGGACAGGCTGTGCGCCGGGTGGCGGCGCCGATTCGGCGTTGGTCACCGCCACTGCCGCGCCGGCGGTGAGGCGGGCAAAGCCCGTGGTCACCACGCGCTCATCGGCCTCCAGGCCCTTGGCGATGACCGCCTGCGTCTCGTCCTGCTGCGACACCGTCACCGGCCGCACCGCGACCTTGTTGTCCGGCTGCACGACATAGACGAATGTGCCGCTCGGCCCGCGCTGCACGGCCGCGGTCGGCGCGACCACCACCTGCTTGAGCGTGTGGGTCAGCAGCCGCACGTTGATGAAGCCGCCCGGCCAGAGCTGCAATTCGCGGTTGGCGAATTCCGCCTTGAGCTTGATCGTGCCGGTCGACGGATCGACCTGATTGTCGACGACCTTGAGCTCGCCGGTTTCGACCACCGTCTTGTTGTCGGGCCCGAACGCATCCACCGGCAGCGGCCCCACGGCGAACGCACGATTGACGTCGCCGAGCTGCTGCTGCGGCAGGGTGAACAGCACCGAGAGCGGCTGCAGCTGCGTGATGACGACGATGCCGTTCGCGTCCGAGGCATGCACGATGTTGCCCTGGTCGACCTGGCGGATGCCGGTGCGGCCGGTGATCGGCGCAACGATCTGGGTGTAGTCGAGGATCGCCTTGGCGTTGTCGATCTGCGCCTGATCGAGCTTCACCTGGGCTTCCTGCTGCGCCACCGTCATTCTCTGGGTGTCGAGCTGCTGGCGCGCGATCGAGTTGCTGGCCACGAGCTTCGTGTAGCGTTCGAGATCGAGCCGCGCGTTGGCGAGCGTCGCTTCGTCCAGCGCCTTCTTCGCCACCGCCTGATCGTAGGCGGCCTGATAGGTGGTGGGGTCGATCTGCGCCAGCACATAGCCGCGCTCGACCTGCTGGCCTTCGGTGTAGTTGACGCTGAGCAGCTTGCCGTCGACCTGCGACCGCACCGTCACCGTGTTCAGGGCTCTGATGGTGCCGACGCCGTCGAGATAGACCGGCACGTCGGACCGCTTGGCCAGAGCCGCAACGACCGGGACCGGCCCGTCATCGCCACCCCCGCCGCGGCCAAAGCGCGGCTGCTGTTGCTGCCTCGCCGGCTGCCACCAGACGGCACCGGCGACCCCGACGAGAACGAGGGCAACGATTGCAGTCGCGATCGATCGTCGTCTAATCGCCATCTCCCGCCGGCCTGAGTCGCAGCGCCCCCATAGATAACGGCGCGGCCGGCAGATTCACAGCACATTACGTACATTTCATGGGGCTTGTGGCGGCATTCTTAACGCGGATTCAGGGCTTTGGGGGGCCCTCTCCGGTGGTGGCCGGCCCATCTTCCTTGGGTTTCTGCCAACCGCCGCCCAGCGCCTGGAATAGAGAAACCGCGGCCGCCAGACGGTCGAACTGGTCCTGCGCCAGCAGGTCCAGCGCCTGGAATAGTGTCTGCTGGGTCTGCAGCAGGGTGACCAGATCGATGGTGCCCTCCTGCAACCGCTTCTCGGACAAGTCGAACGCCGTTCGCGAGCTCCGCACCACCTCGCGCTGGAGGCGCTCGCGGAGCGTCGTCTGCTGCACCGCGATCAGCGCCCGCTCGACGTCGGCAAAGCCGTTAACAATGGCCTTGCGATAGAGCTGCAGCAGCTCGTCCTGCCGGCCGACCTGTAAATCGAGCTGACCTTGCAGGCGCAAACCATCGAGCAGCGGCTGCGTCAGGCCGGCTGCGATATTGTAAAACGCCGATTCCGGGCGCAGCAGGGTTTTGAGAATTGCGCTTTGGTAGCCGCCCTCCCCGGTCAACTGGATGCTCGGAAGGAACGCGGCGCGCGCCGAATAGACGTTGGCGTTGGCGGACGCGAGCTGCGCCTCCGCTTCGCGGATATCGGGGCGCTGAGCGATCAGATCGGACGGCAGCCCGGGCGTCACCGGCGGAATGCGCAGCCGCGACATGCTGCCGCCGCGAATGCCCACGGACTCCGGCGTGCGGCCGATCAGCACCGCGAGCGTCGCCATGTTCTGGCGCAAGGTCTGCTCCAGCGGCGGGATCGAGGCGCGCTGGGTGTTGACAAGGCTTTCCTGCTGCGCGGTATCGAGCGCGGAGGCGGTGCCGACATCGAAGCGCTGCTTGATCAGGTTGTAGACGCGCGTGGCGGCGGCCAGGTTGTCGCGCGCAATGCGAAGCCGATCTTGTGATTCGAGCACCAGGAAATAGGAATTGGCCACGCTGACGACGGTGGTCAGCGCCACGACCTCGCGATCAAACCGGCTGGAGACGGCAAGCTCTTCGGCGGCGCGCTGCAGGGCGCGGTTCTTGCCCCAGAAGTCGATCTCATAGCTGGCGCTCAGCGACGTGCTGTAGGCCACCCGTTCCGACGAGCCCCCGCCGCCGCCTGCGACGACTCCAGTGGAACTGATAACGCCGCCGCCGCCGCTCTGCGATGAGCGCTGTCGGGTCGCGCTGGCGTTCAGATTGACGATCGGCAGCAACGCCGCGCCGGCAATCCGCGAATTGGCGTCGGCCTGGACGATGCGCGCGACGGCGGCGGCGACGTCGAAATTGGAGGTCAGCGACTCCTCGATCAGGGCGGTGAGCTCCCGGGAGCCGAAGCCGCGCCACCAGACCACCGAGGGCAACGCGGCATCGGCGTGACGCGGACCGGCGCGGTAGGCCGGCGGGATTTCGATGGCGGCGGGGATGTTCTCGTCGCGCAGAAAACAGCCGGCGAGCGGCAGGGCCAGAACAAACGCCATACCGATTGCGGCGAGGCGCGGGACGCGCCTCGAAAATATCGAACGCCGCGACTCCCCCCGACGCATACGGACCGCTCAAACACCAGTGAAACTGTGCCATCGCGGCGAGGACACGCCGCGCGGAATGCAAAAAATGCTACCAACCTCCAGCGGGCCGCCCAATCGAAATAACACCCGCCGCGGCGATACTGTGGAGGCGTTGTGGATATGTCACGCGGCCGCGGAACCCGCGAAGGTTACGCCGCCGTAATGTTGGATCGATTTCGCCAGTCAACGCCAGGGGCTTGGCTTCGCACAACGATTCAATCGGCCTTATTTCATTTCGGCTTGTAGACGATGTCGAACAGGCCGGCGATGTCCGCGGGCGTCTTCGGCGAGGCGATGAACTTGAAATCGAGCGCATCCTGCAGCGACCGGTCGAGATCCTTGATCTCGCCGATCTGCATGGCCGACTTCGGGAAGAAGCCGTCCACCGCCTGCTTGGCGATCTCGGGGGTGACCTTCATGTTCTTGGCGAAGATCTCGATCGCCTGCGGATTGGTGTAGGCCCAGTCGATCGACTTCTCGATCACCTGCATGAACTTGGTGATCGCCTCGCGCTTGGTCTTGAGCGAACTGACGCTGGCAAGGTTGGCGCGGATGGTCTGGTTCGCCAGCTCGGTGGCTTCGCGCGAGCGGGCGACGATGCGGATCTTGCCCTCGTTGACGTCCTTCAAGGCGAACGGCACCACCGACCAGCCGATGTCGATCTGGCCGGTCATGGTCTGGGTGTAGGTCCCGGGCACGCCGCCGGTCGGCACCGGCTTGGCCTTCGAGCCCGTCTGCTTGAGCAGCGTCAGCAGGATCAGGTTCGACGACGAGCCCGGCGACGAGAACGCGATGGTCTTGCCGTCGGCATCCTTGAGCGTCTTGATCGGGCTGTCGGCCTTGACCCACCAGAACAGCTCGTTGGCGCCGGTCATCTCGGCCGAGATGATGCGGTACGGCGTCGCCTCGCCGCCCTTCACGTAGGCGCCGATGGCGCCGAGGATGCCGTTCGACATCGCGATGTCGACGCTGCCGGAAGCGACGGTGGCGATCGTCTGCGCGCCGCCTTCGGTGTAGAACACCTCGACCTCGAGTCCGGCATCCTTGAAGAAGCCGGCGGCCTCGCCGAACTCGACCCAGGTGCTGTCCCAGAAGCCCCGTTGCGGGATCGCGACCTTGAGCTTCTCCACGGCGAAGCTCGCGCTGGTTCCCGCCATCAGGATCGCAAGCGCAGCCAGGATGGTTCGACGCATACTGTCCTCCCTCAAGCGTCCGGTTCTTATGTCGCCGTTGGCCGCGAGTGTGCCCCGCCAGGTGGCCGGACACAATTGCCAAGGCGTCGCATTGATCGCCCGACGCGCCCTCTCCATAATCACGGCTGTTCTGTCCGCCGGGAGGAACTTTCGATGCGTGTGCCGACCTTCGCGATCGCCGCTGTCATGCTGTCGGCCGCGAGCGTCACGCCGCTGCATGCCCAGTCGGACGAGGAGATCATCCTGGCCGATCCGGCGTTCAGCCTGACCTTCGCCGCCGGCTATATCGCGAGCGATCTCAACCTGTGGGGCAAGCACGGCATCAAGGTGAAGACCGTGGCGATCACCGGCATCGGCGCCATCAACTCGGTGATTTCCGGCAGCTCGCATTTCGCGCAAGCCTCGGCAAGCTCGTTCGGCCGCGCCAGCGCGCGCGGACAGAAGCTGATCGCCATCGCCACCACCATCGACCGGCCGTTCGCGCAGGTGGTGCTGCGCAAGGAGCTCGCCGAAGCCGGCGGCTACGATGCGAAGTCGCCGCTTGAGAAGCGCGGCGCGCTGCTCAAGGGCCGCACCATCGCGGTGGATTCCATCAATTCGATGATCCACGCCTATGTGCGGCTGGTCGCGGCGCGCTCGGGCGTCAATCCGGACGACATCCGCGTCGCGCCGATGGCGCCGGCCAGCATGCTCGCAGCGTTCCAGAGCAAGCAGATCGACGGCTACGCGATGTCGCTGCCCTGGCCGCAGAAGGCGGTGCAGGACGGCGAGGCGCTCTTGATCGCCAGCGGCCCGGACGGCGAGCCGGGCGACATGATCCCGTTCGGTCACAACCTGATCGTGACCAAGCAGGAGACCTGCGAGAAGCGGAAGACGCTCTGCATGGCGATGGGACAGTCGATCAAGGACGCGACCGCGTTCATCAAGACCAAGCCGGACGAAGCCTTTGCGCTCTTGAAGAAGCGTTTCCCCACGCTCGACGACAAGTTGCTGAAGGCTTCGTTCGTGGAGCTGCAAAAGGTCACGCCGTCGCCGCCGGTGGTCAGCCGGGCCATCATCGAGAATTCGGAGAAATTCAACGTCGATGCCGGCCTGCTCAAAGCCGACGAGGCGCTGAAATCCTACGACGGCCTGTTCACCAACGAGTTCGTGCAATGACGATGCGCCCTGCGCTCGCTGCCACCACGATCCTCGCGCTCGCAACGGCGCCGCTGTCGGCGCAGCCGGCGCTGGAGGACATCATCATCGCCATGCCGAACTTCACCTTCACCTCGACGCCGAACTTCATCGCCGAGGAATTGGGACTGTGGGCCAAGTACGGCCTGCGGGTGAAGATCATCCAGATCGCCGGCGTCGGCGCGACCAACGCCGTGATCGCCGGCAGCGCCGACTTCGTGCAGGCCGGCGGCTCGACCCTGACGCGCGCCGCGGCGCGCGGCCAGCGCCTCCTCGCCATCGCCAACACCGCCGAGCGCAACATCGTCGCCATCACGATGCGGAAGGAGGTCGCCGAGGCGGCGGGCTTCGACGCCAAGGCACCGATCGAGAAGCGCGCCCAGGTGCTCCGCGGCAAGACCTTCGGCGTCGGCGCGATCAACGCCAATCCGCACGCTTATCTTCTGGCCGTCGCGTCCCGCGGCGGCGTCAAGCCGGACGAGCTGCGCGTCACGGCGCTGGAAGGCAACGCCATGTGGGCGGCGTTCCAGAGCAAGCAGATCGACGGCATGTCGAACTCGCCACCGTGGCCGCTGAAACCCGTGGTCGACGGCCTGTCGGTCGTGATCGCCAGCGGCCCGAACGGCGATCCGCCGAACGCGGTCAACTTCGCCTACAACGTCATCCTCGCGAAGCCGGAAACCTGCCAGAAGCGCAAAGCAGGTCTGCGCCGGGGTGGGCCAGGTGATGAAGGAGGCGGTCGCCTATATGCACACGCACCCGGCGGAGGTGATCGCGATCCTCGGCAAGAAATTTCCGAACCTGGAGCCGGCGCTGATCGCGGCGGCGTTCGAGGAAATCCGCAAGTCGACGCCGAAGGTGCCGGTCGTCACCAAAGAGGCGCTGGACAACGCCGACGATTTCAACGTCGAGGCCGGCATGATGAAGGCGTCGGACAAGCTGAAGTCGTATGACGGGCTCTACACCGACGAGTTCGTGAAGTAGCCGGCTACTTCTCGTCCACGATCCGGGTCCGCAGCACGCCGATCCCGGAAATCTCCACCTCCAGCACGTCGCCGGGCTTCATCCAGAGCGGCGGCTTGCGGCTGTGGCCGACGCCCTCGGGCGTGCCGGTGGCGATGATGTCGCCCGGATGCAGCTCGGTGAAGTCCGAGCAGAAGCTGACGATCTGCTGGCACGAATAGATCAGCTTGTCGGTGCCGGAATGCTGCACCTGCTGGCCGTTCAGCCGCGTGGTGAGCGTCAGCTTGCCCGGATCGGGAATTTCGTCCGCCGTGACGATCCAGGGGCCGAGCGGGCCGGTGCCCGGCCAGTTCTTGCCCGACGTGACCGAGAATTTCTGGTAGTCGCGCACGCTGCCGTCGACGAAGATCGTATAGCCGGCGACATGGTCGAGCGCGCGCTCGATCGGGATGTGGCGGCCGCCCTTGCCGATCACCATGGTCAATTCGCCCTCGAAGTCGAAATTGTCCGAGAGCTTGGGGCGGATCATCTCGCCCTCGTGGCCGACCAGCGTGTCGGTGAAGCGGATGAACATGCTCGGCTGCTTCGGCAGTTCGCGGCCGACCTCGGCGGCATGGGATTTGTAGTTCACGCCGGCGCAGAGGATTTTGTGCGGGTTTGGAATGACCGGCAGGAAACGGATGTCGGACAGCTTGTGGTCCGGCTTTGCCGACGACGCCTTGCGCATGTCGTCGAGCGCGCCGGCCGCCAGCGCATCGCGGAGCGACGCGTGGCCCTTCAGGGTCACGACGCCGTCGCCGACCACCGCGCCGTAGCACTCCTTGCCGCCGGCGACATAGCTCGCAAGCTTCATCAGGCGCTCCTTACAACTGCATGTCCCGGTCGGTCGGCCGCCACTTCATGCGCGCGGCGCTCCAGCGCATTGACCGCCACGTTGATGATCAGCACCAGCGCCACCGCGACGACGATGCCGGCAAACACGCCGGTGGTGTCGGAAAGCTGGCGCGCGCGTTCGATCGAGAAACCGACGCCCTCGACCGCCACCAGGAATTCGCCGACGATGGCCGCGCTCACCGCGCGCGGCAGCGCGATCTTGAGCCCGGTGAAGAAGAACGGCAGCAGCGAAATCCAGATCACCTTTCGCGCGATGGTGCGCTCGCTCGCGCCGATGATGCGCGCCATGTTGACGAGCCGCTGGTCGACGCCGCGGACGCCGGCGAACACCGTGATGAACGTGATGTAGAACACGAACAGCGTCACCACGATGACCTTCGGCGCGTCGCCGATGCCGAACCACAGGATCAGCCAGGGCGTCAGCGCGTATTTCGGGATGCCCTGCGACGCCATGATGAAGGGCTCGATGGCCTCGGTGGCGCGCGGCGACAGCCGCAGCAGAAACGGCAGGCCGATGCCGCAGGTGCAGCCGATGACGAAGCCCATGACCGAGACGCGAAGCGTCGCCACGATGTCGGTGAAGAGCTTGCCGTTGCCGGCCATCTCGACGATGCGCTGGGCGGTGGCGAGCGGCGGCGCGAAGAACAGCGGGCCGAAGGCGCGCGCGCCCCACTCCCAGGCGAGCAGCAGCGCGACGGCCAGCGCAACGCGGCCCCCGGTGACGATCCATTGCCGCGGGATCGCGTGGCCTTCCGACAAGCTCGGTGGTGATATCGGCGCTGCTCATAGCACGTCCGCCCGGATGCGTTCGTAGATCGACGCGAAGCCCGGCATCGTGAAAATGTCCTTCACGTTGCGCGGCCGCGGGATCGGGATCGGATGCTCGGCGGCGATGTGCGCCGGCCGCCGCGTCAGCACCAGCGCGCGGTCGCCGAGCGCAATCGCCTCGGTGATGTCGTGGGTGACGAAGATGATGGTCTTGCGCTTGAGGCTCCACAGCCGCAGCAAATCCTCCTGGAGCTGGGTGCGGGTCTGCGCGTCCACCGCCGCGAACGGCTCATCCATCAGGATCATCGGCGGGTCATAGACCAGCGTGCGGATGAGCGCCGCGCGCTTGCGCATGCCGCCGGACAGCTCATGCGGATAGTAGCGCTCGAAGCCGGTGAGTCCGACCGCGTCGATCAACTCCTGGGCGCGGGCGCGCGCGGCGTCGTCGAGCGTGCCCTGCACCTCGAGCGGAAACAGCACGTTGTCGATGGTGGTGCGCCAGGGCAGCAGGTTGTCGTCCTGGGTCACGTAGCCGATGCGGCGGTTGAGGCCGGGATGCAGCGCCTTCTGCTCGGCGCCGGTGATGCGCTCGCCGTCGAACACGATCTCGCCCGCGCTCGCCGTATCGATCTGCGCGATGATGTTGAGCAGGGTCGATTTGCCGGCGCCGGACGGCCCGACGATGGTGAGAAGCTCGCCGGCGCCGACCGAAAACGACATGTCCTGGATGATCCACGGCGGCGGCTCGCGCCCGGCCCGCGCCGGAAAGCGCTTGCCGAGATTCTTGATGTCCAGCATCAGCGGCGCGGTCATTGGCTCAGGTCCCATGATCGATGATCAGCGCCGCGCCGCGCGGCCGCCAGCGCAGCAGGAAGCGCTCGCCGACGTCGATGACGGCGATGAAGGCGTGCACGATGATCGTCGCGGCCAGGATCGCGACGAACACCTGGGTGGTGTCGAAGTTCATCGCGCCGGTCTGCACCAGATAGCCGAGCCCGCGGTTGGACGAGATCAGCTCGGCGATCACCGCGCCGCCGATCGCGTAGGGCACGGCGATGCGGAAGCCGGCGAAGATCGCCGGCACCGCGCCGGGAAACACGATGTGGCGGCCGACCTGGCGTTCGTTGGCGCCGATCACCTGCGCCATCTGCACGAGCTTGGGCTCCAGCGCGCGGACGCCCGACAGCGTGCGAGAAATAGACGATGAAGAACACCACCGCGGCGACCAGCGCGATCTTGGATTCGATGCCGATGCCGAACCACAGGATGAACAGCGGCGCGAAGGCGAGCTTGGGCGCGCCGTAGCCGCCGACCATGAAGGGATCGAGGATCGCCACCACGATCGGCTGCCGGCGCAGCAGGAACGGCAGCAGCACCGCCGGCACGCCGCCGATCACGCAGCCGGCCAGCGCCTCGTTGATGGTGTAGCCGCCGTGGAAGACCAGCTCGCCGTTGAACAGCGAAGCGACAAAGCGCGTCGCCACCGCCCACGGCGAGCTGAGCCAGTAGTTGCCGAGCCACAGGCTGCCGCCCTGCCAGGCGGCAAGCAGGATCACAAGAACGATCAGCCGGTCGAACCAGACGCGCCAACGCATGATCCGACCCTAATGTGTCATCGGAAGGATTTGCCGCACCGGCACGAACAGATCGTCGACCCGCGGCGCCTTGGCGATGACGCCCTGCTCTTCGAGATAGCGCACCAGCGCACTCAGGGTCGGGCGGTTCGCCTCGACGCCGTAGGGCCAGGGATCGCCGCCGAACACGGCATTGATGTCGTCGAGCTCGGCGGTCATCCACGGCAGCATGTAGCGCAAGGTGCCGCGGTAGTTCATCTTCTTCAGCGCGAGATTCTTGGACCGGTCGAAGGCGCTGTACAGCTCGCTCGCCACGAACGGGTGCTTCTCATGCACGTCGCGGCGGATCACCACGGTGTGCATGATCGGGAAGATCTTGGTGCGCTTGTAGTATTCCATCTCGGCGGTGCGGTAGTCGGGATAGAGCCGCACGATGTCGGGGTTGCGGCCGAACGCCTCCGGCACGCCGGTGCCGATGATCGCCTGCAGCTCGCCGTCCTCCAGCATCTTGCTGAGCGACTTGCCGGACTTGTTGGCGCTGATCGCCAGTTTCTTGGCGGTCGGCAGGATGGTCGGATTGCCGTGCGGCTTGGCGCTGTTGATGTCGCCCTCGACCCATTCGTTCTTGGAGAAGTCGATGCCGTGCTCGTCGCTCAACAGCCCGCGGATGAAGATCGCGGCGGTCATGGTGTAGACCGGCACGCCGATGCGCTTGCCTTCGAGATCCTTCGGCGACTTGATGTGCTTCTTGTTGACGAAGATGAAGCTGTGCCGGAACACGCGCGAGGCGAACACCGGAATGGCGACGAACGGACACTGTCCGGCGACGAAGCGCGAGATGTATTCGGAGCTGGAGAATTCCGCGGCGTCGAATTCCAGTCCCGCCGCCATGCGGTCGAAAATGTTGCGCGGGTTGTCGTCGACCAGGAAGTTGAGATCGACCCCCTCGACCTGCACCTCGCCGGTGTAGAGCGCCAGCATGCGGTCGTAGAGTCCGCAGGCGAAAGTCAGGGGCAGCTTGGACATCGTTCCTCCGTCGCGCGCGGTTCGGCGCTTGTTGCCGGCATTACAACATTTGGCGCCGACCCCGCAAAGGGTGCAGGCGATGCCGCGTTGCGCCTTGCGGCAAGGGTGGCGCACGCTAACATCAAGCCATCGCGGCGGCACAGACTGCCCGAACGGAGGAAACGCCATGATGTCGACCATGACGCCGACCCGCTTTGCCGCGGCCCTGTTGCTTTGCGGCATGATGGCTGCACCATTGGCCGACGCCGAGGCTCAGGCGCTGAAGAAGATCAGCGACGGCCAAGTGTCGCGCACCGCGCCGAACTGGCCGAGCTTCATTGCCGCTGAAAAGGGCTTCTTTCGCCGCGAAGGCGTCGAGCTCGAAACCATCTATGTCGGCAATGTCGCCAACACGGTCCAGCAGCTGGTGGCCGGCTCCTTCGACGTCGCATCCTCGACCTTCGACACCGCGATCCGGGCGATCGGCAACGGCGGCAACGCGGTGATGATCGGCGGGATCGTCACCAAGTATCCCTACTCGATCATGACGTCGTCGGACGTCAAAAGCGCCGCCGACATGAAGGGCAAGCGCGTCATCCTGCCGTTCCCGAAGGACCTGCTGACCATCGTCTGGAATCGCTGGCTGACCGAAAAGGGCATGCGGCCCGACGACGTCGAGCAGATGTACGCCGGCGCCACGCCGAACCGGCTGGCGGCGCTGGTCAGCGGCGCGGTGCAGGCAGCGCTCCTGACCCAGCCGTTCGATTTCCGCGCCGAGGCCCAAGGCTATCGCAAGCTCCTCGACATCGGCGCCTTCGGCAAGGAATACGGCTTCCTGACCGTGCTGGCGCGGCCGCAATGGCTGCGCGACAATCCCGACACCGCGCGCGGCTATCTGCGCGCGCTCGCCGCGGCCGTGGACTGGCTGTACGACCCGGCCAACCGCGACGAGGCGATTGCCATCCTGGCCCGCGAAACCAAGCTCGAACCCGCGATCGCGACGCAGACCTACGACTACTACGTCGGCGAGCTGCAGCCCTTCAGCCGCAAGCTCGCCGTTCCGGACCAGATCATCGCGGGCACGGTCAAGACGCTGATCGAGCTCGGCGACATCAAGCCGGACGCCGCGACGGCCAAGATACGTCGATTTGACCTACCTGCCGCGCTGACGGCGGCGATGGCTGAGCCGCCGTTGCGCGCTATACTGCGTCGAAGCGGCTCCTCCCATCATTCCGGAATCCCCGATGTCCGACCTTCGCCTGACCTTCGCCATCGGCGACTACCTGCACATGCGCGAGTTGACGCTCGGCCGGATCAAGCCGGAGGGCATCGACCTCACGGTGCTGACGCTTCCGCTGGAGACCATCGCGTACCGGTTCCTGGCCACTTACGAATGGGAGGTGTCGGAGTTCTCGATGGCGACCTATTGCACCATGGTCGCCAACGGCAACGCGCCGATGGTCGGGCTGCCGGTGTTTCCGTCCCGCGTGTTCCGGCATGGCTCGATCTTCGTGCGGGACAATTCGCCGATCAAAACCGGCGCCGATCTGAAGGGCAAGAAAGTCGGCATTCCGCAATGGACGCAGACCGCCGTCACCTATGTGCGGGGCTGGCTGCAGCACGACGCCGGCGTGCCGCTGACATCGATCGACTGGATCCAGGCGGGCGTCAACGACGCCGGCCGCAAGGAGATGACGACGTTCGAGCTGCCGCCGGGCTACCGGCTGACCAGCGTGCCCGACAAAAATCTCGGCCAGCTGCTGGTCGACGGCGCCATCGACGCCGTGATCTCGGCGCGGCCGCCCAATGTCTTCCTCGACGGCAAGCACGGCATCAAACGGCTGATCCCCGACTATCGCGCGCAGGAAGAAGCGTATTTCCGCAAGACCGGAATTTTCCCGATCATGCATCTCGTGGTGATGCGCCGCGACGCCTACGAGGCCAACCGCTGGATCGCGCGCAACCTGATGGACGCGTTCGAGAAGGCCAAGCGCGCGTGCCTGCCCGAGCTGTACCAGGGCGGGACCTCATTCCTGCCGACCGCATGGGGCTACGATCATGCCGAACAGACCAACCGGATGATGTTTCCCGCCGACGATCCGTGGCCCTACGGCATCAAGAACAACCTCAAAACGCTCGAGCCGTTTCTGGCCTTCTGCCACGAGCAAGGCGTGACCAAACGCAAGCTCGCCGTGGAGGAGCTGTTTCCGAAGGAAGTCAGTTTCGAATTGAAAATCTGATTTCGTGGAATAAGAAAAACAGTTCAGGAGGAACGCCATGGCGCTCGCGCTCTATCACAACGACATGTCGAGCTGCGCACAGAAGGTGCGGCTCGTTCTCGCCGAGAAGGGCCTCGAATGGGAGAACCGCCATCTCGATCTGCGCGCCGGCGAGCACCAGAAGGACTGGTACATCAAGCTCAATCCGCGCGCGGTGGTGCCGACCTTGATCGACGGCGATATCGTCGTGCCGGAATCCAACGTCATCAATGAATATCTCGACGAGCGCTTTCCCGATCCGCCGCTCAAGCCCGCCGATCCGTTCGGCCGCGCCCGAATGCGGCTGTGGACCAAGCAGCTCGACGAAGGCGTGCACGACGCCGGCATTGCGGTCCTGAGCTTCGCGCTTGCGTTCCGGCACCAGTACCTCACCCGCGGCGAGGCCGGGAAAGCGATGCTGGAGAGCATTCCCGATCCGGCGAAGCGCGAGCGCCGGCGCGACGTTATCGAGAAGGGACTCGACTCGCCGCACTTCCACGTGGCGATCGAGCGGCTGCTGACGCTCTATCGAGACATGGACAAAGCGCTGGCCAGCCATGCGTGGCTTGCGGGCGACGCCTACAGCATCGCCGACGCGGCATTCACGCCCTACATCGTGCGGCTTGAGCATCTCGACGTGATGGGGCTGCTCGATCCCACCCCGCGCACCGCCGACTGGTACCGCCGGATCAAGGCCCGCCCGAGCTTCCAGGCCGCCATCGTGCGCTGGGAGAACGACAAGTACCTCGAGCTGATGAAACGCCAGGGCCGTGAAAACTGGCCTAAAATCAAAGAGATCATGGCTTCCTGCTGAAGGCTATTCACAGGCGTCCACAGCAATTCACAGCAAAGACGCGCGAATCCGCGCGGCCTGGGAACGGCCAGCATGGCTGTCGCATTGATGCCTCATACCGGTTGGATACCCGCACTGGATGCGGGGGCCCGGAACGAGGGAGCCCACAATGGCCAGCAGAGCGCATTACTACGTCGTCTATGACGGCGAATGGAAAATCCAGTGCGACGGCGAAAACTCCGAGCCGTATCCGCGCCGGAGCGACGCGTTCAAAGACGCCGTGGCGCTTGCCCACCTGGACGTGCGCAGTGGGCGCGAAGCCGACGTCATCGTCCAGTGCGAGGACGACATGTTTCGCCCGGAGTGGGATTCCACCCGCGACCCCTATCCGCCACCGCTGGTGCCTGATCCCTGAAACATCGCGCATCGCGAGAGTGAGTCGCGCCCGTTCCGCAAGCGAAATGATGCTGGCGAGAGGGGCTGGCGTGAGTGCCGCGAATGTCTAGTATGTGACGCAACGCACAGGGGCGTTCGTCATGTCAGCGACACCGCAACCGATAACCATGGGACAAGCGCGTTCGACCAGCCAGGTCCCCCGCGTTCTGATCGTCGAAGACGAATTGCTGGTGGCGTGGCATCTCGAGTCGCTCGCCCGCGAACAGAATCTCGAAGTGTGCGGTCTTGTCCCCGACGGCGACGGCGCGATCGAGCAGGCGACCGATCTCGACGCCGATCTGATCCTGATGGACATCCGGCTGGCCGGCCGCATGGACGGCATCGAAGCAGCGCGCCGCATCCGCGAGCAGCGCGCCACGCCGATCATCTTCATCACCGCGCACGGCGATCCGGCGACGCGCGCGAAAATCGAGCAGGTGCTGCCGGGCACGCCGGTGCTGGCGAAGCCGATCACCGCCGCCATCCTCAAAGAGGCGATCGCCTCGGTGATGAAGCCCTAATCGCTACGCCACCGCGGTCGGCGCCAGCGCCTCGATATCGGTGACGACGTCGATGATGACCGGCCGGTTGGCGGCGAGCGCCTGCGCCAGCGCCGCCGGCAAAGCCTTCGGATCTTCGACGCGGATGCCGAGCGCGCCCATCTCCTCGGCGATGCGGGCGAAGTTGGTCTTGCGGAAGGTCCACAGCTCGCGCGCCTGCTCGGTCTGGGTGCCGCCATAGACGCGATCGAAGCCGCGCTTTGACTGGTTGCCGCCGCCGTTGTTGTTGACCACCGTCACGGCGTTGATCTTCCAGCGCACCGCCGTCTCGATGTCGCCGATGTGGTACCAGAAGCCGGCGTCGCCGGTGAACGTCACCACCGGGCGATCCGGCGCGCCGCACTTGGCGCCGAGCCCCGCCGGAAACGCCCAGCCGAGATGGCCGGCGCTGCGCATATAGCTCTGCGTGTTGGTGCGCAGATCGTACATGCCGCCCATCCACATGCCGGCGTGGCCGGTGTCGACCACGACGATGGCGTCGTCCGGCACGTGCTTCGACAGTTCGTGGCAGATGCGCGCCGGATTGATCGGCACCGCGTCCGACTCCAGCATCGGCTTGTACTTGGCGTACCATTCCTTGACGATCGACTGCGCCTGCTCGACCCAGGCCTTGCGCTTGCCGGCGGTGGACTTGTCGCAAGCCGCCAGCATCTTCGCAAGCGTCACCTTGGCATCGCCGTTGACGCGGGCCTGCAGCGGATAGTTCACGCCGAGCGCCTCGGGGTTGATGTCGATCTGGATCGCCGGCGTGCCGATCTTGGGCACCGCCCAGAAGTGCGTGGTCATGCCGCCGGTCGTTGAGCCGACGAAGCAGATCAGATCGGCCGCGTTCACCACCTTGTTCGCGCTCTCGCGCGAATAGGTGCCGACCACGCCGCATGACAGCGGATGACTGCCGGGGATCGAGTCCTTGCCGTTGAGCGAGGTCACGACCGGAATTTGCAGCGCCTCCGCCAGCGCCACCAGCTCGCGCGCCGCGCCCGACGCGCGCACGCCGCCACCCGCGACGATCACCGGGCGCGCCGCGCTTTGCAGCACCTTCACCGCCGCCAGCACGCTCGCCTGATCCGGCTCCGGCCGGAACGGCGGCACGCGCGAAAACTCCGGCTCGACCATCGGCTCCATCTCGCCTTCGTCGCCGTCGACCTGGCCCTCGTTGCCGCGAAACTGCAGATGCACCGGCCCGGGCGTGCCGGTGGTGGCGGCGCGGAACGCCTGCCGCACCATGTCGGGGAAGCGGTTCACGTCGTCGACCGTGGCGTTCCACTTGGTGACCGGCTCGAACGCCGGCACGTCGTCGACCTCCTGATAGACGTGGCGGAACTTGGTCTTCGGCTCGCGGCCGCCGGTGAAGGCGATCACCGGAGAATGGGCGAGCCAGGCGTCGCGCAGCCCGGCGGCAAGATTGAGCGCGCCGATCACCTGCGCCATGCAGATGCCGGGCTTGCCGGAGGCGCGGGCGTAGCCGTCGGCCATATAGGCCGCGGTCGCCTCGCTGTGCACGTGCAGCCGCTTGATCTTGGTGCGGGTCTCCATCACGGCGAAGGTTTTGCGCAAGACCGCCGGCACGTGAAACACATGCGTCACGCCGTAGGCCTCGAGCATGTCGGCCATGCACTCCGCGCCCAACATCTTCCGATTGTGTCCGAGCATCATTCCCATTTTCCTCCCGCACCCCGGCGCCCATTCGGATGGGCACGTTGGGACGTAAAAGACATATCGGCTTCGCGCCGTCGAGTCAGCCGTCATCGGGCTGACGCGTTCACCTTCGGGGTTTCAAGCCGTTCGGAAACCGCCTACCATTCTCGCTGGTTTTGGAGCGTAAGGGCCGTGACCCTGTGAGACCGACCGACCGCCGCCGCATCGCTGATTGCAGCGTTGTTTGCATCACCGCCGGCATCGGGCGCAATCGGTCGAGGAATTCTACAAGTCCCGTCCCGTCACCATCATGGTCGGCTTCAACGTCGGCAACATCTACGACACCGTGATGCGCACGGTGGCGCGGCATATCGGCAAGCACATTCCGGGAAATCCAACCGTCATTCCGGTCAACCGGCCGGGCGCCGGGAGCCTTGCCGCCGCAAACCAGGTGTTCAATGCCTCGCCGCGCGACGGCACGGTGATCGGCGTCTTCAACCGCAGTATCCCGACCGAGCCTCTGCTCGGCAGCAGCGGGGCAGCCAAGTTCGACGCCACCAAGTTCACCTGGATCGGCAATGTCGGCAACGAGGTCAGCGTCTGCGTGACCCGGCGGGAGACCGGCGCGAAGACCTGGAACGACATGATCACCAAGCCGATGCAGGTCGCCGTGACATCGACCAGCGCCGACACCGGCGTCTATCCGTTGCTGCTGAACAACATGTTCGGGGCCAAGCTCAAGCTCGTCACCGGCTACCAGGGCGGCGCCGACATGACGCTGGCGCTCGAGCGCGGCGAGGTCGATGGCCGCTGCGGCTGGTCGCTCGGCGGCATCAAGACCTCGCGGCCGTCGTGGCTCAAGGACGGCCAGGTCAACATCCCGGTGCAGCTCGGCCTGCGCGGCAGTCCGGACCTCGCCGGAATTCCGCTGATCATGGATCAGGCGGCGAACGACCAGCAGCGCCGGATCCTGAAGCTCGTCATCAGCCGCCAGGAGCTGGCTTATGCGTTTGCCGCGCCGCCGGACCTGCCCGACGACCGGACCAAGGCGCTGCGAACCGCCTTCGACCGGACCATGAAAGATCCTGAGTTTCTCGCCGAGGCCGACAAGATGGGGATCGAAGTGTCCGCCATGACCGGAGGCCGAAGTCGACCGGCTGATGAAAGAGATTTACGAAACGCCGGCGGACCTGGTCGCGGAAGCGCGGCGCGTCATCTCGCCGTAGGAACTTTTGGAGACGTCATGAAAACCTCGACCGACCGCATCCTCACCACGCACACCGGCAGCCTGCCGCGGCCGAAGCCGCTGCTCGACATCATCCTGCGGCGCGAGCAGGGCGACAAAATCGACGCCGCCAGCTTCGAGGCCGCGACCGCCCAGGCGGTGGACGAGGTGGTGGCCCAGCAGGTCGCGTCGGGCGTCGACATCGTCAGCGACGGCGAGATGAGCAAGCCGTCCTACACCACCTACATCCGCCATCGCGTCGAGGGCATCGAGCACGACCCGCGCGCCGCCGAGAAGGGCCGCGACATCATGCTCGGCCGCGATCTCATCGCGCATCCGGATTTCGGCAACACCCGGCGGAATTTTTCCGCCTCGCCGTTTCCCGGCTGCGTCGGCCCGCTGAAATACAAGGACCGCAGCGCGCTCGACCGCGACCTCGCGCATCTGAAAGCCGCCGCGGCGAAGTCGAAGCCCGCCGACGTGTTCATGACCGCGCCGTCGCCCGGCATCCTGACGCGCTTCATCATCAACCTGCACTATCCGAACGAGGAGGCCTACGTCGAGGCGCTGGCCGAGATGATGAAGACCGAGTACCGCGCCATCGTCGAGGCGGGCTTCGTGCTGCAGATCGACTGTCCCGATCTCGGCTCCTGCCGCAACAACCAGTACCGCGATCTCACCGACGACGAATTCCGCAGCAAGATCGCCGAGCGCAACATCGCGGCGCTCAACGGCGCGATCGAGGGGCTTCCCGCCGACCGGATGCGGCTGCACATCTGCTGGGGCAATTACGAGGGCCCGCACAGCTTCGACCTGCCGCTGTTGAAGATCATCGACATCGCGTTCAAGGCGCGCATCCAGGCGTTCAGCATCGAGGCCGCCAACCCGCGCCACGACCACGAGTGGGAAGACCTCAAGACGTTCAAGATTCCGAGCGACAAGATCCTCATTCCGGGCGTGATCGATTCGACCACGAACTTCGTCGAGCATCCGAAGCTCGTGGCGCAGCGCATCGGCCGCTACGCCGACATCGTCGGCCGCGAGCGGGTGATCGCCGGCGTCGATTGCGGCTTCGGCACCGCGGTGCGGACCGATCCGATCGTCGCCGACAGCATCGTCTGGGCGAAACTCAAGGCGCTCAGCGAAGGCGCGGCGATCGCGAGCCAGAGGCTGTGGGGCTCGAAGGCGGCGTGATGGGATTTTGCAAAGGCTTGCTCGCCGCCGTCGTTGCAACGTCGTTGCTGCTGCCGGCGACGGCGTTCGCGGAGATCACCGCCGGCAAGCAACCGACGAAGATCAAGGTGCATCCCAAGCGGTCGCGCTATGGATTTCTTCCCGGCTACCACCAGCCGCCCGCGCTGTCCGACTGGCGGGCGCAGAACCGGATCAGCGCGGCGCGGCCCGAGTGGCGGTTCTATGGTTGGGACGGCGAGCCGCGATACGGGTTCGGATATCCGGGATTTTATCGCGGCCGCTACAACGGCGGCAGCTTCGGTCCGTGCTGGACCTCGACGCCGATCGGGATGATGCCGACCTGCGGGCAATAAAGCTTCTGGCCGCAGCTAGACGGCGGCCACCCGCGGCGGATCGAACGCGGCGACCGGCTGGAGCGGCTCGGTATAGCGCTCGACCTCGACCAGCGCGGTCGCCGAGCTCGGCCCCTGCCCGAGCTTCGAGGTGCCCTGATCGCGGGTCAGCACATTGGCATTGCCGTGCAGGCAGAGCGCCTGCTCGCCGCCATCGGCCGGATCGTACCAGGCGCCGCAGGACAGGTTCACCACACCGGCGCTGACCGTGTCGCTGACGATGGCGCCGGCGAGGCATGAGCCGCGCGCGTTGTGAACGCGCACCACGTCGCCGGCGCCGATGCCGCGCGCTTTCGCGTCCGCCGGATTGATGCGTGATCGCCTCGCGGCCCGCGACCTTGCCGCCGGCGCTGACCGGGCCGCAGTCCATCTGGCTGTGCAGACGGTCGCGCGGCTGGCTCGAGACGAGATGCAGCGGATAGGTCTTGGCGTCCTTGCCGCCGAGCCATTCCCACGGCTCGATCCAGGTCGGATGCGGCGGGCAATCGTCGTAGCCGAAGCCTGCGATCTTTTCCGAATACAGCTCGATCTTGCCCGAGGGCGTCCGCAGCTTGTGCTGGTCCGGATCGGCGCGGAAGTCGCCGAACATCACGTATTCCTCGCTGGCCGCCGGAATTTCCAGATAGCCGGTCTGCCAGAACGTGTCGAAGTCCGGCAGCGCCGCGGCGTTGGCGCCGGCGCTGTGACGGCAATTGCTCGTAGAGATGCCGGAGCCAGGCATTCTCGTCGCGGCCCTGGGTGTAGGCCTCGGCGATGCCGAGCCGCTGCGCCAGAGCGCTGAAGATGTCGAAGTCGTTGCGCGCCTGGCCGACCGGCGCGACCGCCTGCCCCATCGCCATGATGAACTTGTCGCGGCGCGCGCCGCCGATGTCGTTGCGCTCCAGCGAGGTGGTCGCCGGCAGCACGATGTCGGCGTGGCGCGCGGTCGCGGTCCACCACGGCTCGTGCACCACGACGGTGTCGGGCTTGGCCCAGGCGCGGCGAAGCTTGTTGGTGTCCTGATGATGATGGAACGGATTGCCGCCGGCCCAATAGACCAGCCTGATGTCGGGATAGGTGCCGCGCTTGCCGTTGAAGTCGTAAGGCGCGCCGGGATGCAGCAGGCAATCGGAGATGCGCGCCGCCGGGATGGTGACGTTGATCGGATTCTTGATGCCGTCCATCGCCGGCGCCGCGAACGACAGCGGCGGATCGCCGATGCCGGCGCCGGAGCCATAGCCGAAACCGAAGCCGCCGCCCGGCAGGCCGATCTGGCCGAGCGCAGAAGCGAGCAGCACCACCGCCCAATACGGCTGCTCGCCGTGATGCGCGCGCTGCAGCGACCACGACGCCGTCACCATCGTCCGCGTCTTCTGCCATGCGCCGCGCCAGCGCGCGGATGGTGTCGGCGGGAACGCCGGTGATGGCCGCGGCCCAGTCGGCGTTCTTCGGCTGGCCGTCGGTCTCGCCCATCAGATAGGGCAGCACGCGATCGAAGCCGGCGCAGAACTTGTCGAGGAATTCCCGGTCGTGCAGGCCTTCGCTGACCAAGCGTGTGCGTCAGCGCGAGCAGCATCGCGGTATCGGTGTTCGGCCGGATCGGAATCCACTCCGGACGAACCGCGTCCGGGCCGTCGTCGCGAATCGGACTGATGTTGACCACCTCGACGCCGGCGCGCGCCAATTCCGCGATCCAGCCGCGGGTGGAGTGCGACGCGCAGCCGCCCTTGCTCACCAGCGTGTTCTTCGGGTTGGCGCCGCCGAACAGCACCATCAGCTTGCAGTGCCGCGCGATCGACGACCACGAGGTCAGCGGCCCGACCACCGACTGCGGGCTGCCGACGATATGCGGCAGGAACGCCAGCGCCGCGCCGAAGCTGTAGTTCATCACCTGATCGACGTAGCCGCCCGCCGGCCGCGAGGAAGCGATGCAGCTGCACCCGCGCCTCGTGGAACAGCCCGGCCGACGACCAGCCCTGCGAGCCGCCCATGATCGCGGCGTTGCCGTGCTCGCGGCGCACCCGCTCGATCTCGCCCGCGACCAGATCGAGCGCCTTGTCCCACGACACCGGCACGAACGGCTCGCGGCCGCGGCCTTCGCTGGGACCGGGGCCGTGCTTGAGCCAGCCCTCGCGCACCATCGGCTGCGCGATGCGCGATTTCGAATGCACCGCCGTCCGGAATGGCGTTGATCAGGTGCGACGGATCGGGGTCCTTCTCGAACGGCCGCACGCCGACAATCCGTCCGCCCTCGACCTCGGCCAGGAACGCGCCCCAGTGCGAATGATTGCGGACGAGGTTCATAGTAGCGATCCTAACATGAGAGCCGCACACAGGTGAGTTTGTTCGCAGCCTCGCCTACCCACCGCCGTCATCGCCGGGCTCTCGACCCGGCGATCCATGAAGCCGTCCAACGCTGGCTGACGCCTACACCGGCGCTGCATCAGGTGCGGGTAGTCGCATCGCGGAGTGCAGCTGCTAATCGAAGCAATGTCCTACTTGATCGCCAGCGGATTGACCGGCGAGCCGACCGCCGCCGGTGATCGGGATCGCCGGCGCGACGAACAGGAACTCATAGGTCTTGTCGGCGGCGCAGTCCTCGCCCAGTTCCTTGAGCTCGAAGATCTCGCCCATGGTCATGCCCATGATCGGGATGGTGATCCAGTGCCAGGGCTGGTTGATGCCCTCCTCGCTCTCGTTCGGGCGCACCTCGCAGCCCCAGGTGTCGGACGCGAGCGCCGCAAGCTCGGTGCGCTTGATCCACTCCAGGGTCTCGAAGGCGAAGCCCGGCGCGTCGCCGCCCGGATAGCCGTCCCAGCTTCCGAGCTTCTGGCAGCGCTCCATCATGCCGGTGCGGACGATGACGTAGTCGCCGCGCTTCACGGTCGACGCCTCTGCTTCTTCGCGCGTCTCGTCGAGGTCCTGGCAGGTGATGCCGTAGCCGTCGTCGAGCGAGTCGACGCCCTTGAAGCGCGCCACGTCGAGCAGCACGCCGCGGCCGACCATCTTGTCCTTGGTCTTCTCGATGCCGCACTTCTGCGCGCCGGCTGACGTCACCTCGCGGCAGTCGTAGCCGTTCCACATGTAGTTCTCATAGAAGATGTGGCCGAGCCCGTCCCACTGCGTGCCGCATTGCAGCGGCATCACCACCATGTCGTCGGCGGCGCGGATGCCGCGCTTGTCGAGCACGCCCGAATAGGCGTCGGTGCCGGTGCGCAGCATGGTGTGGACCGGATTGATGCGGCCCATCGCCGGATATTTGCTCTTGGCGCCCTGCGGACCCAGGTGATCGAAGTTGAGCGCGAGCGAGATCACCTTGCCCTTCTTGACGAGGCGCGTCGCCGCGACGATGTCCTCGGCGGTGGTGAAATTGAGCGTGCCGATCTCGTCGTTCGGACCCCACTTGCCCCAGTTCTTGTATTTCTCGGCGGCGTCGCGAAGGTCCTGACGCGTGTACTTCTTGGCCATGTCGTTTCCTCTTCTTGCGGCAATGGGAAATGATAGCATCAGCAAAAGCTCGATGGAGGCAACATGCTGAAGGTGCTGCGCGTCGCTGGTTCTTGTTCGCGGTGTCGGTCCTGCCGATCGGCGGCCCCGCCCGTGCGCAGAATGCCTATCCGACCAAGCCGGTGCGGATGATCGTGCCGTTCGCGCCGGCCGGCCCGACCGACGTGATCGCCCGGCTGCTCGCGCAGAAGCTGTCGGCAAGACTCGGCCAGCAGTTCTACGTCGAGAACCAGGCCGGCGCCGGCGGCAATCTCGGCATGGGCAACGCCGCCCGCGCGCCGCGCCGACGGCTATTCGCATCGTCTTCGTGTCAGCCGAGCTTCATCGTCAACCCGCAGCCTGTTCGCCAAGACGTGCCCTACGATCCCTACAAGGACTTCGTCGCCGGTCACGCTCGCATCGCGACGTCGCCGAACGTGCTCGTGCGTGCATCCGTCGGTGCCGGCCAAGACCGTCAAAGAGCTGGTCGCGCTTCATCAAGGCCAATCCCGGCAAATACACGGCTTCGCCTCCGCCGGCCTCGGCACGCACGCCGCATCTGTCCGGCGAGTTGTTCAAGCTGTCGCAGCAAGCTCGATCTGGTGCACGATCCCGTTCGGCGGCGGCGGCCCGGCGATCGCAGTCGGTGGTCGCCGGCCACACGCCGATCGCGTTCACCGTCGATGCACGCCCGCGGTCGCCGCAGATCAAGGCCGGCCTGCTGCGCGCGCTCGCCGTCACGACGCCGAAGCGCTCGCCGGCGCTGCCGGACGTGCCGACGCATGGCCGAGGCCGGCCTGCCCGGATCAGGAGGCCGACACCGATGCAGGGCATTCTGGTGCCGGCCGGCACGCCGAAGGAGATCGTCGACACTGCTGCACCGCGAGATTCGTCGATGCGATGGCGCAGCCGGACGTGAAGGAGAAGCTTGGCGGCGCTCGGCTTCGAGCCGGTCGCCAGACACGCCGGCGGAGTTCGCCGCGCTGCGTCCAGCGCCGAGATGCCGAAAGTGGGGCAAGGTCATCCGCGACGCCAACATCAAGCCGGAATGAGAAGTGACGAGTATGAATGTCTCACGCGCTATCGTCGTCCTTGCCGCCTCGTTCCTGCTGCTGCGCCAGCCCCATTCGCGCCCAGGACGCCTATCCGAGCAAGCCGGTGCGGATGATCGTGCCGTTCGCGCCGGGCGGCCCGGCCGACATCATTGCGCGGCTCGTCGCGCAGAAGCTGTCCGAGGAATTCGGCAAGCAGTTCTATGTCGAGAACCATGCCGGCGCCGGCGGCAATATCGGCGCGGGCGTCGCCGCCCGCGCGCCCGCCGACGGCTATTCGATGATGATCACGAGCCAGGTCACCGTCATCAACCCGCACCTCTACGCGTCGCTGCCCTACGACCCGAAAGGACTTCGTCGCCGTCACGCGCATCGCGACCTCGCCGAACGTGCTGGTGGTGCACCCGTCCGTGCCGGCCAAGACCGTCAAGGAACTGGTCGATCTGATCAGAAGCGAGCCGGCAAATACACCGGCTACGCGCAGCCCGGGCTTGGCACGTCGGCGCACCTGTCCGGCGAGTTGTTCCGCCTGTCGCTGAAGCTCGACCTGCCGTCCATTCCGTTCGGCGGCGGCGGCCCGATGATCCAGTCGGTGGTCGCGGGCCACACGCCGATCGCATTCTCCTCGCTGCCGCCGGCGGCGGCGCAGATCCAGGCCGGCACGCTGCGCGCGCTCGCAGTCACCGGCGAAAAGCGCATCGACAGCCTGCCGGACGTGCCGACCATGATCGAAGTCCGGCTATCCGGGTCAGACCGGCGAGACACCGGTCGGCATCTATGTGCAGGCCGGCACGCCGAAGGAAATCGTCGAAGTTCTTCGCAGCAAGGTGGTGAAGATTGTCGCGATGCCGGACGTGAAGCAGAAGCTCGCGGCCGTCGGCTTCGTGCCGATCGGCGACACGCCGGCGGAGTTCGCCGCCTATCTCAAAGCCGAAGGCGAAAAGTGGGGCAAGGTGATCCGCGACGGCAATATCAAGCTGCAATAAACTTGCGACGCCGCATCAGGCCGGCACCCGCAGCCCCGCCCGCTCCAGGCGCGGCAGCACCTCGGCGCGGAAATACGGCAGCTCGTCGGCGTAGTTGACGAGCGACACGGCGATCCCGGTCAGGCCGGCGCGGCTCAGCTCGATCAACTGCCGCGCGATGTGGTCCGGATCGCCGACGATCGGCACGCCGCTGTTGCCGTGCGCGTACTGGCTGCGCTGGCGCATGAACTCCTCCATCGGCGTCGTCTGCGGCGTGATGTTGCGCAGCGCCAGCAGCTGATCGACCGCGGCCCAGTCGGCCTGATCGACCACGACATGATGATGATAGTCCTCGGCCTCCTTCATGGTCGGCCGGCAGGTGATGACGCCGACCGTGAACACGCTGATGTGCGCGGCCGTGCGCCGCGGCCTCGGCCTTCACGCCGGCGACGCGCTGCGCGGTCTCCTCGACCGAGACGCGCGACGACTGCATGAAGAAGGCATCGCAGTTGCGCACCGCGAAGGCGCGGCCGACCGGCGACGCGCCGGCGTTCATGATGACCGGCTGGGTGCCGCCGTAGGGCTTCGGCTTGGCGCGCACGTTCTTCAGCTTGATGAACTCGCCGTCGAAATCGAAGTCCTCGCGCTCCGACCACATCAGCTTGATGGCGTCGATCCACTCCTGCGCGTATTCGTAGCGGGTGGCGTGCTCGCGCTGCTCGACGCCGAACATCTCGAACTCGCCCTCGTTCCAGCCGACCACGATGTTGAGCCCGAAGCGGCCTTCGCCGATGTGGTCGGCGGTGACCATCTGCTTCGCCGCGATGATCGGATGAAACAGCGGCGCGTGCACGGTGCCGAACACGGTGATGCGCTTGGTCGCCTGCAGCAGCCCGCAGTCGCCCAGGTCACGGTTTCGAGCGTCGCCTCCTGATAGCCGGTGTCGCCGCCGTAGCCCTTCCAGCGGCCGATCGGGAGCAGGAAGTCGATGCCGGCCTCGTCGGCCATCTGCGCCAGCCGCAGGTTGTCGGCCCAGGTGCCGGACCAGCGCTCCGGCACCTTGGTCACCGCCCGGCCCGACGAACAGTTCGCGCCGAACAGCCCGATCTTCAGCGCATTGCCGCCCGCGAGCAGGCTCCGCTGCGGCAACGATGAATTTGCATTCGGCACGATTATCCCTCAGGCTTGGCGCAAGCTGGCCGGTCCCATTACCGGACGGCAGCGTCCTTGGCGACGCCAATATAAAAATCATGCGGGCAGGAAGCGACCGATCAGGGAGAACGTTCCGATGATGACGATCTTGCGTGCCATCGCGCTCGGCGCGGCGCTGTCTCATGTCCAGCGCCGGCCTTCGCCCAGCAATATCCGACCAAGCCGGTGAAGATCATCATCCCGTTCCCGGCGGGCGGCGTGACCGACCTCGCGGGACGGCTGATCGCGCAGAAGCTGTCGGAGAAGCTCGGGCAGCAGTTCTACATCGAGAACATCGGCGGCGCCGGCGGCAACCTCGGCATGGCGCAGGTCGCGCGCGCGCCGGGCGACGGCTACACCATCCTGCTGTCGTCATCGAGCGTCACGGTGAACCCGAGCCTCTACAACAAGATGCCGTTCGACGTGGAGAAGGACCTCATCCCGGTCACCAAGGCCGGCGGCTCGCCGAACTCGTGGCTGGTCAATCCGAGCTTTCCCGGCCAAGACCATGAAGGAGCTGATCGACCTGTTCAAGAAAGAGCCCGGCAAGTACAGCGTCGGCTCGCCCGGCGCCGGCACCACGCCGTCGCTGTCGATCGAGCAGCTCAAGCACGATCTCAAGGTCAACTTCGTCACCGTGCCGTTCGCCGGCGGCGGGCCGATGACGCAATCGCTGCTCGGCGACCACGTGCCGATCGTCGTGCGGCGCGATCGGCAATTCGGTCGCAGCTGATCAAGGAAGGCAAAATCCGCGCGCTCGGCATCACCGACAAGAAGCGGCTGGAGACGCTGCCCGACATCCCGACGCTCGACGAAATGGGCATCAAGGACCAGGAGGCCGAGACCATGACCGGCGTGTTCGTGCCGGCCGGCACGCCGCAGCCATCGTCGACCTGCTGCAGAAGGAAATCGCGACGGTGGTCAAATCGCCGGACATCAAGGCGCGGCTGCTGGAGATGGGCGTGGTGCCGGAAGGGGATTCGCCGGCGTCGTTCGCGGCCTATGTGAAGGCCGACATCGCCAAATGGAAGCGGGTGATCGAACAGGCGCAACGTCCCGAAAATTTGAATCCTGGACGAGTGGCTTCCTCTCGTGGCCTCATGCTCAGGTCGAGAGCACGTAGAGCAAGCCAACACATGCGCATTGTCGATATCCGCGAGACCGCGATCCCGCTGAAGTCCGATCTGCGCAACTCCGGCTTCGACTTCTCCGAGATGACCACGTCGGTGGTCGCCGTCATCACCGACGTCATCCGCGACGGCAAACCGGTCGCGGGCTTCGCCTTCAACTCCACCGGACGCTACGCCTGCGGCGCGCAGATGCGCGCGCGGTTCATTCCGCGCATCCTCAAAGCCGATCCGAAGTCGCTGATGAACGAGGCCGGCGACAATCTCGATCCGGAAAAAATCCTCGCCGTGATGATGCGGAACGAGAAGTCCGGCGGCCACAGCGAGCGCTCGGTCGGCATCGGCACGATCGAAGTGGCGGTGTGGGACGCCATCGCCAAGATCGAAGGCAAGCCGCTGCATCGCGTGCTGGCCGAGCGCTACAACGGCGGCAAGGTGGTAGGACAAGGTGTTCTGCTACGTCGGCGGCGGCTGGTACGCGCCGGGCAAGACCACCAGGGACCTGCAGGACGAGATGCGGCGGCATCTCGATTCCGGCTACACCATGGTGAAGATGAAGGTCGGCGGCGTGACGCTCGCCGAGGACATGAGCCGCATCGAGGCGGTGAAGACGGCCGTCGGCAATCGCGGCACAGCTCGCGGTCGACGCCAACTGCAAGTTCGAGCCGCGACGAGGCGATCGACTATGCCAAGGCGATGTCGCCCTACAAGCTGCGCTGGTACGAGGAGCCGTGCGACCCGCTCGACTTCGCGACGCTGCCGAGACATCTCCGACGCCTATGACGGCGCGCTGTCGACCGGCGAGAACCTGTTCTCGACCCAGGACGTCGAGAACCTGGTGCGGTTCGGCGGCCTGAAGGCGGCGCGCGGCGACGTCATCCAGGTCGATCCGCCGCAGGCCTACGGCATCGTGCAATACGCCCGCACGCTCGACATGCTGACGCGCCACGGCTGGCCGCGCTCCGGCCTGTTCCCGCACGGCGGCAACCAGATGTCGCTGCACATCGCCGGCGGCTTCGGCCTCGGCGGCGCGGAATCCTACCCCGGCGTGTTCGGCCCGTTCGCGGGCTTCGCCGACGACGCGCAGCTGGAGGACGGCTATCTCAAGCTGCCCGACCGCCCCGGCATCGGCTTCGAGGGACAGGCGGCGCTCTACCGCATCATGCGCGACCTCGTCGCGTAGCGCGCCCGGCGGAAGCTTGCTACGCTTCGCGCGATGCAAAGAACAAAACCGCCGACCTGGAAGGAGCTGCTCGAGCGGGAGCAGCCGCTGCTGCTGCCTTGCGCCCATGACGCGCTGTCGGCGCGGCTGATCGAGCGCGCGGGCTTCGCCGCCTATTCGATCGGCGGCTTCGCGCTGGTCGGCTCGCGCTACGGCATCCCCGACATCGGGCTGGCGGCGTTCGGCGAGATCAGCGCCGGCATCCGCGACATCATGGCGGCGACGCGCGCTGCCGGTGATGGTCGACGGCGACACCGGCTACGGCGACGTCAAGAACGTCGCCCACACCATCGAAGGCTACGAGGCGATGGGCGCGTCCTCGATCTTCCTGGAGGACCAGGTCGCGCCCAAGCGCTGCGGCCACATGGCCGGCAAGGACGTGATCCCGGCGGCGGACATGGTGGCGAAGATCAAAGCCGCGGTCGGCGCGCGGCGGAGCAAGGACTTCTTCATCATCGCGCGGACCGACGCCCGCGCGGTGCACGGCCTCGACGAGGCGCTCCGCCGCGGCGAGCAGTATCTTGAAGCCGGCGTCGACGGCATTTTCATCGAGGCGCCGCAGACCGTGAAGGAGCTTGAGATCATCGGCGCGCGCGTTCAAGGGCGTGCCGCAGATCGCCAACATGCTGGACGACGGCCGGACGCCGGTGCTGCCGCCGAGCGAATTGAAGGCGATGGGATTTGCGATGGCGGCCTATCCGACCACGCTGATCTTTCGCGTGGCGCGCACCATCGAGCGGGCGCTGAGCGACATCAGGGCCGGCAGGCCCGCCAGCAACGACGGCGTGAACTTCGCCGAGTTCAAGGACATCACCAACTACGACGAATGGGCGCGCATCGAGGACGACGTACGCGCCGGGCCGGGCGGCATCATGAAGCGTATCGGGGCATTCGCGCTGTTGTTGGCCTGGTCTGGCGCTGGCCACGGACGCGCACGCGCAGACCAAGGTGCGGCTCGCGGTCGGCGGCAAGCCCGCGCTGTTCTATCTGCCGCTGACGGTCGTCGAGCGGCTCGGCTACTTCAAGGATGCCGGTCTCGACGTCGAGATTTCCGATTTCCCCGGCGGCGCGCGAGCGTTGCAGTCGCTGATCGGCGGCAGCGCCGATGTCGTCGCCGGCGCGTTCGACCACACCATCCAGATGCAGGCCAAGGGCCAGTCGATCGTGGCTGTGGTTGAGCTCGGACAATTTCCCGGCTTCGTCCTGGCGTACTGACGGCCAAAGCCGGAACCTATCGCAATCACGCCGATCTCAAGGGCTTGAAGATCGGCATCACCGCGCCCGGTTCCAGCACGCATTTCATGGTGCGCATCTGATGGCGCAGGCCGGCCTCAAGGACGACGATGCCGCCTTCATCGGCGTCGGCGCCGGGCCGACGGCGGTCGCGGCCGCGCAGCGCGGCGAAATCGACGCGCTGGTCAACGTCGATCCGGTGATCAACCTGTTGGAGAGCGAAAAGGCCATCAAGATCGTTGCCGACACCCGCACGCTGGAAGGCACCCGCCAAGTGTACGGCGGCAACTACCCGGCCGCCGTGATCTACGTCCCGCCGGCCTATGCCCAAGCCAACGGCGCCACCGTCCAGTCGCTGACCAACGCGTTCGTGCGCGGCCTGAGCTGGATCGCCAGCGCATTCCGCCGCAAGAGATCGCCGATGTGATGCCGGCCGAATATGCGCTGGGCGACAAAGACAACTACGTGCGCTCGATCAAAAGCAGCATGGCGATGTTCTCTCCAGACGGCCGGTTTGGCGGCGAAGGTCCGGAGGCCGCGCTCAAGGTTCTGCGCGAATTCGACGCCGATGTGCAGAAGGCGTCGATCAACCTCTCGGCGACCTACACCGAAGCGTTCGTCGACAAGGTGCCGCCCCAGCTAGCATGAGCATCGAGCCGCAGATCGCCATCGACAAGGTGGCCCACGTCTACCGGCCGCCGCGCGGACGCCCGGTGCTGGCGCTCGACGACATTTCGCTTCAGGTCCAGCCGCGCGAATTCCTGGCGCTGCTCGGCCCGTCCGGCTGCGGCAAGTCCACCCTGCTCTATCTGATCGGCGGCTTCCTGCCGATCGAGAAGGGCACGATCAGCGTCAACGGCGAGCCGGTGAAGGCGCCGGGCCCCGACCGCGGCATCGTGTTCCAGCATTTCGCGCTGTTTCCCTGGAAGACCGTGCGCGACAACATCCTCTACGGCCTGGAGCGCCAGGACATGCCGAGCGCCGAGCGGCAGGAACGCGCGCAGCACTTCATCGATCTGGTCGGCTTCAGCGGCTTCGAGGACAGCTATCCGTCGCAATTGTCCGGCGGCATGAAGCAGCGCACGGCGCTTGCCCGCACCCTCGCCTTCGACCCGAGCATCCTGCTGATGGACGAGCCGTTCGGCGCGCTCGACGCGCAGACCCGCCACCTGATGCAGGCGGAGCTGCTTCGCATCTGGCAGGGCACGCCGAAGACCGTGATCTTCGTCACCCACGACGTGCAGGAGGCGGTCTATCTCGCCGACCGCGTCGCGGTGATGACGGCGCGGCCCGGCCGCATCAAGACCGTCGTCGACACCAAGTTCGACAAGAACGACCCCGGCATCTTCAAGGCCAAGGCTTTCGTCGACAAGGTCGACGAGCTTTGGAATCTCGTGCGCGACGAGGCGATCAAGGCGGAGCGGCGCGCGCCATGAAGACGCTCTATCCGCTACCTGCCGCTCGTTCTGCTCGCGGTGTTCTGGGAGGTGGCGGCGCGGCTGGAACTGGTGTCCTCTTCGGCGCTGCCGCCGCTGAGCGACGTGGTGGTGAGCTGGATCGACCTGATCAAGACCGGCGAACTCGTCGGCAACACCGGCGCCTCGCTCTATCGCGCCGCCATGGGCCTGCTGCTGGCGATCGTGATCGGGACCGTGCTCGGCATCGGCATGGCGTGGTCGAAGCCGATCAACGTGCTGCTCAGCCCGATCGTCGAGATTTTCTATCCGCTGCCGAAATCGGCGCTGATCCCCGTCACGGTGATCTGGCTCGGCTTCGGCAACGGCTCGAAAATCCTGCTGATCTTTCTGGGCTGCATGATCCCGGTCACCATCGGCGCGTTCAACGGCGCGCGCTCGAGCGAGCAGACGCTGGTTTGGTCGGCGCGCAGCATGGGCGCCAACCGGCTGCGCATGCTGTGGGACGTGGTGCTGCCGAGCGCCATGCCGGAACTGCTCAACGGCATCCGCACCGCGCTGGCGCTGTCGTTCATTCTGCTGGTGAGCTCCGAGCTGATCGTGGCGCGCGAGGGGCTCGGCTACCTGATCGGCTTTCTCGGCGCCAACGGCTCCTACGACGCGATGTATGCCGTGGTGCTCACCGTCGCGTTCCTCGGCTTCGCCGCCGACCGCGGCTACCAGATGCTGATGAACCGGATGCTGCAATGGCGCGAACAGACGCCGTAACGGCGGACCACACGCTGGATGCGCCCGCGCCGTCGCTGGCGCACACGCTGCTGTGGGGTTTCGCGCGGGTGTTCTCCATTGTCGTGCTGATCGTGGCCTGGGAGGGACTGGCGCGGAGCGGGCAGTTCACGCCCTTCGTGCTGCCGTCGCTCTCCTCGGTGATCGAGCGCATCTGGGCCGACGCGATCTCGGGCGACCTCGCCATCAACACCGGGCTCACGGTCTATCGCGCCATGGTCGGCTTCCTGATCTCCATGGTCGGCGGCATTCTGATCGGCGCCGCGATGTCGCGGAACGTCATCGCCAACTGGTTCTTCGATCCGATCGTCTCGGTCGGCTTCCCGATGCCGAAGATCGCCTTCCTGCCGGTGGTGATCCTGTGGCTCGGCGTCTATGACGTCTCCAAGATCACCATCATCGTCATCGACGCGATCTTCCCGGTGATCGCCGCGACCCTGATCGCCATCCGCGGCGTCGAGCGCGAGCTGATCTGGTCGGCGCGCAACATGGGCGCGAGCGACCGCGAGCTGATGTGGCAGATCGTGCTGCCGGCGGCGCTGCCGCAAATCCTCACCGGGCTCCAGGTCGCGCTGCCGCTGTCGATGATCGTCGCGGTGGTGGCCGAGATGCTGATGGGCGGCTATGGCCTCGGCGGCGCGATGATGACGGCCTCGCGCTTCGCCGACTCGCGCGGCGTGTTCGCCGGCATCGTCGAGATCGCCATCGTCGGCTATGTGCTGATCAAGGCGATGGCGATCCTGCGCCGGCGGCTGCTGATCTGGCACCAGGAGGCGAACGAGCCGACCGGCGCGTGATGGCGCGATCACAATGGTTAACGCGCGTTAACCAAAAACTTTGGAACGAACGACTCGACTGGCCGTTGGCAAGGCAACAACCAACCCCGGAGAGCGCGATGTTGATGGAAGCATTCCTGCTGACGCCCTACCTCGCCATGGCTTCGAGCCTGGTGCTGGCCGCCACCGTTGCCGTCATCTGCTGCAGCCAGTCCGCGCCACGAGGCGCGGGCTTCACGGCTTAAGCTCCCCCGGGGCGTCATGGCAAATCTCGCCCACACGATTCGTCAGTTCTGGTCCGCGATGACCGGACAGGATGCGGTTCGCGTACCGGCTTCGCCAGAGGTCATTGTTCACGATCCCGGCGCTGAGCGTCCCCACGATCTGGACGACCCTTTCTTTGATCCCAAGGTTCAATCGCGCATGGCGGGCGTGATTGCGAGCAACGCCAAAAAGAACAATTGACACGTCGTCCCTCGGGCTGCGTCGCGGACGCCACTTGCCACGCCCCGCCCGCGGATGATCTAATTTTCAGTCAACGACAAGATCATCCCCGGGAGGACTTCATGCGCTCGCTGAAATTCGCGCTGGCCGCAATGGCCGCAACGATGGCGCTCGGCACAGCGCAAGCCGAGCCGGTCAAAATCAGGATGGCGTGGGTGGCGCCGGTGTCGAACTGGGCCTCGATCGTGCTGGAGAAGAAGGACCTCGCCAAGCACTTGGGCAAGTCCTACACGCTGGAAACGGTTCGCTTCGCCGGCACACCACCGATGATGACGGCGCTCGCCGCCGGCGAGCTTGAGATCGCCAACCTCGCCTATTCGACCTTCCCGCTGGCGGTGCAGAACGCCAACATGGATGATCTGCGCGTCATCGCCGACGAATTCCAGGACGGCGTCACCGGCTTCGCCACCAACGAATGGGCGGTGCTCAAGGACAGCCCGATCCAGAAGGTCGAGGACCTCAAGGGCAAGATCATCGCGACCAATGCGGCTGGCAGCGCCGTCGACATCGCGGCACGCGCGATGCTGAAGAAGCACGGCCTCGAGGACAAGCGCGACTACACCATCGTCGAGGCGCCGTTCCCCACCATGAAGGCGATGCTGCAGGAGAAGAAGGTCGATCTCGCGCCCTATGTGCTGCCGTTCAATTTCGACCCGCAGCTCCAGCAGATCGCGCGGCCGCTGTTCAGCAGCAAGGATGCGGTCGGCGTGTCGCAGTTCATCATCTGGGCGGCGCGCAAATCCTTCATCGACAAGAACCGCGCCGCCATGGTCGATTTCATGGAAGACATGCTGACCATCGAGCGCTGGTTCATGGATCCGAAGAACCACAAGGAAGTGACCGAGATCGCCGGGAAGATGATGAAGGCGCCGCCGGAGCGCTTCGACTGGCTGTTCACCAAGAAAGACTACTATCGCAACCCGGACATGCTGCCGGACCTCAAGGCGCTGCAAGCCAACATCGACCTGACGCACCAGCTCGGCTTCATCAAGGCGCCGATGGACGTGTCGAAATACACCGACCTCACCCTGGTCCAGGAGGCGGCCAAGCGCTTGAAGTGAGCGTGACGCCGCCGCGACGAATGGGCTAAAAACAAAGCCCCGGCGATCCCGTCGCCGGGGCTCTTCATTGCAATGTCCAGGATCATTCATGCCCCGGCTGCTCATTCTTCTGACGCTTCCGCCTGACGTCACCGAACAGTACCGCGCCCGGCTGGCGCAGAAATTTCCCGAGATCGGCATCGACGTGATCGCGACGGCCGACAAGGCCGCCGCCGCGTTGCCGCAGGCCGACATGCTGCTCACCTTCGGGCAGATGATGAAGAACCTGAAGCTCGACCTCGCCAGCGCCGCCAAGCTGAAATGGGTGCAGGCGCTTGGCACCGGGCTCGACGGCATCACCGACCAGCCGGCGCTGAAGCCAAACGTTACAGTCACAAGCCTGCATGGCGTGCACGGCGCGCCGGTTTCGGAAGCCGCGCTCGCCACGATGCTGGCGCTCTCGCGCAATCTGCCGGGCGCCATCCGCGCGCAGGACGAGCATCAATGGCGGCGCTGGCCGGCCAAGCTCCTGCACGACAAGACCGTCGGCATTCTCGGCATCGGCGTGATCGCCGAGGCGCTGGCGCCGAAGTGCAAGGCGATGGGCATGACGGTCGTCGGCATCACGTCAGTCGCCGCGCAAGGTCGCCGGCTTCGACCGCGTGCATCCGATGGGCGAGCTTCTGGCTGTCCTGCCGAAGCTCGATTATCTCGTGCTGCTGACGCCCTATTCGCCGGCGACGCACCACATGATCGACGCCAAGGTGTTCGCGGCGATGAAGCCCACGAGCTATTTCATCAATGTCGCGCGCGGCGGCGTGGTCGATGAGGACGCCTTGCTCGCGGCCCTGCGCGACAAGAAAATCGCAGGCGCGGCGCTCGACGTGTTCAACCAGGAGCCGCTGCCGCCCGATCATCCGTTCTGGGATTTCAAGAACGTCATCATCACCACCCACCAGGGCGGCTTCTGCGACACCTACGTCGATCTCGCCATGCCGATCCTGGAACACAACATGCGCTGCTTCCTCAAAGGCGATCTCAAGGGCATGATCAACGTCGCGCGACCCGCTGCGTGAATGCAAAGGAACTGACTCTCATGGCGAATGAAATCTGGAAAACCTTCCCGCCGGTCCGGCGCGTAGTCACAGGGCACGACGCCAACAACGTCGCCAAGGTGCTGATCGACGCCCCCGCCACCAATGCCAAGGGCACCGAGGGGCGCTCCACCCTGATGTGGATCACCGACCAGAACCCGGCCGACATCGGCGTCGGCGAAAAAATCGAGGACATGGGCGCGCGCATCGTCGGCACGCCGCCGCCGCCAAACGGCACGCGCTTCTGCGTGATCGACTTCCCGCCCGGCAACCATCCGCACATGCACCGCACCGAGACGATCGACTACGTCATCGTGATCGACGGCGAGATCGAAATGGACATGGACAATTCGACGGTGAAGCTGAAGGCTGGCGACATCCTGGTCCAGCGCGGCACCAACCACGCCTGGGCCAACCGGAGCGGCAAGAACGCCCGTGTCGCATTCGTGCTGGTGGACGGTCAGCCGCTCGGCATCGGCACTCCGGTGCTTGGCACCGCCAGCGCGCGTTGAATAGGGGAATGATCATGCCGGGCTTCCATATCGCCATCGCAGCGGCTGTCACCACGCTCGCTCTCGCCGGCGCAACGAACGCGCAGACCTATCCGAACGCCCAGGTGCGGTTGATCGTGCCGACCTCGCCGGGCGGCGTGACCGACACCATGGCGCGTATCGTCGCGCAGCGGCTGACCGAGCAGCTCGGCCAGGCCGTCATCGTCGACAACCGCGCCGGCGGCAACGGCTCGGTCGGCGCCATCGCGGTGGCGCGTGCGCCGACCGACGGGCTCACTCTGCTGGTCACCTCCGACGCCACCATCACCGCCAACCCGTCGCTTTCCAGCAAGCTCGGCTACAGCGCTAAGGACTTCACGCCGATCATCGTGCTGTGCCGCGGCACACCGGTGCTGGTGGTCAACGGCGCGGTGCCGGCGAACAACGTCAAGGAGCTGATCGCGCTGGCAAAGGCCAAGCCCGGCGCGCTGAACTATGGCTCCTACGGCGTCGGCACCTACGCCCATCTCAGCATGGAAGAGTTCAAGCAGCGCACCGGCACCGACATCGTGCACATCCCGTATCGCGGGGCGGCGCCGGCGGCGCAGGCCCTGCTCGCCGGCGACGTCTCGATGCTGCTGCTCAACTACTCCAGCATCGCCGACCATGAGAAAACCGGCAAGGTGAAGATCCTCGCCGCGGCCGGCGCCAAGCGCGCGCAAGTGCGGCCCGAGCTGCCGACCATCGCGGAAGCCGGCGTGCCGGGGTTCTCGACCACGGTGTGGTTCGCCCTGTTCGGCCCGGCCAACATGCCGGCGGATCTCGTTGCGAAGATTCACGCCGACGTCAGCAAAGTGCTGGACCTGCCGCAGTCGAAGGAGTTCTTCGAGAAGAACAGCTTCGAGCGGGTGACGGATTCGCCCGCCGAATTCGCCAAGCTGGTCGAGCACGACTCGCAACACTGGGACGCGCTGATCAAGCAGGTCGGCGCCAAGGTGGATTGAGACAGCTTCGCTGCGCATTTCCCGTGAACTCGGCTCATAGGAGATAGTCGTGGCCGACGAACGCCTCTGCAATCCTATCTCGACGCCGGAGCTTGAGCGCCGCTGGGCCGCGGTGCGGGCCGCCATGCCGGAGCGAAAACACGATGCGCTGATCATTCAGGGTGCCAACAACCTCGCCGGCACCGGCGGCTATTTCCGCTGGTTCACCGGTGTGTCGATGGGCACCTCTTATCCCGCCACCGTGATCTTCCCGCGGGACGGGCTGATGACCTTGGTGAGCCACGGGCCGATGGGCGTCGAGCGCGATTTTGCGGGCCAGGACCCGGCGTGGCGGGGCGTCGGCAAATGGCTGCCGACCGCGAGCTTCCCGGCGATCGATTACTGCATTCCCTACGATCCGGAGCTCATCGCGCGCGAGATCAAGAAGGCCGGCTATCGCAATGTCGGCATCGTCGGCTGGAACAGCATGCTGTTCGGCTTCGGCGACACGCTGCGGAAGCTCCTCGATGGCGTGACGCTTACCGACGCGACGCGGCTGGTCGACCCGCTCAAGGCCAAGAAGAGCGCCGAAGAGATCGAGCTCATTCGTATGGCCGGCCAGATGCAGGACGAAATCCTCGCCAGGGTGGCGGGACACATCAAGGCCGGAAAAAAAGACTTCGAGCTGCTGGCCTATGGCGGCTACGTCGGCAACTTGCTCGGCAGCGAGACCGGCTACATGCTGGGCTCGTCGGCGCCACCCGGCCAGCCGACCCAGATCCGGGGCCGCCGCGAGCAGGGCCGCACCATGCGCGACGGCGACGTCATCTACTACCAGTGCGAAAACACCGGACCGGGCGGCATGATGACCCACGTCGGGCGCTACTACGTGCTCGGCAAAGCGCCGCAGGAGCTGGTCGATGCGTTCGGCATCATCTGCGAGGCGCAGGACAACACTGTGCGGATGCTGCAGCCCGGCGCCTCGTGCGCCGAGATTTTCGCCGAACACAACGCCTTCATGCAGAAGCACGGCATGCACAAGGAGCCGCGCCTGCATTGCCACGGCCAAGGCTATGACGTGGTCGAGCGGCCGATGATCCGCCACGACGAAGACATGGCGCTCGGCACCAGCATGAACATCGGTCTGCACCCGACCTTCGGCAACGCGCGGCTGTTCGTCACCGTGTGCGACAATTTCCTGATCGGGCCGGACGGCAAGATCGAGAACATCCACCACACGCCGCGCAAAATATTCGAGCTGTAAACATGGAATACGACGTCATCATCATCGGCGCCGGCATTGCCGGCCTCGTGACGGCCAATCGCGCGGCGCAACTGGGTCTGCGCGCCGTGGTGCTGGAGCAGAGCACTGAAGACAAATACCTCTGCAACTCGCGCTATGCCTACGGCACGTTCCACATCAACTTCACCGGCCTCGACACGCCGGAGGACGCCCTCTGTACCAAGATCGACGCGGCAACTGACGGCTTTGCGCGGAAGGACCTGGCGCGCGCGGTGGCAAAAGACGGCCGACGGCTGATGCAATGGCTGAAGGACGAGGGAATCGAGCTCGTCAATCTTGGCAGCTACGGCACCAACGTGCTGTCGCCGCCGTGGCGAGTAGGCTTCGGCCTGACCTGGCAGAACTACGGCGCTGACATCGCCCTGCAGCGGCTTGAAACGAACTTTCAAAAGCGCCAAGGCCGCATCCTGCGCGGCAGCCGCGCCCGCGCGCTGACGCTGATTTTCGGCGGCATCGAGATCGAGGTGGAACAACCGGACGGCGTGAAAAAGCTGAGCGCGCCGTCGGTAGTGATCGCCGACGGCGGCTTCCAGGCCAACCTCGAAATGTTGCGCCAAAGCGGCGTTTCGCCGGCGCCGGAAAAGCTCCTGGCGCGAAACGGCGGGACCGCGGTGGGCGACGGCCTTCGCATGGCGCTCGGCCTCGGGGCGGCGCCGAGCGGCGGCATGAACAACTTCTACGGCCATCTGCACAATCGCGACGCCATGCAGAGCACCAAGCACTGGCCGCGGCCGGTCACTGACGACCTCGCCGCTGCCGGCATCGTCATCGACGCCGAGGGGCGGCGGTTCACCGACGAGGCGCTCGGCGGCATCTGGATCTCCAACGCCATCGCCCGCCTGCCCGATCCACTCGGCACCACGATCATCTTCGACCATGCGATCTGGGAGGGCCCGCCCGGCCGCAATCACGCCCAGCCGCCCAATCCGCTGGTGGTCGAAGCCGGCGGCACCTTGCATCGCGCCGACACGCTCGCGGGGCTCGCCGGGAAGATCGGACTTGCGCCGGAGCGTTTGAACGAGGTGGTCGGCGAATACAACAAGGCGGTCGAACAGGGCACGCTGCAAAAGCTCGCACCCGCGCGCGGCGACGCACCGCACAAGGCCTGGCCAATCAAAACGGCACCGTTCTATGCGATGCCGATCTGCGCGGCGATCACCAACACCATGGGCGGCATCGTGGTGGACGGCGATGCTCGCGTGCTCGATCTGGACGACAAACCGATCGCGGGCCTTTACGCGGCGGGTTCCACCGTTGGCGGGCTCGACGGCGGCCCCCACGCCGGCTACGTCGGCGGGCTGATCAAGGCCACCATCGGCTTGCGCGCCGCCGAGACGATCTCACGCAAGAGCTAGGCTCTACTGCGTCGGGATTTTCGCCGCCTTCACCAGCGCGATGTTCGCGGCCACGTCGTCCCGGTAGAATTTACCGAACTGCGCGAGCGTCATCGGCATCGGCTCGATCCCGAGGGCACTGAAGCGCTCTTTCACCGCGGGCGCCTCGATCGCCTTGGCAATTTCGTCGTGAAGCCTCGCCACGATGTTGGCCGGCGTTCTCGCCGGCGCGTACACACCGGTGTAGAACGGGTAGACCGAATCCGGCGGCAGGCCCGCCTCTACGGTCGTCAGCACATCCGGCAAAGCGGCGATGCGCTTGCCCGCGCTGATGGCGAGCGCCGCGAGCTTGCCCTCCTTGATCAATGCCAGCACGTTGGAGAACGGCTGCACGCTGAAATCGACACGACCGGCGATGATTTCCGTGACCCCTTCCATGCCGCGAAACGCGACCTGCTGCGCCTCGAAGCCGGCGCTCACGCGCAAACGCTCGGCGCCGAAGTGCGAAGCCGACCCGATGCCCGCCGTGGAGTAGTTAAGCGCGCCGGGTCTGGCCCTGCCCTCCGCAACCAGATCGCCGAGCGTTTTCCACCCCCGCGCCGGCGAAACCACCACCGCCAGCGGCTGCTGGCCGAGCGCTGTCACCGGGATGAAATCGTCCAGCGGGTCGTAGGGTAACTTGGAGTAAAGAGCAGCAGAGCCGGCCATCGCGCCATAGGTCAGGATGGTGGCGCCGTCCGGTGCGGCTTTCGCCACCGCGTTGGCGCCGGTGGTGCCACCGGCACCGGGCCGGTTCTCGATCACGAAGGTCTGGCCAACCTGCTTGCCGACTTGATCCATGACGACACGGGCTGCGACGTCGCTAGCGGTGCCGGCGCCAAGCGGCACCACGACCGTGACGCTTCGCGACGGCCAGTCCTGCGCCGAGGCGGCGACGGGAACAGCGCACACAATGAAAAGCGACACCTTAAGTGCCGCACGGCAAAGCCCGTTGCAAGCCTTCATTGCATTCTCCCCGTGCTTTTCTCTCTCATATCACGAAACCGCCAAGTCTCACGAAACCGCCAAGGCTTGCGCCGGATCCGCGCGCGGGGCTAGATTCGCCGCCGAGGAGCCATCATGGCAAGACCGCAAGCGGAGCTCCGGCTCGGCGCCTTCTTCAATCCGACCGGCCACCACGTCGCGTCGTGGCGGCATGAGCGGGCGCAGGCCGACGCCGGCATCAATTTCAAGCACTACGTCGAGATCGCGCAAACCGCCGAGCGCGGCAAGTTCGACATGATCTTCCTCGCCGACAACGTTTGCGTGCGCGAAGCCAAGATGGAGGCGCTGTCGCGGTCGGCGCAGTACATCGCCAACTTCGAGCCGATCACCTTGATCTCGGCGCTGGCCGGCGTGACGAACCGCATCGGGCTCACCTGCACGGCGTCGACGAGCTATAACGAGCCATTCCATGTGGCGCGGAAGTTTGCCTCGCTCGACCACATCAGCGGCGGGCGGGCGGGATGGAATCTCGTCACCTCCGGCATGGCAGCCGAGGCGCTGAACTTCAACCGCGACGCCCACTACGGCCACGCCGAGCGTTACGAGCGCGCCAATGAGTTCGCCGAAATCGTCACCGCGCTGTGGGACAGCTGGGACGACGACGCCTTCGTGCGCGACAAGGCGAGCGGAAATTTCTTCGATCCCGCCAAGCTGCATGCGCTGAACCACAAGGGAAAACATTTCTCGGTGCGCGGCCCGCTGAACGTGCCGCGCTCGCCGCAGGGTCATCCGGTGATCGTCCAGGCCGGCACCTCCGACGACGGCATGGATGTCGCGGCAAAATTCGCCGAGGTGATTTTCGGCGCGCCGCTGACGATCGAGGCCTCGCAATCCTATTTCAAAGAGGTCAAAGGGCGCGCCCAGGATAAATTCGGCCGCAACCCGGATCATCTCAAGGTGATGCCTGGGCTTTCGGTGTATGTCGGACGCACCGAGGAAGAGGCCAACGAGAAGTTCGAGCACCAGAACTCGCTGATGCATCCGGTGGTGGCGCGCGAAATCCTCTCCACCGTGCTCGGCAACGTCGATCTGACGTCCTACGACTTCGACGGTCCGCTGCCGGAAAACCTGCCGATGTCGAACGCCAGCCAGAGCACGTTCAAATACGTCACCGAACTCGCCAAGAAAGACAAGCTCACCATGCGCCAGATCGCGCAGGTGGTGGCCGGCGCGCGCGCCAAGATGGTGGTCAAGGGCACGCCGAAGCAGGTCGCCGACCACATGGAGCATTGGTATGTCGAAGAAGCCGCCGACGGCTTCAACATCATGCCGCCCACTCTGCCCGGCGGGCTCGACGATTTCGTCGAGCTGGTGATCCCGGAGCTGCAGCGGCGCGGCCTGTTCCGCATCGAATACACCGGCCGCACCTTGCGCGAGAATCTCGGGTTGCCCCGCCCGCCGAGCCGGTATGCGACGCGCGCGAACGAAGCCGCCGAATAGCCCGCCGCTCCATGAACCAGACCCCGCTGCTCGTGCCCGCGCTCGGCGCCGTTTATGCGGCGCTGGCGCCGTGGGTCGAGGCGCTGCTGCGCTTCGCCGTCGGCATGGCGATGGTGCCGCACGGCTTCCGCATGTGCCTCGGCTACTTCAAAGGCACCGGCGGGCCGATCAGCAGCGTGCCGGCGGTCGCCGCGATGTACGACCGCAAGGGTTTCAAACCCGGATGGTTCTGGGCCTATGGCACCGTGCTGACCCAGTTCGTCGCGGCGCCCTGCGTCGCGCTCGGTCTGCTGACGCGGCCGATGGCGCTGCCGTTGTTTCTGCTGATGGCGCTGTCCGCCTACGATCATGGCAAGTACGACGGGTGGTTCTGGAACAAGATGGGCTTTGAATATCCGGCGATGTGGGCGATCGGCGCGCTGTACTTCCTGATCAACGGCGGCGGCTTGATCTCGCTCGATCACCTGCTCGGCTTCGAGTTTTAAGGAGACGCCCATGGCCGACCCACTCGCGCAGGCGCGGCACGATATCGCGGTCGCCAACCGCGTCGTGTCGCATGAAGGCATCATCGACGCGTTCGGCCATGTCAGCATGCGGCACCCGACCAGGCCGGACCGCTATCTGATCTCGCACTCGCGCTCGCCCGAGGTGGTCGAAGCCTCCGACATCTATGAATACACGCTCGACAGCGAGCCGGTGGCGCCGCTGCCGAACGGCATCCGTGGCTACGGCGAGCTGGTGATCCACGGCGAGATCTACAAGGCGCGGCCGGACGTCAACGCGGTGGCGCACCATCACAACATGTCGTTCCTGCCGTTCTGCAACTCCGGCGAAGAACTCTTGCCGCTCTATCACATGGGCGCGCAGATCGGCGAGAAGGTGCCGTTCTGGGACTCGCGCGACGAGTTCGGCGACACCAACCTCTTGGTGCTCAAGCCGGAGGAAGGCGCCTCGCTCGCCAAGGCGCTCGGGCCGTATTGGCTAGTTCTGATGCGCCGCCACGGCGCGACGGTGGCGGCGAAAAATATCATCGAGCTGGTGTTCCGCTCGATCTACAGCGTCCGCAACGCCGAGCTTCAACTGATGTGCAAGGCGCAGGGCCAAAGCTTAAGCCCGCTCACGCCCGGCGAGGCGAAGATGGCGTGGGACCGCAATCTGCAGCCGCGGCCGCAGGCGCGCGCCTGGGAGTATTGGTCGGTGCGGCTGAAGAAGGCCGGCGAATATCCGGCCGGCGCGCCCAAAGCCGCGTCGATGGCCAAATCGAAGCCCGCGGCGAAACGCGGCACGGGCCGCAGGAAACGGCGCTAAGCCGGCGCAAGGAATTTCCGAAAATTCAAATCAAGATCCGCGGCGCTTCTTAGCAGGCCGTTGCAGCACGGCATATTACCACTCGGGCGCCACGAAGCCTGAGAGCCGATGCGCACCGAACGTCGCCAACACCCGCGTTACACCATCAACCGGATCGCCAAATTTCAGGCTGATGCCGGCTCGCTACCGCGCGACTGCATGATCACCGACATGTCCAAGCAGGGCGCGCGGCTGTTTGCCGACGGCGTCGACACGCCCGATCAGTTCGATCTGCTGATCTCCGGCGACAAGGGCATCCGCCGGGGATGTCAGGTGGTGTGGCGGCTGGGCGGCGAGATCGGTGTCGCCTTCGTCGGACCGAAGCGGCGCTAGCAATCGATCCGCGGTCACGACTGCGGAATGACGGCCATCACCTCGACCTCGATCAGAAAGTCCGGATGCGATAGCCGGCGCACTTCGACGGTGGTGCTGGTCGACAGGTTGTCGCCACCGTGTTCCATGCGAGCTTCGATGTTCTCAAAATAGGCATCGATATCGGTGGTAAAGGTCTGCCGCTTGACGATGTCGGTCATGGTTGCGCCCGCCGCCGCGAGCGCAGTCTTGATGTTCTCGAACACCTGGCGGATCTGCGCCGCCATGTCGCCCTTGCCAACGATCTCGCCCTTGCTGTTGCGCGACAGAATGCCGGACACGAACACGAGCTTGCCCGGCACCACGGTCACGACCGGCGTGTAGAGCACATGGCCTTTGACGATCCGCTTCGGCATCCCCTCCGGGAAAATGTTTTCGCGCTCAACCATGGCATCGCTCCGTTGACGGGCCGGCTCGGGTGATCGGCCTTGGCGCCGCAATGGTAAATGCGGCGGCCGGCCCAGCCTACCGAATTGAACCTCTAACGCGTGCGTAACCACTCACCGGTATCCTCCGCATATTCCGCGCCCACAGGAACCATACTGCTGGCAATTGAGTTGAATTGGGCAATCGGGAGTCTCTTTCTATGCGTAAATTGCTGCTCGCCACCACCGCCGCGGCCTTGGCGTTAACCTTTGCGGCCCCGGCCGGCGCCGAGCCTAACAAGATTATCCCGGCCGCAACCACGGTCGCACCGCCGGAAACCACCTCCACCGACGGTCTGGTGTTCTCCAAGGACGCCAACCAGGCCAAGCCGATCGAAAAACCGGGCGAACAGGCGGCCCCCGCGGAGCAAGCGCAGGAACCGGTCAAGCCTATCGAAGCGGCGAAACCCGCCGAGCCAGCCACTCCCGCTGTCGCTCTCTCCGCCGAAGACACCGCAGTGGCGGCACAACTGAAGGAACTGGTCGAGACCAAGCTCAGCCAATACGTGCCGCGCGAACAGGATCGCGCCGGCGTGCTGACGTTCTACAAGGCCCGCAACTTCGCGCCGATCTGGATCGCCTCCGGCAAGCCGGCCCCGCGCGCCGAACAGGCGAAGGCCTTCCTCAAAGGCGTGGCGGCGGACGGTCTCGATCCGGCGGACTATGCAACGCCGGGCTTCACCGATCCGGCCAAGCTCGCCGTCGACGAGCTGGCGCTGACAAATTCCGTCATCACGTTCGCGCGTCACGCCAGCATCGGCCGCGTCGCGTTCACCCGGGTCAGCGGCGCGGTCTACTACGACCAGAAGGCGCCCAATCCGGCCGACGTGCTGGGCAAGCTCGCCGAGAGCACCAACGTCCGCGCCACGCTCGACGCCTTCAATCCGCAGGCACCGGCCTACAAGGCGCTCAAGGCCCAACTCGCCGACGTCCGCAGCGGCAGGCACGACGCCAAGGCGGCCACGGCTGAGCCGACCAAAGCCCCGATGAAGGGCAGCAAATCCAAGAAGGGTCAGCATGACGCCAAGGCGCCCGAAGAGAAGCCGAAGGCGGCGAGCGCCGACACCATCATCGCCAACATGGAGCGCTGGCGCTGGATGCCGCACGATCTCGGCGCCACTTATGTGATGGTGAATATTCCGGACTACACGCTGAAGGTGGTCAAGGACGGCAAGACCGTATGGTCGACCAAGATCGTGGTCGGCAAGCCTGGCGACCACGCCACGCCGTTGCTCACCGAGACGATGAAGTTCATCACGGTCAATCCGACCTGGAACGTGCCGCCATCGATCATCCGCAACGAATACCTGCCGGCGCTGGCACGCGATCCGGGCGCGCTGTCCCGCGTCGGGCTCCAGGTCAGCCACAACAAGGACGGCTCGATCCGCATCTTCCAGCCGCCGGGCGAGCGCAACGCGCTCGGCCGCATCCGCTTCAATTTCCCGAACCGCTTCCTGGTCTATCAGCACGACACGCCGGACAAGAAGCTGTTCGCTCTCGCTTCGCGCGCCTACAGCCACGGCTGCATGCGGGTGCAGAACCCGGATGAATACGCCGAGGTGCTGCTCGGACTTTCGCAGCCGGAGGAGAAATACACCGCAGCTCGCATCAAGGCGATGTATGGCTCGAACGAGCGCACCATCAACTTCAAGCGACCGATCCCGGTCTACGTCACCTATCAGACCGCGTTCGTGGACGACGCCGGCAAAGCGCAGGCTCGGGCCGACATCTATGGTCTCGACCGCGACACCCTCAACATCCTGCGTGGCGACCGCCGCAGTTCGGACACCCCGATCGCGCGGAACTACAACTCAAGCAGCAAGCCAGTGATGTCATCGGCGGCTACGACGACGACCGCGGCGAGCAACGGGCGCAGCAGGGAGCCCAGCTATCCCACCAGCCCGGGTTATACGACCCGGGACTCGTACGAAATCCCGGCGCAACTGCGGAGCGCCTATCAGGGGTCGGATCGCGGCAGGATCTGGTAACGCCCGCTCCGTTCGTCTCATGGAAAACAATGGCCGTCGTCGAAAGACGGCGGCCAAATGCTTTATGAACGGGGATCTCTACCAGAAAGGCTAACCCCGGCTGGCGCGACCGACCAGGGTGTTGGCGCCGATGGCGATCACGAACAGCGTCAACAGCACCGCATACATGCGCGGCATGTCGAAAGTGTTGTAGGCGTCGATGATCATGAAGCCGATGCCCTTGTTCGACAGCTTGGTCTCGGCGAGCAGCGTGCCGATCATGGCAACGCCCATGCCGAGCCGGACGCCGTTGACGATCGGCTCGCGCATCGCCGGCAGATAGATCTTGGTGACCATCTGCCAGGTGTTGAGGCGGAAGCTCCGCCCGACCCGGATCAGCACGCCTTCGATCTGGCGCATGCCGGCGGCGGCGCTGAGCACGATCGGAAAGAAGCACGACACCGTGCCCATGGCGATCTTGGATTCCGGTCCGACGCCGAACCACATGATCATGACCGGGAAGAACACGATCTTCGGCGTCGGCCCGAGATAATAGAGAAAGCGCTCGAACGCCTTGGCCAGGAACGGATTGGCGCCGAGCAGCAGGCCGACGGCGAGCCCGGTTGTGCCGCCGATCACGAGCGCGATCGCCACCTCCGAGATGGTGACATAGAGGTGCCAATAGAACGCCGGGATCCACAGCACGTAGCCCGCCAGCGTGACCTTCAGGTCAGGATGGCCGAGCAGCTCGACCAGCGCCCGGCCGATGGTCAGGATCGACGGCACCACGTCGCGAAGGAGCCAGCCCGAGGCCGCCACCAGCTCCCAGGTGCCGATGATCGCCACCAGGATAATGATGCGCAGCCGCGTGACCGGGCTGAGCCACGGCTCACCGGCCGCCATCGGTGCTCGCGTCAGGTGCCCGGTCTGAGCCATCGTTCGATCCGTTCGGTGCCGATGAAGAACAACACGCTGACCAGGATCACGAAGCAGATCGCCGCGTAGGTCCCGGGCAGATCGTAGCGCTCGGCGAGCTCGTTGACGAGCTGGCCGAGGCCGCCGAAATTGATGAGGAATTCGACGCCGACGATGTTGATGAGCGCGAAGATCATGCCGAGCCGCACGCCGACGAAGATGGTCGGCAGCGCGGAAGGAAACAGGATTTTCCAGTAGAGCTGCGAGGGCGTGAGCTTGAAGCTTCGCCCGACGTTGATCAGCACCGGCCGCGTGCCGGACAGCCCTTCCAGCGTCTTCAGGATCACCGGCGGCAACGCCGAGACGAAGGCGATCATGATGATGGTCCAGGCGCTGCGGCCGAAGATCACCAGGAACAGCGGATACATCAGAACGAGCGGCGCCGACGCCACCGCCGCCACCCAGGTCTCGGTGGCGAGCCGCACGATGCGGCTCTGGTGCAGCAGGACGCCGATCGAGATGCCGGCGACGCTCAGCATCAGGCTCGCCATCAGCGCCTCGCCGCAGGTCAGGAAAAACCGCGGCAGGATGTTCTCTTCCATGATGATGCGCTCGAAGCTCATCACGATGTCGCTGGGCTTCGGCACGATGAATGGATTGATCAGGCCCGCCCGGATCAGCACCTCGATCAGCGCGACCAGCGCCAGCAGGCAGGCGACCCCGAACACGACCGGGACCGCCTCGCGCCGGATCGTCGCACCGGCGCTCACGAGCTTTTCTCCCCGCCGCGCCGCGCCTCGTCGTCCTTGAGGCCCTTGGTCGCCTCCTCGCGCAGGTCGCTCCAGATTTGCGCGACATAGCGGCCGAAATCGTCGCTGCTGACGATCTCCGAGGTGCGCGGGCGCGGCAGCTTGATCTCGACCAGGCGCTTCAGCTTGCCGGGCCGGTACGTCATCACCAGGATGCGGTCGGAGAGCTGCACCGCCTCGGTCAGATTGTGGGTGATCAGCAGCGTGGTCTGCTTGAGGTCCTGCTGGATCTGCAGAACCTTGTCGCCAAGCAGGAGCCTGGTCTGCTCGTCGAGCGCCGCGAACGGCTCGTCCATCAGGAGGATTTTCGGCTCGGAGGCGAGCGTGCGCGCCATCGACACGCGCTGGCGCATGCCGCCCGACAGTTCGGCCGGATAGCGCCGCTCGAAGCCGTTCAAGCCGACCAGATTGATGAAGTGGCGGCCTCGCTCGATCCGCTCGGCCTTGCCCATGCCGGCGATCTCAAGCGGAAACGCCACGTTGTCGATCACGGTGCGCCAGGGAAAGGTGGACTCCTCCTGGAAGATCATGCCGATCGAAGCGTGCGGCCCGCGGATCGTCTCGCCGCCGACCGTGACGCGACCGTCATAGCCGCCCATCAGGCCGCCGATCACGTTGAACAGCGTGGACTTGCCGCAGCCGGACGGGCCGATCACCGAGAGGAATTCGCCGGGCACGACGTTGAACGACACGTCGTCGACGGCGGTGAGAACACCGTCCTGCGTTTCGAAACGCTTGACGATGTTCTCGACAACCAGGATGGGATCGGCGGCAGGCATGGTGACGCTCACCGCCGGTTGTCGTCAGGTGCCGCGATCGGCCTTGCCGCGGGCCATCGCCGCAGCAGTTGCCGGGCTGTAGCCGCCGAGGATGCGCGCGTCGACCACGGCGACACCGCCGGCCTCGACCACCGCGACCGCTTCCTTGAGCGCCTTCTCCAGCTCGCCGGCAGTGCGGCAAGGTCCGAAGCCCTTGGCGCCCTGCCCGCGCGCGACCATCCCGATGTCGATGTCCGGATCGGCGATGCGCTGGCCGATCCACTTGTTTTCGACCGGACGGTTGCGGGCAACGGCGACACGCTCCTGGTGAACCTCGTCGTTGTAGAACGAGCGATTGTTCGCCACCACGAACAGGATCGGAATGCGGTAGTGCGCCGCAGTCCAGACCGCCGTGTTGCCCATCATGAAGTCGCCGTCGCCGCAGACCGCGATCGGCAGGCGGCCGCTGCCCTTGAGCGCCAGCGCCGCGCCGACCGAGATGCCCGGTCCGCCGCCGACGCCGCCACCGCCGTCGGAGCCGACATAGTCGAGCGGATGGCGGAACGGCCAGAATTCGCCGTGCCAGGACAGCGAGACGTGGGTGAGGCAGGTGGTGCGGTCGCCGATCACGTGGCGGAGAACGTTGGCCATGTCGGCCGCGGCCATCTCGCTGTCGGCCGCGGGCTTCGGCTTCAGCGGATGCTCGCGCACGAGGTGCGGCTTCTTCGGCTTGGACTTGCCCGCGACTTCGGCCACCAGCGCCGCGACGGTCGCGTCCGCCTCGGCCGGGATGAACAGGTCCACCGCCGGCAGCGCCTCGTAGTCCATGCTCCAGCCGTTGTGCAGGTTCTGATCGAGCGACACCTGGATCACGGTCGCCGACGGAACGCCGCCGATCGCCTTGAAGGTGCCGCCGAGATCGACCCAGTCGAGGCTGAGGATCACGTCGGCGTCCTTCACCGCGTTGATGAGATCGTCGGTGGCGAAGGTCGCCGGATAGCCGATGTGCAGCGGATGATCGGTCGGGAACGCCGCGCCGATCTTGAGGTTGGAGGCCACGCGCGCGTCGATCGCCTCGGCGAGCTCGATGCGGCGCTTCCAGTCCTCGACCTTCCGCGACATGCGGCCGGCGAGGATCAGCGGCTTCTTGGCGGCGAGCAGCAGGTCGGCAGCCTTCTTGACCAGATCGGCCGACGGGCCCTGCACCACCGGCGGCATGTAGCGCTTGGCGTCGATCGGCGGCAGCGGCGCCGGAAGCTTGCCCTCCTGCACCTCGGCGTCGAGGTTGATGTAGGTCGGCCCGCACGGCGCGGTGTTCGACATCCAGTAGGCGCGCAGCACCGACTCGCGGGCCGCGCCGGCCGAAGCCGGCTGGTCGTCCCACTTGGTGAAGTTGCGGATGATCGCGCCCTGGTCGGCGGCGGTGTGGATCCAGTCGATCCACGGCCGGCGCTTCATGGCGTCGACCGGACCGGTGGCGCCGAGAATGAGGATCGGCATGCGGTCGCACCAGGCGTTGAAGATCGCCATGGTGGCGTGGAACAGGCCGACGTTGGAGTGCACGGCGGCGCCCATCGCCTTGCCGGTCACCTTGGCGTAGCCGTGGGCGATCGCGACCGCGGCCTCCTCGTGCAGGCAGAGGATCATCTGCGGCTGCTCGTTGCCGAGGAAGTTCACGATGGAGTCGTGCAGACCCCGGTAGCTCGCACCGGGATTGAGCGCGATATAGGGAATGTCGAGCGCGCTCAGCGTCTCGGCGACGACGTCGCTGCCGAAGGCCGGCGCGTTGGTGCTGTACGGGGTCGAAAGCCGCTCGACCTTATGAACGTCGGGGTCTTTGGCGGCAGGACTAGATTTCGGGGCCATGGGTGCTGAGGTTCCAGGTTCGGCCGGCCATCCATACGGGCACCGGTCTTGAACCGGACGGAGCACGCTTGCGGACGCGGCAAATGCGCCCGAAAAAGACCATAGGGCGCACCCCCCGTCAAACCCCTTTTGCCGTGGCTGCCGCATTGCGGCAGATGATGTCCGAAAAGCGCGACACGCGGACGCGCTGTGAGGTGCCGTTACGCCGCCCGCACGCGGTTGAAGAAGCTCGCGACCTTGGCTTCCAGGTCCTGCGCCCGCGCCGAGAGCCGCTCGGTCCAGCCGCCGATCTCGCCGATCGCGGCGGCCGACTGGCTGGTCGCCTGCTCGACCGACTTGATCTCGTCGGACGCGCGCGCGGTGTTGCCGGCCGCGGTCTGGATGCTGCTGGCGATCTCGCGCGTGGTGGCGCCCTGCTCGTCGACCGCGGCGGCGATCGAGGTCGAGACCGAGGTCAGCTCGTGGATGCTGCGGCCGATCGATCCGATCTCGTTGACGGCGCCCTTGGTGGCCTCCTGGATCGCGGCGACCTGCTGGGAGATCTCCTCCGTCGCGCGCGAGGTCTGGTTGGCGAGCGCCTTGACCTCGGCGGCGACCACCGCGAAGCCCTTGCCGGCCTCACCGGCGCGGGCGGCTTCGATCGTTGCATTCAGCGCCAATAGATTGGTCTGCGCGGCGATCTTCGAAATCAGCCCGACCACCGAGCCGATGCGCTCGGCGGCCTCGTCGAGCGAGCGCATGGTCTGGTTGGTGCGCTCGGTGTCGGCGACGGCCGAGCGGGCCATCTCCATGCCGCGCGCGGCCTGCTCGCCGATCTCCTGGATCGAGTTCGAGAGCTCTTCGGTCGCGGCCACGGTGAGATCAACACTCTGGCTGGTTTCCGCCGAGGCGGTGGACGCCGAAGCCATGCGCCGCAGCGTGTCTTCGGTGACCTTTTGCACGGTGAACGAGGTCGCGGTGAGCGACCCGGTCGCCTCCTTCAGCGCATCGATGACGCCGCCGATCGCGCCGTCGAACTCGCCGATGGCCGAATCGATCACCTGCCGCCGGGCCGACGCAGCGTCGCGCACGCGCAGCAGATAGAACGTCGAGGTGGTGGCAAGATCGAAGAAGAGCGCCTGCGACAAGACGCCGATCCGATCGGCAAGCTTGGCGGGAGAGAAGCGGTGCTTGCGCCGCAGCACGGCGATTGCCGTCCGCAACACGGCGGCGGCGGAATTCATGCGCGCGCGGCCTTCGAAGCCGAGCACTGCTTCCTGATCGATGGTGTTGCGGCAGCAGTTCACGTAATGCGAGCCGAAATCCGCCCTGAGCATTTCCTGGAACTGCCCAATCTCGATCTGCCGGAAATCGCTCCCATGCTTCTTGTAGACCTCGGCCACCTGCTGCAGCCGCGCCGCACCGGCGATCACCTCGTCGACCGCCTTGCCCAGATGGCGGCTCCAGCAGCGGCGCAAGCTCCTTCAGCACGCCGCGCGCCCGGTCGTCGATCATGTAGTTCGCGAGCCGGGCGGCCAATTCCGGGGCGACGGGCGGCAACGTCATTGAGGGGGAACCTTGGTTGCGCAAAGGTTGCCGAAATATACGGCAGCAATGGTTGTCCGAGCCTTAAGACCCGTTGCGCGCGGGTGCGGCATCGCAACACGTTAGGTGCGAAACCGCGCGGGCCGACATGGCGCAGCCGCGCGGGCGGTTGCCCATTCCCGGCAGGCCGCATAGGCTTTGCGGAGGTCGGCCATTGGGCCACTGGACTGCGTTGAAGTGGTGGGTCGCGCGTCGTGGCAGCGTCGGGAGAAGATCGGATCCGGCAGCTCACGCAGCGGATGCTGCGCAAGAAGCTCTATGTGATCCTCTCCAAGGGCGAGGCCACGGCCGAGCAGATCGGCGCGGTGCTGCCGCAACATCTCGAATACATGATCGGGCTGGAAAAGACGGGCGTGCTGTTCGCCTCTGGCCCGTTCTCGGCGCCGCCCGGCGCGCCGGCTGGCGACGGGCTGACCATCCTCCGCGCCGCGAGCGCGGAGGAGGCCCGGTCGATCGCGTCCGCCGATCCGTTCGTCATCAACAAGCTCCGCAGCTTCGAGGTGCGCGAATGGACCCTGATGGAAGGCTCGTTCGGCGTGAAGGTGAATTTCTCCGACCAGTCGCTCGACATCGCGTGACCGGCGGCAACGAACAAAAATTGGAGCAAGGATGGAAACCGTAGGCTTCATCGGCGTCGGCAAGATCGGCCTGCCGGTCTGCGAGAATCTGATCAAGAGCGGCTACAAGGTGCTTGGCTATCGGCGTGGTTCATTGGCCGACTTCGAGAAAGTGGGCGGCACGCCGGCGAAGTCGCCAGCCGAAATCGGCGCGCAGTGCGACGTGGTGTTCTCCTGCGTGCCGACCGCCGAGGCGATGGACGAGGTGGTGAACGGCGCGAACGGCCTCATCCATTCGGCCCGGCCCGGCCAGATCATCGTCGAACTCGGGTCGCATCCGGTGCCTGCGAAGGAAAAGCAAGTCGCGCCGCTCGCCAAGAAGGGCGCGGCCTATCTCGACGGCGAGGTCAGCGGCACGCCGGGCATGGTGGCGGCGCGCAAGGCGGTGATCTATCTGGGCGGCGATGCCGAGGCGGCCAAGAAGGTCGAGCCGGTCATCAAGGGCTTCGCCGACCTGTGCCTCTATTTCGGCCCGTTCGGCGCCGCGACCAAGGTCAAGCTCGTCAACAATCTGCTGGTCGCCATCAACATCGCCGCGACCGCGGAGGCGATGGCGCTGGGGCTCAAGGCCGGCGTCGACGTCGATCTGATGATCAAGGCAATCGCTGCGGGCAGCGGCGGCTCCACGCAGTTCGGCATCCGCGCACCGTGGATGGCGCAGCGCAAGTTCCATCCGGTGCAGGGCCAGGCGGCGCTGCTGTTTCACTACTTCCACATGATCGAGCAGTGGGCCGACGAGACCGGCACCGCGACGCCGCTGCTCAACCGCGCCATCGAGCTTTACAAGAAATGCGTCGACATGGGCTTCGGCGAGACGCACGATGTTGCGGTGATGATCGACGTCATCAATTCACTGCCGCGTGAAAAAGACTGAAAACAAGGAGCACGCCATGATCGGTGTCAAGAAAATCGCTCACGCCACCTACGAGACCGCCGATCTCGACGAGCAGATCGAGTATTACACCGACATCCTCGGGCTCAATCTGATCGCGAAGGAAAAGGACACGGCCTACCTCGCCTCCACCATCGACCATCACTCGGTGGTGCTGCGCAAAGGCGACCATTCCAAATGCGTGCGGCTCGGCTTCCAGCTCGGGCCCGACGACGACCTCGGCGCGTTTGAGAAGCAGACCGCGGCCCACGGCATCAAGACGGAGCGCAAGACGAACCCCGAGCCATCGGTCGCCGAAATGGTGAGCTTCGACGACCCGAAGGGCACCGTGATGGAGGTGTTCAAGCGCGGCGAGTTCATGCACCAGAAAGTTTCCGCAGAAGGGCATCGTGCCGCACAAGCTCGGCCACGTCGCCTTCTTCGTCAAAGACGTCAAGAAGGTCACGGATTTCTATTGCGACGTGCTCGGCTTCCGGGTGTCGGACTGGATGGGCGATTTCTTCTCGTTTCTGCGCTGCGGCGTCGATCATCACACCATCAACCTGATGCGCGACCCGGAGGACCGGCACTTCCACACCGCATTCGAGCTGCGCGACTGGGGCCACATGCTGACCGCCTGCGACCACCTCAGCCTCAATGGCTACAAGCTGTTGTGGGGTCCCGGCCGTCACGGCATCGGGCACAACCTGTTCGCCTATCACCGCGCGCCGAACGGGCTGATCACCGAATTGTTCGCGCAGCTCGACCAGATGAACGAGGCGCTCGGCCATTTCGAGCCGCGGCCCTGGCACCGCGACCGGCCGCAGAAGCCGAAAGTCTGGCAGAAGGACCCGAGCGCGGCGAACTATTGGGGTATCATGCCGACCGACGAGATGCACAAATAGGGAAAGACCAGGCACGACAAGGGCGGCGCGCATCGACGCCCCGCTCAAGGGAGGAAGCGATGGCGAAGATTTGTGGGAATGCGCTGCGCGCGTTCGTCGCGGCGTTCATCGTTGCACTGCTGACGCTCTCGGGAGCGTCCGCGCAGAGCGGTAATCCGATCAAGATCGGGCTGAGCCTTGCACTCACCGGCGCCGGCGCCTCGCCGAGCAAGGTCATCAACACCGCGCTCGACATCTGGCGCGACGACGTCAATGCCAAGGGCGGACTCTTGGGCCGCCCGGTCGAGCTCGTCATCTACGACGATCAGAGCACGCCGGCGAACGTGCCCGGCATCTACACCAAGCTGATCACCGTCGACAAGGTCGACCTGCTGCTCGGGCCCTACGGGACGAACTTCGTCGCGCCGGCGATGCCGACCATCATCCAGAATAAGAAGTTGACGATCAGCTTCACCGCGATCGGCATCAATGACAAATTCCAATACGACAAATACTTCTCGATGGTCTCCGTCGGTCCGGAAGGCGTGAATTCCTTCTCCATCGGTTTCTTCGACATGGCGGCGGCGCAGAAGCCGAAACCGGAGACCGTCGCGATCCTCGCCGCCGACGCCGAGTTCGCCCAGGGCGCGGCGCAGGGCGCCCGCGAGGAGATCAAGAAGCATGGCTTCAAGCTCGTCTATGACAAGAGCTATCCACCCTCGACCACCGACTTCGCGCCAGTGGTGCGCGCGGTCCAGGCCGCCAACCCCGACATCGTGTATATCGGCGCCTATCCGCCGGACAACGTCGGCATCATCCGTGCCGCCAACGAGATCGGATTGTCACCCAAGATGATGGGCGGCGCGATGATCGGCATGCTGGTCACGCCGATCAAGGTGCAACTCGGCCCGATCGCGAATGGCCTCATCACCGGCGAGAATTATGCCGCCGCGACGGGAACCAGCATTCCGAGCGCCCCGGAATTCCTCAAGCGCTATTCGGCCAAGGCCGCCGCTGCAGGCGTCGATCCACTGGGGTTCGCCTGGGGACCGTTCGCCTATGGCGCCGGCCAGGTGCTGGCCCAGGCGGTGACCGAAACCAAGAGCCTCGACCACGACAAGCTCGCCGAATACATGCACAAGGCGAGCTTCAAGACCGTGGCCGGAGATTTCTCCTTCGCAAAGAACGGAGAATGGTCGAAGGCGCGCATGGACTGGACGCAAGTCCAGAACGCCCAGCCGAACAACCTCGATCAATTCCGCGACGGCAAAGCGCAGCCGATCGTGTGGCCGCCGGCCTCAAAGACCGGAAACCTGATCTATCCGTACGCCGACGCACGGAAGAAATAGATCGTCAAAGCAGCACCTGCCAAGGAGAAGAAAATGATGAACGCAAGACGGAAGGCGTTCGGCGCATTCGCCGCGACGTTGCTGGCGGGACTGTGCTGGTGCTCCAGCGCATCGGCGCAAAGCGGTAACCCGATCAAGGTCGGCATGAGTCTCGCGCTGACCGGCGCCGGCGCGCCGGCCGGCAAGATGCTGCAGGCGGCAATCGAGATCTGGCGTGACGACGTCAACGCCAAGGGCGGACTGTTGGGCCGGCCGGTCGAGATTATCGTCTACGACGACCAGAGCACCCCGGCCAGCGTGCCGGGCCTCTACACCAAGCTCATCAGCGTCGACAAAGCCGACCTGCTGCTTGGCCCCTACGGCACCAACTTCGTCGCCCCGGTCATGCCGACCATCATCCAGAACAAGAAAATGTTGATCAGCTACACCGCGATCGGCATCAACGATCAGTACCATTACGACAAATACTTTTCGATGGTGCCGGTCGGCTCCGATGGCGTGAATGCCTTCTCCAAGGGCTTCTTCGAGATGGCGGCGAAGCAGAATCCGAAGCCGCAGACGGTCGCGATCATCGCCGCCGACGCCGAGTTCGCCCAGGCCGCCGCCCAGGGCGCCCGCGAGGAGCTGAAGAAACATGGCTTCAAGCTGATCTACGACAAGAGCTATCCGCCGAGCACCACCGACTTCACGCCGGTGATGCGCGCGGTGCAGGCCGCCAATGCGGACATTGTCTATGCCGGCGCCTATCCGCCCGACAGCGTCGGCCTCGTGCGCGCGGCCAACGAGATCGGCCTTACTCCAAAAATGTTCGGCGGCGCGCTGATCGGCCAGCTGGTGACGCCGATCAAGGTCCAGCTCGGACCGGTGCAAAACGGCCTCGTCATCCACGAGAGCTTCGTGCCTTCGCCGAAGCTTAATTTTCCGGGCCTCGATGACCTGATGAAGCGCTATCAAGCCAAGGCGGCGGAGTTGAAGACCGATTCGATCGGCTATGCTTTCGTTCCGTTCGGCTATACCAACGGACAGATCCTGGAGCAGGCGGTCACCGCCACCAAGAGCCTCGATCACGAGGTGCTCGCCAAATACATCCACAGCCACAGCTTCAAGACCGTGGTCGGTGAGCTTTCATTCGGCAAGGACGGCGAATGGTCGAAGCCCCGGATGGTGCTGACCCAGTTCCAGAACATCGCGCCCAACAATGCGGATCAGTTCAAGGCGGGCGACCACCAGCCGATCCTGTGGCCGCCGGAGTACAAGACCGGCGAGATGATCTATCCATACGCGGATGCGCGGAAGAAGTAGTCGATCCGACTGCCGCTGAGAATCGAGCCGCCACCGCAAGGTGGCGGCTTTCGTTCTGGCAAATGCCCCGGTTCGTTCTGTTGGAACGAATCGTTCTCCGAATCGGAATCGATTCTCGCAGGAAAATTTT